>JAQBQS010000008.1 GCA_028286885.1 Patescibacteria group bacterium
GCGAAAAATTTTTCTCAGGTCGAGAAAAACTATATCCAGAGTATAGGATTGGTCAAAAGAGACAAGATCGCTTGCATTAGCAAGTAATTTTGTCTCTGGTGACCAACACGAGATGCGACTTAGGCCCTATTCATGGCAAAGACATGGCCCATTTCATGAACGAAGAGGAGTCCTACCAGTCCGACGCCGATCCATGGATTGTAAGCGATCGAGTACGCTCCGATTGAGATCACAATCGATACGATCGTGATGGCCGGCTTGGCGAACTTGAGAAGCTTCAGAGCCTTGATCAGTTTGAAAAACTTCGGACTCTTGAAAATAAGAGCCAGAAACGTGTTGATTTTCTTTTTCATTATTATGTTTTTGAAGATGCCTCTTTTTAATACAGGGTTTGGCAATTCCCTTTGACACTAGCTTATCACATATAATAAAAATAGTCAAGACCTGTCTTTGCACGTCATTTTGCCTTTAAAAATAAGACTATTCTAAAAAATGGCATATAAAAAGACCCCGCGAACAGCGAGGTCTTGAAAGTATTAATCATTGGATTTTTAAAAACTTCCTGAGGTAAACTCCGTCTTTATTCTGAATCCGTATCAAGTAAACGCCTTCCGACAGAGCTGAGACATCTAGCTTCCCTCTGTCTTCTTGTACATGATATTCCCTTCCCGCCATGTCTGAAACTGAAATCGAAAAATCATGAACCGACGGATCAATGAATACTCGGTCCGTCGCCGGATTGGGATAAATGAGAATATGAAACTCGTTCATGCCGAGAATGCCGGTAGCTGTCGCAGAATCGAGGTAACGCATCGTTTTATATTCCGTAGATGCTGTAAAGCGCCCGTCAGGCAAGAGAAATATTCCTCTTATGATTTGTTCATATTGAGTATGAGCCTCCAGAGACGACGTAACAATTCCATTTTTGCCAAACGAACTGTCAACCGATCCATTTTGCAGATAACGAGTAAACATCAAGATGGGCACCACGTAATAATGCGAAACATACTGACTGCTATCAATTGATCCGTTTTGCCCGACAAGAAGCTTGCCGTCAGTATACTCGGCCATGTAACTTGCTCCGTCATTGATCGCAATCCCTTGTACAGATGTTACCAACCCGCCGCAGCCCGATTGTCCGAATGCGGGATCAAGATGCCCTGCAGATGTGAACCGCACGAACTTGGAAAATGAAAGATGGTCAAGAAATGGAGTTGGAATCTTGACGGCAAGAATAGATCCGTCATTCAAAACAAGGAGCTGACTGAACGTGCCCGTATCAGGACCGCAATTCGTACTTGCAATCCCATAGGTGCCAAACGACGAATCAAGAGAGCCTACAGACAAGTAGCGAGCAATAAAAAAATTCGCATTCGATGAATCCGAACCTCCGAGGAGCATCTTGCCGTCATGCTGGATCGCACAGGACGTCACGAACGCAAGCGAACTGCTTGGCACGAATACTGTCCCGTGAACGCCGTACGTCGTATCCAATTGCCCCAAAGTGTCATAGCAAGCGATCCGTGTGCGAGATCTGATGTAATACGGCGAACCGAAGTCATCTTGATGAAGATTGGCGAGGAATATTTTTCCCGCCGTATCAATCACGACCGAGGCCGTTTTGCCTCTCCATAGATTATCGTGATGCACGATGACATATCCGTTATCGCCAAACGCAGTATCAATGGAACCATCAATGTTGTAACGCATCAGCACCGTAGCAGCCGCAACGGGCTCCATGATGACGTCCGTTCCGCCAAGCATTCCCGCTGCGAGTATCTTGCCGTCGGATTGCTGTACCATTGAAACGATCCTTGCCCAGGATGAAGTCGGGAAGCCCAGAATCGTCTGATCAATCGCGTATCCTCTTGTTTCAAACAAACTGTCGATTGTCCCTTCTTGATTCAAACGCATCACTGCGAAATAATTCTTGTACCAGCCTGCCCCGCCGAGGAGAATTTTTCCGTCAGACTGAGTCAGAGTGCAGTACGTATAAATTGAATCCTGCTTAAACCTTCCGCCGGTTGCAAAGGTCGTATCGAGCCAGTTATCCTGCGCCATAGCGCACGTCGAAAAGAAAGCGAGCAGAAGCAGCAGCTTCGCGCTCTTGAGTAATGAAGTTTTCATGTTTTTTGTTTTTAAAGAAGAAATGGATGAACTCTCACTGACATTAGCACGAATGCGCAGAAATATGAATATCCCCAAGAATACCTTTTTCACTATTCGTTAGTGGTATAATAAAAGGAGAGAAAAGGATGCAGGAACCCAAGGCTTTTCTCGTCGAACTATTACGCAATTTAACTTGTTTTTAGAAACGTATGTCAAACACAGCAAAGACGATTCTCGCTATCGTCGTGGTAATCGTCGTCATCGCAGTCATTATTCTGGCTGTCGGAGCGCATAAGACAAATGCTCCTTCGGACACATATGCAACAGGTACGACGCAAACGGACCAAGGAACATCCGTAACGTCCACGACATCTGTCGATTCGGACATGGGGTCAATTGGCAGCCAGATGAACGGCATGCAGTCTGATACGAACGCAGCCGGCACGACAACACAGTAATACTGCAATGAAATTACAAGATTAATTTTCAAACCACTATGATCAAAAACAAAAAAACTATTGGACTTCAGATTGCCATTGCGGCGGCGACATTCGCCATTGCGGCTGTTCCGGCATTTGCGGAACTTAACGTGACTGCAAACGGTTCAGCCGGAATGCCTTATGCGAACGGCGAAATCCATGCGGATGCTAATATGCAGGGCGGACGCGGCGACAAGCCGAATGACCGAATGCAAAACCGAATGGATGATAAACAGAACCGAGGAGATGACAAAATCGATCTGCGTCTCAAAAGCCTGACTGATCTTTCATCCCGCATCAATGCCATGGTCAAGGTTTCAGGCACCGACAAGGCAAGCCTGACAGCAGCAATTCAAGCCCAGATTGACGCGCTAACAAACCTGAAAGCCAAGATTAACGCCGACACGGATGCTGCGACGATCAAGGCGGACATGCAGTCGATTACGAACGCATACCGCATCTTCATGCTCGTCGAGCCTAAGGCGCGCATCGCGGCCGCAGCCGACCGGGCGCTGACCATCGGATCTTCATTTGCAACGCTTTCAGCAAAGCTCTCTGCCAATATTTCAACGGCTTCATCGCAGAACCATGACGTGGCAAGCCTGAACGCAACGCTCGCGGACATGAATGCAAAGGTTGCCGACGCAAACGCCAAGGCAAACGCTGCGATCAGCTTGACCGCAAACTTGCAGCCTGATAACGGAAACGCCGGCGTAGCAGCATCGAACAACGCTGCCATCGACAGCGCGCGAGCCGACATCAAGATTGCAAACGACGACTTGAAGGCCGCTTACAACAACGCGAAATCAATCGTTAAGACGCTTCATGATTGGAAAATCGTAACGAATGCATCAGTCAAGAATCAGTAATTTCACCGCCACACCAAAAAACAAGCGCTTTAGCGCTTGTTTTTTGGTGTGGCGGCAAGAAAATCCTTTCCTCTCAAATTCTTGTGGAACGTGATCGCAAATCTGTGTGATTCGCTGTTAGCAAGCAGAATGTCCTTCTTGTATTTCTTAACCAGCTCCTCATTTCCATGGAATGCTTTCGGGCGATGTCGCTCGTCCTTGATGACGGAGACAAGCGGAATGGCAATCTGCAATTTCATCAAGGTTTCAGCTGCGGCATTGTACTGTCCGATCCCGCCATCCATCACAATCAAACTCGGCTGCTTCCATTCAGGATGATTGAACCGCCTGGTCAAAATTTCCTGAAGGCTTGCGTAATCGTCTACGGCATTCTTCCCAAGAGATTTAATCTTGAATTTTCGGTATTGCGATTTATCGACAGCGCCATTTGTTACAACCGTCATCACGCCGACCGTGTTGCGTCCGGACAGATGTGCGATGTCGTAGGACTCGATCCTGAAATCCACCTTCCCCGAATGCATGCGATCCTCGAGCGCCTCGTCCTTGATAAGGGCAACGTCATTGATGTGCTTGAGCGCGAACATTTTTCTCTTCGAGAATTCAGCTTGCTCAAATTCCAAAGCCTTTGCATGAGCATTCATGTCCCGTTCGAGTTCCTTGAGAATTTTTCCTTTCTTCCCTTCAAAAAATAAGCGGATGTTGTTGATATTTTTCAAGTATTCTTTCCTGGCTTCTGCATTTGACGTATCAGGCGACAAACCTAGCTGCTTGTAAAAACGCTCGTTTTCCGGATTGTCGGCGCGATAATCGCGGAACGGAAAAATCTTGCGGATGATTTTGAGCGCATCGCGCAAGCTTGTCCCGTGAGGAAAGGGGCCAAAGCAATATTTAATCTTGCCTTCAAATTTAATCCGTGACAGTTTTCCGGTGATTTCCATGATCTTGAGATCGCGCGTACGGACCAAGATGACTCGCGGCCATGGTTCGTCCGTGACGATGACTTGATAGAAGCTCTTGTCGTCTTTTTCTTTGACGTTGTATTTCGGCTGGTATTTCTTGATCAGATTTGATTCCAAAATCAATGCCTCGATCACCGAGGGCGTTTCCTCGTATTCAACCGTCTCTGTTTGCGTTACCATGTCCAAGATATTGGGCCCACGCGTATCGATCAGGTCATTGGCAAAATAGCTCCGCACGCGGTCGCGCAGATTCGTCGCCTTGCCGATATACAGAATTTCCCCGCCTTTTTTCCAGAAGTAAACGCCCGGAGCGGCAGGCAGATCAAGTTTTTTGAGATCTTGACTTTTCATGATTAGTATTCTATATTAATTCGAAATCAAAATCAAATAACATGACCGAAACACTCAAAAACATCAGCGAGCTTGAAAAGACAGACTGGGAAACTGAGAAAACAATCGAAACCTTGGAAAGGTATATTGCTTTGAATCCGGTACCGGAATTGCTGAACTATCTTCGTTTTTTCAAGGAACTCGGTGAAGATTATTCCGCATCCAAGGTTGCCTTCATTCCGAAAGGAATCCGAACGATCATAAGGAAGCACGCAAAACGCGGACTCTGCCATGAGAATTCTATGGGCGCACGAGGCTTATTTAACAACGAACTGGATTACTATTACGGATTCGTAGATACCTGCATCATAGGCTACACGGAAAGAAAGTCATACCAAGGAACTCACCAGCATTCTTTTCTTGTCGACCGGCGCAACGATGCTAATATCATAATTGATGTAACGATATCGAAACTCAACATGACATCACGGACAGAATATCTTCATGCCGGAAAAAATTACTTCGGAGTACGGTTCCCCAACTCCGTTATCGAACGCCTCACCAAACCAGAAGGAGGAGAAAAAACTTACAAGAATATTTCCTATTACTTGAAAGAATTCGTATTCCTCGACGACCAAAGAACGACTGATTTGATCAATGAAATCAAAACCGCACAGGATTAACGATCTCAAAACCGCCATGGCAACAAGGCGGTTTTTTATTACTTGACTTTTTTGCTTCAAATAAGTAAATTAGCGGGGATAGTTATTTCTTAAAACAAAATCAAAACAGTATGAAAAAGACCTTTTTGCTATTTTCAATCATTGCCTTTGGCGTTGGAGTCATCACTTCCGGCTGCTCGAAACCTGCTGAAAAGCAAGAAAAACAGGAATGGAAGCGCCCCCACATCTTTGAGCCGACAATTACCACTGTCGTAATTACGGGAAAAGAAACGATCAATGGGAACTTCATGGATCCTATGACAGGAAAAACTTACCAGACAGCCTATCGCTACTGGGCAGGGCAGAAGCATTTCGAAACTCCTGAAGCTCTCGAAAAAGGCGACAGTATCGTTCTTATCTGTTCAGTCATTGGTAAGGACACGATAACTCAGTACAGCAAACTGCACAAACAGCTATCCGAAAAATAGCCAGCAAAAAACAAAAGCGCACCTCGGTGCGTTTTTTATTTAAAACAAATGAATCACATCCTTCACGGTCACGATAATCATCAGTGCGATCAACAGGAAAAATCCGATCGTATTCGTCCACTCGACGAATTTCTTCGGAAGCGGCCGGCGAATGATCGCCTCGATAATTGCAAAGAGAATGCGTCCCCCGTCGAGCGCCGGAAACGGCACCAGGTTAATGATTGCCAAATTGATCGAGATGACTGCAGCAAGCATGAGAACCGATACGAATCCGATCCTTTGCGCGTCGCGCGTAACTCCGACGAGTCCTACCGGGCCCGTGAGCGTCTTGATGCTGGATTTCCCGGAAATGAGCTGGCCAAATGAATGAAGTGTCTGCCCTGCCGTATAATACGTTGTCTTGATTCCGTCACCGATAGACTTGAAAAATCCGGTTCGATACGTCCCCACCAAATCAATTCCCGCTCCGATCGCCTGCGTTCCTGGAACCGTCGTCGCATTTGGAGTAACCGAAATCGTCTCTATTTTTCCGCTGCGAGTAATTTGAATTTGATCAGTATCGCCAGGTTTTGTCGACTGGATGAACGAAACGAAACCATCGGCTGTCGGATTCGCCAGGATTGCGTCAGGCCGCGATACTCCCGTGATGCGGTCACCAGCCTTTAATCCTGCTACGTCCGCGGGAGATTTTTGTTCGATCTGGACAACGGTCAGCTGTGCATTTTTCAAGTCTCCTGAATTATTAACCGACGAAGCTGTTGTCGGCGCGCCGATCATAAATGAAATCGAGAACAAGAACCACGCCAGGATCACGTTCATCGTAACGCCCGCGATCAGAACAATGATCTGTTTCCACCACGGCTTTGAAACAAGTGATCGATGGTAATCGGGATCGTCGATATGCAGCGAATCCTCTCCGTGGATTTTTACGAATCCGCCAAAAGGAATCCAGTTAAGCGTGTATTCGGTCTCGCCATTCTTGAATAGTCTCGCTGCGCGCGGAGGAAATCCCATGCCGAACTCGTCCACGCGG
Organism: Patescibacteria group bacterium; assembly: GCA_028286885.1. Taxonomy (GTDB): domain Bacteria; phylum Patescibacteriota; class Minisyncoccia; order Phycocordibacterales; family UBA1006; genus CAIXMG01. The sequence continues at coordinate 6,930 of JAQBQS010000008.1, forward strand.
ATGCCGAACAATTTCGCCATCGCAAAATGCCCAAGTTCATGGACAAATACGAGAACGCCTAGGATGATGATGAAAATAATAATGGACATGGTTTATTACACGGACGTAATGTCTTCTTCTTTTTTATCGAAAAGATTTTCAAGTTTTCCGTTTGCTTCTTCAACTAATTTCTGGAGGTCTTCTTTTGCGCGGAACTTGTCATCCTCGCCGAATTCCGCCGCCTTTTCACGAGCCTCAATATCTTTTTCGCAGATGCGGCGAATATCGCGAACGGTGATGCGCGATTCCTCCAATTTTTCCTTGCACAATTTCACGATTGGAATTTTGCTCTCGGCAGTCAATTGCGGAACTGAAATGCGGAGACCATTTCCGTCAGCCGTTGCGGACAATGGAAGTCCTGAATCACGAATGGCTGTTTCGATATCCTTGATGACTCCTTTGTCCCAAGGAGACACGCGGATTGTTCGCGCATCTTCAATCGTGATAGAGGCAATATTCTTGATCGGGCTGTATGTTCCGTATGATTCGACAGAAACCGAGTCCAATAACGCAGGATTCGCGCGTCCCGTCGAAATCTGCAAATACTCCTTCTTGAGCCATTCTTCGACGTCTGCTAATTCCTTTTTTACGAGTGAAAAATTGTATGCCATATGAGTGCACTATATCATTTTTTGGACAAAACAAAAAGCCGCTTGCGCGGCTCTAATCTTCTTTCCATCGATCCTTGTCGCGTCCTGTAGCATTTGCAACGGCAATTCCGAGTGCCTCATCGAGGTTAATACCTTCGTTGTTTGCCATGCAAATAATCGTATAGAGAATGTCTCCCATTTCGGCAGAAAGCGACTGTTTGGGTTCTTCAAGCTTTTTCGGCTTGTCCCCGTAAATATGGTTATAGACACGCGCAAGTTCGCCGGTTTCCTCTGTTAACCGGGCAAGCTGCGAAAGAGGGCTCCAATACTTCCAACCCCTTTCCTTTAAAATTGAATCTATTTTATCTTGTGATTCTTTGATTGCCATAATTGTATTTTTCAGAAGTATACACCTGACCTATTATTTCGCAAGCGCCAAATAAAAAACAGCCTAGGCTGTTTTCACGCTTTCAACATATGCAATAGCATCATGAGCATTCTTGACTTCGACAATCGGAAACTTGAAACCATTGAAGTCCATAAGAATCTTTTTTATATCCTCGGGAACATCATCCCAAGAATTCAGTTCCATCGTTTCGTCATGCGCAAGAATTTTCTGATCGCCGTCTTCGCGAACCATGATCGCAAACGGAGTAACCTCAAGCGAGTCTTCCGTTTTCAAATCCTTTGTCGAGAAAACCATTACGTCTACCTCGTCAGGCACGCCGTCTGATCCGCGCGTATTTTCAATGAATCCGTACGCCAATGGCATCAGTCCTCCGTTAGCCGTGATCTTGTCGCTGATCGGACCAAAGTCTACAAATTGACCTTTGATATGGTCTTCATATCCTTTGTGGATGCGACGGCCTGATCCTTTTGGAATTTCAATAGTTGCGAGATAGTTCATATAAATAGGTTTAGATGATTAAAATAAATTTAATTAATTTAATCATATTATTAATAATTAGTCAAGGTTACCTCAAAACCGGCGCAATCATTCCTATATAATCCAAGATGACACGGTGCGAAGCACCTCTGATATTCGCATATTCGCGCATTTTACGGATGTCAGCGAATAGTTGCTCGTCGCGATTCCCCTTCTCCCAAAGATTTTTCTCAACATGATCCAAGAATGCAATCACTTCGCTTTTCGACAAGTTCTCCTCGTCTTTTTTGTTTTTCACGAACGACTCGACGAGCGCGAATCGTCCTGCCAGATTCGATTTCAAAAAATCAGTTGCGTCGAGACGAGTTATGCCTGCGATTGCATCGCCGGCAATCATCTGCGCGCGCGACCGGATCGTCGGCAGAAGCGAATCGGCATTGGGAACAAGAATTAAAAAGTATGTCCCAACTTGAGGCTCCTCGATCGACTTAAGCAATGCATTTTGCGCTTCGGTCGTCGCGCGGTCAAATGACAAGATGACTACGCGGGACTCCGTTACTTTTTTTGACGATACGAAACGCACGATTTCGTCGCGAACAGGATCGATGCCGAGGGATTCTTGGTCATACACAAACACATCCGAATTTCCTTGGACTTCGATTCCCTGCGCCATTAAAAAATCCTTGGCATGTTCCAAGTTGGAAGTTCGGTTGCCAGTGACAATCGTAGCGTGAGAGAGATTTTCGAGAGATTTGGGAAACATTTAGATAGTATATTTGAATTAGAAGGATTTGGGAATTAATGAAGGATTCTTGACTTTTTGTTTAAAAAATGTAATTTTATAGGTAAAGACATTTCAAATTAAAAAATAAAGATTATGACAAACGGAGAAAAACTCATGGAAGTTCTTTCTGATGAAGAAAAAGAGCTTTATGAAAAACTTGTTTCAGCGGGACAGGAATTCAACAAAGCAGTCGATAAAAGAAAAGAAGGGTTCCAAGGCTTTCCCTTTCCCAACATACCCGAATTAACGAATACTGAAAAAGAAACGCTGGAATCCATCAAGGGGAAAATACATCTGGCAGGAATAGAAAGGCCTGACGAGCTGGAATATGCAATCACCATGCTGAGCCAACTAAAACAAATAGTCGACATTGACTACCTTATCTATCCTGAAGGATACCAATAAGCGTTCCGTTCAAATAATTACAATCCATCCTTGTCGGGTGGTTTTTCTTAGATTCGTCTCTTGTTAGGAACTCTTGACTTATATGACAAGTTGTGATATTTTACTTAAAATCAAAATAAAATATATGGAAAGAATAACGGTAAGCGAGCAGATATTTAAAAACAAGAACTTCAGCTCATTTTTGGCAGGTGCTGATTTTATAGTGCGGAGAGCAGTCTATTCCGGCAAAAAGGATGAGGACATGCTGATCGAAAAGCTGGAAACATATTTTTCATCATCTCTGGGAAAGGTTGACCTATTCGATGAAGTACCAAAATTAGAACTTCAGAGAAATGATTTTTCCAGCGATCCTAAGTGCATCGGCGTCATTTATTTCTCGGATAAAAAGCAAGAGGTCAAACACGAACCTCTCGAGCTTGATTTCGGAAGCAAACTCTTCTTTAATGAAGAAGAAAGAGTATTGCGTTATATCGGGTCGGAAGATAAAAATAACTCGGATGTTCGGCAGCTTTGGGAAATCAAAGAGAAAAGATAAATCAAAACCTGCTTTGCACATGCAAGCAGGTTTTTTATTTCATCTATTTCTTGGCAAGAAGCGCGCGGTTATAAGTATCCATATGATCGAGTGCAATGCCGATCCCCTTCGCCACGCAGTACAGCGAATCCTCGGCAAGAACTGCCTTTACTCCCGTCTTGCGGTAGACGAGCTCTGTCAATGCACGAAGCTGGGATGATCCGCCAGTCATGACAATTCCGTTATCAATAATGTCAGACGCGAGCTCAGGAAGCGTATTTTGCAAAACCTCCTTAATCGCATCGATAATTTTCAACAGCTGATCATCAATCGCGCGCACGATTTCGTTCGTAGAAATTTTCACCGATCGCGGAAGACCCGTCACGTAATCGCGCCCCTTTACAATCAGTTCCAGCTCTTCATCGAGAGGAATGGCTGCACCGATCTTGATCTTGATCTTCTCGGCAGTACGGTCGCCAATCGCAAGGTTGTAATGCTTCTTGATGTAATCAGTAATCGCCCTGTCGATTTTGTTTCCGGCACATTTTACCGAAGTACAAGCTTGGATAGATCCGAGCGAAATCACGGCAACGTCCGTCGTTCCTCCGCCGATGTCGACAACCATGTGTCCGTGCGGCTCGTTGATCGGAATTCCCGCGCCGATGGCTGCAACAATCGGCTCGCGCACAACATGCGCTATTTTTGCACCGGCTTTCATCGCGGCTTCAACTACGGCTCGCCGTTCGGTTGACGTTACGCCGGCAGGAACTGAAATCATGACTTCCGGCTTGATCCATCCCATTCCGCCGAGCGCCTTTTTCATGAAGTAACGAAGCATGGCTTCAGTCACGCGGTAGTCAGCAATCACGCCATCGCGCATCGGGCGGTACGCAATGATCGAGTCCGGCGTCTTGCCGAGCATCGCCTTGGCATCGTCGCCGATGGCCAAAATTTCGTGATCAGGCTCTGAAATAGCCACCACGGAAGGCTCGTTGATGACAATTCCCTTTCCAGGCACATAAACCAGCACATTTGCCGTGCCCAAGTCGATTCCAAGTTTTTTCGAGAAGAATCCCATAGATAGCGGCACTCTAGCATAAAATGGAACGGATTAGAATTTTGACAAAAATGCCTGAAAATGATATTAAGTATGCAAAACAACAACACATGAACCAAATACATTATTATTTCCATTACTTCAAGAACCTCTTTTTAAAATTAAACGACATTCTCAATTATTTCTGCTTCAAGGGATGGTGCAACATCGCAACGCTCTGGCATCTGATCACCAAGAAAGTGTGGATTTACGAAGAGCAAGTAGTCATTTCAATTCCATACCATCACGTCGGGCTTGATCTGCGGGAATTCACGCAGCAATACACGCTGTCAACCTATCTCGGAACATTTGATGCGAAAGATTCTCGAGTGAAACCTATTGATTTCAAAACACTAGAAAATCTGGAAGGATTGTTAAGATACAATAATCATTTTCATCACTGCCACTTTATTTTTAAAACGGACCGAGGACTGAAAATGATGTCGTATAAAAAGCGCATGGGGTTTTATATAACTCGGTTGACCGGGTTGGAAATCAAACATCAGGCAAATCTGAAAAGGCTCCATCATAAAGGCTACGCCGATACGTTTTACTTCGGTTTTCAGCTCTAAGACAAAGCGCGAATAATGTTCGCGCTTTTTTATTTTTCCATATAATTGTAAAGTCTCTTTGCAAAATCTTCTGTCGGAAACATTTTCTTTGGATTTAAGACTTTTGAAACAGTCATGATCACAGCAACATAATGTGACTTCTTTCCGACAACGACTCCTGCGTCATTTGACCATCGAATGAACGCCCAACCCTTCTTGATAATATTTTTTACAAGCGCAAAAATTCCGCGCACCGCCATATCGAACGCAAATCCATTTTTATGGTAATACTCGGGATACAGGGGAAGATATAAGTTATTTTCTAAATAACCTCCTTTGCGATAATACAATGCGTATTCTTTAAGAGACAATCCTTTCCTTCCTTCTTTACTCCATCGCAGCATATAATCCTTCAGCTTTCTTGAAACAAATTCACTTTCCAGCTTTCCATTCTCGACAAGATAAAAGAATTCCGCAAAATGCCTCGCACATGACATTGTCGTGCTTGAAAACTGATAAGGCTTATCTTCCTTGATTCGGTCCAAGAATTTTCGAGTAACCTCGCTTCCCTGCCAGCCGTTTTTATAAATGATATTTTGGGTGATTGATTCCCGACCAACCAAATCAATCAGACAATTCGACGCGGTATTATCAGATCGTGTCAGCATCAAGTCGAGCAAGTAATCAATCGCAACAAGATCGCCGGCATTCAAAAGTTTTCTTGTATCGCCAGGAAAAATCCTCGCATCTTTATCCACGTCATTTGGTGATTTTACAGCAATTTTCTGGTTAATATTAAAATCACCAACTTCGATTCTTCTTAAGACTTCAGCTCCAATAAATACTTTATACATGCTGGCTGGATAAATAAAATGATCCAAGTTGTAACCAAAAATTTCAGGCTTATCGGAATTTAAATCAACAACAGCAAAGCTCATCTCGTATTTGGAAATGAGATCCTTAAAAATATTCTGCAGTTCGATGCTTTTGGTTTTGTTTTCTTGAAGAATCATAGTTGTTTCCATTGATCTGAAATCCCAATTGTTCGTTCGGGATCAGCTTTCATTAACGCGATTAATTGACTTGTATCAGCAATCCATTCAGATCCATCCCAATATTCGAGACCAGACAGATTTGTTTTATAGCGCGATTTTTCATCATAGCCAGTTCCGATATAAAAATATTCTTTTCCTTTTTCTTTTACAGCAAGCATCCGGTCAACCAGAAGCCACATTCCGAGCGATGAAAATGCAGGACCAAGATCATACCAGCTGAACCAAAAATGAACTGCGTTTTTCATCTTGATTTCCAAGACACATGCCCGCAAAACATTTCCGATATCACGGTATTCAAGAATCACGGACTCAGGAAACATGCTTGTAACGAGATCGAATCGCGCGCGTGGCATGACATGCTCGCCATGCTTGGCTTTGAAATATTCAAGAGCGAAGCGAACTTTGTCTTCATCTTGAACATATTCGCCCGTCGAGACCTCAGTAACGGAAAATGATTCTTGGAACTTTTTATAAACCCTTCTGTTTTCACTCGAAAGGCTCATGTTCGAAATCGCAACGCGCAGGCTGCGAGCCATATAAAAGAGCCGCTTATCGTGTTTTGCAAACGGTCCTGAATACGGCAAAAAACCTTGGGAATAAATCGGATCCAAGAATTCATCCGGAAATCTTTCGGCATAAACCGCATAGCCGAACGAATAGGTTTCATAATTATGCGCAAATTCGCTTGAAAAGATTCTTGGCATATTATTGGATATAAATCCTCGGCACGCGGTCCGAGATGCATGTGGTGATTTCGTGCGGAGCCGTGCCGATTTTCTCGGCAATCATTTTTGCCGTGATGGCACAGTCGCCATCCGTTCCGATAAGGATCACCTCGTCATCCAAATAGGCCGTACCTGAGTTTCCAAGCGAAACCATGACTTGATCCATGCAAACGCGGCCGGCAACGCCGTATCGTTCTCCGCGCACAATGACTTCGCCTAAATTGGAAAGCCTGCGAGGAAACCCATCGGCGTATCCGACGGGAATCGAAATGATGCGCGCGTAATCATCCCCGGGCTTCCATGACCTGCCATAGCCGACCGGTTCGTCATTTGAAACCACCTTGAAATAAACAACTTTTGTTTTCCACTGGAGCGACGGGCGCATACTCGCCGGCAAAATATCAAACTCGGTTTCAGGCTCGATTCCGTAGAGCGCGATTCCGGGGCGCACCATGTCCAAATGAAATTGCGGATACATGAAAATTGAACGCGAGCTGCATGTATGCCTGATTGGAATGGTTAAGCCAATAGATTTCGCGTAATCAATAACGTTCAAAAAACGATCGAACTGAATTCTTGTATAATCAGAATCGAGCGAATCGGAGAAGTGGGTATAGATTCCTTCGCACATAATTTTGGATTCATTCACAAGCTGCTTTGCATAATCAATCAGCGCATGGAACCGCTCCCAGTGCACGCCGATGCGTCCCATGCCCGTATCGATTTTCAAATGCACTGTTGGAATTTTTTTCTGAACTTCGGCAATAGTCGCGATTCTTGTCAATTTATCAAGCGATGACGCGGTGACGGTCAAGTCATGATTAATGCATATTTCAATGTCATCATTATCCACTCCCGCCATGACAAGAATAGGGATCGTAACCCCGGCCTCGCGCAATCTGACACCTTCGTTTGCAATGGCTACTGCCAAATAGTCCGTTCCGCATTCTTGCAGTCGTTTGGCAACAGGAACAAGCCCGTGCCCGTAGGCATTGGCTTTGATGACTGCGCAAACTTTCGTAGCCGGATTGCATGCAGACCGAATGACGCCCAAATTGTTTTGGATCGCGCCGAGGTCGACTGTGCAGTATGTATTTCGCATAGAAACGAGTATACCAAACTGACAGAATTACCAAACTCTCTCAATATCACGAGTTCCAGACTCATATTCCCTGATCCTGCGCATAGTTGCAGGGCTCGTATCGAACGGAAGCAAACCAAGATGAAACCATTTTGCATCGTCAAGTTCATATCCTCGCACGAATTGTGAGTCCGTACATATGAGAATTAAAATTTCTACTGCGTCCGTCTTGCCTTCCCGCTGATTAAAATAGACGCCAAGTTTTTCATGATGCGTAATCCATTGCGGCGGGATGCGCAATTCCTCCCACAGTTCGCGAAGAAGGCCGTCAAATGTGTTTTCAGATTTCTTAATCCCTCCGCCGGGAAGCGACCAGTAATCGCGCATCGCATGTTTGACCAAGAGTATGTGATTGTCTCGAATAAGAAGCCCTCGCGCGCCTCGCGTATGAGGGCGAAAAACTTTCCAGTAGATCCGCGCCCACGGATAAAAAATATGTTTGAAGAGAAACTTTTTCACGAATGAATTTTAGCATGAAAAAAGCGACCCTGGTGGATCGCCTTGAGTTAGCCTCCGATGAGGCTTCCGAATGAAGTATCGGCAAGATCAGGCTGCTCGAGATCTTCGAGTTTCATGATTTTAATGGAAATAGAATTGCGTTTTGCAAACGCGAACGCTTCCAGATCCATCACCTCATATTGCTTGTCGAGAACCTCCTGGTAGCCGATGTGTGGAATGATCGTTGCCTGAGGATCTTTTTTCGGATCTGCCGTAAACAGGCCTCCGACTTCCGTAACTTTGACGACGAATTTTACTCCAACCTCATACGCATAGCTTACGGCAGCCATATCGGTTGTGAATCCGCAACGGCCGGTACCTCCGCCAAAAATAATGATATGACCTTTACCGGTCCACCATTTTGCTTTGCCCGCTTCATAGGGATGAAGCTCAAGCGAAGGATACCCTGTCGGGGTCATGACATGAGCCTTTTGACCGATCCGACATAGCATTTTTTTCAGCATGAGGGCGTTCAGAAGCGTTGAAGCCATTCCGATGTGGTCCGCTTCACCGTCCTCGAATTTGAATTGCTCAAGTTCGCGGCCGCGTACGATATTGCCGCCACCCACGACGACATATACCTGACAGCCGAGCCTTTCTTTCAAGCCTAGGATAAGCTTGGCAATGCCGAGCACGTTATCGTAATTAAACAACTGTTGGCCGTTTTCTTGTTTCGTGCCCAAGAGTTCCCCTGAAATCTTTACTAATATATTTTTCATTTTTAATGTTTTGTTTCGAAAGTCAAAGTATCATGAAATTTAAAAAAGATCAAGGCTGATTTCAAAATAAAAAACCGCCCTTTCCAAGCGGCTTGTTTTACATTTCAATCGGCCCGTAGAAGCTTTCTTTTCTCCAAGAATACACTGCCCACATCCGGTCGCCGTAGCAGTAATGCCACCATTCGCCCGGATACCAAACAAATCCGACTGATTCCATCGCTTCGCGAAGAAGTGTCCGATTTTTGATTTGAACATCCGTCAGACCTTTTGCAAACATTGGAGCCTTGGGACGCTCTGCTTCAGTGGCAGCCGCATACTGCGTTCCGAAATCCAGCAATTCTCCATTGGTTTTCGCAAGCATGACGTCAACCGCACCTCCGCAAACATGATTCGAAATTCCGACGGGACGCGCGACAACCTGCCGAACTTCTATGTCAATCTTGTCATCATTCCAATCCGGATGTTCCGACTTTACGATATTCCATTTCCGCTCCCAGCACATTTTTTGTTTCGACATTGAACGATATCCCTCTATAACAACTAATGCTATTCCTTCGGGCAGCAACGCCGCCGCTTGATGAATCTTGCCAAAGACAGACTTTCTGACCATAAACGACGTTGTAATTCCCGGGAAGAGCTCGATCGGCATGAGGATTATTTTTTCCGTAGGAAAAATCTCTACGAGTTCTTCGTTCGTCTCATTAATGCCGACGGAATCCCAAGCGCTTTTTGGAAGTGTTTTTTGAATTTGTTTTCTCATTGAATTATTTTTTCGTTTGAAGAAGTTTAAAAACATAATGAAGCAGTTTGATATTAAAATCAACTTTTGAAAGCATTAACTTCTTTTTCGCTCAGCTCCCTCACGTCCCCGCTTTTCATATTTCCAACCTTGATGCTGCCGATGCGGATGCGCTTCAACTCTTCGATCGTCAACCGACACGCGTCAGCCATTCTGCGGATCTGGTGCTTGCGCCCTTCGCGCAAGATGATCGAGAATACCGTATCATTCAATCGTTTCGTTTTTGCGGGCAATGTCTTCTTGCCGTCAAGAACAATTCCTTTTGCCATCTTTTCAATTGCTTCATCCGTCACGGGTTCACGCGTCGTGACAATATATTCCTTTTCGACTTCGGAGTTTTCACCTGTGATCGCGCGGGTAACCAACCCGTCATTCGTAAGGAGGATCAGGCCTTCGGAATCCTTGTCGAGGCGGCCGACCGGCGAAAGCGTTGCCAGCGCCGGAAATTCGTCATGGATATCAACCGAGTCCTCGCTTGTCTTGCTTGTCTCGATTCCGCGCGGCTTGTACAAAACCACGGTCGTCTTCTTTTCAATCTTGCCAACAATGGCAACCTTGTCAGTTTTTGGATCAACACCAAAGCCAGTCTCTCTAACTATTTTTCCATTTACGGAAATCTTGCCGTCCAAAATCAGCTGCTTGCCTTCCCGGCGCGAACAAAGTCCTTCTTGAGCTATGAACTTTTCGAGGCGGATTAATCCTTTTTCAAGAGTACTCTGATCTTTCATGGAAAAACTGTAGCATAAAAAAGCAGGAATAAATCCTGCCTTACTTTAAATCACTTCTTCTTCGTATAGAGAATCGTTGTAGCCATATGGTCATAGTACCAATCGCTTTGCTGATGCTTTCCAACTTCGAATGCAATGCATCCCTTGAAATATTCTTCGGGGATTTGTTCAAGGATTTCGGCAAGGTCTGGTTTAAAATACGAAGCCTGCCCTGACTCATGATAGGTTGTTATTTTCGCCAATATCACAAGATCAGTTCTTTGTTGCCCCTTTTCAATGTCCCAAATAAATGACGCTTTTCGCGGATCTGAAAGAAGATCTTCTGGCAAGACTATTTCTTTGGTGACTTTCTTATGCGTAACAACCGGCTTGATCCTGCCTAGAAGTTCTCTTATTTTCAAATTTGTAAGCTTCCTTTTCTCAGGAACCTCTCTTTTCTCCTTCGATTTTTTCTTGTCGAAATCAATGCATCGTTGAGCTATGGTATCCAATAGGCTTTCTTCTTTTTTCATATGTTAAGTTTTGATTTAATTAACTTAATACTAATTTTAAAAAGAAAAGTCAAGAAATTGAAAATTTCAAAGTAAAAAGCAGGGTGTTGCCCCTGCTCGCATAATTCATATTCTTTCTACCAAGAAGTAGCAGCCTTCCCATTCGTCCACTCGCTCTCTCTTGAATATTTGAGACCAATTATTATCTTTTCTTGAGGTAATAGCCACGAGAATGCGACTTCCTTGGTAAACAAGAAACGCAAGATGCGAATAGATATCTTCTTCTATTGAGACAACGACGGTTTCTTCGCTAAATCCCTCTTCACCCAAGCACGCGACATACCGCGAATCTACTGCCCGGTATCCGTTTTTAAGTAGAACCTCGGGGATGAGTTCAGAACCTTTTTCGTCAAATACTACAACGTAAAGATTTTTTGCTTCAAGATTATCAGTACCTTTGATATAAATTTCAGCAGCGTACTGAATAAAATCAAACTTTTCAAGTTTTTCTCTTGTAAATGCAATGTTATTAATTTCTTTTATTATTTTCACGATGCTTGTTTTTAAATTTTAAACACAATAACATTGTTAATCTGTAAGGTCAAGTATTCTTGGCACTATGCTATACTGCAAAAATCATGAAGATCCTGACCGTCATCCCCATCGCCAAAGGCATCCCCCGCGACGAGCTGTCGTATTTTTCCGCGAAGCAGGTGGGGCTCGGTACGATGGTAACGGTTCCCTTCGGCGGAAGAAAAATCAAGGCAATCGTGATTGACGAAAACGAAGTCCGCGACTTGAAGCAGTCGATCAAGAATGAATCGTACTCCTTGAAAAATATTTTAGAGATCCACGCTGACGGATTGCCATACTGCATATTCGCATCGGCGCAAAAAACTGCGCGGTTTTTCGGACAGCCTGCCGGAGCCATTTTGGAGACAATGGTTCCTAAGCCGCTTTTTGAAAAGTACTTGTCAAACCCCACCCCACCCCTCCCCGAAGCTCGAGAGGGCGCCCGCAACGCTGATATCCAATCAATTCAAGCTCCCTACCGCGAGCGCATTTCGATTTACAAGACGATGATCCGGGAAAACATGGCGCGCAACTCCTCGACCATGGTCATCGCACCGACGGTCATTCAGGCCGAGACCTTGTTCGCCGAGCTGAAACTTGGAATTGACGACAGAATATTCGCCCTTCACGGAAAGGTTTCCAAGAAAAAATTAGAGTCGAACATCAAAAACGTTTTCGAACGCGAGACGCCGATCGTTGTCATCGCGACGCCGCCTTATTCGTCTGTCTTGCGCAACGACTGGGCGTCATTCATCGTCGAGCAGTCAAGCTCGCATAATTATCGATACGACTTCAAGCCGAATTTCGACATGCGGCTGTTCCTCGAACAGTTCGCGTTAGCATGTCGCGCACGCGTGATCTATGCCGACACGCTTTTGGATATCGGAATTCGCACCCGCATTAACAAGCGGGAAATAATAGAAAACAGAAATACCTGGCATATTGCGAAACCGGAAAATTTCCGCGTGACGGACATGAAGCCTGACGAACGGCCGGACACCGTACGAATTTCTCCCATCAAGTCTGACATCTTGGGCATTGATGCGTGCGCCATGCTCACGGCAGGAATAAAAGACAATGCGAACATAATGCTCTTGTCGCAGCGAAAAGGCATTGCACCCATGACAACCTGCGTAGACTGCGGAACGGTGGTGTCATGCCCCGTATGCGATACGCCTCTCGTCCTGCATCGCAAGAAGCCTAACTCTGCCGAGCGAATTTATATGTGCCATCATTGCCTCACCTCTTCGATCGCGCTTGATTACTGCAAGAACTGCAACGGATCCAGGTTCAAGATGTTCGGCATTACAACAGAAACGATTCGCGCCGAAGTCGAGAAAATCTTTCCGACCGCGCGCACCTTTTTAATCGACGGCGATAATGCAGCGACTCCGGCAGCGGTTTCAAAAACCATCTCTGCATGGCAAGAGGAATCTGGAATTCTGATTGCGACCCAAGCCATGCTGCCGTATATTCCGTCGGCTGACATGGGCTGCATCGTTTCGATGGATTCGATGCTCTCGATGCCTTCCTACACGTCCGGCGAAAACGCCGTGTACTCGATCGTCTCGTTCCTCGAGAAAATTTCGCGCGCCGCAATCGTCCAGACGAGAATGCATTCGCACGAAGCGGTGCAGGCCATCGAGCGCGAGGACTTGCACGGATTCATGAAGTCCGAACTTGAATCGAGAATCCAGTTCGGCTATCCGCCTGAAAAAATACTTTTGAAGATTTCGCTTGATGCCAAGAAAACAGACGCCAAGGATGCCAGCGTTTACTTGGAAACGATTTTCAAGAAATACGATCCTGACATCCTGATGAAAAAATCAAGGGACATCGACAATTCGATTATTCAAGCCGTCATGAAAATCGAGCCGACACTCTGGAACGACGAGAATTCCCGCATCCAGCAAATCGTACGCGAAATGCCTCGGGAATTCACACGCGAAGTAAATCCAGATTCGGTTATTTGACAAATAAAATTTTATTGTGTATATTTTTCCGAAACATCCGTACAATGACAGTATACAAAATAGGAAAAACAAGAATCTCAATCAAAACATCTTTTTACAGCAGCTTAAACAGGTTCACCAATTCAATGCTCGGACTGGAAGTTCTGAATTTAGCATTCGGCCCCGAGCATCGTTTGTCCGAGTGTACCGTGCGATCAGTAGAATCTGACCATGGATCAAAGGAAGTATTCCTGATCCAAGGCGTGGGCAAATATTGTGCAGACCCTGCGATTGAACAGATGATTCCTTGTTCATTCGAGGGAACGTTTAATCTCAATACTCACGCGCTCGAGCTTGAGGCATACCTGCCCAAGAAAAATCCCGACTATTAAATTATGAAGCCGGACATCGTTCCGGCTTTTTTATTTTGAAAACTTGATAATTCTCTATTTTTGTTCTATAATAATTTCATGATGTTAAAGACTCTTCCCCAGCCTGACTACGAATTGTTGGATTCAGGCAACGGGAAAAAATTGGAACGATACGGAAAATTCGTACTGTCGCGGCCTGATCCGCAAGCGTTGTGGTCGCACTTGTTGCCTGCGGCACAATGGTCTGATGCGGACGCTCTTTTCGTGCGCGAAGGAAAAAACGTCCAGTGGAAAAAATCAAAGGATGTTCCCGAGTCTTGGAATATCAATTTCGGCGGGCTTGTATTTGACATCCGACCAAGCTCGTTCAAACATACGGGACTCTTCCCCGAGCACCTGATGAACTGGGAGTGGATGAAGGAGAAAATCAAGAAATCAAAACGAACACCAAACGTTTTGAATCTCTTCGGTTACACCGGAGGCGCGAGTTTGGCATGCGCACAATCTGGTGCCGAGGTCACGCATGTGGACGGATCCAAAATGGCGATTTCATGGGCGCGAAAAAATCAGGAGCTTTCCAATTTAAATGACAAACCGATCCGTTGGATTCTCGACGACGCGATGCTTTTCCTGAAGCGGGAAATCAAGCGCGGAAACCGCTACGACGCGATCATCATGGATCCGCCGGCATTCGGCCATGGACCGAAAGGCGAGGTTTGGAAAATCGAGGAACAGTTCGCGGATCTGATGGATCTGTGCACGAAAGTCCTCTCCGAGAATCCATTATTTTTCGTCATCAACGGATACGCATCCGGCTATTCGGCGCTCGCCTACCAAAACAACTTGATTCCTTTGCAAGAAACATTCGGCGGAATTATTGAAAGCGGCGAACTTGTCATTGAGGAATCAAATACGAACCGACTTCTTCCCTGTGGGATTTTTGCGCGGTGGTCGAGGTAATCTTGACAAAGTAGTATTTTCTATTATACTCAAATTCAATTTGAGAGAAAATTGTTCATATAAAACTTAACAAGATGACAACGTCAAATTTTTACTATGGCGTATTTATTTACGTCATTTCAGGAATCACCTTCTTCTTTATAAGAAGTATCGCATTTCATTATTTTGTAAAACCTTTAGTGATTAAAGCAAATAATGAAAACCGTATTGCCAGCACCGAAGACATGTCTTTTGGTTCTGTAATCATTTCATTTCTCTGTTGGTCAATCGATGTAGGGGTTAGCAAGTTTCCGTTTAATCCGCTTTATGGTGGAGTATCAGGAAAATCGCCTTCTGAATTTCAAATTGAAAAAGCCCAGAAAGAATCTTTAAATTTCATTTACGATCGCAAAAACAATCGAGGAGAAGAAATTGCAATTGCATTTTTACTCTATTGCATGATGGGCGGAGGAATTTTAATGATGAGTCTTATTTGGATTTTTTCTATGGCAATCGCTGCTTGCATATTCGGCATTGCATGCATAATATGCTCGCCATTTGTATTATTTATTGACTGGATTTAAAGAAATTTTAAAGCGGACAAATGTCCGCTTTTTTACTTGTCAAAACAGCTTGCGCAAAAAAACGACCTGTGGTAAAGTGTCCCCACTATGGCAATTAATGTAGCAGTCACAAAGACAAACAACGAAAACTCAGCGAGCGTTTTGCGACGATTCGTCAAGAAGGTCCGCGGCGCAGGCTTCCTCCAGGAAGTTCGTGACAAGCGATACTACGCACGCGCAAGCTCGAAGCTCCGAACCAAAAATTCAAAAATGGTTGGAATCGCCCGAAGCGCAAAACGCAAAGTCGACTTGAAACTCGGTTTGATCCAGGAAAATGCAAAGCGAAACTAATAATTTTTCAATTATTCGCGAAACAAAAGGCAAGCTTCCCCGCTTGCCTTTTGTCGATATTAAAAATAAAATTCTCGGATCGAACTATTCCCTTTCTCTCGCTTTTGTCGGCCGCACGCGCGCAATCGAACTTCACCAAGAATGGAAGTCGAAAGACGATCCTGTAAACATCCTGAGCTTTCCTCTTTCAAAATCAGAAGGAGAAATTATCATCTCGCTTGAGAAGGCTCGCCATGAATGCAAAAATTTCGATCGGGGTTATGAAAACTATCTTGCCTTCTTGTTCATCCACGGCTGCGTGCATCTCAAAGGTTTCGTTCACGGCGACAAAATGGAGAAGGAAGAAGCGAAATACAGGAAGATGTTTGATATCTAAGTTCCCGCCAAAAGGTGGGGATTTTGATAATTGCATAAAATTTTATATACTATCAATATCATGGCATCTTCCTCGCAAAAAATAATCGTCGGAATCGATATCGGCTCCCAGATCGTGCGCGTCATCGTGGCCGAGGAAGCCGCAAAGATCGGCATGGCTCCCAAGATCGTCGCAGTCGGCTGGGCCGAGTCGCGCGGTATCCATCACGGCTACGTAATTTCTCCGCGCGATGCCACAACATCAGTCGCCGAAGCCATTGCCATGGCCGAGAAATCATCAGGCATCGAGATCAAGCGCGCATATGTCAGCTTGGGCGGGATCAGTCTGTCTTCCGAAATCGCAGGAGGGGCATCGTCGGTGGGACGCGCTGACGGTGAAGTTACCGAAGACGACATGATGTCGGTCGTATCGATTGCCCGCGAAGCGTTCGGCGCTGCCAAGAAAAATAAAAAAATATTGCACGCCATTCCGATGAAATACCGGTTAGACGGCGCCGAAGTTATGGGCAACCCTGTTGGCATGCGTGGATCGCGTTTGGAAACACGCGTCGTATTCGTCACAGTACAAGAACATCATTTCAATGATCTCGTCTCCGTCATCACGGACGCCGGCGTCGACATTATCGAGGTGATCGCTGCGCCGATCGCCGAATCGCTCGCAACCTTATCCAAGAAGCAAAAAATGGTTGGATGCGGACTCTTGAATATCGGAGCGGACACCGTATCGCTCGCGGTATTTGATTCGGACGTTCCCGTTTCGGTTGCAACGTTTGCAATCGGATCAAGCGACATCACCAATGACATAGCGCTGGGGCTTCGCGTTACGCTCGAAGAGGCCGAACGCGTCAAAATCGGCAAGTTCGAAGCCGGACAATATCCGAAGAAAAAAATAGAAGAAATCATCGACGCGAGGCTTTCTGATATTTTCGAACTCATTCAAAACCATTTGAAATCAATCAAGCGCGACGGACTTCTCCCTGCAGGAATCATCATCACGGGCGGCGGCGGGATGCTCACCCATATCGACGAGTTCTCAAAATCGGCATTGAAGCTTCCTTCCCTTGTCATGCATGTGGACCAGATCATGAACACCCGCAAAGGTCTCGATCCGTCATGGCTTGTCGCCTATGGACTTTGCTATCTTGAAGATGACGAGGAGGTCTATGGATCCAAGATCTTCAAGCAGATGTTCAAGGAATCCAAGAAAGGAATCATGAAGATTCTGCGAGAATTCTTACCATAATATTCCAAATAAAAAATCCCAAGATGCATTCTTGGGATTTTGAATTAATTATTAACCTTCCTGCAGCTCTTTCAAGGTGGCCGGCTCGGTATCAGAAACACCCTGTGCTTCTGCAGTATAGACTGCAATAGCCTTACCTATTTGTTCGTGACTGAGCTCGTATTTAAAAAGATTTTTTGCCTCGTCACATACTCTCTTTACTATGTTTTTGTTGTTTTCAGCAAAGATGCCGAGGGTTTCGCCTTCCTTAGGAGGGATTATTTCTTTTCTGTAGAGATGAAATGTTGCAACTGCAAAATAAATCATCAGGCGATATTGTTTGCTCATAAGTGGTTTGTTTAGTTTATTATGGAAATATTTACAGCAAAGATATCATCTATTCTTATACTTGTCAATCCCCTTATAAATTGCCCTTTTCAGAAGGTTGTTATATGATGTGAGCATCCTTATCAGACAGGACCTCTCTTTTTTACTTGTAACACTATGGCTAAAATAAACCCAGACATCCAATCGTTCGCGCGGATCAAGGTGATCGGCGTCGGAGGATCCGGAAAAAACGCATTGAACCACATGATCGATTCAGGAGTTGAATCGGTGGAATTCATCTGCATGAATACGGATACGCAGGACTTGCACCACTCGCAGGCAACAAAAAAAATCCATATCGGACGCAATCTGACGAAAGGCCAGGGCACCGGAATGAATCCCGAGATCGGACGCGAAGCCGCGGAAGAAACCAAAGCCGAAATCCAGGAAGCCATCAAGGGAGCCGACATGGTCTTCATCGCATGCGGAATGGGCGGAGGAACAGGAACAGGCGCAGCGCCAGTTGTGGCGCAGACTGCGCGAGAACTCGGAGCGCTCACGATTGCAGTTGTAACCAAGCCATTTTCATTCGAAGGACAGCAGCGCCTCCGCATCGCGGATCAAGGCATCGCTGATCTTGAAAAAGAAGTTGATGCAATCATTATCGTTCCTAACGACCGACTTCTCTCGATCACATCGAAAGACACATCGTTCAAGGAAGCGTTCGCAATGTCTGACGAAATCTTGCGACAGGCTGTCGAAGGAATTTCTGAACTTATCACGACACAAGGAATCGTCAACATTGATTTCGCTGACATCAAGTCGGTTATGCAAGATGCAGGTTCAGCCTTCATGGGAATCGGACAGGCGACCGGCGAAAACCGAGCCGAGGAGGCCGCATACAACGCGATCAACTCGCCGCTTCTCGATGTTGCGATCTCTGGCGCCAAGGGAGTTCTCTTTGCCATCTCGGCTGGAGACGACCTGACCATGCACGAGGTTAACACGATCGCCAAGATCGTTACCGAATCAGTCGATCCGGATGCAAAAATCATTTTTGGTCCGATCCACGACGACCAGCTCAAGAAGGGCGAAGTCAAGGTTACGGTTATTGCTACCGGATTCTCAAACCCGCAGAAGAAACCTACCGGAGGCATGCAGGTTCCGATCCAGCGTTCAGCTCCCCAGCAGGTCCCGGTTGAAAAACGAGAGGTTCGAAACGAGCAGCAGGAACAAATGGTCCGCCGTGCAGCTCCCGCACCTGAGAAGGTTGTCGAGGAGATCAGCGACGATGATGACGATTTCTCATCAGCGATCCCGGCATTCTTGCGAAGAGCTAAAAAATAGATTTGGAAGAGCCAAGAAAAAAAGCAGACCTCAGGTCTGCTTTTTGATTGTTAGCGATGGATTACCGAAACTGATCTTGTTTCCGCATTCAGACGGTCAAGTTTGATCGGATTGATTGCGGAAGCCTCTGAGTTCTTGGTAATAATATTTGCAGACATGCACGATTGCAGGCATATGCACCCAACGACCATAACCGAAATAATAAATATTTTTTTCATTATTTAATTTTTAATAACCTAAAAAGAACAGACGAAGAATATATCTCTGTTGAGAAAGTTTGTCAAGTAATCACTTCGCTGATATAATTCCTCCCTATGAATACTTCTACTTATGACCTTGTGATCTTGGGCGGCGGACCCGCGGGATGCGCGGCGGCCGTGTATGCGGCAAGAAAACAGCTGAAGACGGCGCTTGTTGCGGCAGAATTCGGCGGGCAGTCGACCGTGAGCGAAAAGATTTTTAACTGGATCGGAACGCCTGAAATTTCAGGGCTCGATCTCGGCAAAAATTTGAAAGCTCACGCAATGGCGTATAAAGGAGAATACTTGGATATTTTCGAAGGCGAGATGGCGATGAATGTTGCTAAAATCGAAGGCGGCTACTCGATTAAGACGAGCAAACAAGAAGTTACAACCAAGAGCATTCTTGTAACAACAGGATCTTCCAGGCGAAAGTTGGATATTCCAGGCGCATCGACGTACGAGAACAAAGGAGTCGTCTATTGCGCATCATGCGACGGACCACTCTTCTCGGGAATGAATGTTGTCGTGATCGGTGCCGGAAACGCGGGATTCGAATCGGCTGCCCAGCTTGCCGCCTACTGCCCTTCCGTTACCCTTCTCAACCGCACCGACGTTTTCCGCGCGGACGAGATTACGGTCAAGGCCGTATCAGCAATGCCGAACGTACACATCAAGACATTTACGGAACCGGTTGAAGTTGTCGGCGAGAAATTCGTCAAAGGCATCAAGGTCAAGAACAACCAGACCGGAGAGGAAGAAGAGCTTCCTGTCGGCGGAATCTTCGTCGAGATCGGGCAGATTCCAAATACCGGATACCTTGGCGACTTAGTCGAGAAAACGTCATACAATAATGTTGTAACCGATCCAACGAACCAGAAAACATCTGCCCCAGGAATTTGGGCGGCCGGCGACTGCACGGACGGACTTTATCATCAGAACAACATCGCAGCCGGTGATGCAGTAAAAGCAGTCGAGGATATTTATTTGACCCTTAAGGCGCGATAATTTAAATCTTATGCAATATCAAAAACAAGTTTTCATCAGCCTTCCTGTCACGGACCTTGCAGCCTCGACCGCATTTTATGAGAAGCTCGGCTTCGTCAAAAATGAAGCATTTTCAAATCCAATGGGATCATTCCTTGTTTGGTCGGATGCGATTACGGTTACTCTTATCACGCACGACTTCTTCACGCAGATGGCGCCGGGCAAGACGTTTGCCGATCCGCATACCATGTCCCAAGTCGGACTCGGCCTCTCACTTGAATCACGCGAGGCCGTAGACGCCTTCGCGGCAACGGCGGTTGCAAACGGCGGCAAGAGCGTCGTAGCTCCGGGCAGCGAAGAAAGCGACGGCGGCATGTACGGAATGTCCGTAGAAGACCCAGATGGACACGTTTGGGACGTGATGTGGATGGACATGACAAAAATGCCACCGACTCAGGCATAACAAAAAGCACCCGCGCGGGTGCTTTTTGTTAAATTCAATTGGTGACCCTACTGGGAGTCGCACCCAGCTTCCAAGATTGAAAATCTTGTGTCCTAACTGATAGACGATAGGGCCTAAAAGCTTTTTCAAGCCGAGAAAATATAGCACATAATTTTCCAAAAGAAAAGCTCTCTAAACGAGAGCTTTTGAAGGCGATGCGACGGCAATACATTCAGGAAAGGATTCCTTGACGAACGTGATTTCAAATTGATTCCCGACAAAAAATACGAGTTCGTGCATTGCTCCTGCCATCTTGATCTTGGTTTGGAGATTCGTTTCTTTGTGGATTTCAATATGCGCAGGCAATCCAAGATCTGGGCGCACATGGCCGTTGTTCTGGAGGTGATCAACGACTTTTTTATTTGCCGTGTAATCGGTAAAAAGGACAATTCCTTGCAAAAAGCTTAAACCTTTTGACTTAAAATAAGCATT
The DNA here is from genome assembly GCA_028286885.1 of Patescibacteria group bacterium. GTDB lineage: Bacteria > Patescibacteriota > Minisyncoccia > Phycocordibacterales > UBA1006 > CAIXMG01. Next base: position 28,131 of record JAQBQS010000008.1, read on the forward strand.
CAGATCAGGAATACCTGAAACCGAGTCTGTGTCGGATATACAAATAAGGTGCATAACTAAAGATTTGGTTTGGAATGATTCTAACATACTTACTTGAAAAATGGGAGAATCTAGGCTACTATGTTCAAACAAATGTCCGCCGTCGCATAAAGCTATGGCGGGACACGCGCGGTTAGCTCAGTTGGTAGAGCATCCCCTTGACGTGGGGAGGGTCAGAGGTTCGAGCCCTCTATCGCGCACAGGCACAGAAAGCCGCCCTTGGGCGGCTTTCTTGCAATAAAAAATCCCGACACAATAGTCGGGATCCATAAATTAAATCTTAACTGGAAATCCCAGTATTCGATCGATGAGAACGTCTTCGATCAATCTCACGAACCTCTCCTCGTTATACATATTGTCGAGAATGATCTCGAACTCCATTCCGATGGGGAGCTCTTCAGGGATCCGCTTGATCCTCTTTTGAATCGAGGATTCCGTATCGGAAGTGCGTTTTCTTTCCCTGATCCTTTTCTCATAAACATCGACGTTTTTGCCGGCATTAATGAATACGACCAAGATATCGTCTCCGAAAAGTTCTTTGAGCCTTCTGCCGCCTTTGACGTCGATATCGAGAAGTAAAATCTTGCCGGTACGCTGAGCTTCTTCATACTGGCTCTTGGGCGTTCCGTAATAATTGCCGGAAACTTCCTCCCATTCGAGGAAATAGCCTTCATCAATTTTTTTCTTGAATTCCTCTTTCGATTTGAGGAAGTGGTAATCCTTGCCGTCGACTTCGCCTTCCGCCTGATCGCGCGTCGTGCATGATATCGAGAAGAGAAACTTGTCGGGGCAATTTTTCAAGAGACATTTGACGCACGTGCCTTTGCCGCCTCCGGAACATGCCGTGATTGCGAGTATTTTTATTTCCTGATTCGTCATAATATATGTTATTTAAAAGGGTTAAAAAATTTACCTATTTCTATCACAAATTGAAAATCAAGTCAAACCATGCTACGATGCGTGCATGAAAATCCTGTCTATCGAGACATCCTGCGACGAAACGGCGATCTCGCTCCTCTCCGTCGTCGAGACGGGCGAAAGCGTTTCATTTCAGGTCTTAGCCAATATAACGCATTCCCAAGTCGAACTCCACCAGCCCTATGGCGGCGTTTTTCCGGCCCTTGCAAAGCGCGAACATCAGAAAAATCTGCCGCTCGTCTTGGAAGAAATAATGATGGGTCAAGAAATCCCCGACTGCATCTGCGTTACATCGGGTCCCGGGCTTGAACCCGCTCTTTGGTGCGGAATTGTTTTTGCAAAAGAACTTGGCGAGAAATGGAATATCCCCGTCGTTCCTGTGAACCACATGGAGGGACATATCTTGTCAGTATTAGTTCCGCAATCAGGCGACGCAAACTTTGAATTCAAGAATTCCGACATCGACTTCCCCGCTCTCGCACTGCTCATTTCCGGCGGACATACGGAACTTGTGTTAGTGAAAAAAATCGGCGACTACCAGATCATCGGGAAGACGCGCGATGATGCGGTTGGCGAGGCATTCGACAAGGTAGCGCGCATCTTGGGACTGCCGTATCCGGGCGGACCGGAGATTTCGCGGCTTGCGGCTATTGCTCGCCAAGAGCATGCCTTCAATCGCATCACATTCCCTCGTCCTATGATCCATTCCGCTGATCTTGATTTCTCATTCTCAGGGATCAAAACAGCCGTGCTTTACCATGTCCAAGGCCAGACTGAAAATAGAAATGTGACCGATACAGTTTTCAAATTATCCGACGAGGTAAAGCAGGATATCTCGCGGGAATTTGAAAACGCCGTTTCAGACGTTTTGGTTTCTAAAACCAAGAAAGCCGTCGACGCATTCGGCGCACAGAGCTTGATCATCGGCGGCGGCGTATCAGCGAACTCGCATATAAAAAACGAGATGAAAAACATGATCGAGAATAATTTCCCCGACATGAAACTGCTTGTTCCCGAACGGGAACTCACCGGCGACAACGCACTCATGATCGGGATTGCGGGATATTTCAAGATTAAAAAAGACCCGACGAGGGTCTATAGCGATATCAAAGCTGAAGGAAACCTGGGCTTGTAACAAGATTCTTGTAATACACCAAATCCGTCCCGGATTTTTTGTTATACAAGTCTTGTTCACCCAAGATCCGATACTTTTCTGAAAGCAGGAATGTGCGAACTTCGTCATTTTGTGCCTTGGCATCACAAACAGCTTTCACGGTTTTGAAACCAGCGGCTCCGAGAATTTCGGCCTGGCGCAGGAGTACGCTTCCGAATTTACGATGACGGTACTCTTTGCCGACAGTAAGATTCTTGATCTCAAGAGCATCCTTGATCGATGCATGTTTCTGATACAGGACTGAACCGATGATCAGTCCGTTTTCGATAATGAGAATGGCGCGTTTTTCTTCAGACTTGAGCTGAACGTATACTTTTTGGAGCCAATGATCAAAATCAGGATAATCGGCATTGTTGACGAGAATTCTCGGCCTTCTCATAAAGTCCAGAAGTTGGTCAGTCGAAGCTTCCTTGAATTCGTTGGTTAATGAAATGTTCATATTTTCTTTTTAATCTAGCAAAAAAGAGATAAAAATGCTATATTTTCCAACATGAACGAGACATTCGAGAACCGGGCAAATCTGCCCGACAAGCTTTTGAAGCCCTACAACTCTCAGGAAACCGAGGGTCCTATTTACAAGATGTGGGAAGAATCCGGTTTTTTTAATCCGGATGTTTGCATTGAAAAAGGTGTAACGAAGGCCGATGCAAAACCGTTTACGGTTATCATGCCCCCTCCTAACGCCAACGGACGGCTCCACGTCGGCCATGCGCTGTTTGTAACGCTCGAGGACATCATGACGCGATTCAACCGTATGCAGGGCAAGCGGACTCTTTGGGTTCCCGGAGCGGATCATGCCGGATTTGAAACGCAAATCGTATACGAGCGAAAACTCGAGAAAGAGGGACGTTCGCGTTTCGAGATGACACCGGAACAGCTCTACAAGGAAATCTACGACTTTACGATTGAAAATAAAAAATACATGGAAGACGATGTCCGAAGACTCGGCGCATCGTGCGATTGGTCGCGCGAAAAATTTACGCTTGATCCCGACATCGTAAAAAACGTCCAGCAGACATTCGACAAGATGTTCAAGGACGACCTCATCTACCGAGGCGACCGGATCGTGAACTGGTGTTCAAAGCACCAGACTTCCCTTTCAGAAGTAGAAACTGAATACTTGGAAAAAGCAGATCCGTTTTATTATTTCCAGTACGGGCCTTTCGTCATTGGAACAGCCCGTCCCGAAACCAAATTCGGCGACAAGTATGTCGTCATGCATCCCGACGACAAGAGATATGCGGAATTTAAGCATGGAGACAAGCTGACCGTTGAATGGATCAACGGTCCGATCGAAACAACCATCATCAAAGATACGGCGATCGATATGGAATTCGGTACCGGCGTTATGACAATTACCCCTTGGCATTCCCAAGTGGACTTTGAAATTGCCGAACGCCATGGACTCGACAAGGAGCAGATCATCGACTGGAAAGGAAAACTCCTTCCTATCGCCGAGGAATTTGCTGGCATCCACATTTCAAAAGCACGTCCCCTGATCATTGAAAAGATGCAGTCGAAGGGGCTTGTCGTAAAAGTTGATAACGATTACAAACACAACGTAAAAACCTGCTACAAGTGCAATACGGTCATCGAGCCGCAGATCAAAGACCAGTGGTTCGTCAAGATGCGACCTCTCGCCGACCGAGCCCTTGAAGCAGTTAATGCTGGAAAAATTAAATTCATTCCGAATAACTACGAGAAAATTTTTAAGTATTGGATGGAAAATACGATCGACTGGAACATTTCCCGCCAGATTGTTTGGGGTATCCCGATTCCCGCAAAAATCTGTTCCAAGTGTAAAAAGGGATATTCCGATCCCGATGACATCATGACAACATGCGACTGCGGCGGCGAACTTGTCAAAGATACCGATACGTTCGATACGTGGTTTTCATCAGGACAATGGACGCTCCTTGCGCTCGGTTATCCGGACTCGAAAGACGTTGATGTTTACCATCCCACGAGCGTCATGGAAACCGGCCACGACCTGATTTTCAAGTGGATCCCGCGCATGGTTATCTTCGCGCTCTACTTGAAAAATGAGATTGCATTTGAAACGGTTTACTTGCACGGTCTTGTAAATGACGAGAAGGGACAGAAAATGTCCAAATCCAAAGGCAACGTATTGAGTCCAATTGACCTATCAGACCAATTCGGAACGGACGCGCTCCGCATGGCGCTTGTCGTCGGCAACACACCCGGAAACGATCTGGCATTGTCAAAAGACAAGATCAAAGCCTACTCGAAATTCGCCAACAAGATGTGGAACGCGACGCGGTTCGTACTCGAAAATATTCATGGAATGGATCTGAGCGCGCCGATCGAATTTGACCAAGAAGACCAAATCTCTATTGACGAACTCAAAACCTTGATCAAAGAAATCACGCAAGAGATGGAAGAGTACAAGTTCTACATCGTTTCCGAGAAGCTCTACCATGCATTCTGGGACACATTCGCAGGAACGATCCTCGAGCGATGCAAAGTCAAAATTACTGAAGATCGAAATGCAAAAAGTGCTAAATGGACGCTGTACATTTATCTCACGACTCTCGTGAAGGCGCTTCATCCGTTCATGCCGTTCATCACCGAAGAACTCTGGTCAATCATTCCGCAGATGACAGAAGATAAAAAATTGCTTATGATTGAGTCATGGCCGGAATCAGTCTAACAACATGGGCGTTCGCAATACTGGGTGGGATGGTCCCCACCTTTTTGTGGCTCTGGTTTTGGATGTCCCAATCCGACGGCGATGCGCCGCACGGGCTTCTCATACTCGGCTATATCGGCGGAATGCTCGGCGTTCTCGTTCTTCTTCCTCTCAATTCATTTGTTGCAAAAATGAATCTGCCGACACGTGAAATTACGATCGTCTACGCAATCCTCGAAGAACTTGCAAAAGTCATGATCATCGCGCTCCTCGCGTTCAATCCGCGCGCATGCAACGACGCGACTGACTATACGATTTATCTGGTCACCGGGGCTCTTGGATTCTCGGCACTGGAAAATACGCTCTACCTGATCAATCCGATTGCCCACGCGACCGATATCGGTTCCGTCGTCATCAGCGGAAACCTGCGATTCTTCGGCGCGACGGTTTTGCATACCGTAACCGTGGCGATCGTCGGAATTGCGATCGGCATCGCTTATCCGCTCGGGAAATTCGGTAAATTCGTGGCTGGCACCTTGGGCATTGCAGGAGGCGTATTGATCCATATCATGTTCAATACCTATATCACGCAAAACACGCGACAAGGAACGATTATCGCCATTGCCGGCATTTGGTCCATTGCGATCGTGATCATTCTGATCTTCGACCGACTCAAGGAATACCAACGGCAAGTCACCGCTGCCGCGGGGCAGGCACCAAGACACTAAAAACAAACGCGAAAACCCTTGCGTTTGTTTTTGCATATGGCGTATAATGATGCATATGGCACTACAGAAAAAACGTTCATTCTTTGAAAGGCTTACCGGCAGCATCCGCATGCAGGATGATGACGAACAGGTCGTTATCGCTCCTAAAAAGCCCGTCAGCCCTTATGCGGAATATGACGAGGAATTTGAAGATGACACAAGCACCGCTACGACGGTGAAAGTCACTGCGATGGCAACCGAAGACGAGGATGAAGAAGCACAGCTCGCCGTCGACGTTTACGAAACTCATGACGCGATTGTCATCAAGACGATGACCGCCGGCGTCAAGAAGGAAGATTTGGAAATCACCGTTTCGCGCGAGACGATTACGATCCGCGGACGGCGAGAAAACGAGGCGCGCTCGTACCAGCACGAGTACCATATTCAGGAGCTCTACTGGGGAGCGTTCTCGCGAACCATCGACCTTCCGGATGAAATCGATATCGAGCAGGCCTCCGCGACCGAACACCACGGATTGGTTACGATCAAGCTTCCGAAATTTGACAAGAAGCGGCACGCGACGTTGAAGGTTCAGTAACTTTAAAAGAAAAATCCCTTGCGGGATTTTTCTTTTATTTATCTAAAATTTCTTCTGCTTTCTTGATAAAAATAAGGTGGGTTTTTGCATTGTACAGCCTTCCTTGATACGAATCGCTTTTTTTATCCAATTCAGCATTCGTTTCTATTTCTCTTATCATCTTTTCAAGATAGCCTATTGCATCCTTGAAGCTCTTCCAAGCAATGTCAGTCCCGACCTCGTCTTCCTGTGTGGTCGTCGGCCTTGCTGAAATTCCAATAAATTTGGCGAGGACGCATGTTATTTCGTACCGTTGCTTCAGTGCATCCCGATATTGAACAACTGTTCCCAAGGATCGAATAATGTCGATTATGACGCCCGCCTCTTCAAGGCATTCTCTCTTCAACGCGTCTTCGAAAGATTCGCCCTCTTCTATCCCGCCTCCGATCAGGAAATTTGGAAACAGAAGAATCTCATCTTTATCGTTCAAGATGACAGCCTTCACCGTCATGCGCGTCGGATAATCAGTCGGCTCGAATTTGTTTGAGTTTAATGTTGCGAGTATTTCCATAATTTTTATTTAACAATAATAAATTCCCACTTTGCACAATTATGCCCAAAGAGGTCTGAAAATTCATTATTTAATATGTGCCGAGAGCCGGATTCGAACCGGCGACCCCATCCTCTTCAGGGATATGCTCTACCAACTGAGCTATCTCGGCATTTGTCGCCGAACTAGTATACAGAAATCCCCCAAAATTTCAACTGGCTACTTGGCGAAATCCGTAAGTCCCGAAACCTGCGACGTTACGGCTGAAATCTGCGCCTGGATTTCTTTGAAGTGCGGATAGCCGAAATAAACCACGATGCCGAGAATCGCAAGTCCCACGATCCATTTTAATACCGAGAAAACGCGCGACTGCGTTTGCCTGTTTGAAATCTTTTCAAGCATGTCGCGATTCTCACGTGAGATTTTCAATGTCTCGACAAGAATCCGCTCCGTGTCGCGCTCCGTCATTTTATCTCGATCGTTCATAGCCATATTCTATCACGCAATGATGACTACTGGAAAGCAACGCATTCGGAAGTTCCGGAATACTTTTTCTGAAGAGTCGCGAAATCAACCGTGACCATCTGGACAAAAACCGGATTTCCCGTCGTATTCATGATTGCCTCATAGACAGGACAGTTTTCGGATGTTGCGACTTGGGTCTTACGCAACCACTCCCAATACGTCATAGAATTATCAGTAAAAGTAACTTTATGATCCGGACTGTTTCCACCGTCGTAATCAGCAACAAAAACCGTTTTCTTCTGTTCAAGGTCGACGATTGAAATCCCTCTTGGGCTCGGGGCGCTTCCCTCGTCGAGGACCAGGTACTTTCCCTTCAATGAAAGAAAGTTGTAATCGGCAAGCGTAAAATCCGCCAGGGCGAGGCTAAATGTGCAAGGAAGTACGTCTTGGTTCGAACGTAGAGACGCTATCAAGAAATCGTCGCCAAGTCCGCCGTTCCATTGGCTTATAACAAAATATTTTTCATTTTGATAACACTTGGTCTTGCTTGTAGAAACTTCTGCCTGATGAGGTATTGCAACTTGCACGGCAAGCTTCGGGGCAACTGTCCGAATATCGACAACTTGCTGATATTGCACACCGATGCAAAAAGCCAGCAGTGGAATAACCACGATAAATAAAATAAGAGCCAATGTTTTCGAATACCATGTCACCTCGTTCCATTTGATCATATAAAAATTCTATCATAAAAACCCCGCGCATGCGGGTTTTTTATATGACTATTAATTCGCTGGCGTACAAGCCGGAACGAAGACTTCGTTGTTATTCACGAGAGAAAATGACGCTCCGACTTGGCCTGCCTGATTTTGCGCCAAGGTATTCGTAGCCTCGCCAGATCCGGCTTCCATGCTCCGATGCGAAATGACGATCAAGTCGCTTTTAGTGAGGATTGCCGAATCGCTGTATGCCGGATCGGACATGAGACTTCCTCCGTAGTTGACCGCCGCAATTGATCCTGCAGAGCCGAACAAGGGACTCGCAGGCAAGCATCCGTCTGCCACAAGCGACTTGCTGGCATTATCGTAGGTAATGGCTCCAACCTTTGTTACGACAGGAGGAGTAAAGAAACTTTTGTTAGTTGCCTTGAACGTTATTTGCTCGAGAGGCACTCCCTTATACTGATCCGAAATGCTATCTGACGTAATCGTTACTGTTTTCTTGGTAAGATCTTCAACTAATTTCCACGTGTCCGGATACTTGAAACTGAAACCGAGTTTTGTGCTTGAATATGTTTTCCAATTTGTCGTATCAATCGCAACTCCTGACGCATTTGCCGGATTCTGGTCAGCCGGTACTGATGCTTGAGTGTTCGCAGCTTGCTGTGCCTGCTGCGTTGCCTGCATTGCTGCAAGCGACTGGACTGCCGCATTTTTTTGAACATTGAGCATCCAGACCATGTAGCCCGCGACTGCTATGACGATAAGCAATAAAACAACAAGAATCCAAATCAACATCTTTGAAGATTTCGGCGCAACAACTGCTGCCTGAGAAGCAATAACAGGAGCAGGTCGCAGAGACTCAACTGGCTGCGCTTGCGAAATGGTAGGCTCTACTCGCTGAAACGTCTTTACCGATTCGACGGGCTGTATGGGCGCGGATGTCTGATAAGAAACAACTGGAGGCACGGCTTGCGCAAAAGCTTCTGCAATATCTGCAGGCATCCAGCCGTTATCTTGGAGCATTTTTGAAATAGACTCCTTGCTCGCTCCTGTCGCAAGTTGGCCTTTAATGAACGCGATGACTTCTTGAGTGATCATATGAAAATATCATACCACTTTTTATTTTTGTATACTATTGAGTTGTGCCCAAACCAGGAATCGAACCTGGATCTACTCGTTAGGAGTGAGTTGTTCTATCCATTGAACTACAAGGGCAAGACGTTTTTTACCTTAACATAATTAATACCTAATTAAAAGTTGCAATAAAAAAGCGGCTCGTTTCCGAGCCGCTTGAAGAAATAGATTTAAGTCTTTTTCTTGTTGCGTTTGGCTATTTGCACAGCTATCGAATCCAAATCCTGGTCAGTTACCTCGCCGTTCCTCATCGTATTCTTTGCGGAAGTACGCAGGGCGTCTTTGGACTGGTCGATTTTCTGACGTTCGATTTTCGACTGCACTGCCTGCTCATTTGCAGAACGTGTCAGCTTTACGCTCGAGTTTTTGAAATCGTTTACTGCAATAATTTCCGAAGCCATGTCCAAAAATTGGATCGTGACATTGTCTCCCGGCTGCGTTATGACGATTCCGGGGAATGTCTGGCTCACGCTGTAGAGGTGCGGATTATTATCAAAATAGAGATAATAGATCGAACCCGAACTGGTAGGAGTGCTGCTGATGCGAGTCACTTTTCCCGAAAACGTCTCGACGAGGGATGCCTGGTCGGTTCCGATCGCGGATGAAATGGACGAAAGCGAACTTTGGTATTTCATCAGCGCTTGCTGCGGATCAGGATCCCATGCCATCGTCTTGCTTACCACGTCGATGAGAGCCAAGCCTTTTATGGAATGGTCCTCGGCGAGGATAGGCATGACGGCCGTCATCTTGTCACCGACGTTTTCAAAGATGATCGCGGCGGGATGAAGATGCTGAAACTTAACCGTGGAGTTTACTGAATTAGTGAGAGCTTCCTCGGTCGAACCTGAAACAGAATAGCGTTTTGATTCGCCTGTTCTGCTGTTGGTATAGATCAAGTCTGTCATCGTTTGCGAGGCGTTTTTTCCGCTGCCTACGCTTGCTTTGACAGGAGTCACATACCAACAGGTACCGTCTTCTCCGTAATTAAGCAGCGACGTCTCGGGCGTTCTGAGGTTTGCTTGAGCGCCGACAGCTGTCCTGTTCATAAAGCCCAAAGAATACCTCCCCCAATAAGAAATGTTGTCCTGCACGATCTCTTCCGGAATAACGCGGTCAATCCACAAAGGAGCTTTGGACTTGTCGTAGTAGGTAATCAATCCATTTTCAGGATTTACAACAGCTACGCCGTCGACTACGATTCCGTCGCCTCCGATCGTCGAATGGCAAACGCTGACAACCCAAAAAGGGTTCAGGCTGTCGTCTACTTCAAACGAATAGTCTTTCAGGATTTTCCCTGAATATCCGTTTGTGTACAGATGCCTTTCGAGATTATGATCCCAGAAAGCTTCAGGCGTGTACAGCATTTTGTACCCCCTGATATAGCGGGGCACGACATGCTGATTTTCGGCATTTACGAGCACGTATCCCGGAACGCCTGTGGTTCCATTGTAAGATCCCCAGCTTCTGTAATCGAGAGGAATGACCCACACCAGTTCGTCTTTTACCTTCTGCAAGGTAGCATTGTCGTCAAGCAGCGTAAACTGGCTTCCGACAATGTCTCCCTGATCATCAGGATTCTGATTAAGCGACGTCTTGGCAATCGATATGGCATGCTCGACCGGAACAACGCGCAAATGCGTCGGCGAGACCTCTTCGGTCTGCTGGGTCCAATGCTTCAATGAGTGGCCTTCTTTGTCGAGAGGCCCGATCAGAGCGGCATATCTCGTTGAGTTTCCGGCAGTACAGCTTGACATACCGCATACCGCGATCGCAAAAAAATAAACGAGCGTTACGATTACAGCCCCGGATGAGGCCTTTTCATTAGCAACGCTTGCCAGCACGCAGCTGACGATCATCAGAACGAGTGTCCAAAGAGATGGACCGCTTGTCATAATGAAGTTAAGCGAAGGACAGGTCGTGTAATAAATTACCCCGCTTAGGAGAAAATAGATTACGAATAAAACTCCAGAGAGCACGGGTTTTCTGCCGATCAAGGCAGGGACGGCGCCTAAAAACGCCGAGATAAGGGCTAACAGTAAAAATGTCATGGTTTTAAAATTTAAATGAACAATATCCTTTTGCAAGGGTGAGAATTCCCATTCGGGCAATCCTCAATATCGATTAAAAGATAACATTTTTAAAGTAAAAAGTCAAGTTAAAACGCCCCTGTTTATAAACAGGGGCGTTTTAACTTTCAACATGAGACTTTTATACGGTTAAGCCAAGCTTCTCGACAAACAGCGGTTCAGAAAATCCTACGATGACTTGCGGATCTGCATCAGGATGATCTGTATCGACAATGACAGTCACAGGAACGCCCATCTGGCCTGTCAGGTCCGCGAGGTATTCTTTCGTTTTCATATCATCAGGCGCAATGACATGATCCTCAAATGCAACGCTGTGCGCATTCAAAAAATCCTTTTCCATGTGGCAAAAGTGGCACGTTGCGGTCGAATAAACAGTAATTTTTTTCATAGGTTTGAGAAATTTAGAGACTAACGAACAAAGTATATCATCACCAGCCCAAGTATGCACGCAGCCGTGCAAACCAGCCAAGTTTCGGCTCTTCGGCAGGTTTTCCGTCAGAATTATCTACAACAATTACCAGATGTTCACCCGGACGTTCCACTCGATACCTATTTCTAATTTCAGCCTCGATGCCGCGATCAGTCGAAAGGTTGGTAATTTCAGTATTAAGCTCGCTCTGCTTTGCCTGAAGATCGTTTAATTCCTTTTTCTCTTGATTGCGCAAATTCACGGCCTCGCGATCCTTTCCGTAGGCGCGAATGACCGAAAAAATGCCCCATGCAATGCAAGCAACGAGGATAATCGAAACGATCGGCGAGCGAAACCATGATTTTTTCTTGGAAATAAGGACATGTTTCATATCTTGATTTCGGATGCGATTTCAGTATACTACAGACATGAACATTTTTACGAGCAAGCACCAGAAAAAAATTAAATGGATTTGGGGAGCCTTGTCTGTCCTCGTGATCATCTCGATGATCATCCTGTACGCAGGCGTTACGCATTTCTAAGATTTTGCCTCGCTATCTGCGGCAAAAAACTTCCCCAAGGGAAGGTTTTTTGTTTTGACAAAACTCCATGTTCCTGATATGGTTTAGAAAATAAAACAACAAACCATGAACCCTTCTATGTTATTTGAAAGAATACGGGCAATTAGGGAAACTAAAAAAATAAAGCAGTGCAAGGTCGCCCTGAAAGCCAAGATGACTCAACAAGCTTACAGTTTCTTTGAGCTGGGGAATTCTAAAAGCCAGAATAGCAAAACCCTCTTCAATATTTGCGAAGCTTTGGAAATTAATATTTCATTTCTCATGTCCGAAATTCCCATAACAGGAGAAAGTGTCGAAAAGTACGGAAATATGAGCTTTGAAAAACTTGTAGAAGAAAACCTCCGTCTCTTAGCACTGGTTTCCAATCCCTGCCCAGTAAATTAAACTAAAATCCCGACCATACGGCCGGGATTTTTATTTCTTCATCATTTTCAAGAATACCTCGTGCGGAATATTCACCTTTCCTTTTCCTCGAGAAGCCATTTTCTTCTTCCCTTCTTTCTGCTTATCGCGGAGCTTCATCTTTCGCGTAATGTCCCCTCCGTACATATGCTGCGTCACGTCCTTCATGAACGCCTTGATCGTCTTTGACGACAAGATGCGGCCGAGCGCATACCCTTGGATCTTCATTTCGAACATCTGGCGAGGCATGATCTCGTGCAATTTTTCAACGGCCGTTTCTGCTTCTTCAACCGCTCGACGGCGAGCGATCACGCGCGTGAACGCGGGAACGGCCTCGTCTGCAAGAAGGATATCGAGACGCGTCACATCAGCTTGCCGCATCTCGGCAAAGTCATAGGCAATGGACGCATAGCCTGAAGTCACTGATTTCAAATCATCGAAAAAGTTTCTCATGAGTTCTCGCAAAGGCATTAAGACATCAAGCTTTGTTCGATCGTCACCGAAATTCAACATATCGACAACCTCACCTTCATGCTCGTGACAGAGCATCGAAAGTCCCCCGAGATATTTGTTCGGCGTCATGATATGCAGCGTCACCCACGGCTCCTGCACGCTCTGGATTTCGCCGTCATTTGGAAACATATGCGGCGAGTAGACCGTTTCTTCTTTTCCATTTTTCATCAAGACTTGGTACGTGATCGACGGAGACGTAACCACCAAATCCAAGTTGAATTCTCGGCGCAATCGTTCCGTAATAATTTCAAGATGAAGCATTCCCAAAAATCCGCAGCGGAATCCCCGGCCCAAGGCGCCTGACGTTTCCTCTTCGTATGAAAATGCGGAATCAGAAAGCCGCAACCGCGCGAGCGCGTATTTCAAATCCGAAAACGCATCAGCCTGTTCGGGATACACCGATGCCCATACAACAGGATGAGGTTTCTGGTAACCTTCCATGGATTTCACAGGATTCTTGGCAAGGGTGATGGTATCTCCCACTGATGCGATTCCCGGCTGCTTGATTCCGGTCACAATGTAGCCGATCTCGCCGGCATTGATCGAATCTTTTTCCATTTTGGTCGGAGAAAATGTTCCTACCGACAAAGCATAAAATTTTTCATTCGCAACCGAGAAAACCATTTGGTCTCCTTTCTTGATCGCGCCGTCAAATACGCGCACATAAACAATGACGCCTTGATGGTTTGAATATTCAAAATCGAACACGAGTGCCGAGACATCATTTGCTCCCGTATTATGAACGGTCGGCGCGGGAACGCGCTCAATCACAGCTTTCAAAATCTCATCGACCCCCTGCCCTGTCCGTCCGGAAACTTCCAAAACAGTATCAGGATCGCAATCGAGCACCTTTGCAATTTCAAGCTTCACTTCTTCTACACGCGCAAGAGGCGAATCCACCTTCGATACTGCAGGAATGATCACGAGCCCCTGGGCACGCGCCATTTCAAGCGTGGTCAATGTCTGCGCCTGTACGCCCTGAGTCGCATCCACGAGGAGAATTGAGCCTTCTACGGCCTTCAGTGCGCGCGATACCTCGTATGAGAAATCGATATGCCCCGGCGTGTCGATCAGGTTCAGCACATATTCCCCGAACTGCATTCGGACCGGCTGCATCTTAATTGTGATTCCGCGCTCGCGCTCGAGCTCCATGGAATCCAATACCTGATCCTGCATTTTTCGTTTTTCAATCGTATGCGTGATCTCGAGCATGCGATCTGCCAAGGTGGATTTTCCGTGGTCAATATGGGCGATGATCGAGAAATTTCTGATTTTTGAGAGGTCCGTTGCCATATAAAGTAAGCGCATACTACCATATTTTTCAAAATAAAAAAGCCTCTCCAAATTTGAAAAGGCTTTTGAAAGTTACACAGGAAAGAAATCTTCGATGATCTTCTTGGATTGAACACTGAGGAAAACAACGGGAGGACATCCATCAGGCGAACGAAATCCATGAATAACCCTGGGTAAGATTTGAAGTGTTATTCCAGAAAGGACCTTGTTTGGGTCCTCTTTAGAATAGAAATAATATACACATCCTTTAGGTTCTTCGAAATGCTCTCTTGGTCCGAGAAAGGTTACAACAGCGTATGAATCATCATGGTAATGAATTTCACCTTTATCTCCCGAATTAGTAATTACTTCCACTGACAACTTATCAATGTCGATTTTATCACGCCAAGGTTCAAGCAAAGCTTGTTTTATAGAAGTGCGTTCCCACGTGTCGCGATAAACATGATGAGTTGAGTGGTCTAACACTCCATCAATACCTTCGCTGCGAAGTTTGAAAAGTATTTCATTAGAAATATCGTTAAGGGCTAACCCCACTGAATTTATATCCATATATTTATTGAGTTTTAAAATTTAATTCTTTTATATCAAGTAAAATTCTAGCTGTCAACAGCCTCCCCTACCTCTTGGACCACGCTCGCCTTCCAGAACTTGCGGCGCATTGCGCGGCTGATGTCGACGATGTCTCGATTGCCCATCGCGCGCAGTACGACAATGGCTGCGATCACGCCGACGGCTCCTGATGCGATTCCCTGCCCGAAGATTCCCCAGAATGTCGCCTGGTTAAATACATGAGCCGTCAGCTGAAGCGTTGCATATGACGCGATGCCGAGCCCGACCGATGCGGCCGTAGCTTCGAACGCCGTTTTCCATACAGGCGCAATTTTGGCATCAGGAAAATCGCGGACGAATACGTACCAGAGCGTGAAGAAATTGAGAATGTTTCCGATCGAGAACGCGAATGGCAGAGCCAAAATTTCCAGATTCGGAACGCCGTCGAGACGAAGCACTGTTGAAAAGGCGTGGCCGAACGACGGAATGTGGCGGAACATCCAAACGAAGATTACGGCAAGAATGACCGTGATGATCTCGCCGATGAAATTCCAAATCAGAGGCGTCTTGGTATTGCCGATTGCGTAGTACCCGCGGACCAAGAGATACACCAGCGCCTCGCATACCATTCCAAGGACGAAGAGCGCAAGGCATGCCGCGGCGATCCTCGTGTCGTTCCAGCTGAACGAATGCGCGCCTAAAATGACGCGGATAATCTGCGCGCGAAGCACGATGAACAAGACTGTGATCGGCGCGGCAAGCAGGATAATCTTGCGCGTAGCCTCGACAATATGATCAGCAAACTTGGAACGCTCGTTTGATTGGAATAATTTTACGAGAACCGGAAACGAGGCTACCGAATATGAAATTCCGATGATGCCGATCGGAACGTTCAGCATGTTATTCGTCAAATTGAAAATCGCAATCGATCCCGTCGCCAAGTTAGACGCGAGCGATGTCAGAATCACAGCCGTAAAACTCGATATCGAAAGCCCGATTGTTCGAGGAACGGAAACGAGAATGATTGACTTGATGTCTTTCCAGGAAATCCTGCGGACGAATTTTGGAATGAATCCGTGAAATCCGAGAACCGGCAATTGGATGACCAAGTGGAGTACTGCGCCAAGGACAACACCATAAGCAAGTCCCATCACTCCGAAGATCGGAAGGAAGATGAGTACGCCCAAAATAATCCCGAGGTTGTACATGACCGGCGAAAGCGCCGCGACGAAAAACTTGCGGAACATCTGCGTAACGGATGAAAACAGGTTCGACACGCCGACGATGATCGGCTGGAGCAGCATGATGCGGCTCATCATGACGAGCTTGGCATGTTCAGCAACACTAAATCCCGGTGCAATGAGGTGCACCAAAAGCGGCATCAGGATAAATAAAATAACTGACAGAACTGCAAGAAAGCCAAAGAGAGCCGTGAAAACTTGGTTGAAGAAAGCCTTCGTGCGCTGTGCGGATTCGCTGTCGCCTGAACCGAACCGTTCTGACAAGTACGGCAGCATGACCGTGATCGCAGCCAGCGTTGCAACCGATACGTAGAGAAAATCCGGAATCTTGAATGCTGCGTAGTAGAGATCAAGTGAAGATCCTGCTCCAAGATAGGTTGCAAGAAGGCGGTCGCGAACAAGCCCGAGAATTTGAGACAGAAACGTAAACAGCCCCAATAAAAGGGCTGCTTCGTTTACGCCGGAGGATTCCCGATTCAGAAATTTCAGGATTTTGGAAACCATAGTCCGCCTATTTTATTTCTTTTTTGCCGCGGGCGCAACTGTCTTGGCAGGAGCCTTCGTTCCAGTCGGCGTAAGATTTGCCGGCTCCTGAACTGTCGGCGCAGGCGTCGCGTCTGTTCCCTTGATCTGGCTGATCAATGCATCAGACTGATCGCTCTGTTTTCGCATGTAAGCGTAGACCGCATCAGCATCAGTTTGGTCGCCTGATTTCTCGTATGAGACGCCGAGGTATCCGTACGCGAGACCGAATGATCGGTTCGAAAGGATCGCCTGCTTGAAGGCTGCAATCGCATGCGCGTAATCTGCCTGGTGATAGAACAAGAGTCCGAGCTGATACGCCGTTGTCGCGTTATACGGATCAAGCGTCAGAGCCGCCGTCATCGACGTAATCGCGCCTGCGTAATCCTGCTTGGATACTTGAATTTGCGCGCGAAGGATGTAGGCCCCTGTTGTCGGATAGTAATCGATCGACTGGGCAATTAATGCGTTGGCACCGTCCGTGTCATTTTGCGCGAGTGCGAGCTGGGCGAGAGCAAGATAGATTGCAGGATCATGCGGATCGCGCTTCTGAGCCTCGCCGTAGGCGGTCTTGGCTTGGGCTGCAGCGTCAGTAATGCCAAGCGACACGAGTGTTCGATAGACATTTCCGACGGCAATCCAGTTCTGGTAATCGGCCGGATTAACTCTGGTTGCGGCCTGTGCCTGCGCGAGAGCCGTACCGAGAACCGATTGAGCCTGCTTGGTCACTTGTTCCTTGTTAGCCTGAGTAACGCTTGAGGAAAGCTGGTTCACGCGCGCAATCGTGAGCGCTGAAAGTTCGCGGTAGTAAACGTCATGGGGCGCATACGCCGCAGCCAGGCTGAACTGCGTAATTGACATATCCAAGTTCCCTGCTGCCTCGTAGTTTGATCCGCGAACCGCGTGAACGGCTCCGATGACTTTTCGGAGTTCCAAATATCCTGCAAAAATAATGGCTATGATCAAAATCGTCACGCCGAGAATTCCGAAGAAGCTTGCGCGAGGATCCGACATGAACGATCGGACCGTCTCGGCCTTCGGATCATTGTCTGAACGGATTCCAATCAATGCGCCAACCAGGACTGCAAGGAGAATCAATATGTAGCTACCTGTTATGAGGAAGAAACCTGCAACGAGAAGGAAAATGATGCTCGCTGAAAGAAGGGTGACAATGTACCGTTCAAGCGATGATTCGAATCCCTTGGCGAGGCTTTTAACGATCAAGAAAAGAATGGCAACAAGAAGCGCAATCCATCCGATGATTCCCAATACTCCGTTTGTTGCAAGCTGTGTCGTGATGAATCCGGAACCGTAGCTGAATGTAGATCCCGCGAAGGCCGTTCCTGAAACAGCGGGCGGCTTGGCAAGATTCCAAACGTTTCCGAACGTGTTCGGACCGTACCCGGTAATAGGATTGTGCGCGATAGCCTGGACGCCCGCGCGCGCCGTTGCCGACTGCGAAAGGCGGATATCGTTTGAAACGATCGATTGGTGGCGTCCCGCAAGAGTGTTAAGCGCCGATCCGAAGAAAAGGCACACGATCGAAACAATGACGACAGCAAGCGCATACCAAGGAACCGAACGATGCTTGCGATAAGCCTTGGCTTCGGAATCCCAGAATGCGAGGGTGAATATATAAAGTGCGGTCGCAAGGCTCATGAATCCGATAATGATCCACACCACCTGCAAATTCATAAATGCCAAACATGCGCATGCCAAAACAAGAATCGCAATAAGAAAGGCTTTGATTCCCTTTCGAAGTCCGCCAAGCTCGAGAGTAATGACTGAAAACAATACGAGAAAACCAAGAACGATTCCAAAATCGCTCCAAGATCCTACAAGGCTCGACGTCGACGTTCCAAGGACGCCGAATGTCAAATGTGTTGCGCCAACGAAGAACCTTGCAATATGAACAAGTGCAAGCACAATGGTGCCAAGAGCGATTCCCCCGTAAACGATGCCGATGCGTTCATACGACCTGATCGTTCGATAAGCCGCCAAGCAGGTTACTGAAAAGATCAAAAGGAACATCCATGAGTTCGTTTCGAAACCGTAACCGAGGAAGGACATTCCGAACGCGGGCGACAAGATCGCCCCCAAAAGTTCAATGGCAAGAAGAATGCCGAGGATTCGGAAAATCCAATTCTTGGTAATCCTGATTTCGCCGCGGCGCAAAATCGAAACGCCGATGCCAAGCAAGAGCACGAGCCCGAGAATCGCGAAGAAATATCCCTTACTTGCGATAGCTGACATTCCGAGAACGGGAATGAAAAAAACCGGTCCGAGCGTAACCATAATCATCAGTACCGTCATCATAAACGAATCGCTCGTAACGCCAGTTGCGCCACGCCACTCTTGGAACTTCTTGGTAATTGTTTTGAACATATCCGACAGTATAGCGCGACTTTTAAAAAACAGAAAAGTCCTTCCCTGGAATATGTGGATAGATGCTGATTCTTGATAAAATTTTAAAAGAATTATTCAATCTGTCTCCTTGTCGAAAATCCGTTTTTATGGTTAGATCAATCCGAATATCTTCATTTTTAAACTTTATAAAATAACCAACTATGTGCGGAATTATCGCCTATATCGGAAAAGAGGACGAGACGGACAACTGCCTCGCGATCCTTGAAGACTTGTCATACAGGGGTTACGACGGCGCTGGCGTAAGGGCCTATGGCCGCATAACCAAAGTCGTCGGACATCCCTCCAAACTGAAAGTCCTTATCGAAAAGGACCCGACTGTTCGAAATCTTCATCTCGTCATAGCGCACACGCGCTGGGCGACTCACGGAAGAAAGGATAATGAATTAAATGTCCATCCTCATCAAGATGGCATGAAGCGCTTTACGGTCGTTCAAAACGGGATGATCAGCAATTCAGAGGAATTGAAAAAAGAATACCTGGCCGATTACGTATTTCTGTCGGAAACGGATACGGAAGTTGTTCCGGCGCTCCTCGCTCATTTCTCAAGCCAATTTGAAACCACCGAGGAGCTCATCAAGCATGTTCTCGGGCTTCTGGAAGCGACCTACGGCTTTGTTATCCATGATGCCATGCATCCGGATGTTCTGTTTGCCATCCGCTCAGGATCGACGCTTTCCATCGGACGCGCTGATCACGGCATCTATGTATGTTCGGATGAGTCATTCCTGCACAAGTATGCAAAAACGATCGCGACGCTTGGCGTAAACGAACTGTGCACCATCTCTGCGAAAGATTTCCAGATCAAGCATTTGGAAACGGGAGCAGCGGTAACGCTGGACGAACGCACGTCGAGCAACGATCAGGAAATCGTAAACAAGGGGTCCTACGACCACTGGATGCAGAAAGAGCTTAACGAAACTCCTGAAAGGATGCTCGACACATTGCGCGGCAGATACGATTGGAAGCACGGAAACGTGACTCTGAACGGCTTGCGCGAAATTGAAGAAGAGCTGCTCGGCATTGCGAAGATCATTCTGATCGGCTGCGGCACGTCGCGCAACGCCGGACTCTATGGCAAGATGATACTCGAAAAGTATGCGCGCATCCCGACGGAAGTCATCGATGCGTCCGTATTCATTGAGCGCAATCCGATCATTACCGAACAAACGCTCGTCATCGCGCTTTCCCAATCGGGAGAAACGGCCGATGTCATCGGCGCCCTGCAAGAGGCGAAAATCCACCGTCCTATTTTGTTCGGAATCGTAAATGCCGTTGATTCGTCAATTGCCCGCATCTGCGGAGCCGGCGTTTATCTGCAGGTGGGCCGCGAGATCGGCGTCGCATCGACCAAGGCATTCTTCGGCCAATGCGCCGTCCTTGCTCTCGTTGCCATTCATTTCGGCAGAAAGCGCGGCACGTTATCGCAGGAAGAAAGCATCCGCGTGATCAAGGAGCTGCAAAAGATTCCAAGGGCTCTCGGAGGGATGAATTCCGAACATGTCTCCTTGATCAAAAATCTGGTCAAAAGCCACGACAATCGGATAGCATCCATGCTCATCGGATCGGACACCATGTATGCGGGAATTCTCGAGATGAAACTGAAGCTCGAAGAAATTTGCTACGAGCCGGTCTGTGCCGAAGTCGGAGCGTCGCTCAAGCACGGACCTCTTGCCATCATTTCGTCGGAAAGGAACAATCTCGTATTTGCATTCTTGTCAGGAAACGAAACGGGCGACAAGCAGATACGCGACACGGTTGCGATTGCCATTTCAAACGGAGCGCATATTTTGCTGTTTTATCCGCACGGCACCAAGTCCGGCAGCTATGCGAAATCAGAATCGGTGACGCACATTCAGATTCCGGCTATCCATCAGGACTTTGCGGTATTCGTGCATGTCTATCTGATGCAATGGTTCGCCTATTATGCGGCCGTCGAACTCGGACATGATCCCGACCATCCCCGCAATCTGGCAAAATCAGTCACGGTTTAAAACACAAACGCAAATCCCGAACTCACGTTCGGGATTTTTTCATGCGTTCTATTTATTTAGATGACGATCGAAATAATTTTGCCGGCAACATAGATAAATTTCTTTACGTCTTTTCCGTCAGTCCATTTCTTGATCTCGTCCATCGCGAAGACTTTTTCGCGAACTGATTCCTCGCTTTCATCCTTGGCAAGTTCGATTTCGGCACGGACTTTTCCGTTGACTTGGATGCCGAGCTTCACCGTGTCATCAATGACAAGATTCGAATCATACTTTGGCCAATCTGACAGATGAATTGAATCAGTTTCGCCAAGCTCGTGCCAGATTTCTTCGGCGACATGCGGCGCAAATGGGGCAAGAATTTTCAAGAATGCCTTAAGATCCAAAACGGAAATCTGATAATCAGAATCAATTTCATTGGCAAGAATCATCAGCGATGAAACGGCCGTATTGAACTTGAATCCTTCGATATCATCACTCACCTTTTTAATCGTCTTGTGAAGCAATTTTTGTATGCCTTCACGAGTAGCGCCATTTGCATTCTTGGCCTTCTCGGAAATTTTCCAGACTTTTTCAACAAAGCGGAGCGTTCCAACCATCCCGTTCATGTCCCAACGCGCGGTCTGTTCAAACGGCCCGATGAACATTTCGTACAAACGGAAAGCATCGGCGCCGAATTGGTTCACGACATCGGTCGGATCAATTCCGTTCCCGTCGCGCTTCGAAAATTTCTTGCCATTCTTGTCCAAAATATATCCCAAGAATTCAAGGCGAGGAAACGGCTCTTCAGTCGAAACGGCGCCGATATCGAAGAGGAACTTGTGCCAGAACCTTGCATAGATCAGATGCCGTGTCGCATGATCTGCTCCTGAATAAATATCGACGGGCATCCAGTGTTTTTCCTTGTCTTTGTCTACGAATGCATCTTGATTATGCGGATCAATGTAACGCAAGTAGTACCAAGACGATCCGGCCCACTGTGGCATTGTGTTGGTTTCGCGTTTTGCTGCGCCTCCGCATTTAGGACATGGAATGTTAACCCATGATTCGATCGCGGCGAGCGGACTCTCCCCTGTTCCTGTCGGTTCGTAATGGGACACCTCAGGCAACATGACCGGAAGTTCCGATTCCGGAACGGGTACAACGCCGCATTTCTCGCAGTGGATCATGGGAATCGGTTCGCCCCAGTAGCGCTGACGCGAGAAGACCCAATCCTTCAGACGATACGTAGCCATCAGTTTCCCGCCGACGAACTCGGTAATTTTTTTGCGAGCTTCACTTGAATCCATTCCATCAAACTCTCCTGAATTTACAAGAATGCCGGATTCGACATATGCTTCGTCATTATTTTTTGCGAGACGCGCGAGCCAGTACGGAAGTTCCGAATTGACCATTTTGCCCGGAACAAATTCTGATTTTGAAACCCATACATTTTCGTTGCCTTCGTTTTCACCATCTGTTGGAATTTTAATTTTTGCATCACTTCGAAGTTCGAAATACAGGGCCGACGCAATCGCGTTGCGATTCTCGTCTTTATGCTTCGCAAAATACGATGCCTGAACTGGATTGCCGAGGAATCGCTTGAATTCCAAATCGGCATAACCCGTTTCCTCTTGCAATTCGCGCGTTGCCGCCTCGATCAGATCCTCACCTTCCTCAACACCGCCAATTACAACTGTATCCCATCCGAATTTTGAATTCCTGATGATGAGGTATTTTTCAGTTTTCGGATCATAGACGATGGCATGCACGTTCCGTCTTACTTTTGTCGCCTTATCTGTTCGAGGAGGATTTACATGATCAACAACCGAAGGCCGAACAACTTCGTGAATCGGCAAATCATATTTTTTTGCAAATTCGAAATCGCGCTCATCGTGCGCCGGAACCGCCATCACCGCACCTGTTCCATAATTCGCCAAGACGTAGTCGGCAACGTAGACAGGAATCTCTTGTGCGTTTGCAGGATTGATCGCAACAACGCCTTCGATTCGCACGCCCGTCTTTTCCTTCTTGGCATTTGTTCGATCAATGTCCGATTTCTCGGAAGACTGTTTTACGTAAGCTCGCACCTCATCCTCATTATCGATAACATCTTTATGATTTTCATCCAACGCCAATGTTACCCAAGGATGCTCGGGAGCAAGCACGATGTATGTCACCCCAAAGAGCGTATCCGCGCGCGTCGTGAAAACAGGAAGACGCGCAGGATTTCCATCCGCATCGCGTCGTTCGTTCCAATCTGGATGCGTCGTGAATTTCAAGTTGAAATAAATTTCCGAACCTTCTGAACGTCCGATCCAGTTTCGCTGGGCTTCTTTCACGCCTTCCGGCCACTTCGAGAGCTTGTCCAAGTCCGCAAGCATTCGGTCTGCATAATCGGTAATCTTCAGAACCCACTGGCGCATCGGACGCTTCTCGACTTTCGCTCCGCATCGTTCGCATGTTCCGTCAGCTTCGACGTCCTCGTTGGCAAGAACCGTCTTATCGACAGGACACCAATTGACCGGTTCATTTGATTCGTATGCCAATCCCTTGTTGAACATCTGGATGAACATCCACTGCGTCCACTTGTAAAATCCGGGATCGGTCGTGTTGATTTCTCGCGACCAGTCGTAATCGAATCCGATGACAGACAACTGATCTTTAAAAGCTTGAATATTTTTTTCAACAGCAACACGCGGATGGACTTTATTCTTGATAGCAAAATTTTCTGCAGGCAGACCAAAAGCATCCCATCCCATCGGATGCAGTACATTGAATCCCATCATGCGCTTCATGCGACTGTACACGTCGGTCGCAATAAATCCCCGCGGATGTCCGACGTGGAGTCCGATGCCTGACGGATACGGGAACATGTCCAAAATCAGCTGCTTGGGCTTGTCAGAATTCTCAGCCGTCTTGTACGTCTGATTCTTGTTCCAAGTTTCCTGCCATTTCGATTCGATTTTCTTGTGATCGTAATTGTTCATATTATATTTCTCCCGATTCTATCGACTCTCTCCTGTCTGCCAAGGTCTTGCCTTCGTATTTCCAATAAATAGTTCCTTGCGGTTTGTATTTATAACCAAGAAGTTTCCACGCTGCGTCTGAAAGACTTGTTACTTCGCCGTTTAATTCAATAGTCTTTTTTCCCGAAGATGCAACCACTTTCGCCTTGATGCTTTCATTTTTTACGAAAAAGATTTCTGCTCCAAGAGGTATTTTTGCGGCTTCGAAATTAAACGATGATTTTCTTTCGCGCGCATCTTGCAACGCCTTTTTATCTTCTTCTGATTCAAAGAAATCTTCTTTTGGTGTGATCTCTTCCAGTTCTGCGATCTTTAAGGCTGCGACAATCCTGTCAGGGGAAATTTGAAAGAACTCCCTATTACTCCTTACTCTGTTATTAAGAAATGCATCATGGAGAAGTTTTTCTATTTCCCTTGCGTTCCTCAGTTTTAACTTTGCAGCATAATAACATTCAAAAGGAAGCGGCGCTGAAGTAGTATCGAGCTCTTTAAGCCGTTGCTGAATGCTGGTAGTTGTAAAACCTACTTTAACATATCCCGGCATTGCCTCGTTTATTAAGACGTATACGATCTCGTTCATAAAAGCACTCTATCAAAAAACCCTCGAAAAATCGAGGGTTTGTAAGTTTCAATTATGACTCTGCAAATTCTCCAACGAACCTAATTTCCGGCTCGAGCATGACGCCGAATTTTTCATGCACAACCTTCTGGACATGCCTGATGATATACAAGATATCACGCGACATCGCACCGCCTTGGTTTACGATAAAATTAGGATGTATTGTCGAAATTTGTGCTTGGCGATAGCAATAACCTTTGAGTCCGGCTTGGTCAATCAATTTTGCAGCCGCAATTGTCTCGCCTTGGTACATCGTTTTCTTGAAAACAGAACCGCACGATGGGAGAAGTTCTATGGAAGGATGCCTTTCTTGCCTCCACGCCAGGTTCGACTTGATTTGCGAATAGATTTTCAATCTGCTTAATTTCTGCAGCGAGAATACTGCTTCGAGGACTACGTGATTCCCTGCATGCAAGATCGAAGTATCATAACCAAACCTAAAATCATTATTATAAAGAATAGTTTCACTTCCCGTCTTTATATTAAAAACGTAAGCGTGGTGAAACACATCCGATATATATGAGGTTCCATCGCGAGAAGCATTCATGAAGTGTAGATTCTGCCAAAGCGCCCCGCCGACCGTACTCGGAATTCCAGCGAAGTGCTCGAATCCGGAAAGGCCGTGATTGCGTGTCAGCAAAATAGCATCTTGCATCAATGTTCCAGATCCTGCGCGAAGCCATTTGAGCTTTTTGGTTTCAGTTGCTGACCATTCTTCAAGAGCAAGGTAATCATATTTGTTTCTAATCACGAGACCGCGAAAGCCTTGATCTGAAACTAAAATATTTGCACCTGCTCCGAGAATGAAGTATGGAATTCCTCGATCGAGTGCGTACAAGATGGCATCTTTCAATTCCTGACGCGTTCGCGCAATGACGAATTCGTCCGCCGGCCCTCCAATTTTGTAGGTAGTAAAGTGTTTGAGATGAATATTTTTTTCTATGTGCATTTGGTATATTTTTCTTTTACCTTAGCAAAAAACCCCTCGAAAATCGAGGGGTTTAAAATATTAGGCTGCTTGCTTCTGTGAAAAAGCTGATGCATAGCTTTGGACGCCTGACATGCGCGACCAAGGAAAACAATGACTTGGATCAATCACTTTCGGATCTTCATCGCTCTCTGTCATGACCGTCCTAAATTCAATACCTGCATTCTGTAAGATCGCTTTGGCAAGATTTCCTGCCCTGCCTCTTGGCTGATATAGTGTTATCATATAGTTTATATTTTTTGATTTACCCAAGATTAGCATGAATTTCCTTTTCAGGGAATTCAGGGCGACTACTGTATTACCGAGATTCCCGTCGTGCACATTATTGAACGAGTCCTCGGTCCGAAGACGCCGTCAGCCGTCAGATTCTGACTTGCCTGGTAGGCAGCAAGTGCTGCGAGCGTTTTGCGTCCGAATACTCCGTCGATCGTTCCGATGATTCCCGTGAATTTCGCATCAAGGAACTCCTGCAAATAGGTTACAGCCGTTCCGCTAACGCCGCGATAAAGTTTCTGATACGGAATCGTGCAGATCGTTGCGGGCGTTGGAACTGGATCTGCCCTGCATTCGCCGCTGTAGAGGAATGTCGCATTGTCCGCGCCGAGCATGCAATTGTTAGCGTACGTTCTCTGGATCGGATCGCATGGAGCCTTGATACAATAAATCGTTTTTTGTCCGCAGACAGGCTGATAAATCGCAGTACAAATGATCGGATTAATCGGTGCATTTGGATTGCATTCGCCGCGGAAATAAGCCCACTCTTCGCATGTTACGCCGCTTGAAAATGTGCACGTGCCGACATTATTATTCAATGAATAAGAAGCACCATCGGCTATACATTTCGTCGCGGCTGGATTCGCCATAGCCGATGCCGAATGCCCTATGAATAAAGCTCCCAAAGCAAGAATTCCCGTCAAAAGTGTTTTCTTGATCATATATATGAGTATACAAAAATCCCCCGATAATATCGAGGGATTAAATTATAAGATTGAAAAATCAAGATACAGCGGCGCATGGTCTGAAACGACATTCCGCAGAACCTTGAACTGATTTACGGTAATACCAGAACTCACGAACATATAGTCGGCATATTTGCATTCCTTTTTATAGTGCCGCGTTCGTGTACTGGAGATGCCGTTTTCCGTGATGAGATTACGCAGGCCGAATTTCTCGATGATCGAAACGCTTTTCGTATCTGGCGCAAGATTGAAATCCCCCGCCAGAATGAATTCGCAATTGAACCGTTCGTTCAAGTATCTCAATGCGGCGACAATTCGATTGCTTTGGTGCATGCGCATATCCGAGTCACCCTTTCCTTGGCCGTTCCACAATCCGTGAACGTTCAAAATGCATACGCTGCGCTCCTTCGGAAGATATATTGAGTCCGAATCGAATCCGACAAACATCCATTGCAAAGTAACATTGGTGTCGCGGTCATAGCCGGAGAAAATTTCAAACGATCCGTAATCGAACCGATGCGGCTTTCCTTCTGCGTCTGACAGATACTTCATCGCCATCATGTTCCCTTCCGGTGCGAATGTTCCAAGAAAATCAATATGCGGCGAAAAATACGTCATGTATTTTTCAAAGATGTCATTCTTGTTTTCCTTGCCAAGAATCTCCGTGATAATCGGCAGGTTGATCTGCAAATTCTGATTCCTGTAGAAAGGTTCCGTGCGATGGAGGGTTTTAGGATAATTCGGATTCTGAAACGTAGAAAGGACTTCCTGGAGGCAAAAAATATCCACCTTTCCCTTCATCTTTTCAAAAAACGAATCAATGCCGGCGAACCGATTGGCTGCCGTATTGAGCGAAACAAGCTTTATATTTTGCATCTTTTTTATTTTTTTATTTTAAAATTTGAATACAAAATACAATATAAAAACGCTTTTTGCAAGCGTTTTTATCGTTTCCAGTTATCCAAGATGACAGCTCCTGCAATCGCTACGTTGAGCGATTCGGCTCCGCCAAATCTCGGAATAGTGACAGTATCAGTTGCGAGCTTTGCAAGCTCGTCAGGAATTCCATGCGCCTCGTTTCCAAGGAGCAGAATGCCGCGCTCTGGAAATGGAAACTTGTGGGCGTCGCGTCCGCGCATGTCCGCCGCGATGACGGGAATGTTGTTGCTCGCCAAGAGAAAATCTTCCAGGTCGCAATAATAGACATCGACACGAGTAAACGATCCTTTTGTCGCTGAAATCGTTTTTGGATTATAAACATCAACCGTGTCGTTAGATGCAATAATTTTGCGAATTCCGTACCAGTCCGCAATGCGCATGATCGTTCCCAAGTTACCCGGATCGTTCACGCCCGAGAGCGCGATTACGATTTCGTTTCCAATCGTCACGTCGCCGAGCTCCTTCTGATGAAAGATGCCGATGGCAGCCGTGTTTCGCGCGAGCGTTCCGAGAGTGGTGAGCTCCTGCGCGTCCACAATCTCGACTTTCGGTCCTAGCTGTTTCGAGATTTCAGGATAGTTTTCCAAGAATTCATGTGTGGCAAAAATCGTATTGACTTCGTAGTTGGAATCCAATGCTTCGAGAATGCTCGTCTCGCCTTCTACCAAGAAAAGCTTGCGGGCTTCCCGGTCTTTCTTGTCATGGAGCGCTGCGACAAGTTTCGCTGCGCGCGTTTTCTTGACGAATGCGGCAGAAACGGGAATGCGCGAACGCGGCTCGCTTTTGGCAAGCTTCCATTTAGCGCCGGGCGTCGCTTTCTCAAAGCGCGCTTTCGGCTTCCTTGACGCAAATGATGCCGGTTTTCCGCCTCGCGGAGATGATCCTCGTTTGGAGAATGATGAGGTTCGTTTTTTCATGCTGATATTTTTACACTATTTTTAGAAAAAAGTCAAATAAAAAGCTCCCTTTGCAGAGAGCTTGTATTTTAGACGCGTTCTTTCCGTTCTATCAAATTTATAATTGCATCCACTTTGGCATACAATTCTTCTTTGGTGCCATCATTGCATATCTTCATTCCGTCGGGAACTCTGCCGATGCAATACGAGAGGCATTGCTTGGTTGGGTCGTCGTTGTACATTTCGAGCTCTTCGTCAGCTTGGAATTTTTCAAAACTGACATTGTCCTTGGCCGACTTGCGTTCTTGGATGCGTTCGTAACGGAGTTTGATCGGAGCATTTACCGCGATCATGTACATGTCTTCTTGGCTGAGAATGTAATCGATTTCTTTCTTGGTTCTGATGGATTCCACGATAGTATCGATTCCGCTTGCCTGGATTTCCCGCATCTTTACGACTATGAAATCTTCGGTTCCTTCTGAGCGGAGATCGTTAGCAATCTTGACCATGTTATCGCGGTTAACTGCAATACCTCTTTCAATGAGTACCTCTGTGAGATAGCCGCTTACGCTGAAATATCCGTAACCTTTTTTCTTGGTCAGATACTCGACAACTTCGCCTTTCCCGGCACCGAGCGTTCCTGTAATTCCTATAATTTTTGCCATGTTTTTTATTTGGTTTTGTGAATTAATTCACGACAAAATCTATATCATTTATGCCTTCTTGTCAATACTGAATTTTTTGACTGCAATCCAAACAAGCAGACCAAGCGCGAGTGCGAGAATGATCACTTTAAATACATTATTCGCATTGGACCAGTAGCGCACTGCCGCAATGACGAGAGCAAGAACTCCCGCCCATGAAAACCCGGCGGAGAGAATCTCGTTTTTTATGAATGCAGCAACGGCAACCGTCGCGATTCCTAAGATTACAAGAATGACGAACACATTTCTATTGTAAATACTTTGCGCAGTGTTGAAATCTTTCTGACATGCCGCGTAGTAATCGGTTACCTTCTGGTCAGGATAGGCTGCTGCTTGTACCTGTTGTACGGGACAATACGTCTCATACATCGGCTCCGAGTAGACGAGTGCGATCGCATAATTGAAGAAAAGATTCGCGACAATGACGATGGCAATGCCAAGCGCCCAGGCAAAGAGTTTCGACATGGGGCGATGCGTGTGATGTGTTTCCATATACAACAAGAATACCATGGCTGCGAAAAATAGTTCCAAAGAAAAATCCTCGTTGTGACGAGGACTTGAAAAAACTAAGCTGCAATAGGAAAGTGTTCCTTTTCATAATTCAGAACCCATGCATTAATCTCATCGAATCCCATAAGAGAAACATCCTTTCCTTCTATCGTTCCTCTGAACTCCGGTTCTTCATATCGACTGAGACTGAAAAGTGCATGAATTGGAATATTGAACAGTTGTAGCCAGTTAACGAACGCACTGCCGCTTTCCGAACACGGCAAAGCTAAAATATTATTGTTATTCATAATCTAAAGATTTTTTCCATCATATCACACAACAACGTTTCGTGTATAATGGTTCCATATGCCCGAGAAAACTTCTTTCATCGAAAATATTTCACTCCGCGCGACCAAGTGGATCGGCTCGACTGCATCGCTTGTCACGCACACGGTCATTTTCGTGATATGCGGAATCGTCATTCTGGCGGGCGTTCCCGTAGACCGCGTTCTCTTGGTTCTAACGACGATCGTTTCACTCGAGGCAATTTACTTGTCGATTTTCATCCAGATGTCCGTCAATAGAAACGAGTCGAAACTCGAGGAAGTATCCGACGACATCGAAGAAATCCAAGAGGACGTCGAGGGAATCGAACAGGACGTCGACGAAATTCAAAAAGACATTGATGAAATTCAAGAAGACGTCGACGAAATCCACGACGAGATCGAAGACGATCCAGACACGAAGCATTTGGAGCATATCAAGAAGACATTAGGAGCATTGATCAAGGAAATGGAAATGCTCCACTCGCATACGCAAACGCCTTCAAAGAAAAAGAAAGAATAGCGCAAAAAAAATCACCCTTCATTACGAAGGGTGATTTTTGAGCCACATAATCATCATCTGAAGCGTCGAAGGTCCGACTGTCCCCGTCTGCGTGATCTTGTTCTGTTTTTGGAAGGTTGTTACGTTTGTCTTGAGCGTTGCGCCATACGTATTATCAATGGCACCTGTCTTCTTGAAATAAAGATTCATGAACTGCTGCACGTATCCGACATTTTCATTCTTGTTGCCGGACTTGAGCGTGACTTTGTTCGTTGCCATAGCGGTCAGGTTTGTGGAGAGCGTGGCTGAGACTGACGAAGTGGTGGGTGTAGGTGTTGCGGCGGCGGCCGATGCACCAGAGGTCGAAGCAGTGGAGGTTGATCCGGCCGCCGCCTGCGAAGTCCCTTTCGTTCCCGTATCAGGATTCGTTACGACCGAATGCAAGTCCCCGATCTTTTCGGGCTTCGCGGGCATATAGGAAGCAGGTTCGGTCATAGACATGTAGGCGAAATATCCGCCTGCGCCGAGCGCTGCAATGACAACCAACGTCAGAAGTGTAAAGAAGAAGCCTTTCATATTGATTAGTATAGCAACACTTTTCTTTTTTCCGCAATTATGCTAACATGGCCCCATGAATACGATTACTCACATCCTGCCTTGGATACAGCTCGTTCTCTCGGTTCTCATGGTAGTTCTGGTGCTCTTGCAGCGTTCGGCCGATGGAATCGACGGAAGCGCATTTGGCGGCTCAGGAGGAAACATGACTTATTTTGCACGCCGCGGAGCGGAGCGGTTTCTGTTCGTAGCAACCATTGTTGTTGCCGTCCTTTTGACTGCGTCGACCCTTGTTGCGCTCGCATTCTAAGCACTCAGGTTGTCCGTATTCTTTTACACGCTAATCGTATGTTTCTTCGGGGATATTCCTGAACGAAATATTGTTTTCGCGAATACTCATGGCTTCTTTTAAAATGAAATCCATCATCGCAAATTTGACGATGCGCCAGCGCGCACTCTTCGTCGTCTCAATCATTATCCTAGTCATAGGTGTTTTTGGAGGCATCGTTGCTCTTTCAAACCGATTCTCATCACTTGTTCCGATCCGCGGAGGAAGCTACAAGGAAGGCATCGTAGGTTCTCCTCGGTTCATCAATCCGGTTCTTGCGACATCGGACGCGGATCATGACTTGACCAAGCTCGTTTACAGCGGACTGGTGCGCATGTCGCAAGACGGACTCATCGAGCCCGACCTTGCTTCAAGCTGGGATGTTTCAACTGACGGCAAAACGTATACGATCACGATGAAACCGAAACTGGCTTTCCATGACGGCAAACCTCTCACATCGGCCGATGTTGTGTTCACTGTATCCAAAATCCAGGATTCGACATTGAAGAGCCCTCTTCGCGTCGCATGGGACGGAGTCACTGTCGCAGCTCCTGACGCGCAAACCGTCGTGTTTACCCTGTCAAAGCCGTATGCCGGCTTCTTGAACCAACTGACCGTCGGGATTATGCCGGAACATCTATGGGGCAAGATTGCCGATGACCAATGGTCAACAAGCCAGTACAACAGCGAACCCGTCGGATCAGGACCTTACAAGATTTCAAGCGTCACGCGTTCGCGCGTCGGCGTTGCGGAGTCAGTAAACATGACAGCGTTTCGCAAGTTCGCGCTTGGCGCGCCTTATATCGAGAATGTTTCAATCGAAAGCTTTGCAAACGCAAGCGATGCCGAATCAGCTTTCAAAGCAGGAAGCATCGCAGGGCTTGCAGCGATTGATTCAGGAGACATTGCAACAACAAAGACGTCTACGACGGAGGTCCTGACCTCCCCCACTCCCCGTGTATTTGGAATTTTCTTCAATCCTTCCAAGAACAAGATTTTTGCGGACCAAACGGTCGTGAAGGCCTTGAACCTCGCCGTCGACAAGAATGCAATTATTGAAAGCGTCTTCGGAGGTTACGCCCATGCGCTCTCCGGACCGCTTCCAACACTTGTCGATACATCAGCAAATGATGCGGACACGAAACTCGCACTCGCCGCAAAAATGCTCGACACGGCAGGATGGAAAATCAATCCCAAATCTGGGCTTCGCGAAAAGACAGCGAACAAGGCAACCCAGGTTCTTTCATTTTCAATTTCAACAGCCAATACGCCGGAACTCGAGGAAAGCGCAAATCTGATCAGCGAACAGTTCCAGAAAATCGGCGTGAAGGCGTCCGTCAAAGTATTCGAGATCGGAACGCTCAACCAAGGCGTCATCCGAGGACGAGACTTCGACGCCCTCCTCTTCGGCGAGATTGTCCATCACGATACGGACATCTATGCATTCTGGCATTCGTCGCAGCGCGCGGATCCGGGACTCAACATTACGGGCTACACGAACAAGCATGTCGACAGCCTTCTTGAGTCCGCGATCAAGGAAACGGATCCGGCGAAGCGCATGGCGACTTACCAGTCGATTTCATCGCAGCTTGCAGTTGATGCGCCTGTCATCTTCCTTTATACGCCCGACTTCATCTACCTTGTAGACAAGTCAATCCGCAACGTTTCGATCGGCGCAGTAACCGATCCGAGCGATCGATTCTCGAATGTTAGCCGGTGGTACGCATTTACGGATCACGTGTGGAATGCATTCTTGAAACAATAATTTCTCTCTAGATCAGAATTTCTTACAAGAATCCATTTGGATTCTTGTAAGAAATTCAAATCCGAAGAGAAACGGAACCTTTCATCATTTCAACTTACGAAATGCGGAAGATTTATTACTTACAAAATTATTATTATTTATGAACACTCATAAAGACCAATCAGAAAACTCCGGACACCACGGAGAATTCCAAAAGAGTCAGAGCCAGCCGCACCCAAGTGCCGGATCGTTCCGGCCGGGCGACCGCGGACAAAGCAGCCACAAAACGGCTGTTTACCGCAAAGACAACTCATTATCAACGATTGAGGCGGCCCTCAACCGAATTATTCCAGCCGAACACGCGGGCGAATTTCATGCGAAGAAAATGAATTCATCTCGCCCTCCTAACAAGCGATTCACAAACGATCGCCGTGGCGGAGGCGGACGCAACTTCCGCGATCGCGGAACGGACATGGAGCGATCGCCAAGGAGGCACAACGACATCATCCCGCCACTTGCGCCCGGCGATTTGCGCGTCATTGCGATCGGAGGAGTCGAAGGAATCGGAAACGTCAACATGACGGCCGTCGAATACAAGGATCAGATCGTCGTCATCGACGCCGGACTCGGATTCTCAAACGACGACACGCCGGGAGTCGACATGACCATTCCCAACACGAAATACCTCGAAGAGCGCAAGCACATGGTGAAAGCTTTGGTCATTACGCACGGACACTTCGACCACATCGGAGCCGTTTCGCAGATCATGGAATCGATCGGAAACCCTCCTATCTACACCCGCGAATTCGGTGCAATGGTCATCCAGAAGCGCCACGAGGAACATCCTCATCTCCCGAACCTCGACATCAAGATTGTTGAGAAGGACGACGGAGCGCTTCCCCTCTCTGATGATTTGAAAGTCCGATTCTTCGGGCTGACCCACTCGATTCCGGACTCGACAGGAGTCATTATCGAAACGCCTTACGGCGATGTCATCTCGACAGGCGACGTCCGCGTTGAAAACAACGACGGCATTCCGACTGACGAGGAATACGCGCAGTACGCGATGTTCAAGGAGCGCAACGTCCTCCTCATGACACTCGACTCGACAGGAATCGACAAACCGGGATGGACCATCTCGGAGAAAGTCGTCGTCGAAAACATCGATAGAATTGTCCGCGAAACCAAAGGCCGCATTCTGATCACCGCATTCGCATCCCAGGTGGAGCGCATGCTGAAATTCATCGAGATCGCAAAGCGCCACGGTCGCATCGTCGTCATCGACGGACGATCAATGAAGAGCAACCTGGCGATTGCAAAGCACTTGAAACTTGCAACGCTCGACAACGTCGTCACGATCGAGGACATGCACAAGTATCCGAGCAACAAGATCATGATGCTCGCGACCGGCGGACAGGCGGAACCGTATTCAGTACTGGATCGCGCGTCCAAAGGAACGCACAAGCTCGTAAAAATCGAGAAGAGCGACACGATCATCTTCTCGTCATCCGTAATCCCCGGAAACGAGCGTATCGTGGACATCTTGAAAGATGCCCTGTACCGAAAGGATCCCAAGATCATCACGTATCAGGATTCCGAGGTTCACGCCTCAGGCCATGGAAAGCGAAACGAGCTCGAATGGGTTCACAAGCAGATCAACTACAAGTATTTCATGCCGGTGCACGGAAACTACGCGCGCCTCATGATGCACCGCGACATGGTGGAAGGCCTCGGCTTCCCACGCGAGAAAATCATCATTCCCGAAGGAAACGGAACGATCATCGAATTCCGCAAGAATGCGGCTGAAATGGTCATCCTCCGAGAGCGCGCTCCGCACCAGGTCATCGCGGTCGAGGGACTCCAGATCGGAGAGCTCCAAGAGGTCGTCATGCGAGACCGAAAGCTGCTTCTTGAATCCGGAGTGTTCAACGTCTTCGCCGTCATTGACGAGAAAACAGGAAAACTGAAAAAATCGCCTGACATCTTCTCGCGAGGATTCGTCTACATCCGCGAGAACCAGGAATTGTTCCACAAGGTCCGCGGGCTCGTGAAGAAAGTCATCGAAGACCGAACGGTTGACCCGAACTACTCGATCGACGAACTCAAGGAAGAACTCGTCGAGAAAATCGAGCGGTTCCTCCTCCAGAAGACCGGCAAAAAGCCGATCGTGATGGCGGCGATTGTATCGTTCTAACACCTCTCCCCAACCCTCTCCTGCAAGGAGAGGGAGCCGGACATTAAAAAATCCCAACATCTGTTGGGATTTTTGGTTTACTGTACCAACGCCATGATTTCGGAAGCAGCTTCCTCTGCAGAATAGATACTTGAATCTATAATCGGAGCATTTCCTTTCAGGGCAAGGTACGCATCATAGCGTTCCATGTATCCTTTGTCGTCGGTAAATGAAAGTTTCTTGTTTGTTTCGGCAGCATTCTTAACGCGCAGTGCGAACCGCTCCTTCAGAACGTCCAATGGCGCTTCGATGTTCACATACGTTACTTCGATGCCATGATTCCTTCCAATTTCCTCAAGTCGTTTGTTCATTGCTGCCTGGGTAACCGATCCGCCTTCGAGAATCAAAGACATACCGCTTTCAAGCATTTTTTCTGCTACCAAGAGCAGCGATTCTTGGACAGCCTCCCTGTCTCGGTCAGGCGTATAATCGGAGATAAGCCACTTGATGGCATTCTGCGAAAGCTCAAAAACTCTTTCGTACTTTGGCATGATTGCTTTTACTGCGGACGTCTTCCCTCCGCATACGGGACCATTAAGGATGAGGATGAATTGTTTCTTGGACATAGAAATTTTTTAAGGTAATTTGAATTAAATAACAATATTATGTCACTAGGATAATACAATATTATTTACAATTTCGCAATCTTTCACAAATTTATCTCGATTTTATGTCCAAGACGCGCTATAATAGTGCACAATGAAACACCGCCAACTTCTGCGCACCACATACTGGGCAGGCTTTCTTTTCTCGCTGCACGTCGCCCTGACTGTCTTCGTAAACTCTTCATTCCTCTCGACGCGGATCTCGGACTCGCTCGTAGGGCTCTTTTATGCTGCATCAGCGATCGTCGGCATTGCCGGGCTGTATCTCGTTCCAAAGCTCATCAACTGGTTCGGAACGAGTCGCGTCTTGGGCTTTCTCATGCTTGCCAACATCGTGAATCTCTTTGTGTTCGGCGCAGTATCAAACCCATATATTATCGGCGCAAGCTTCATTCTCTTCTTCGCGTTCAATACACTTCTGTATCTCGGCATCGATATCATCGTCGAACGATTCTCCGAGAATTCCGCCCAAGGCGATGTACGCGGTTCGTATTTAACAATGATGAACCTGGGATATGTACTCGCGCCGCTTCTCGGCGGATTCATTCTCGACCGGCTTGGATTCTCGGCGCTGTACGGATTTGCGGTTGTCATCCTCGTTCCTGTCATCATTGTCATATCATTTCAGCTGCCAACCATCCGGACAACGCATCCTTCCAAGGAAAACATCCTCGAACTTGCCAAGAAGTTCATGCAGCACAAGAGGTTCCGGCTCGCATTTTTCGTAAACTTTATCCTGCAATTCTTCTATGCGTGGATGGTCATCTATACACCGATCTATTTGCACGAAATCGCGCACATCGCGTGGGACACCATCGGAATCATTTTCGCGATCATGCTGACCGCGTTCGTCATTCTTGAATATCCTCTTGGAAAAATTGCCGACAAGATTCACATCGAAAAACACTTGATGATTATTGGATTGTTTATCATGGGATTTGCAACACTGTTTGTCGCGCGCGCTCCATCGATAAGTATTTTGTCGCTGACGTTGATTCTTCTTGTCACGCGCGTAGGTGCGAGCATGGTGGAAGTCGCCACCGAATCATACTTTTTCAAGTCGGTGCATCATGACGACACGGGCTCGATCGGATTCTTCCGAAACACGTATCCGTTCGCCTATATCCTCGCACCCCTCATCGCCTCGCTCGTCCTCAAGTTCGCACCGCTGAAGGCCTTGTTTCCAATTCTTGGCGTAATCTGTTTTCTTGGAATTTTGATTGCGGGCAGAATTAGGAAGGTAAAATAATTGTGCAAAAAAAGAAAGCGCTCGTGGATATAAATCCGCGAACGCTTTTTGTTAGTTCCATTGCCAGACTTCCATGAAAGGCTTACCGATAGCTGC
This sequence comes from Patescibacteria group bacterium, assembly GCA_028286885.1. GTDB lineage: Bacteria > Patescibacteriota > Minisyncoccia > Phycocordibacterales > UBA1006 > CAIXMG01. The sequence goes on from JAQBQS010000008.1 coordinate 65,313, forward strand.
ATCAGTTCCTTCCTTAAAGATAAATATTCCATCAGGAGCTATCGTTACTGTATCAGTAACGTAGATTATATGTCCCATTGGATTATCACCTCTTACAGCGATAAACTTTTTATCCTTCAGGAAGGTTTCCTCTACCGCATAACTATCAGGGTTGAGGCCGAGCTCGTATTTAGTGCTAAGCAGAGTGACTCCCTCTTTTTTCACATAATTGTAAGTTGTGTTTTCTGAGAGAAGTTCGCGAACTGTATCCATATCCGAGGCATAAACATACCTCCATTTTATGGAGTTTTTTCCTTTCAGTGCCTGTTTAATCTCTTCCAGCACCTCCGGCATGTTTTCTTCCGTTACTATGATTCCTTTTTTCATTTACTTGTTGGGTTTTTTATATTAAAAAAATAAAGATCATTTATACTGATATATTAGCATATTTGCAATATATTGTCAAGTATAACAACCCTTACAATATAATGGTTAAAAAATAAAAAACGCTCCTTACGGGGAGCGTTTGTGATGCTTGGGCATCGATTTCTTAATTCCACTTCCATACCTTGATATGCGACATGTCACTAGATGCAAAGTTCGGATCCTGACCTTTCGTAAGGAAGATAAAGATTCCATCCTCTTCGATAGCGACCCGGGTTCCGAGCATGATGTAATCGTCCTGAACAGAATCGTTCAGCCTGATACACTTCCTCTCCTCGACAGTCTCGATCTTGATATAGCTGTGTCCTAGTCTGTACTCGTTCCTGAAGCTCATAACCGGTATGTGGTCTATTGACATCGAGTCGTGACCCTTATGAGCTGCCAAATATTCACGAGCCGTTTCTATGTCCGGAGTGTAAATTCTCCTCCATAAGATGCTTTCTTTTCTGACGAACTTCGCATGAATGAGGGTTAGAACTTCTTCTATGTTTTCTTCTGTTACGATGATTCCTTGAATTTGATTCATTTGGTTGGTTTTTATATTAAAAAATAAAGATCATTTATATAATTATATTAGCATAATTAACATTATTTGTCAAGTATAAAAACCCTTATAAAATAAGGGTTTTTATTGATATCTTAGCTATTTATCGCTCGTAAACGTCGTTTCGTTCGTAGCTGCGATTTTAAACGTTTTGCTGAACTTCCCCGCTTTTACCGTATAGGTTCCGGCTGCAAGTCCTGCTGTTGGAATATTCACCGTTTGCTGGCTTGGTACGATCGCCTGCGCACAGACTGCGCCCGTCGGACGGGATCCTGTTACGACAATCGTGAACACGTTGGCTGATTTTGAAATAGATGAGTCGGCTGTCGTACAGGAATCAGGCAAGTCGAATGATACGCGCGCCTGATACTGAACCGGAAATGTTTCGAGATTTACCAAGGTCAGGGCAGAAATAGTCGGCGTGCTGGTCGTGTAGTTAGTTGCCGTTGCCGAAGCCGGAGTTCCCGCCGTCTGCGAAGGCACGTCGTTGAGTTGAAGCGACGTGTCGGAATTCGTCGCAGGAACAGCAGAATTTCTGGTGAGCGCATAAGCAACTGCAACCAAAATTACAAGAATAATTCCTATTACGATAACAATCGTTCCTACTTTGCTTTTCTTGGGCTGCATTGGAGTCGGCGTAGGATTAGGATTTGAGCTCGGCATTGAATACATTTGATTTACTTCCATAAAAGTTGAATGCGAACGTTAACTGGTAACACTTTCATTATACCATGCAAAGCTATTCGGTTACCACCTGCCCGTCGGAAATCCTGATGATGCGGTCGCAGTGGATCGTATATTCCTTCTCGTGCGTAACCATCACAATCGTCTGTCCCTGCGCGTGCAGGCTGCGGAAAATATCGATGACGGCCTGGCTCGACACATTGTCAAGGTTGGCCGTCGGCTCGTCCGCAAACAGAATCTTCGGATTGTGCGCAACGGCGCGCGCGATCGATACGCGCTGCTGTTCCCCTCCCGACATCTGGCTCGGCAAGTTATCAGCACGATGAAGCAAATCGATTTTTTTCAAGGAATCGGTAGCGATCCGCTTGGCTTCATCGTCTGTTTTTCCCTGCATCAAAAGCGGCACCATGACGTTTTCGATTGCGGTAAGCTCAGGGAGCAGCGCGTAATCTTGGAAAATATATCCGAGCTGGTTCAGGCGAAATTCCGTTCGCGCGTTGGTATCGAGATCGGTCGCGTTTATGCCGTCAATTTCAATCGAACCTGTAGTCGGATGATCAAGGAGGCTGATCTGGTACATCAGGGTGGATTTTCCCGCACCCGACTTTCCCATGATCGCGACAAATTCGCCCGACTTGATGCGGAGCGAAATTCCCTTCAAGACATGCGTCTCAACGGATCCGTTTTTGAACGTTTTGGTGATGTTGGTTACGTTGATCATACAAATGATATTGAAGCTGTTTCAGATGCTTTATCGGGCTTGGGATCATTTTCCATGGAGAAATAAAGAGCGACGGATGTAACAGTGATTTCCAAATTCGGATCAAGATGAATGATTTCCTCGACATTCACGTTTTCCAAACCTTCCAATTCGTAACGGCCGAGGCCGATATGAAAATGATTCTCCGAGAACACATCGAATGGCACTTCATATTTCTTGGCAATGCTGACAACTTTTTCCGACAGCGCGTCAAGGTCGGCATTTGGCGAGAGCTTGAGGCGCAACGCTCCGACTTTCCGTCCGTCTACCATTCGTTCGCGCATATGAACCGCGGCAATGCGAATCTTGAAAGACTTCTGGTCTTTGAAAACATCTGCAAGTTCGATTCCGACTTGTTCAACTTCTTCTTGAGAAAGACTATTGCCGAATGAAACGGTCGTATGAGGCACCCATTGATCGGTGTATGCGGAATGGCCCAAAACTTTTCTTATTTCATCTTGAAAGCCGAGCACGGCATCGGTGCTCGCTTGGTCGAAAAGTGCAATGTATGTGTAATCGTGTTTGTTCATATAAATAAATTAGCGGCCAAGGATGCTGTCAAGCGTATTCTTGCGAACGATCATGCGCGCGGGAATGAATCCGGCGATAAGCGTTACGATCAGGAGAATGACGATTCGAACGGCAGTTCCCGCAGGCTCTGCGACCAAAATTCCATCGGAGAACGGGAAATTGATCGGGTGCGCGTTGAATGCCGGGACAAGAAGACCGTAGAGAATGAGCGTTCCGAGAATCGAACCTGATACCGCGTAGAACATCGACTGCAGCAGATATGAAATCTGAATCGCCATCGGCGAGACTCCGATTCCCTTCAAGATTCCAATGTATTTCCGGCGCGTCACGGCGTTGATGAAGATGACGATGAAAATCGTAATCGATGCAACGACGATGCCAATGGCGCCGATCATATTGCCGAGAACGCCGAAGGCTGTCTTGATCTGGTTCAAGAAATCAGGGATGGCTTCCGTTGCCGTCTGAATCTTGGCATAGTCTGAAAATCCACTCCTAACGAAAGTGTCTTTCGAAGCCTCGTCGGTAATGGTCGGAACATGGCGAAGCGCGATCTCGTTGACATCAAGACTTGGACGTCCTGCCAGCCGCAAGAAGTCTCCTTGCGTTACGAATGCACGGATCGACACGTCGCCGACTTTTGATTTCAAAATTCCTTTTACGATGAATTCCTGCGTCTTGCCGTCGACGGTAATCTTGACCCTGTCGCCCGGATACGTGCCACCGAGGGAATCAAATCCGTCGCCGAACGACGACGAGTAGCGCTGGAGCAGGTTCGCACCGAGCACAACGTAGCCGCTCTCTGACGGATCAAGATACGCACCTTCCACAACCTGTTTGGACAGGTGCGAGAAATCATTTTCACGGTTCGCGTCGATTCCCGTCAGCTGTGTTCCGGCCGTGTCCGCCTTGGCATTGAAATCGGTGCGCGTCTGATAGTTCGCCTCGACCGTTCCGCCCGAAAGAAACCGGTACGTGTATTGCGTAACATTTTTGTCTGCGCGAACAGTAGCCAAGATGTCCTGGCTTTTTTGAATATCAGCCTTGCCCGCGCGCGTCGTCATAATGACATCGCCCGTGTATTGGTCACGGTTCGCATTGTTTCCTCCCACGATGAGCCCCACCAAAATTCCCGACACGACGACGAGGTTCAAGAAGGTCAGCGTCATGATGAAAATGATCAAACCTGTCGTCGACCGGTTTGCGCGTTTGAGCTGCTTTGTTCCGAGGAAAATCCCGAGTTTAAATGATGTTCGGAAATTGCTCATATTATTTTAAGGCGTCCGTGCTGACGCGGTCGCCTTCCGAAAGTCCTGAAAGAATTTCGGTCGAACTGTCGCTTCCGCGAATTCCGGTCGTAATCGTTCGCTTTTCAGTCTTATCATCCTTGTTAATCACATAGACATATGACGAACGATCCGTATCGCTGTGAATAAAACTTGCCGGAATCGAAAGAACGTTTTCTTTCGAGGAAATAACAATCGTCGCTGTTGCCGTCATTCCTGATCGAATTCGCTCATCAGGGGTCGTAAACGCAACTTTCGTTTCATAGACGGGAACGCCGCTTACTATTGTCTCTGCAGGATCAATCGTCGTGATCTTTCCTGGGAAGACGACTCCTGCTCCATAGGCATCAAGCGCAATATCAACTGATTGTCCAACTGACAATTTGGCAACGCTGATTTCAGGAACATCAAGAACAACCTCGTAATCGCTTTGCGAGATGAGCGTGATTGTCGAACCGCTTGTTCCAGTTGTCGATGAATCTGATGATCCAATCGATGTTGTGGTTTGTCCCGGTTTCAAGTTTACGTTTGCAACTGTTCCATCAAACGATGCAACAATACGGCGGCGTCCGATCTGCGACAAGATGCTGTCTACTTGGGACTGCGCCTGCTCTACGCGAGCCTGTGCGATCGAATTGTCGGTTCCGTTTTGCGAGAGGTCAGCTTTCGCATTTGAGATAGCAAGATCGCGCGCCGAAAGCGCCGCCGAATAAGCATTGTAGTTCGCCGTATAATTCGGCGAGCGTTTGTTAGGAATATTCACCACCCATTTTGTTCCCGCGTAAAGATAACCTGTTCCGGGAAATGAAATGAAAAGACCCTTCGTGCCGAGCGGTACGGGAGTATTTGAGCTTACTTGTCCTACATTTGATTCAAGTCCTGATGTTGACCATGAAGCGCCCGAGTTAGAATTCGATGAATACACCGTAATGTCATACTCGCCTTCTGATCCGGAATAGGTTCCTGAAATTACCGGAGCCTGGATGCTCGGGTTGATGTTCACATCATTTGATGCGGCAGCAAGGCCATTCGATAAAAGGTTGCTGTAGGCATTGGCAACCAATGTGTTCTGCTGCGCCGTTACGTTGTCCAAACTTGTCGTGTTCGTTGCAACTCCTGCCCGCGCAATGGTGAGAGCCGCCTGTGCGTTTTTGAGATTTGCATACAAGTCAGACGTATCGAGAGACGCGAGGATTTGCCCCTGCTGAACTTTCTGCCCTTCGGAAACGGAAACGCTTGCAACCCTGCCCTGGTCGGCAAAGCCGAGTTCCACCGCGCTCGCGGATTTCGTGCGCCCTGAAAGGACGACTGAATCGACAACATTCGCCCGCGTTGCGGTTGCAACCGTCGCGTCGGCGGTTTTCGTTCCTTTGTGGAAGATCGCAAAAAGGATAATGATGACTACGACGACAATGAACCAGAATAATTTGCTTTTCTTGTTATTGTTCCAGAAGGTTTTAGCGCGTTCGATAAATGATTTCATGGGGTGCATCATAGCATTTTTGGCTTAAATGTTCCATAAGCAAAAAGGACTTGTTAGTCCTTTTTCTGCTTCTTCGCCCGTCCTGATTCCTGCAAGACCTGCTTGCGGATTCGCGTAGACTTCGGCGTGATTTCGAGATATTCGTCTTCGGTCATGATCTCCAGTCCTCGCTCGATCGTAACTGCGATCGGCGGGATGAGGAGAATCGTCTCGTCCGTACCGGACGCTCGCATGTTGGTGAGCTGCTTGCCTTTCGTCGGGTTGACCACCATCTCATCGCCCTTCGCGGTGTTTCCGATAACCATTCCCTCGTAGACCTCGGTCTGCGGACCAATGTAGAGCTGTCCTCGATCCTGGAGGTTTCCAAGAGCGAATCCGAGCGCCTTGCCCGACTCCATCGATGTCATCGATCCGACGGATCGTTTCTCGATAAATCCTGCATACGCGCGGAACTCGAGGAATCGCGATGCCATGATTCCCTCTCCCTTCGTGTCGATCATGAACTGCCCGCGATATCCGAAAAGTCCACGTGTCGGTCCTTCAAACAGCATTCGCACGCTGTTCTGATGGATTTTCATGTCCTTCATGATGAACGCGCGCTTGCCGAGTTTCTCAATGACTGAACCCTGGAATTCCGACGGAACGTCGATGGTGACTTCCTCAAACGGCTCGCTTTTGACGCCGTCGATGTCTTTTACGATCGCCTGCGGCTGCGATACCTGGATCTCGAATCCTTCGCGTCGCATGTTTTCAAGAAGCACGGCGATGTGCATCTCGCCTCGTCCGTACACCTTGAATCCTTCGAGCGCTCGGTCAGGATCCGGTTCGAAATCGACTCGCAAACCTACGTTGATCTCGAGTTCTTTTTCAAGTCGCTCGCGAATCTGTCGCGTCGTTACGAATTTTCCTTCGCGTCCTGCGAACGGTGAATTGTTGACCAAGAAGTCCAATTTGATTGTCGGCTCGTCAACTGTAATGGCTGGAAGTGCTTCAACGTTTGGATCGGTTGCAACAGTCTCTCCGATGAAGATATCCGCAATTCCGGCGATCATCGCGATGTCTCCGGCAACTACCTCGTCAACTTCCTTTCGATTCGTTCCTTCAAATGAGAACAGTTTTGTAATCTTGCCTGGTCGTCGTGTTCCTGTGATCGGGTTTACGATCGTAACGGTCTGACCATTCTTAGCAATTCCCTCGTAAACGCGTCCAACTCCCAATCGTCCGAGGAAGTTGTCATATGCCAAGTTAAACGGCTGCATTCGAAACGGCTTTGTCGTATCGTTCGCAGCTGGCGGAACTTTTTCAAGGACCGTATCAAAGAGAGGTTTCAAGTCAACCAGAGGGTCGTCCATCTTTCGCTTTGCGGTTCCGTCTCGTCCGATCGCATAGACTGTCGTAAAGTCGAGCTGCTCGTCGGTCGCGCCGAGTTCCATGAAGAGCTCGAAAACTTCGTCGTGAGCCTTCTCGACGTTCGCACCCGGCTTGTCGATCTTGTTCAAAACCAAAATTGGCTTGAGGCCGAGCTCGAGTGATTTCTTGAGCACGAATCGTGTTTGCGGCATCGGGCCTTCCTGCGCGTCCACGATGAGTAGTACCGAGTCAATTGATCGCAATACTCGCTCTACTTCGGAACCGAAGTCGGCATGTCCCGGAGTGTCCACAATGTTGATTTTTGTTCCATTGTAAAATACCGATGTATTCTTGGCGTAAATTGTAATTCCTCGCTCCTGCTCCAGAGCGTTTGAGTCCATTGAAACTCCAGCTTCGCGCATTCCGCACTGCTCGAGCATGTTGTCCGTAAGCGTCGTCTTGCCGTGGTCCACGTGTGCAATAATTGCAATATTTCGAATTTCCATAAGGTTCCAATCGTAACAAAAATTTGACATTTTGGCAAGGGTTTTCTATAGTTCCCAAGAAAACACATTCATCCACCTTAAAAATAAAATATGACCGAACACAAGACACTCATGATCGAAGGATATCTCCACATGTTCGGAGGCGAAAACCAGAACATTTCTGCATTGATCGCTTCCGGTGCAATTCCTGAACTGAAAGACTTTACTGTTCAGCCAGGCAAAGTGAGCGACTCGATCTACGGCGGCAAAGGAAGCTATGAAACCAAAGACGGAATCGTGGAGTTCGAAAATCCTCCGTTCAACGACAAAAATGGAAACCCGATCAGGATCCTCACGCGCACCGGAACCATCTCAACGCACGATGTCGTGCGCGGAAACGTTCCCTTCAAAGATCAGGTGCTTGCGCTCAATCATAACTTTATGAGGAAGCTCGTAGAGCCGTGGATGCCGCATGCGCAGATCGATGTCGGACTTCTCGATACGTCTGTTGTGATTTTTGCACCGAATGCTACACGCTTTCCGGTTGAAAACGTCATCAGAGACTATGCAGCCAAGAGCTCGACGGAAACTTCTCTCTATTACAATTATTTCAAACTGGGTAAGAGAGAATTTTGCGGGATTGACTTGACTCCTTATGAAGGAAAAATCATTCCCAACGGCAAACTGCCCTATCCGATGATGACTCCTTCCACAAAAGGAGTAAAAGACGCATCGGTAGCGCCCGAAGAGCTCTTCGTCCAAGGTTTTGGAAAAGCAGAATGGGATCACATCAGAAACGAATCTCTTTGTGCGTTTGCTGTTGTTGCGTATTATCTGCGTCAACGCGGAATTATTCTTGTCGATACCAAGACCGAACATGGCAGGCTCATAAACGGACTCATCCGGGCAATCGACGAGCTCTATACACTCGACAGCTCCAGATTTTGGAAACTCAAACCCGATGGAACCATCCTTTGCGAAAATGATGAGCCTGTTTCATTCTCCAAGGAATTTGCACGAGGCCTCGCAAACGGATCAAATCCGTTCACCGAAGAAGAGCTCATCATGATCGCCGAGAAATATATGGAGAGCATCGAGCTGATCACAGGACAGCCGTTTCAACCGATCAACCAATCATGGGAATCCCGGGTCGTAGCCGACATCAAGAAAGGATTTCACAATGTATAACACCACTCCCTGCGCTATGCAGGAAGTTTTTTATTGACAACATCTTTCCATTCATCTACTATCAAGCATGAAAAAATAAAATACATGCCAAGACAACAAAAAATAATCAAGGAACAAGAAAATCCAAAACCTCCAATAGCCCCAAATCACAAAACGAAACCGGGCGATCCCGCATTCGCCGGCGCGCCGTTCAATACGAGATATGGAATTCCCGGATTCGTTAAATATCCCGGCGCACATAAATCGTACCAGAAAAAACCCTACGTCTAGCGAACTTCACCAAAAGATACAGATCGTGTCTTTTTTATTTACTTAAATTTGATATACTCGAACCATGAATACATTACTTGCAACGAATATTCTCTTGGCCGCGATCGTGCTCGTATTTCTGGTCGTCGGAATCATGGTCGCCGTTCTCTTGGCAAACCTGATCGGAACGACGCGGCGAATCAAGCATATCGTGACCGTCTTTGACGACGACGTCATCCGCGCGCGGTCGGTCGTTTCCGCGATCAAGGATTTGGTCGTCGATAAGCTTTTTGGAAAGCACAAAGAGCATAAGGAAAAGAAATAAATAAAATATCGCCAAGAATACATCTGTATTCTTGGCGATATTTTATTTGCATCAACCTTGCGACAAGAATATAATGAAAGAGGTCACTCAATTAATTTTTTAACTTACAGAAATCTATGGCACAGAAAAACACGAACACTGCAAATCTGATCAAAGGTCTCGGCATCGCGGGAGCAGCCGCTGCCGCGATCGCAGGAGGATATTTCTTCTACGGAAAAGACGGCGCCAAGCACCGCAAGAATTTGAAATCATGGGCTGTCAAAGCCAAAGCGGAGGTCCTCGAGAAGCTCGAGAAAGCAAAAGACATGTCCGAGGAAAACTACAACATGGCGATTGATTCCATTGCCGACAAGTATTCCAAGGTAAAGAGCATGGACCAGGCTGACGTCGCGGCATTCGCGAAAGACTTGAAAAAGCATTGGAAAGACATCAAGCGCGAAATTTCTCCAGCTCCTGCAAAGAAGGCTGCCAAGAAATCAGCAAAGAAGTCCAAATAATTTGGAACAGGAAAGCCATGCTGACGAGTATGGCTTTTTTCGCGCCTCTGCTATAATTGCCCCCATATGGAAGATACCCCAAAACCAATCTTGACCGACAACAGGCCATTTCGCCCGAAGCATCTGACGATCGACGATATCCGCGCCGGCTGCGTAAAATTGCACGGTGAAAACGGAGTTGAAACGGAAATCTGCGTATCCGACGAGGAACTGCGGCAAGGACTCGACTTTGTGGAGCATTTGGAAAAATCAATCACGATCTTCGGTTCCGCTCGAACACTGCAAGGCGACAAGTACTATGAAAAAGCCGTCCGCGTCGCCCACCGAGCCGTAAAGGAATGCGGATGCGCGGTGATCACCGGCGGCGGTCCCGGCATCATGCAGGCCGGCAACCAAGGAGCATACGAGGCAAATGGAAAATCAATCGGCATGCAGATCATTTTACCGCATGAACAAGTCACGAATCCGTATCTGACCGACGTGATCCCCTTCTATTTCTTCTATAATCGCAAGACCGTCATGCGCTATGCATCCGAAGTCTACCTTTTCTTCCCAGGCGGATTCGGAACGCTCGACGAGCTGTCGGAGTCGCTGACGTTGGTACAGACCGGCAAGATCGCAAACGTAAAGCTCATTCTCGTCGGCGTCGAGTTTTGGAAGCCGTTCCAAACATTCGTCGAGGAAAGGCTCGTTCCGCAAGCTCTCGTTTCCCCGACCGACGTCAACTTGTATACGATTACGGACGACGAAGACGAGATTGCGGAGATCATCAGGAACGCCCCGAAGCGAGAAAAGAATTAAAGATGAAAAAACTGTAAGCTTGTTTGCTTACAGTTTTAAATTTAACAAATTTTTCTCATCCATATCTATTGCCAAACGAATTTCCCAATTCACCGAAAAGAAACATTATAATGAGGAGAACTAATGCGAGAGAACCCATAGCCAAAAAGAAATCTCTAGCGAAGTAAATAATTTCATAAAAAAATTTTGGGTCTTTTATATGAATATGTGCCATCCCTATCCAGACAGCTGCTGCAATAAATATCACAATCGGCTCAAAAATTCTTCGAGTTCTCTCTTTTTCTTCAATTCTCTTTTTTTCTCTTTCTTGATCTTCTTCCCATACGATTCGAACTCTTTCTTTTTGGCTTAATTTGTTAAAATTGACTTCTTTTGATCTTAAAGATTTACAAGTTTCTATTTTATCTATTCTTGGTAACATAATTATATTTAATTTTGATAGTGAATTAATTATTATTCACTACGAATCATAGGTTATAATTTGAATTATGTCAAGAAAACACTCTTGGAATTCAAGAGTGTTTTCTTTAAATCGTAAAGTTATTTACATTATATAAATCCGTCGAATCCTCTGTATCTTTGTCTTCTTGGGTCCTGTCATCCATCATTTCCGGCGAATGAAGTTCCGGTTCGCCAATCGCCATATGCGACGGCTGCGTTTCCTCGAGCGTCGGAGCCAACAGCTCAGGAGAATAAACTTGAGGAAGCTCCGCGGGCGCGGGCGAAGCCGTAATTTCCGGAGCAAAGGTCGCTACCGTTTGTACAGGCGCGGAATTAATATAATTCTCCATCATGTGCCCGCTTCCCTTCACCTCGTTTGATTTGAGCAAATCGAGGATCTGCTGCAAGTCGCTTGGGCTGAAGTAGTCGATGACGATTTTGCCTCCGACTTCCTTCTTCTCGATCGACACGCGCGTACCGAGTGTCTCGGCTAATCGGTTCTGATACTGGATGAGTTCAGGATCGGCATTGATGTCCTTCTTGCGCGTCTTCTCCGCGGCAATGCCGCGGGCGATGCGCTCGGCTTCACGGACTGAGAGCTTCTTGATCGCGATTTCCTTGAACAGGGTAATTTGTTCTGCGGGACGATCGGCGAGCATCAGGAGAGGTCGTGTGTGCCCCTCAGAAATTCTCTTCTCTCCGAGAGCATCCATGATTTCCTGCGGAAGCGACAACAGACGAAGCGTGTTTGAAACATACTCTCGAGATTTCCCCATCTTCTTGCCGACTTCGCCGTGCGTCAGCCCGAAATCCTCATGCAGTTTCAAGAATGCGCGGGCGCGGTCGATCGGATTGAGATCCTCGCGCTGCAAGTTCTCGATGATCGCGAGCTCGAGCTTCATCTTGTCATCCTCGTGGCCCGCGCGGATGATAACGGGAACCTGCGGAAGCCCTGCGAGCTTTGACGCGCGAAGCCGCCGTTCCCCGGCGATCAGTTCGTATTGAACGACAAGTCCGCCGTCTTCTTTTTCCAATTCCTTTCTCGTAACGACCAAAGGCTGGAGAACTCCGTACTGGCGAATCGAATCAGCGAGGTCCTGGAGTGCGCGCGGCTCGAATTCTTTTCGAGGCTGGAAGGGATTCGGATTTATTTTTTCGGTCTCGACCCAAAAAATTGAGTTGTGGTACTGTTGCATTCGCACATTATATCAGACAAAGCTGGGCGTGCAAAAAATTGGAAAAACAGTTTACATATGCTAGGATATTTCCACAACAACTTCCTTTAGGCTCGGCTCCGCAAGCAGCCGGTGAACGAGGAGTGTTTGCAGGAAAGGTGTTCCTTTCCTGCTATATTTGCCCGGGTGGCGTAATTGGTAGCCGCAATTGACTCAAAATCAATCGATCGCAAGGTCATGTGGGTTCAAGTCCCACCCCGGGCACAAAAAAATCCCGCACACTGATGCGGGATTTTGGGTTCTATTTTTTTAAATATTGTGATACTCCCGATATTCTTTTTCCAGGCCCAATATCTTGATCCATCTGAGCATCTCATTGATCTTTCCCTCTTTAAGATGTTCAAATTCGTCCTTTCCCCATACAGAAGTGAAATTGAGTTTTCCTCCGATGAAGGCAGGTTGTGCGAATAGTACCAGCTTAATAGAGCTTTTTTCTTCTTTGGAAATTCCAACTAAAATTTGCTGGAGCCAAACATCCGAGAATACCATGGACATATCGGCATCTTGAAGAACTGCTTCGTCAATCTGATATCCTTCAGTCGCGCCTTTTTTGGCATGAGGATATTCGGTCGCCTGGATCAGTCTGACAATATTATGTCTTTCATTTTCGTCTTCAGGGAGTATATGACGATTGAGGGTCTCGATAGCGCGAGCCACCGAATTTTTATCCATACCGTTGAGCTGTCCGGGGTGGTTCGCATCATGATAGATGGCAGCGATGATCAAATTACGCATGACCCTTGGGGGGAGACCTGAAACAATACCTCCGTGGTAAGCTTTCCAGGTCACGTCGAGCATATGCCGAAGATTATGGTATGGCAGATCAACATTGTGAAAATTGAAAAGATTCTGCACGTAAGGAGTAATATCACCATCGTGGTATCCATGTTCATTGAGAAGTATCTCAGTCAGACTGAGCACTACAGTTGATTTTTTCATTGTACTTGTGTTTTGTTTGCTTTTACTTTATCATATTTAAATAATAAGTCAAATGAAACCCAAGCTTCTCATCATTACCGGCCCTACCGCAACTGGGAAATCAGCCCTCGGCATCGAACTCGCCAAGGCGTTTTCGGGTGAAATTATTTCAGCGGATTCCCGACAAGTCTACCGAGGACTCGATATCGGTTCGGCAAAAATTGCACAGGATGAAATGCAAGGAATTCCGCACTTTCTTCTCGACGTTGCCGACCCGAAAGATATTTTCAATGTTTCGGATTTCCAAAAACGTGCGAAGGAAAAAATTGCCGAGATTGCAGGCAGAGGAAATTTGCCCATTCTCGTTGGCGGAACAGGAATGTATATTTCATCAGTTATTGACGGACTTAATTTCCCTGAAGTTCCTCCGAATGAATCATTGCGAAAAGAATTGGAATCATTATCTGCCGGCGAGTTATTCGAAAGGCTCGAAGAGCTTGATCCTGACCGCGCCCTGTCGATCGACAAAAATAATCCGGTAAGGCTTGTTCGCGCGATCGAAATCGCAAATGCGCTCGGTTCAGTACCTAAAATAGAATCTAAAGATTCATTGTACGAAACCTTAATTATTGGGCTTGAACTCCCGAAAGAAGAGCTCGTTTCAAGAATACAACAGCGCATCGACGACAGAATTCCTGCCCTCTTTGACGAGGTCAAAAAACTTCTTAGGGAAGGAGTTTCACCCGATCGACTGAACGCATTCGGACTTGAATACAGATACGGATTGGATTTTGTCCTGGGAAAAATAACGCTCCAAGAATTCAAGGAAATGCTTGCGATGAGAACATGGCAGTATGTGCGGCGGCAGATTACTTGGTGGAAGCGCGATTCGCGCGTAATTTGGATGAATCCGATTTTCGACCATCAAAAAATCTTGCAGCTGGTGCAAGAGTTTTTGAAAGACTAATCAAAAAACCAATTCAGACTTAATTTTCGATATGATAGTATCCGCAATCGGTGGAGTAATTTCTTTTTCTATTTTTCGATCATAATGATGCGCAAAGTTCGGATCTGTGAAGATTTCTCCTGCAATCTCCACTTCATGATCATATCTTGGACGAACATGGAAATGGACCTCGGGGTCATAAGGTTTCTGCTTGTAAGAAGCATTCATGAGGCAGGTCCAATTAAATAATGTCGCGCTGAGTGTTTTTGTGGCTGAAATTTCAAAGGCTTTTACAATTCTAAAAAGTTCATTTGATTCCTCTTCGGAAAGCTCTGCAAGCGACGGCTTTCTGCTTTTCAAAATTAAAATAGAATAGCCAAGATATGCCTGGTTGTCGGCAAGTTTTAATATCCAGTAATTCGTTTCAAGAATAGAATGCTGCATCTGCGGGCGACGTAGGAATCGAACCTACACCAGCGGTTTTGGAGACCGCTGTTCTACCACTAAACTAGTCGCCCGAGTCAGGCCATTTAATCACAAAAAATCCATTTTTTCAAGGTCATTCCAAATAAAAAATCCCGTTCGGGATTTTTTATTTCTTCGACTCTTTGAACTTCGCAACCTTGCGCGACACGGGGTCGTACTTGTTAAGTTCAAGCTTCACGCCCGCCAACTTCTTGCGGTTCTTGCGAGTCATGTAGGTGAAGCCCGTTGCCTTGTTCACCATTTTTACCAGGTTAAGCTGTTTTGCCATAGTGGAATTATACTAACCTATTTCCATAAAAAATGCAAGACTTTCAGCTTTTTGAAGCTTGTGGTAACCTTGGTGCAAAATAGAACACCATGGATCATGAATCTTTTAGTGACGAAGAATACATAGAATATGTATTCTCAACGCTCGATGTCGAGAAATCCTTCCAAATTGATGAATTATGCAAAACGGACGAGCTTGCAAGAGATTTTGTTCAAGCAATCAGAGAGCTCAAGAAAGATGGCAAATCTTCGAATGAAATACTGCTCCAACTTCAGAGCTACAGATCCCTTGATCCTGAGGAGATACGGATGGCCCTGGCACAAATGACATTTGAAAAGAAATTCGGGAAAATAGATCCTCGATGAGAGGGTCTTTTATTTGCAAGCAAAATCCCCTTTCGGGGACATTGATGTGCGCCGGGGTGGATTCGAACCACCGTAGGATAAATCCAGCAGATTTACAGTCTGCCCTCGTTGACCGCTTGAGTACCGACGCAAGTGCGCAAAAGTATTGCATATTTTTTCCAAGAAAACAAGAGCCAAGAAGGCTCTTGTTTTCTTGGTCTTATTTCTGCGGAATCACATCCTTAATTTTCATTCCCGATCGTGATCGTTTTGTCTTCACCTCGTACTTCAGCTCATCATTTTTAAAATCAATGACGATCGAATCTCCGGCGCGGACTAAGTTTCCGATGATCATGTTGGCAATCTTGTTTAGGATCGTATTTTGGATCAACCGGTTCAGAGGTCGTGCACCAAACTGCGGATCGTAGCCCTTCTCGGCGAGATAATCGTACACCGCCGGCTTCATATCGATCGCAATGTCTTTCGCATGCATGCGCTTCAAGACTTGGTCAACGCGAACCTTCACAATGTCCGCGATTGTATCTTTCGACAAGACGTCAAAGACAACAATTTCATCCAGTCGGTTCAAGAATTCAGGGCGGAAGAAATCTTTCAGCGATTCGAGAACCCGTTCCTTGGTAACGGCGTAATCCTGAGCCGCATCGTTCGTCGAAAATCCGATTGTCTGCATCTTCTGAATATGACTCGATCCAATGTTGGACGTCATGATGATGATCGTATTCTTGAAGTTCACGACGCGTCCTTTGCCGTCTGTCAGTCGCCCATCGTCAAGCACTTGGAGCATCAGATTGAAAACATCAGGATGAGCCTTCTCGACCTCGTCAAACAAGATGACCGAGTACGGACGATGGCGAACCTGCTCCGTGAACTGTCCCGATTCCTCATAGCCGACATATCCGGGAGCCGTTCCGACAAGTTTCGAAATTGAATGCTTCTCCATATATTCGGACATGTCCACGCGAATCAATGCCTTCTCGTCGTCGAACATGAACTCGGTTAAGGCTTTGGTAAGCTCTGTCTTTCCAACGCCCGTCGGACCGAGGAACATGAATGATCCGATCGGCCGATTCGGATCGGAAATTCCAACGCGCGAACGGCGGATGGCATTTGAGATTTTCTCAATAGCTTCATCTTGCCCTTTCACTCGTTTTTTCAAATCGTCTTCCATGTTCACGAGCTTTGCGGTCTCGGTCTGGAGCATTCTTGTAACTGGAATATTCGTCCACTTCGCAACGACGCGCGCGATGTCTTCTTCTCCGACTTCCTCACGCATCAAGCGGTCGTCCGGTTTTATTTTCTTCAAACGGTCTGTCTTTTGCTTCAATGATTTCTCGAGCATTGGAATTTTTCCGTACCGGATTTCAGCCACGCGTCCCAAGTCCGAGATTTGCTCTGCATTTTCTGCCTCGACACGGAGCAGATCCATCTCTTTCTTCACTTTCTTGATTTCATTCAAAATCTCGCGTTCCGTGTTCCAACGAATTTCCAAATCTGCGGTTGTCTCGCGGATATCGGCGATCTCCTTTTCGATTTCCTTCGCGCGGACCGTTGACGCGGCTTTGGTCGCGCCGTCTTCTTTGCTTTCGCGATTCAGACCTTCCTTCTCGATTTCGAGCCGCGTAATTTTTCGATGAACCTCATCCAATGCTCCTGGTTTGTTTTCAAGCGAAATTTTCAGCATCGAAGCCGCCTCGTCAATCAGATCGACTGCCTTGTCCGGCAAAAATCGATTTGTAATGTAACGCGTTGACAAGTTGACCGCTGATACAATCGCCGTATCGGTAATGCGCACGCCGTGGAACAATTCGTACTTATGTTTGAGTCCTCGCAAGATTGCAATCGCATCTTCCTCGCTCGGTTCCGTAACATAGACCGGCTGAAATCGCCGTGCGAGCGCCGGATCTTTTTCAAAATGCTTTTGGAATTCGTTGAGTGTCGTTGCACCGATTGCACGGATTTCTCCTCGCGCGAGCGCAGGCTTCAGCATATTGGCTGCATCCATCGTGCCTTCTCCGCCGCCTGCTCCGACCAATGTATGAATCTCGTCAATGAACAAAACGATTTGACCGTCAGAACGCTCAATCTCTTTCATGATCGCTTTGAGCCTTTCTTCAAATTCTCCGCGATATTTTGTTCCAGCAATGAGAAGACCGAGATCAAGCATGACCAGATCTTTCCCTTTCAATGAATCAGGCACGTCGCCCTTGGACATGCGGATCGCCAAGCCTTCGGCAATGGCCGTTTTTCCTGTTCCGGGTTCTCCGATCAGGATTGGATTATTCTTGGTACGTCGTGCCAAGATTTCAATCACGCGCATGATTTCCTTGTCGCGTCCAACGACTGGATCGAGTTTGTCCTCGCTCGCAAGCTTTGTCAGGTTTCGAGAATACTTGGAGAGAACGCGGAACTGTTTTGCAACGGCAGGACCTTTCGCCTTGTCAGTTTTGATGTCATTTAAAACCGCAAGAGCCTTTTCGTGCGTTACGCCGAATTTCGCGAGCAATTCTCGCGCTTCGTTTGGAATTTCGAGTACGGCAATGAACAAATGCTCAACCGAAACAAAATTGTCCTTCATCGTCTGTGCGAGATGAAGCGATCGATCAATAATCTGGCCGAGATCAGGCGTCAAATACATCTGCAGGTTTTGCGTAACCATCTCGCCGATGCTTTTTCCGGTCTCGATTTTTTCCAAGAGCGCGTCAGTGAGCGCATTCAAATCAATTTCAGTTCCTTCCAAAATGGAAACGACAGGGCTGTCATCTTGCAGCACAAGAGCCGCGAGCAGATGAAATACGCTCACGTGGTCGTTTCCTCGTTCCAATGCCAACTCATGCGACCGCCTGATCGCCTCCTTGGCTTTGGTGGTGTACTTGTCAAATGGTGGCATCATAGTGGTTTTTTAGTTAAAAGTCTCAAGTTATAATCGCAAAAGTCTCAACCATCAAAATATAAGTTCAGAATTCGGAATTGTTACAAAAACAGCAGTTCAGCCTTTTCAGAATACGGATAATATAGCATAAATGGGTGCAGTAAAAAAGCCTCCCTCGTGGGAGGCTTAGTAATAAATTAAGCTTTGGAACTTGCAGAATTTGCAATGTCATCCGCAATCCGTTCGAAATCCATATTCTGGGTATCAAACGTCATGCTAGAAAGATTGCTTTGCGCAAGGACTTCCCGCATCTGTTGCTGCTGCTTGAAATAATAGTTGGAAATTTCTTCTGGAGTCCGTTCGCGCAACTCCCAGTAATTCACCCAATTATTTTTCCTATGAAGCATGGCACTGGATATTCTTTTTGAAATATTACTTTCAGGAACTTCCAAAAAGCAAAGTTTCGTCCAATACTTCTTGAGAAGTTTTTCGCACGCACCGAATCCCTTTTTTAGATCTTGTGTTCCGGTGCGATAGGCATGTGTTAAGTGAAGTCTTTCAAAAATAAGTACATCTACGTTAGCCTCGAGATATTCCTTAAGAAGAATCTCCAAATGCTGCGATGCTTTTTCTTGATTGCTGTTATTGATGATTGGCATGAGAGTTTCCTCTTCGTTCACAATCATGCAACGCCAACGCTTTTCATCAAAATGAACCTTGATTTTTTCCGCCACCGAAGTTTTGCCTGAAGTAGAAACCCCTTCGAGTATGATTACTCTTTTATCGGGAGACTTCTTTACAGCGGGCGGTACGGTCCGTATCACATAATCTTCGAAATGCTGGCAATTCAATTCATCCCAACCGAAAATGTCGATTATTTCTCTGAGAGTAAACCAGTACCAACCATAAGAACCGAGAAAACGATGACTTCTTGCCGATCGATTGATCATTAAGTCATACTGATCGTCATTATCGTGTGAAAGATTACGCGATGATTTTAGGCTCGCTAACCTTTTCGACCAATGCTCGGCAATGCGCCTAAGGCCATACTCATTAAGTTTTACATACATTTTGTCGCTAAATGCGATCTGGGTAATTCCCTGATGTTTTTCCATAACTGTTTAAATTTAGTTTTGTTAAGAAATGGTTTGAAAAAAACAAAGAATCTCAAGCATGCTTCAGGGCCTTTGTTTTCAACCATTTCTAAAAAGAACTTTTACTTACGAGGATCATAGCACAATCAAATTATTTTGTCAAGTATTTCTCAAAATTTCTTGCCTTCTCAACTATTCCTATTCGTTTCCGGAACAACTTTCTAAAAAAATATTCATCCCATAAAAAAGGCCAATTCGATCGTTCGAATTGGCCGTAAGGACTTTTTGTTCATTGTTACATGAACTGTAAGTAGATGTAACCGATGAGCAGCGTGACAAGCGGTGCGATGATGACTTTTGCAAGTCCGACATACCACTCTTTCTTTTCTTCTTCCTTCTTCAGGCTGCTGAGATCAGGCTTGGTAAGCATGCTTATCAGCAGTCCCAGCCCCAGGGCTTGCGGAATGTTGAGGACAGGCAGTTTGAAGATAGGGACGACGAACCATGACCAGAGCTTTACGAGGACAAGGCCGTTGACCGTTGTTCCGATGAAGATTGCTACGATGGCGATGCAGATGATGCCGACTACTTGCGCGAACTTTTCCATGTTGTTTGTTTTTTTGTGTTTTAAATTATTGGATGAACTTACAGAAAAAGTATAGCATTTTCAGTCTATTTTGTCAAGTATGCCTCAAAAACCCTTATTTTCTTGATGATTCCAGCCAATACCACAACCGCCTTCTCGACATCTCGTTTAGTCGTGCCCTTCCCCATCGTAAACCGCAAAGAGCCGTCTGTTGAGCCTCCGATGACCCCGTCTTTACGAATAAACCGGTCGTCGGCTCGACGAATCGCGGCAATCACATGAGACTCTTCCCCATTATCTTCCTTGCATGCGGATTTGGACGCAGCTGAAATTCCCTTCGCATCGAGTTCAATGACGAGCCGTTCTCCTGAAATTCCTGTAATCGTGATATTTATGTTATTGCAAATACGCTCATGTAGGGAGCCGTTTACGATCGCGTCAGGAATATTTTTTGCAAGTTCCGAAAAGAAATAGCTTTGCAGTTCGCCAAGGCGTTTTGATTCTTGTTCAGAATCTTTTCTAGCAAGTTCAAATGCTTTCGAGAATCCAACAATCTGCGCGATATCTTCTGTACCGCTACGCAACCCAAACTCTTGATCGCCGCCGTGGAACATTGATGAAACAGTATTCTTGTTTCTCACATATAAAACACCCGAGGATTTCGGTCCGTAGATTTTTGATCCCGATAAACTCATCAAATCAACGCCAAGACGCTCGACATTGATATCAAGATAGTTCGCTGCCTGAATCGCATCCGTATGAACGAGTGGATACGTTTTCAGATCATTCTGTTTCTTGAACCAACGAACCAACTTCGTAATTTCTTTAATCGGCTGAATCGTTCCAATTTCATTGTTCACATACATAATCGAAACCAGAACTGTTTCAATACACAATAACTTTTTCAACTCTTTCATGTCCACAATTCCCTCTGCATCAACCGGTGCGATTGAAAGTGAAATTTTATTTTGCGATTCCAAATATTTTGCAGTTTCGAGAACTGCCGCATGTTCTATTTCAGAAATAATAATGTGTGGAACTTTTTCTGGATTTTCTGATTTATATTTTTCAATTACACCAAGAACCCCAATGTTATTGGATTCCGTCCCGCCTCGCGTAAATACAACATGTTCCGATGTCGTACCAAGCAATTTTGCAACTGACTTTCTTGA
>JAQBQS010000009.1 GCA_028286885.1 Patescibacteria group bacterium
GCGAAAAATTTTTCTCAGGTCGAGAAAAACTATATCCAGAGTATAGGATTGGTCAAAAGAGACAAGATCGCTTGCATTAGCAAGTAATTTTGTCTCTGGTGACCAACACGAGATGCGACTTAGGCCCGAAGAGGGGGGTTATGACGAAAAGACCAGTCATTATTTACTCGCCTGCAACCTAAGGCTTGTTATATGGTGGTCAAAAACTTATTATTTCTCTCCTAGTAATAGAGATAGGAAGGGGCTGAGTCTTTTAGATTACATTCAAGAAGGAAATCTCGGCCTAATAAGGGCCCTTGAAAAGTATAATTGGAGGATTGCAAAATTTTCGACATATGCCACTTGGTGGATACGTCAATCGCTTAGAACAATTCAGCAAAACAGGACTGCGATTTATCTGCCGGCACATATCCTTGAAAAGATGGCCAAGTACAAACGTGTTTTCGTTCAATATGAACTTAAGTACTCCAGAAAACCCTCACCGCAAGAAGTTTCAAAGGAATCGGGCCTGACCGTAGAAGAGGTCTATCTTATTGAAAAAGTAAGAAGCCAGCGATTTGTTTCAATTTCCGGACCTTCATCATCAAGGGATGAAACTCCTGATATGGAATATCTTATTCCTGATAGTCCCAAGTTGTCCATTGAGCAATCAATAGATAACAGTATTATCAAGAAAGAACTACAAAGGATTCTGAAGTTAGAACTTAACCCAAAAGAGTATGGAATCGTATGCGCTCGTTTTGGATTAGTGGACGGAGAAGAATTTACAGGAGAAGAAGTTGCTCAAAAGTATGGAGTGAGTCGCCAGAGGATAAATCAGATAGAAACAAAGATTAAAGAAAAACTTCAAAAAAATATTTCCTTCATTAATCTGGCGAGAAGGGAAAAGTATATCTCTCATGAAAAGTATCAACTGATTCTCAAAGAAATAGAAGCATCAAACGCAGTCAAGAATCCATTTGCGCTCGCGCCTGTGATTAAGCAGCAAGATGGTTTAATTAGTCATGATTCAGAAATCTTGGAAAAACTAGTGACGGGAGATATTGCAAAAAACGTCACGATTCTCGTGGGTTCGGCTACTGGATTCTCTTATGATGACATCATTCGACCAGATCGCACTAAAAAACTCGTAGAAGCAAGACAGGTTGTAATGTATTTCTTACACATTGATATGAGGATGTCCTTTCCTAAAATTGGGGAATCACTCGGCAATCGTGACCACACCACTGTCATGCACGGAGTTCAGAAAATCGAGGAGCGTTTAAAATCCGATTCTCAATTTTGTGATTATGTTGAAAAAATAAGAAATTATTTACAAACAATGATGTCAGCCAAATTGGCTGCATTATAGAATCTCAATCCCATGCACCTTGCATGGGATTTTTTACTGTCCAAATCATTTCAAAATTCTTTTCCACTTTTTATTTCCATTTCCTTGCACGTGAAAGTTTTTCTCGTGATATACTTTCTCCATATGGAATCAAATTACTCCCAGGAACTCGACACGCTTCTCGACATCGTGTATCAGAACGGCGCGTCTGACTTGCATCTTGCGGCGGGACGGCATCCGTTTATCCGGGTGAGCGGCGCGCTGACGCCCGTTGCAAACTATCCGGAACTTACGCCCGAAGACATGATCGGGCTTGTTACGGCGTTTGCGGGGGATGAGAAGGCTTCGAAATTGGCGGAACTCGAGGAGATCGATTTCGCGTACGCCTATGGGGACAAGATGCGATTGCGAGGAAATGCCTTTGTTCAGTCCGGCAAGATTTCAATTGCGCTTCGAACGATTCAGAAAATCAGAACGCTTGCGGACTTGCGATTGCCTGAAGCTTTGATGCAGTTTACGCATGCCAAGCAGGGATTCTTCTTGGTGGTAGGTCCTGTCGGGTCAGGAAAATCGACAACGCTTGCCGCGATGATCGATTCGATCAACTCGGAACGTCGTGAGCACATTATGACGATCGAGCATCCGATCGAGTACATCCATGCGGAAAAGCAGTCCATTATCGACCAGCGTGAAGTCGGGATCGATACCAAGTCATTTCATGCGGCGCTCGAATCCGCGTTCCGCGAGGACATCAATGTCATTTTGGTAGGCGAGATGCAGAATCCCGAGACGATCGCGACGGCTGTGACGGCTGCCGAAACGGGACACTTGGTTTTCTCGACATTGCATACCAACAGCGCCGCGCAGACGATCGACCGTATCATCGACTCGTTCCCGCCGCAGCAGGAAGACCAGGTTCGCATGCAGCTTTCTGCAACGCTCCTCGGCGTATTCTCGCAGCGATTGATTCCGAGCCTCAAAGGGGGCTTGGTTCCGGCGTACGAGCTTTTGATCAATACGAATGCTGTTGCCAACTTGATCCGAGAGAAGCGAACGCATGAAATCGATACGCTGATTGAAACGGGAAGTGACCACGGCATGATCTCGATGAACCGGTCTTTGATCGAACTTGTCCGTTCAGGCGAAATTTCCATCGACAGTGCCAAGGAATTCTCGACGAATCCTGCGGGGATGGAGAGCATGATGCAGTAGTTTTCCTAAAAAACCGCTTCGTTGCGGTTTTTTATTTTAGTGGTATGATGAAAAAAGAACTCATTCATTTCACCCACAAAAAAATACCTGATGAAATATCTAACAAAAAGGCAGGCATATAGTATGTATATCCAACTCGTTCTTGCTGATCTTATGCCAAGTGAGGAATTCCGTGAGAAAATAAATAGGTTCCTGAGAATGATCAAATTTTTTGTCATTATCGGAACATTTCCACTTTTCTTGATTCTCGTAGCCCTCATTGCAATTTACAAAGTCTGAAGTGCGAACCTCATTTTTAAGGCCGGAATAGTTCCGGCTTTTTTATGCACATTTTTCTTGCCCTTGTGCATTGATTCCCTGTATACTTGTCGCATGAATTTCAATTACAAAGTCATCGACCAGGCGGGACGCGAAGTCTCCGGGACTATCGACGCGGTATCGTCGGATCTCGCGATTTCGTCGCTCCAGCGCCGAGGATTCATCGTCGTATCGGTTATTGCCGACTCGCAGAAAAACATCCTGCAGAAGAGCTTCTCGTTCTTCGACAAGGTGCCGATGAAGGATCTGGTGGTGATGTCGAGGCAGCTCTCCGCATTGTTTGAGGCGCAGGTGTCGGCATTGAAAGCCTTCACGCTCTTGGCGACGAACTCGGAAAACAAGATGCTCGCGTACGCCCTAAACGCCGTGACGCAGGACATCCAGGGAGGAATATCCATCTCGCAGGCGATGGCCAAGCATCCGAATGCCTTCTCGACGTTTTACATCTCGATGGTCAAGGCCGGCGAGGAATCGGGAAAGCTGACGGAAACATTCCGCTATCTTGCTGACTACTTGGAACGCGAATTCGAACTTGCTTCAAAGACCAAGAATGCCCTGATCTATCCGGCGTTCGTAATCGTAACGTTCATTGTCGTAATCGTGCTCATGATGACGACCGTGATCCCGAAGCTCTCGTCGATCTTGATCGAGACAGGACAGGAGCTTCCGATTTATACGCGCGTCGTGATTGCCGTTTCAAACTTCTTCGTCCATTACGGCATCTTCCTCCTCATCGCCTTGATCGCGATCGGCGTCTATTTCGGATATCTTGCGCGTACCGACGCGGGGAAGAAGAGAATCGACGGATGGAAACTGACATTGCCGGCGATTGGCGGACTGTACCGCAAGCTGTACTTGGCCCGCATGGCGGATAACCTAAACACGATGCTCTCCGCCGGAATTCCGGTCCTGCGCGCGCTCGAGATTACGGGCGACGTCGTGGACAACAAGGTCTACAAGCAGATTTTGGAAGACGCTGTAACGGATGTTCGAGGAGGGCAGAGCATTTCCGGGTCGCTTGAAAAACACGAACCGATCCCGCCGATCATGGTTGCCATGGTGCGCGTGGGCGAGGAGACCGGTTCCTTGGGACAGATTCTCTCGACATTGGCCCGCTTCTACAAGCGCGAGGTGGACAATGCGGTGGACACCTTGATCGGCCTTATTGAACCGGTCCTGATCGTAGGGCTCGGCGTCGGCGTAGGATTCCTCCTGACGGCCGTACTTATCCCGATCTACAACATTGCAGGATCGCTCTAGTCCTTGGTATACTTTTAACGTTAATCACTAATTCTCATTTCATGAAAAAATCATTTCACAAAGGCTTTACCCTGATCGAGCTCCTCGTCGTCGTCGCGATCATCGCACTTCTTGCTGCGACGATCTTGGCATCTCTTGGCGGAGCACGAACCAAGGCTCGAGACGCGCGAACGACGTCCGAACTTTCGAGCATGCGCGCGCAGGCGGAGCTTTATTACAACAACCATACATTCAGCTATGGAACGGCAGGAACAAACTGTGCTGATACGGCTAACTTGTTCGGCGCAGCCTCAAACGATTCTCTTAAGACGCTCCTTGCTGACGTGATCAGCTACGCAGGCGGAAGCAGCAACGTCGCATGTGCGACAGATGGAAACGCTTGGGCGGTTTCAGGAAAGCTCAGCACAGGATTCTTCTGTGTCGACTCAAACGGAACATCGAAGGCCGCTGCATCAAGCGTAACGACGGCTGCAGGAGCCATCGCTTCAAACCAGTGCGCACCGTAATCATGTCATTTAAAAAACCGCTTGGCGGTTTTTTTGTTTCCTTGATATACTTTCTCCATGAATAATAATTCTCACAAAGGCTTTACCCTGATCGAGCTCCTCGTCGTCGTCGCGATCATCGCACTTCTTGCTGCGACGATCTTGGCATCTCTTGGCGGAGCGCGGTCAAAGGCAAAAGATGCGCGCATCACGTCAGAGCTCTCAAGCCTTCGAGCGCAAATGGAGCAATTCTATAACTCAAACGGATTCAGTTATGTCGATCCGTCCGGTCCGGCATCTGTTGCCAGCTGTGCCAGCGGGCCGTTTGCAACCGGTACCGACAATACGGGCATCTTGATCAAGGATATCGGCAAGCAGACAGGCGATGGAACAAACTATTACTACATGTACTGTGCCGCTGATAAGACATCTTGGGCTGTTGCGGCGCTCCTGCCCGGAACAGGCAAAACATTCTGCGTTGATTCAAACGGCGTTTCAAAAGCGGGAGTGGATGTCAACGGCGTGCCCTCTAACAGTCCGATAAACACGCTGGTTTCGAATCCGTATCGCTGCTGGTAATATCTATGAACAGGAAAACATTTCACAAAGGCTTCACCGTCCTCGAGCTCCTGATCGTCATTGCGATCATGTGCATTTTGATCGGGCTCATTTTGGTGGGACTGAACGCCGCACGCTCGCACGCTCGCGATGAAGACAAGGTTACGAATATCCAAACGGTTGTTGTCGGATTGACGCAATTCTTCGATGTTTGCAGATCGTATCCAAGCGTTCTTGATCCGAATGATCCGTCGGCTACCTGTTCGAATCTTGGAAACAAAACGATTGCTGATTTTATTCCAGGCCTCGATGCGTACCATTTCAACCAGGCCGGATCGGATTTTCATTATGCAGGCCTCGTGACCGACACGGGAAGCCCTCTTACTGATACGTCGGTATGCACCAATTTCCATATTGGCGTTGATTTGGAAGGAACGTCCGACGGTTTTCCTACGAAATCAAAATTTGGGCCTTCGAATTATCCATACGGCACCATCGCATGCACCGCGCATGCAGGAGGTTCGGCGGCTACCGACTTTGACGGAACCTCTTCATCGGTCTTCGATATCAAAAAATAATATGATAGTTGCTCTTGGAATCCTGGCGTTCATACTCGGCTCCATCATAGGGAGCTTTTTGAACGTTGTTGTCTTGCGCATGAACACCGGAAAAAACCTTGGAGGGAGGTCATCGTGTCCGCATTGCAAAACGCAGTTAAAATGGTACGAACTGGTTCCAATCGTCAGTTGGCTGATACAAAAGGGTAAGTGCCGAACCTGCAAAGCAAAGATTTCATCTCAGTATGTTTTGGTCGAGTCTGGAGCGGCGCTTTTGTTTGCAGGCGTAGCCTTGAAATTTGCGCCGCTTTTTATAAACGGTCTTTTTTCAAGTTTTATTCTTTATACAATATTATGGATGATTCTTGTCTCGATCGGAGTTGTGATCGCGGCGTACGATATCAAGTATCAGCTGATCGACGTGCGCGCCTTGTTCGGCTTGGCGTGCGCGTGCATCGTGCTCGGATTTCTTGATCCTACGCATATCGGCATTCTTTCTCATATTATCGGTGCAGTCATTGTCCCGTTGCCGTTTTTGGTGTTATGGCTTCTTTCAAAAGGAAGGCTCATTGGATTCGGCGACATTGAAATCATGGCAGCCACGGGATTCTTGTTCGGTCCGACGGGCGGCTTCTCGTCGGTGACGCTCGGATTTTGGGCGGGCAGTATTATTGCTATTTCAGTCGTCGCATACCAGTCACGCAAAGGAAACAAGGAAACGCCAAGACAGATAGCCTTCGCTCCATTTCTGCTTCTCGGCATTTATCTGGTCGGCATTCTCGGCTTTGATATTTTTGCACGGATCCTCGGGATGATGTAAACTTGGGGCATGCACAAAGGTTTCACCCTCATCGAGTTTATCGTCATCATCAGTATCTTCGCGATTATGGCGGCGGTGGCCCTCTTTAACTTCCAGGGATTCAGGAGCAATGTCGCGATCAACAATCTCGCGCACGATGTGGCTCTGACGATTCGCCAAGCCCAAGTTTTCGGATGGTCGGCGCAGTCGGGAATCGATTCAGGTTCGCAATTGCCGATTGATTCAAACGGCAAGCTTCTTCGCTATGCTGACGGAGTTTACTTTCCCTATACGGCTGGCGCATTTGACAAGCAATTCATTTTATATACCAAAGTTGATACGACAGCCGGCAATGAAGCGTATGTCGATAACGTCGACACGATCAACGACACGATCAAGGTTGCAGGGGCGGTTCATATTGTAGATATCAGAAGAGGATCCTTTGCAGATTTAACGCTTGATCCGACGCACCATATCGTATCAGGGATTCCTGCAGCAGGTCCTGTTTCGATCGCATTTTCTCGTCCAAGACCCGAAGCTATTTTTTCAACGAATGGAACGCCACCCCTGGGTCAATACTTGGCAATTTACATTGCGAGCGACTCCTCGAACGATCCGACCTACGCAGACCATGTCGTGTTGATTTCGAAATTCGGCGAAATCGAGGTACAATAAAGCAAGATTATGAATTCCATCTCGCGAAAATTTCACAAAGGCTTCACCCTCATGGAGGTGATGGTTTCGGTTTCCATTTTCGCAATCATCGTAACGGTGGGCATTGTCTCCTTGTTGACCATTAACGACGCATATCGAAAATCCCAAACCGAGCGCCAGGCGATCGACAGCATGACCTATATGCTCGAATCCATGAGCCGGCGCATCAGGACAGCTTTAACATGGAGTGCGACAAGTTTTGGTTCACCGTCATCATCATTTTCATTTGCCGATCAGGATCTGATTGGCGTCAATTACCATTGGGATGGATCTGACAAATTATTTATGGATATTGTAACTGATCCCGGTTCCGTAAGTACGGCAGTTCCAGTTGCGAATAACTATGATCTGACGCCGGCCCAAGTTCATATTTCAACGACCTTGCCCGACGGAACGACGCTTCCGGGCGGCGGCGTTTCGTTTCTTCCTCTTGAAACGACTGCGGGAGTTCCGTATCTTCAGATCAATGTCGGAGGATACGTTACCAACGGCAAGCAGATTTCGCCGTTTCAATTCCAGACGGGCGTTTCCAAGCGCGTGATCGACGGAGCGCCATAACTTTTTATGAACAAGAAAACACTGCCGCAATTTCATAAAGGATTCACGTTGATCGAAACATTATTTGCGATCCTGATCTTTTCGGCTGCACTGATCGCCCTTATGACGATCGCGGGAAGGGGAATCTCGGCGACGGCGAATGCCGCGCAGACAACGACCGCTTCATATATCGCCCAAGAAGGCATCGAGGTCGCGCGCAACATGCGCGATAGCAACTATGAGTCCGGCGGAGTATGGGATTCGAACCTCTCGTCTTGCGCCTTCAGCACTCCGTGCAAAGTTGTTTACGGAACAGGCTCAACCGCACCCATGCTTGCACCATGCTCAAGTTACCTTCCTTCGCTTGCGGGAACGGCGCCTACGTGCGGCGAGGTTGTAAAAGCATCTGCATCCGGAGGATTTGCCGACACGGGAACCAATTCGCAGTATTCGCGCACGGTGTATGTCGTTCCCGTCACGCCAGTACCAACGACGCAAAATCCGACGCCTTCAGTCAATGAATACGAAGTCATCTCGCGCGTGAACTGGGTTTCAAAAACGATTCCTCACGTTGTGACGCTTGAAACGATTGTGAAGGATTGGCACTAATACCCCCTCGCCCTACGGGCACTCCCCCTAAAAGGGGGAGACAGTCCCACAGAGTATTTCCAAAATCTAACATTTAGTTAGATCACAACTGTCAGCTATGCGAAGCTGTCCCCTCCTAACAGGAGGGGTGCCCGCAGGGCGGGGTGGTATGAACATTATGAAATCATTTTTTAACAAGTTAAAAGAAGCTCATAAAGGATTCGTGATTTTGTTCACGGTCTTGATTTCGGCGATCATCCTGATGATCGGGTTCGGCATTTTCAGCATTGCGACGCGCGAAACGATCCTCTCGGGTACGGCGCGCGAGGCGCAGTTCTCGTTTTATGCCGCGGACGCCGGCGTCGAATGCGCGCTTTATTTCCAGACGCATTCGAATGTTTTGCATGCGGGAACAGGATTCCCGGGCGTCAGTACCAATGACTGGCCAAGCTGCGGAACAACCGGAAATCAAATCAATGGCGCAGGCGATCCGGGAACGGCGAGCAATCCTGCCAGGTTCGATATCATGGTCGACGCAACGCAGAAAACATGCGCGCATGTCATCGTATATGATCCGACTTCGAGCGAGCGCCGCATTATCTCGCAGGGATATAATATTTGCGCGCTCGATGCCTCGGGTGTGGCGCATCCCGTTACGAGCAATCCGCTCCTTGTCGAGCGAGTCTTGGATACGACCTTCAGCACCGTTCCATCAACGACAACAACTCCTCCGACAGGCGGAGCTCCGACGAATTAACCCTTGTATCGCAAGGGTTTTTACGTGGCGCAAACAGCGAGTTGTGATATAATGCCAGCATGAAAAAGGAAGCGGCTGCAAAAAATCTCGAGCGAATAGGCGAACTTCGCGCTGCGATTGCCCGCCATGCGGACTTGTATCACGCTCACGACGCGCCTGAAATATCGGACGAAGCGTACGATGCGCTCGTGCGCGAGCTTCTTCTCCTTGAAAAAAACAATTCCAAGAAAGCTCTCAAAGATTCGCCTACGCAAAGCGTCGGAGGAAAAATTCTCGAAGGGTTCGTAAAGACGCGGCACAGCATTCCGCAATGGTCATATGACAATGTCTTTGGCATGGACGAGCTTGTCCAATGGGACGAGCGCAATCGCAAAATTCTTGAGAAAGCGGGGAACAAGAAAGCCCGTACTTTGTGGGGATACGGATGCGAGCTTAAAATCGACGGCTTGAAAATCATTCTGACGTACGAGGATGGCGTTCTGAAAATCGGCGCAACGCGCGGCGACGGAACAGTCGGCGAGGACATTACTGAGAATATCCGCATGATCAAATCGGTGCCGCAGGTCATTTCCGACAAGCGGAACGTGGTCGTGATCGGGGAAGTCTGGATGAAAAAAAGCGATCTCGAGAAAATAAACCAAGAAAGAGCGCGCGAGGATTTGCCTCTGTATGCCAATCCCCGCAATCTTGCGGCGGGAACGCTTCGCCAGCTTGATACGTCAATTGTTGCGTCGCGCGACTTGCAGACCTTTTTCTACGACCTTGCCGTGTTAGGCGATGACCATGCTTTTGAAACGCATGCAGACGAGCTTGCCTTCTTGAAGAAGATGGGATTTTCCGTGAATAAGGAAACCAAGATCGTGAATTCTCTCGAGCAGGTTCAGAAGTTTGTCGATGATTGGACGGCGCATCGAAACGCGCAGCAATACGGAATCGACGGCGTCGTGATCAAGCTTGATGACACGAGCCTCCGCGCTGATTTGGGTTACACGGCCAAATCTCCGCGTTTCGGCGTGGCGTACAAGTTTCCCGCAGAGGAAGTGACGACCGTTGTCGAAAATATCGAAGTGCAAGTCGGCCGCACGGGAGCACTGACGCCGGTTGCGCATTTGCGGTCTGTCTTGGTTGCGGGTTCCACGGTTGCGCGCGCGACCTTGCATAACCAAGATGAAATCGACCGATTGGATGTCCGCGTCGGCGATACGGTCATCTTGCGAAAAGCGGGAGACATCATTCCTGAAATTTTGCAGATTCTGCCGGAACTTCGTCCCAAGAAAACAACCGCGTTTAAATTACCATCAGAATGTCCTGTCTGCGGCGCCGCTGTTTCAAAGCGGAAGGGGGGACTTGGGGACGATTCAGTCGCGCTCTTTTGCACGAATCGCCATTGTCCCGCGCAGTCGCTTGAAAATTTGATTCATTTTGCATCCAAGAAGGCCATGAACATTGTCGGCATGGGCGAAAAAATCGTTGAAAAATTATTGAACGAGAATCTGATCAAAACCCCCGTCGACATCTATGGTTTAAAAAAAGAAGATCTTGAGAATCTGGAAAAGTTCGGCGACTTGTCGGCAAGTAATTTGATTGAGTCAGTTGAGATCAGCAAAAAAACGACGCTTGCGAAGTTCCTGTTCGCACTCGGCATTCATCACATCGGAGAAGAGACGGCGGATCTGATCGCTCAGTCGTTGAGTTTCAAAAATAATTCAGAACTTGCTGAGAAATTGTTCAAGATGACCGATGACGATTTGATCAAGATCAACGGAATCGGGGACACCGTTGCAGAATCGTTTGTCGACTATGTAAACGATCCGGAGAGAAAAGAAATCATTTCCGAGCTTCTCACTATTCTCACTATTGCTCCGCAAAAAGCCGAGGCGAAGAAACAATTGAAATTTACAGGAATGACATTTGTGTTGACCGGAACGCTTGCCACGATGTCGCGCGACGAGGCAAAAGAGAAAATAAAATCTCTTGGCGGCAAGGTTTCCTCATCGGTTTCGTCGAAGACGGATTATGTTGTGGTAGGGGAGGACGCAGGATCTAAATATGATGAGGCGGTAAAACTTGGTATTAAAATTTTGGATGAGGAAGAATTTCAGAAATTGTTAAAATAACTTTTAAATGGTATAAATCACATTATGAATCAAACTGAAAAACTTCTCGAAAAAGTTCATACTAATCTTAAGGTTATTATGGGGAATGAATTTTTTGCTGGCTTGAAAAGTTCACCTGTCAATCTTCGGGGTTATCAGCTTCTTGTCAAACAAAAATACGGAGGAGTGACAAACTTCCTTGATTTCCTTAAAAGAGGCGAGGAGCTGTCGTTGTTATATTCGAAAGAAATAGAAGAAGTTTTTCGGCAAAATTATTTGGATGAAATAGGATTTTTTGCGGGTGAAGTACGCGATGAATATGCGCATGAAACGTGGCGCCAAAGAAGTTTAAAGTCATTTGGTATCAGTCAGAAGGATTTTGAAAGCATCCCTCTTCTTTCCGGAGTTGTTCAGCATGCCGAGATGAGAAGAGAATTGATTGCGAAAGGTACTTTTCTTGAATTAGTCGGAGCTCTCCTTTTTCTTGAAATTTTTATAGTCTATGAGATGAAACATCTTATAGAGGCTTTCAAGCGTGATCTTCCTGAACTTTTTCCGAAGGATGGGTATGTTCATGAAAATTTTCCACTCAATACCCAAGAGTATTGGTACAATCACGCTCTTCATGACGTATGGCATTTCAGTCAAATTAAAGAAGGGCTTCAATCGTATATTGAAAAGGCAAACCTTGATGAATCACATTTAAATGAAATTGAAAAAGGGATTGAAAATGTCTTCCAATCCAAATCATTCCTTTATTCGAATGAGCTTTTGAATGAAATTAAAAAAGCAAGATAATGCTTTTTTTCATGCAAAAAATTTCCGAATATGATAAGGTATTCCCATGATTACGAAGCAACAAATGCAGGATCTGGCCATGCTCGCGCGCGTCGGAGTACCTGAGGCAGAGCTTGACCAAGTAGCAGGGGAGATCGATGCGATTGTCGGATATATCGATATCTTAAATACGGTTAATGTGGAGGATATTGTTGATATGCCTTTGCAGGTGAATGTTACGCACGCTGATGCGAACGCAACCACAACGGGGACATATTTCGATACGCTTATCGCGGCTGCACCTGACTCGCAGGACGGATTTTACAAGGTTCCAAAAATTCTCTAAATATGGCACTCGATCTTAAAAACCTCACCATTGAAAAAGCTCACGCAATGCTCGTTGCGAAGGAAATTTCAGTTGCCGAACTTGTCGAGGCGCATCTTGCGCATGCTCGTATTGCCGATAAAGAAATTCATGCGTTCATCGAGCTTTTTGAACATGAGTCAGATCGAGTCGCAAAGGCCCAGGCGATGATTGACGCTGGAACAGCGACAATGCTCACAGGAATTCCCTATGGAATCAAGGATAATATTTTGGTCGAGGGACATATTGCGAGCGCGGGTTCCCGAATGCTCCGAGATTACACGGCATCATACTCGGCAACGGTAATCAAGAAACTTGATGCGGTCGGAGCGATCCCGATGGGGCGAACGAACATGGACGACGCGGCGATGGGTTCGTCAACCGAATCGTCATATTATGGCCCTACGAAAAATCCTCGCAACACGTCGCGTGTTCCGGGCGGATCATCAGGCGGATCGGCTGCTGCAGTTGCCGCGGACATGTGCCTCTTCGCGCTTGGAACGGATACGGGCGGATCGGTGCGCCAGCCGGCATCGTTCTGCGGAATCGTCGGAATGGTTCCGACATATGGCGCAGTGTCGCGTTCCGGAGCCATCCCGATGGGAAGCTCGCTTGACCAAATCGCGCCGTTTGCAAAAAACGTAGCCGAGGCGAAAGTTGTGTTTGACGTCATCAAAGGGTTTGATGGTATGGATGCCCAAACGCTTACGCAAGAAACTCGCGCAAAACTTGCCGAGAAACCGGCAGGCAAAGTCATCGGTGTACCGCGTCATCTTCTTGAAATGGAGGGAATCAATGCAGAAGTGAAAGCGAACTTCGACGCGTCAATTGAAAAGCTGAAGACTCTTGGATATGAAATTCGAGACATCGAACTTCCTCATGCGCATTTAAGTCTGGCTGTTTATTACATTATTATGCCGGCGGAAGTTTCAACGAACCTGTCACGGCTCGACGGAATGCGCTATGCCTTCCGCGCTCCGGGAAAAGATTTGCTCGAAACATATATGAAGACGAAGTACGAAGGATTCGGGAAAGAGGTTCGTCGCCGCATTCTCCTTGGCACCTATGTCCTGTCTGCCGGATATTACGATGCTTATTACAACAAGGCGATCAAGGTGCGAAGCCTGATCAAGTCCGATTACGAGAAAGTATTCGCGAGCGGAGTTGATTCGGTACTTGTTCCAACGTCTCCCTCAGTTGCATTCAAACCAGGTGAAAAGTCAGATCCCTTGTCGATGTATCTCGCGGATATCTTTACGGTGACGGCCAACTTGTGCCACATGCCGGCGATTTCGGTTCCGTCAGGAGTTGACTCGGAAGGGCTTCCATTTGGAATCCAGTTTACTGCTAATCAGGGAATGGAAGAAACAATGTTCAGTATCGCGAATGATTTTGAAAAAAACTCCTAGTCGGAGTTTTTTCGTGATATAATTTTTTATATGAACTCGACGCCGAACGTTCCGTATATCAATCTCGAATTTATCTTTACCAAGATTTACGATTTTTTGGTATTCATCAAAAATTTTATCGTGACAGGAGGCCATGTAGATACCGCTTCGGGCACGACTGATTACGCCGGGATCGTGCATCATACCGGATCGTGGCTCCTCACGATTCTTGTTTTCTTGTTCATCGGGCTCTTCGCGTGGGCCGTATACATCCGCATCCGTATCCACGAAGTCGACCAGAATTTGAACGAAAGCTACAGCGGGCATTTCATTCCGCCGGTACCCAAGTCCGAGCATAAGAACCAGCGGTGGGTGGCTATTACGAATCACTTCGCATCTGACAATCAGAACGACTGGCGCGCCGCGATCCTCGACGCCGATTCCATGCTCGACGAACTCGTAACGGGGCTCGGATACACCGGTGCGGGACTCGGCGAGAAACTGAATCAGGTCCGTGATGTCGATTTTCCGACGAAACAAGCAGCATGGGAGGCGCATAAGGTGCGAAATATCATTGCCCACCAGGGCGGGGGATATAACTTGTCGGAGCGGCAGAAGGATTTGGTTCGCAAGCATTACGAAAATGTATTTCGAAGTTCCGGCATTATCTAATATAAAATCCCCTGAGGGGGATTTTATATTGATTCGTTGTTGCGGGGGGACGATTCGAACGTCCGCCTTCAGGTTATGAGCCTGACGAGATACCATTACTCTACCCCGCTATATGGGGCACAAGTATACTGTATTTCCAGGGTTTGCGCAAGCCCTTACTTGGACAGCTTCTTCTTGGCCATGATAAGAGCTTCAAGCATGATGCGAAGCGCATCAGCATCGCTTTCAGTCGTCTGGATTTCCAATTTTCCAAGATCGCGCACGCGGTTTCTGAAAATTTTATGAGATCCTGCAAAGAGTTTCCCAAGTTTTTCCGGCCCATCGATTTTCTTGTCTCGCAGAATAAGGAAAGGGAAGAGATCGGTGCTGACATTTTGAACGATACGAAACGTATCGCTGAATTGGTACGTGCGCATATTATGAGTTTTCCATAATGCTTGTAAATCCCTTGTCCGAAACAATTATGTGGTCGATGAGCTCGATGCCGAGCACGGTTCCGACGGCGCGCAGCTGTTCCGTAATCTCGATGTCGGCTTTGCTTGGTTTGGTATTTCCCGACGGGTGGTTATGCACCAAGATGACGGCGACAGCTCCGTAGTCGATTGCCGGTTTGAACACGTCGCGGGGATGGACGAGATGAGCGTCGACTGTTCCCACCGAAATCGTTTCGTCGCGTATGACTTTATAATGATTGTTCAGATAAATTCCGCGCAAATGTTCGCGCGGCAGGTCGCGGATGCTTTTGGTGAATTCATATACGTCGCGCGCGGTGCGGATCATCTTTTGTCCTGATGAACCTTTTTCAAAAAGCCTGCGTCCGAATTCCACTGATGCGACGATCTGCGTCGCTTTTCCTTCCGGAATGCCGAGATCCTTGGAAAGCCGTTTCGGATCGCGCGCGTTCGCGATCGATTTCTCGCCGTATTGCTTCAAAACCCGGCTCGCCATTTCCATGACGTCTTCTTTCTTGGTTCCGATATTGATCATAACCGCCAGGAGTTCCGCCATCGATAAAGCTGCAGGTCCTTCGCGAAGCATCGTCTCGCGAGGCTTCTTGTCATTCGGCTGGTCGCGGAATTTTAAAATATAGGGCCGCATGCCGTCAGAGACAGCGATCATCGGTTCTAAATTTTTAAAGGCGTATTTGGTCATGATGCGAGTATATCATTCCATGGATAAAGAGTTTTTAAACAAAAACAAAAAAAAGCCGAAAAGCGGCCATTTTGTGTGGATAAGATGCTTATGCTTTTCTAATATATCCTCCTTGCGGAAGAATGATTCCCGCAATGCCGTTTCGATTTCCATCTTTGTCGATGATTCCATAGTCGCCCCTTGCGCTCAGGCTGACCTTCCCGTTTCGCTCTTTGCCGTCCGAAAAATAGACAACCGCGTCGCCGTCCTCGAGGCCTGCCTTTTTGATCAGAAGCTTGCTCGGGTCGTCTTGCGGCGGGACCTTTCCGGACATCATATCCCATTCGCCGTAGCCCTTGGCAGAAAATATTCTGATCTCTTCTTCCCAGTCCTCTTTGGTAATGGTCTTGGGTTCCTGTGCCGCAGGTTCGGTTATGAGCTCATAGACAGACGTATCAGTTTTCAAGAAAACCCGTCCGTCTTTCGATGTCGCGCCTGTTATGTTGCTGATGGCTTTTGTGTTTCCATCCAGCAGAATCGGTTGTCCCATTTTCACATCCGTATCGATGACTCCTGAGATGGAATTTCCAGTCGGGACGCTTGATTGCGTAAGAATTCCAATCTTCGTAAATGTGACACTTTTGCCTGCCTTGAGGTTGAGACTGTTTAGAAAAATCTCTTCAGGCGATTCGATTTTGGGCGTTGTTCCGAAATTGTTTTCCATTTTTGCATTATAGCAGGTTTCCATAGTCAAGAAAAAATACCCTTCAAAGGGTATTTTTTCTTCTGCGGAGCCGACGGGACTTGAACCCGCAACCTCCCGCGTGACAGGCGGGTGCTCTAACCAGTTGAGCTACGGCTCCGTATTTGCGCAAGCGAAACTCTAGCATGAATTCATGAAAAATCCAATGTGCGAGAATGCCCGTGTGTCAGAGGTGGGAGTTGAACCCACGACCTCGGCGTTATGAATGCCGCGCTCTCACCAACTGAGCTACTCTGACGTGTCCCGCCATAGCTTTATGCGACGGCGGACAAGTCATGACAAAATAGCATGATTCGCCCCTTTTTTCAAGAGGTCTTCTTGATTTAAATCTGAAATAATACTACAGTATTTCGAGCGGCAGCAATGCTGGTTCGGTTCTTGTCTTCAGTCCTCGGGCGGATTTGCTTGGAAGCAGCAATTCCTTAATGAGTGCGTAACAGCTCACCCAAAGGATCGAGTTTCCCTCGGTCCTTTTTTATTGAAAAAAGAGGAAAATGTGTTAGTATGGCGCTTACGCCGTTGTAGCTCAGCTGGTAGAGCACGTCATTGGTAATGACGAGGTCGCGGGTTCGATTCCCGCCGATGGCTCACGTTCATGATAATGTAAAATCTCCGGAAGGAGATTTTTCGTTTTGAGATAAATTGACTTATTTTATATAATATGTTAATATATAAAAGTAAAAGTTCATTTCAATTCATAACATTTAAATAAAAACATATGCCAGCTAGCGAATTAGATGCCGACAAAAAGTCTTCATGGTTTCAAACATTGAAATCTGATGCCGAAAAAGAGGGCGTCAGTATTGAAATTCAGAAAATAATAGTGGACTACTCCTTGCCATACAGCGAAGCTGCGAGCAATGGCGATTTGTCGATGGGTCCTGGCAATGACAGAATTGCCGAGGCTCTTCGCACTATCGAAATGAAAGACGTTTACCAGATTGAAAAAGAAAAGATCGTAGAAACGACCATTCTTCTCAATTGGCCAGAAGGTGTATCTTATGAGCGTGCGGTCGCATGGGGGATAAAGCATGGTCTCAAGCTATCGACGCCTCATGATGTATTTGCATTTGGCGTGGAAAACTCTTCATTCAGCCTTCCTCTGATGCCGTTACCTACGTCTGGTCCCATTCTTAGAGGAATTCCGACCGAGCGATACGTATGCGAGACAACAGGGTTCAACGAAGATGTCTTCGGTATCGAATTCAGGAACTATCGCCAGTGGCGCCATCCTATCTTCAAACCGAAAGAGTATTTCTCGTTTAACAGGGTTTGGTTTATTTTTTTAAAACCAGCTGATACAGATCTCTAAAGTATGTTCCGCTTCTGTTAAGATCAGAAGCGGATTTTTTTATGTTGCAAAATTTGTCTTCATTAAAAATAACAAGATAAAAACGGACATTAGTCCGCTTCTTCTTCCGCCTTCTCGCCGAGCTTTACGATGTCGCCGTCCTTGAACAAAATATTTTTCAAAATTTTGCGCCATTTCGGCTTTTGCCGCAGCAGAAATTCCAAGTCCATGCCGAAGTGCTTGAACTCCTCGCCCTGCGCGTTTTCCATGATCGCCTTGGCGTCATCGTTTTGCTCGACGGACATGCGCTGCTCGTACCAGTCGATTGCTTCGGCCTCCTCAATGAGTCCCATGATCATGCGGGCGAAGGTGCGGGTTTCCTGCGATAATTCTTCTGCTGGTTCGTGATATTGGTCAAATGCCATAATGATTTCAGGTTACCTTATAATGAGTCCATTTTATCATCATTATGCCAAGAAGACAGCAGAGGAACACTTGTTCACTTGACACTTATTTTAAGTATTTGATAAAATGAAAGCATGAGTCCTTCGATATCATTCCAGCCTGATTCTGCCTTGGCAAAAATCCCGGGTATTTTTACGATCGTGGACGTGGAAACGACCGGTATGCGTGCGGCAAGTTCGCGAGTAATTGATATTGGGATAATTAGAATAGAAAATGGAATAGTTACAAAAACATTCAAGTCATTCGTGAATCCAGGATCAAGAATTTCGTGGTCGTCCACCTTGATCACGGGAATTACAAACGACGACGTCGAAAATGCTCCGAGCTTCGAGGATATTTCAAGTGATATCTATGAATTTTTTGAGAATGCGGTTTTCGTCGCGCACAATGCGAGCTTTGATTATTCGTTCATCAAAGCCGAGTTTGCAAGATGCGGAATTGATTTTTCAGCAGAGACCCTCTGTACGGTAAAGCTTTCCCGTGCGCTTTACCCGAGAGAGCGTCGCCACAATTTGGATGCGGTGATTGAACGATTCGGATTCACATGCGAGACGCGCCATCGCGCATATCCGGACGCGGACGTGCTGCGGCAGTTTTTGGAACACATCCAAATGCATCATACGGAAACGGAAATCAATTCTGCCATCTCGGGAATCTTATTCGCAGGGAAGAAGGAATTCTTATACGACCGCAAATCGCTTTCAAGGTTGCCCGACGGTCACGGCATTTACCAATTTTACGGACCTGATAATGAGCTTCTGTATATCGGCAAGAGCAAGCATATTCGCACGCGTGTGCGATCACATTTCTCGGATGACGAGCCGATGGAGCGCAAGCTCATGAAAAAAGTTGCGAAGATCGAATGCGAGGAAACCGCCGGGGAACTTTCGGCGCTGATTCTCGAGGCGCATCGCATAAAGCGCGACCTGCCGATTCATAACCGCAAACTGCGGAAATTGCGCGAGATGGTTGCACTGGTTGAATCCAAGAATGCAGGGGGCTATCTTGTCCCAGTGATTGAGAAACATGAGACCATTGATCCGCAAGCGGGGATTTTGTCCGTCTTCAGAAGCATGCCGCAGGCACGCGCGAAGCTGCGCGAATTCGCAGCAAAAAATAATTTGTGCGAGAAGCTTCTCGGTCTCGAGAAGACCGACCGCGCATGCTTCGGATTTGGCCTTGGCAAATGTTCTGGTGCTTGCATCGGGCGCGAATCCGCAGATGAATACAACAAGCGCTTCAAGGCCGTATTCAAAAGCCGCCGCATTAAGACATGGCCTTTCAAGGACACGATCATGATCGACGAGAAAAAAGACGATCAGTCCGGAATCGTTTTCTTTGTCCGCGATTGGAGAATTTTGAAATCATTTTCATACGAGGGTTCCGAGATGGGTGAGTTCATTGCCTCGCCGGGAACGTTCGACGTAGACACGTATAAGATTCTTGCAAGGTACATGCTCGATCCTGCGAACAGAAGAAGCGTAAAACAAATTTCCGAACAGGAGTTCAGAAATTCGCTTCAGGCATTGGACGAGGGAGAATATGTAATCGAGTTTGCCTGATATAGTTTGTGTACTGATATTTCATTCTTGCGGAACGCGTTGACCAAGTTATGCGCGAGGCGCGTCGGTTCGGGCAATCGGTATCCTCGCAAGCATGTTTTTATGATGGACAAAGATTCAGCCAGTGTAATGAGATTTCCCGGAGAAATCAAAAGAGGATTTGATTTCTTTTTCGAGCGGAGCGCAATGCCGATAACTTCGCCGGTTTTCGGGTCGATGATTTCGGTTTCGCTGCCGGGTTCTTCGCTTGGCATGTCATATTCGCCGTACAATCGCGACTTTGCGCATCCGATCGTCGGCACGTCGGCAACAAGTCCGAAATGCGCCGCGATGCCGAGCCTGCGCGGATGGGCGATTCCGTGTCCGTCAACGACAACAACGTCAGGCTTTGTTTTGAGGGCATCCCAGCATTCCAAAAGTCCGGGAATTTCGCGGAACGACAAGAGTCCCGGTACATAGGGGAATGTAACAGGCGTCTTGATGCACGAATGCTCGACAATTTCCAAACTCGGATATGACAGTACGATAATGCCGGCGAAGAGTTCCGTTCCAAACCGTTCGAGTGAGACATCCGCGCCTGCGATAAACTTCGGTTTCCTTGGAAGGCTGATATGGCGAAGCTCCTCGCGCAATTTCTTTTGCAAGGCGACGGCTTCGGTCGGCGACATGTCGAATGAGTGTCTCATAGTCGTACTTTAGAACGCGCCGAATAACTTGGCAAGTATGCAAATCGATAAGTCGGCGTATACTAAAATTGGTGGACATTATCAGCAGTTAATCT
This sequence comes from Patescibacteria group bacterium, assembly GCA_028286885.1. Lineage (GTDB taxonomy): Bacteria > Patescibacteriota > Minisyncoccia > Phycocordibacterales > UBA1006 > CAIXMG01. The sequence continues at coordinate 20,406 of JAQBQS010000009.1, forward strand.
TTTACATTATATGTTGAAATGGAGTGTTATTTTCTTGATCATCGCAATTGTTGCAGCTATCCTTGGATTCGGAGGAATCGCGGGCGCTGCGGCAACGATTGCCAAGATTCTCTTCTTCGTCTTCCTCGTTGTCTGGATCATTTTCTTGGTTCTTGGCTTCACGGTCGCAAAGAAGATTACGAAATAATAAAAGCCTGCGGGCTTTTTTTACTTGAATAATTTGGGATTTCTGCTACCATGGTCCCATCGCCAAAGTAGCTCAGTTGGTAGAGCACGTCTTTCGTAAAGACGGGGTCGCCGGTTCAATCCCGGCCTTTGGCTCACGATGTCACGACAAGAAAATAACAATGCGTCCGCATGGGAACGAGAATACCGGGAGCCGACGTTTTTAACGATGGGAACGGAACCCATTAATGCGGTAAAAGATTTTGTGAAATGGATGAGGAAACAGGTGCGGAAAAATCCTGCGGATTTTTCCGCACCTGTTTCCGAGTGGAATATCCTTGATCTCGGCTGCGGCAACGGAAAAAATTTGAAATACATTGTCGAGAATTATGCAAAGAGCGGAATTGGTTATGACGTATCCGAAACGGCGATTGCGGCTGCGCGCGGGCTTGTCGATGGCTTAAAATTAAATTACGAAGTTCGTTCAATTGCGAATATCTTTCCGACTCGCGATTCGTCGATTGATTTAGCACTCGATGTTACGAGTTCGAATTCTCTCACAAATTCTGAACGTGAAAAGTTTCTCGCCGAAGTTTCGCGCGTATTGAAGCCGGGTTCATATTTCTTTACTCGAGCATTATGCAAAGATGGCGATGCCAATGCGAAAAATCTGATCAAACAATTCCCGGGAAGCGAACCCGATACTTACATTCTTGGCGAAACGGGAATTACTGAACGAGTATTCTCAAAACAGGATTTCGAGGGGGTCTACGCGCCGTATTTTGAAATTGTTCACTTAGAGAAATTATGGGGATACCAGAAATGGGGAGACCGGACGTACAAGAGAAACTACTGGATTGCTTATCTAAAATCCAAGAAATCCGCCTCATAGATTTGTTGCGCCATATTTGATACACTCGCCTTATGACCGTTTCCGAAATCAGGAATTTGTTTCGCGAATTCAAGGGCAGGGAAGAAGGATTGAAAAAAGTAACTCGTTATTCGCTCTACCCGGTGATGTTTTACCGAACCGATCTTTGGGCGCATACGCTTCACGTGCATTGGATTACGCTCCAGCTAGCCAAGCGCGTCAAATCGACTCATCCTGAATTTAATACGGAACGCGCAGCTACGATGGCCCTTGTCCACGATGATCACGAACTTTTTCTCGGTGATATCCAGGCGGGATTGAAGCTTCGAATGAACAAAGAAGAAAAAGAAAATTTAAAAAACAGCGAAATTCACGCGATCGATCAAGTTTCAGATTCGTTTCCGAAAACGGTAAACGGTTACGAATATCGAAGCCTTCTTATTGAAGCGATGAATGCTGAAACACTTGAATCGCAGATTGTGAAATTGGCAGACAGACTGGATGCGTTCGGCGAGGCCCTACATGAACTGTACGCTGGAAACATGGTATTTGCGGTCAGTGTCGGGCATGAGCGCGGCGACATTCCGACGCCCGCGGACTTTTACGTAAATTGGCTTGAGAAAATACCATCAACTTTTCCAGAGCTGGCAGTGCTTTGGAACAAGGGAGAGGTGTTATTTTCAACTCCAGAACGCCTTGATTGGAAACATGTCGCTGAAGAAGGATCTCCTGCGACGATCGAATCGCTCTCAACAAGTTCGCATTATCCGCATTATGGCGAATGGTTGAGCATTGTTTTGAAAAACAGCGATGACGAGCTTATCGCGAAACTTGTTACAAAAGCTGAGTAATTTATATGACCAAGGAAGACATTCAATCAAAAATTGCCGAACTCGAGGCGCGCATGTACGCGCCTGATTTTTGGAATGACAAGGAAGCGGCTCAGGCAGCACTTCGTGAAATTGAAGAATTGAAAGCGAAACTCGAGGGCGGCGGAAAATATGACAAGGGCGATGCCGTGCTTTCCATTTTCACAGGCGCAGGCGGGGACGACGCGGAGGATTTTTCAAGAATGCTCTATGAGATGTATTTGAAATTCTGCGACAACAAGAATTGGAAAACGATTCTGTTGGATAAGAATGAAAATGGCAGCGGAGGGTTCAGATCTATTTCTATTGAAATTCATGGCAAGAATGCATACGGCACTCTAAAGAATGAGTCCGGCGTGCACCGATTGGTGCGCATCTCGCCGTTCAATGCGAAAGGCAAGCGCAATACGAGTTTTTCGATGGTAGAGATTTTGCCAAAATTCGAGAAGCTTGATTTTGAAATTCCCGAGTCTGACCTCGACATTGCGTTTTCGAAATCCGGCGGCAAGGGCGGACAGAACGTGAACAAACGCGAGACCGCCGTGCGCATTACGCATACACCTACTGGATTGACCGCGCATGCGACTGCGGAGCGTAGCCAAGAAGCCAACAAGGAAGAGGCGATCAAAACGATTTCCGCAAAAGTCTGGCGACTTGAAGAAGAAAAACAAAAAGCCGCCGAGCGCGGCATGGCCATCTCGGCTACGACCGATAACGAATGGGGAAGCCAAATCAGATCGTACGTCTTGCATCCCTACAAAATGGTCAAGGATCATCGAACAGGTGTGGAGACATCAAACGCGGAAAAAGTTTTAGAGCGAGGGGAACTTGATGAATTCATTGAAGCTGAAAAAGATTTGTAATATAAAAAAGCCTGGCGAGATATGCCAAGCTTTCGAATTTAAGGTTAGGCCTTGAATCCTTGCAGAATTTCTAAAATATTCAGAAGTTCTTTTTCTGCGAGCTCCAGAGCGGCTATGCGGTTGATCTTTTTACCGGAAGCTTTTTCCCTTGACCATGAGTTTCTTACGTCGTTCAAGCTGTTGTTTGCAGCATCGATGACATTTTGGATTTTCTCGTTGGACAAGGTGAGCTTTTTCGATGAAGAAAAGGTGAGAGCGGGGAAGTTAGTTCTGTAGAGCGCGCCTACCATACTGATCGATTTTCCCGCCTTAGTAGATAGGCCTATAGGGGAAACCATGAGGAGATTTTGTAAGGATAGCATTGCTTGGTAAATTTGCAGGGAGCTTTTGTAGTTGTTGTTTATCATAACGGTATTGTTTTTTGTTTCTGAACAACTATATCATATTTATCATTAAAAGTCAATAGATCCCAAAAACCTTGCTTTATAATGCTAAATAAAAAAAATCCCTGTGCCATTAAAGGTAAGGGATTCCGAATAATTTTTAACATTTTTTAGTCAGTGTCGTGATTGCTGTTGGGATGAAGCGGGAAGAGGTCTTCGAGAGCTTTCTCCATTTCTGGCAGGGACTCTTTTATATAATTTTCCTGCATCTGTTTCATTTCCTCGAGATGGCTGGCAGATTCGGTCAAATTCTCGCTCATACGGGATCCATGATAGTCTTCCCAGAAAAAGTCCGTAAGAATTTTAAATGCCAGCTTTACGGAAGGGTTCATAACATAGCCCTCCTTGGCTTTTTGATAAAAGCTGATGCCGCTCGCATCTTTTTTCGAATGGAGTTCTTTGAGAAAATTGAGCGCCTTGCGCACGGCCGAAACGCTTGTTCCGCCTATGATTACTTCCTTACTCATTCAGTTTGGTTTTATTGATTTGTCGAAATAAAAATCTCGGATGAAATATAACATAGTTATATGACTTAATCAAGATCTGAAAAATGAGCGTATGCTATAATGCCAAAACTATGATTATTACCCACCACGGAAAGGAATTTTTCAAGCTTCAGACCGGCGACATGGTTCTGGCCTTGAATCCTATCTCAAAAGACTCAAAATTTAAGACGAATGGATTCGGCGCCAATATCGCACTCGTCTCCATTAATCATGACGATTACAACGGCGCCGATTTGGTGGAATACGCAGGCAAGGTTCCGTTCGTGATCAAAGGTCCCGGCGAATATGAAATCTCGGACATTATGTTCCAGGGATGGGCGACCAAGGGATACGACGACAAGATCAACTCGATCTATTATTTCGAATTCGATGGGATGAAAATTCTGTATCTCGGCGCGATGTACCAGAGCGAGATTTCGATCGAGGCGCGGCAGGCGATCGGGGACGTGGACGTTCTGTTCGTTCCGATCGGGGGCAAGTCCGTTCTCGGCGCTGAGGCTGCGCACAAGCTCGCCGTAACATTTGGTCCGAAAGTCATCATTCCGATGGACTTCGGAACGGATCAAGAAAAAGATGCACTCAAAGATTTCTTGAAAGAATCGGGGAGCGAGAAAGTTGCACCGATTGATAAGCTTACGATCAAGTACAAGGATATTTCGAGCAAGGAGCAGGAAATAATCGTCATTGAATAAAAGAAAACCCCTCTCGGATGAGTGGGGTTTTTAAATTCGATTACTCGACAGGCGTCACGCTTACGATATTCGGATAGCCGTCCATCCTATGGATGCGGATTCCGTAACATCCGATTTTGTACTTCTTTCCGACAGTCATCTTGTTTTGGATGTCGGATGAGTTGTACTTGTCATATGTCCAGGTGTCGCTGTTCTGGAACACTCCCTCTTCTTCGGTAAACACCAGGTACGTGTCATCTCCTTTGATGATCTTGTGGTCCAGGCTTTTGATTGTCACTACAATTTCCCTGTACGTTTGGTGGTTAGTCTTGTAATAGAGAATTAGGAAAGGGCTGATGATCAGGCTTCCCACGATGATTACCAAGATAAGACGGCCGATTTTCTGCATTCTTGTCAGCATGTTTTTTGATTTTGTTTGCAAGCATTATAACACACTTATATTTAATATGTCAAGTAACGATTGTAAGCGGTTCCTTGCTATAATTTTTGCATGAAGTTTCTCTCAAAAATCAGAACCAAGAGTCCCGAGTTCCGGCTTATGCTGTCAATTGGTTGCGCGTTCGTCTTGACGGTCGTCATTGTCGGCGGATATGTTTTGATTCAGTCATCCGGAACCTCCGTGAAATCATCCGCACCGAGTCCTTTTTCAGTCGTTGCAGGATCCATCAAGGATTCCATTGTTACAAACTCAAGTCAAAAGACGCAGGTCATTGATGCATCGGCTACGCAAACAACTCATGACGAGTCGAGCCCGTTTGGAACATCGGGGCAATAAAAAAGCCGGCACTACGTATCGGCTTTGCATTTTGTGTCATTGACGATCAGTATCGGCAGCTCTTGTTCAAGAGTGAACCACATTTCGCGCGGAACAGGAAACTCGACGAGGCCTAAGGCATGTCCCATCGCGAACAGCATTTCGGCCGTTTCGAACATCATCGTCCACCAACGGCCGGTGTTTTTGAAATTGGATTCGAGAAATGAGGCGCCTTTGCTTCCCGAGCTTTTCTTAAAGTCGTAAGGAAGCTCTAGGAGCATGTCCTTGATTTCTTGCTTATGGTCAAGAAGGTCGTTTGAAAAATAAATGTCATTTTGAAGTCCGATTCCTCGGAATGATGATGCTTGGGTTTTGGAAACCCTGCACCGGAAGAAAACTTCCTTTACGTTTTTTGAGCACAGCTGGGTTTTGGTTTCCATGATATTGAATTGAAATGGTTTGTATTATAATAACCTTTTTTATTTAAATGTCAAGAATAGAAAAATCCCTTTGCTTCGAAAAGCAAAGGGATCTGATGTTTAAATAGAAAGACGATAGTTTAACTTTTCGTCATAGAAACCTTCAACTCTTATGTCGTTCTCTGTGAATGTTATTTTGCAGCCCTCAGTCATGCAGACACTGAACTTACTTGCAAGTCCGGTGTAGTTGTTATTCGGATAAAACTGAAGGATCGTATTGACTCTTGTATGTTCGATATTAAAGATGTCAGCTACAGCGTAGGAGATGGTGTCTGTGGTTAGCATTCCATGGCAAGGATAAGAAGTGAATCCGTCATCGGTTTTTAATACTATGCTTGGACCTTTCTTTAAAAATTCTAGCATTGTTTTAATAATGGTGACGTTATCTTCGCCATCTTTCTTGAATGTAAGTGTAGGCATTTGGTTTGTTTTTATTTGATTATAAATAGAGCTTTATATGGATATATTAGCATACTATATAGATAAGTCAAGTATTCCAATCCTGCCAATTTGCTATAATACTCAAGCATTTAAACGATATTTTTACTATTCCTATGGCAGACAAAACACCCGAAATCAAGCCCGACCACGTCAACATCATACCGATGAACATCGCGACCGAAATGCGCGAAGCCTTCATTGCATACTCGATGTCGGTCATCACGTCCCGCGCCCTTCCCGACGTCCGAGACGGATTGAAACCCGTACACCGGCGCATTCTCTACGGCATGCACGACATGGGCATTTACGCGAACTCGAAATTCGTAAAGTCCGCAAAGGTTGTCGGAGAGGTGATGGCGAAATACCACCCGCACGGCGATGCCTCGATTTATGACTCCATGGTGAACATGGCGCAGACATTCTCGTACCGATATCCGTACGTCTGGGGACAGGGAAACTTCGGTTCGATCGACGGCGACAATGCGGCCGCGATGCGTTATACCGAGGCCAAGATGATGAAGCTCACCGCGGAACTTCTTCGCGACCTTGAAAAAGAAACGGTTGATTTTACGCCAACCTATGATGCAACCGGCAAGGAGCCGAGTGTTTTACCTACGGCCATTCCTGCGCTCCTTCTCAATGGTACTCTCGGTATTGCAGTAGGTATGGCGACGAACATTCCTCCTCATAACTTGACCGAGGTTATTGATGCAACTATTGCAACAATTGATAATCCCAAGATTACGAATGAAGATTTGATGGAATATGTGAAGGGGCCTGATTTCCCAATTGGAGGAATTATTTACAACAAGAAAGACATTGCTCACGCATACGCGACAGGACGCGGTCCGGTTGTTGTTCGCGGAGAAACAGAAATTGTCGAGCAGAAGAACGGATCATTCCAAATTGTCATCACATCAATTCCGTTTCGTGCGAACAAAACGTCGATGATCGAGAAGATTGCCGAACTCGTTACCGAGAAAAAACTTACCGAGGTAAAGGCGATGCGCGACGAATCAACGCGCGACATGCGCATGGTGCTCGACCTCAAAGCGGGAGTCAATCCGCAGAAGGTTTTAAACTACCTGTTCAAGCACACTGAACTCGAAAGCAACTTCAACTTCAACATGGTTGCACTTGTCGACGGGACGCCGCAGACGTTGGCACTCAAAGATTTCCTCACGAACTTCATTTCGCATCGACAAGTTGTCGTGCGCAGGCGAACAGAATTCGATCTGCGCAAGGCGGAAGCACGTGCTCATATCTTGGAAGGGTTGAAGATCGCGCTCGACCACATCGACGAGGTCATCAAATTGATCCGCGCGTCGCGTGATACCACGGATGCCAAGGAAGGACTCATGAAAAAATTCAAGCTCTCCGAGATTCAGGCGCTTGCCATCTTGGACATGAAGCTTCAGAAACTGGCTGGACTCGAGCGCAAGAAAGTCGAGGACGAGCTCAAGGAAGTCCTCGGCGTTATTTCAGATTTGAAAGCCTTGCTTGCGTCAGTTGCCAAGATGATGAAGATCATCCGGACGGAATTGGTTGATATCAAGGAAAAATACGGCGACGAGCGCCGAACGAAAGTCGTCGCAAAGGCGGTTGGAAATATTTCAGACGAGGACTTGATCGCTGATACGAATGCGGCTCTCGTCTACACGGCTGGCGGTTACATCAAGCGAACCGATCCGACCGAATACAAATCGCAGAAACGCGGTGGCGTCGGCGTCGTTGATCTCGACACTAAAGAAGAAGATGTCGTGACGCATTTGCTCACGGCGTCCACCCACAGCGACCTGCTCTTCTTCACAGACTTGGGCAAGGTGTACCAGATCAAGATGTACGACATCATGGAGGGGCGTCGCGCAACCAAGGGCAAGTCAATCATGAATTACTTGTCGCTTGCGGATAACGAAAAAGTTACAAGTATATTGCCAGTTCCGAAGGGGGCCGACAGCCAAGGCAAGTCGATCTTCTTCGTTACTAAACAGGGAACGATCAAGAAGGTTCCGGCCGATTCATTCTCGACCGTACGAAGGTCAGGATTGATCGCAATCGGACTCAACGGCGGCGATACGCTCCTCGGTACGGTCATGACGCAGAAGGGAGACACAGTATGCCTCATCACATCCGACGGCCAATCAATTCGATTTGCGGAATCAGACGTCCGCGATATGGGTCGCACTGCAGCGGGTGTTCGGGGAATCAATCTCGACAAGTCTGATGCGGTTGTCGGACTCGGCGTGGTGAACGACTCGATGAAGAATCCGACGCTTATGGTCATGTCTGATCACGGATACGGCAAGCGAACCGCAATCGACGAGTACAAGGTTCAGGGACGAGGCGGTTCCGGAATCAAGACGGCGAACGTTACGGACAAGACAGGTCCGATCGTCGGCGCGAAAATCGTAACAGACGATAACACGGAACTCATTGCGATTTCCAAGAAGTCGCAAGTCATCCGAACCGAGATTGAATCTATTCCGGTTCTGTCGCGAGCAACACAAGGTGTTCGCGTGATGAAACTTCGGGAAGGGGATTCGCTTGCGAGCTTGACGCTGCTTTAAAATTCAAATCAAAAAATATCCGAGAATTCTCGGATATTTTTTGTAAATAAAAAACCGGCTGCAGAGCAGCGCGGTTTGTAATGTTACTCAACAGGAACGAGAAGTTCTTTTCTCATGGCGGCAAATTTCTTCATGGATTTCGCCGGTGCGATGTAATTCTTTTCCGCCTTGAGGAACTCGAGGTTTTGCTTCAGGATGCTAAGCTCCATGGCATGCAGCGCGTCGGTACTTGTCCCGTGCTCCTTGAGGAGATCGCGAAACTCTTCATGCGACACCCAGATGACCGGATTGTTCACATAGAGCGAAGAATGGTGGAACATGATTCCCTCAGGAGTGAACGAAAATGATGGAATTCCGTCCAATTTGACACTGTTAATGAGCTGGTTCGCCTGATGAATATTGATATCCTTCTTTGACATCTCTTTTGGGTATCGAGGTATCGTGATCATGCGTCCGTGCACAAACATCTTGAGGTTCCTATCGGAGGGGAATGAGTCCATCAGAAGCGAGTTGTACACGATAGGAGCTATGTACTGCATGAGGGTGAACTTTTTCTGAACCAACTTCGGAAAATCTTTTGTCTCCAAAATTTTATAGAGTACCTGATTGTAAATGCGCGATTGACGCGCCTCGATCATCATGAGTTCCTTGTTAAACGATTTGTACGGAACCATGTTCGAATGGACTTCAACTTCAATAATGCGTTTCTTGGTATAGATCTTGAGTTCTCTCATGAGAGCCAGGAGATCGTAGATGAGTTCGCTTTCTTCTTTTGTCATGCGAAACGCATCTTTTGGATAGAACGTGCCGGAGATGCTCTCGAGTTTGAATTCCTTCGAATGGTTTTCGAGTCCCAGGAGTTGTTCTTTCGTGACATTCAGAAGTTCGGCAAATGACATCGCGTCTTTTGGATCGAAACCGTAGCGCAGTGTTTTAAAGCGCGAAAAGTCGGATACGAGATTTGAGATATGTGATTGCATATCCTGAACCGGGCCGGCATATACCATCCCATGGGAGATGTTGAGATTGATCATGATCTCCTCAAAAAGCTTGTATGATGCCAGAACTTCAGGGTTTGTTGATCCTGTATTCTTGACATCTTCACGGCGTGAGAGAGGACAGAGACTGCAACCCGCGGCGCACGATTGGCTGGTTGGAAAGATTTCCATTTCGATTATTTTCTTCATTTGTAATGGTATTTGTTTGCGCGAGAATATCATCTATTTATCACCAAGTCAAGTATGACTAACTCGCGAGCTCTAATATAATGAATGCATGTTTTCAGATCCTCAAAAGATAATCGATTCGCTGCCGATTGAGATCGGTTCGTCCGTTGCCGATCTCGGAGCGGGAACCGGAGCGTGGAGCATTTTACTTGCCAAGAAAGTCGGATCGACGGGGAAGGTCTACGCATGCGAAGTCCAGAAGGACATGCTCGTTCGCATTGAAAACGAAGCAAAGCAGCATAATATAACTAATATCCAGACTGTCTGGTCAAACGTTGAAAATCATCAGGGAACAAAACTGCGCGACGCGTCCGTTGATTGGGCGATCGCGGCGAACGTTCTGTTTCAAGTTGAAGACCAGCCGGGCTTTATCAAGGAAATTTCGCGAATTCTAAAACCCGGGGGCAAATGCCTTCTTGTCGATTGGAAGGAAAGTTTCGGAAATCTCGGTCCGCACGAAAAGGATGTTGTGAGCGAAACCGAGGCGACGGAACAGTTCGCCATTGCCGGACTGCGCAGGACGCAATCCGTAATCGATGGCGGTTCCCACCATTACGCGATTATCTTTGCAAAGTAAAGTTATGAAAAAATTCTCCATTTTTCAAATCGTAGTGTACGTGCTGTGCATCATCGGCATTATTTTCGCCATTCTCATTTTCTCCGGAAAAATTTCAGTCGGCAAGGATTCGAAGTCATCAGTTTCAGGAACCGTTACGATGTGGGGAACGCTCCCGTCTGAAACTATGGGAAATGCGCTTGCCCTTGTTGCCGGCGCATATCCCGATCTGCATGTCGTGTATTCCCAAAAAGATCCCGCAACGATGCAGTCGGATTTTGTGAATGCGCTGGCATCGGGAACGGGGCCTGATTTGATCCAGCTCAGTCCCGCGGATGTCGTCAAGAATTCCGACAAGCTTCTGACGATCCCGTTTGCGAGCCTGCCGCAGAACACTTACTTGAATACGTTTGTCGATGAGTCGGCGCTTTATTTGAATTCTACGGGAACCGTGGGACTCCCGATCTTCATCGATCCGATGGTGATGTATTACAATCGCGACCTTCTCGCCTCGTCGTTTTCCGTATCGGCTCCCAAAACCTGGGACGATGTCGTTGCGCTCAACAAGAAAATGACGACCAAGGATGATGCGGGACAGCTTTCGGTTGAAACAGTCGCGCTCGGCACATATTCCAATATCACGCATGCCAAGGAGTTGTTGGCGCTTCTCGCATTCCAGACAGGCAACAGCTTGGTCAAGATAAATCCGGCAACGAACAAATATGCGTCGCAGTTTGCTACTATTGATCCGAAAACGGGAGCATCCATTGCAACGGTATTTAGATACTATACGCAATTTGCGAATCCATCGGACGCGGATCATTATTCATGGAACGATTCGCTGCCGCTTGATTCTACGCAGTTTATCGCCGGAAGGCTTGGCCTCTATTTCGGATATGCGAGCGAACTTGCTTCTATCCGTGCCAAGAATCCGAATCTCAATTTCGCCGTTGCGGCAATGCCGCAGTCGAGCAAGTTCCCGACGAAGGCAACCTATGGAAAAATGATCGGGGTCGGCATTACGAAAATTTCCAAGAATCAGGCGCTTGGCGTGATGGTAGCGAACTTGATGGCAAGCCAGACGTTCATCAATTCTTATTTTATCTTCGATACGACGCTCGCGCCTGCGCGCAAGGACATGCTTGCGGCAGACCAGTCAGGAGATGCTACCAAGGCGCTCGTGTATAACTCGGCGATCATTGCGCGCGGTTGGCTCGATCCAGATCCCGCACAGACAAATGATCTCTTCAAGAGGTTTGTCACGCAGATTAATGCCGGACTCATCCTGCCCGAAGGAGTTCTCTCAGGAGGCAATTCATTGATCCAAGGAATCCTTGATAGCTTCCAGAAGGATCCGGCGCCCGTATCCTAAAAAAAGACCGCAATCCGTTGTGGTCTTTTTGTTTTTTAATTTTTTGCAAGGTATACTGTCAGACATGAACAGACTCAAATCTTTTGCGCTCCTTCTCGCGTTCGGGCTTCTTGCAATGGCGCCCTACGCCCATGCCGCATTTACTGCGACTCCGACGCAGACCGTGAGTTCACTGACAGTCAGCTATCACTATACCGGAACTCCGACCTCCGATATTCGAGTCTATTCATGGCTCGGCGTTGCAAGCTCGACAACTTGGATCGATCGCAACAATCTCTTGATTACGATTGGACATTCCTCGACACCGGTGACGAAGGATTTTAGCGTCACCTATAACTTTTCGGCTCTCGGCCTGACGAACGGGACGAACTATGTTTACTATCTTGCTGACGGAACGACCGATCAGTCTACCGTTCTTTCGGGGCCTGCGTATTTTACCGTCGGAGGAACCCAAAATCCGACAACACCTACAACTGGTCAGTATGCGTTTGCTGCAACAGGGCAGTTTGCCGGCCAAGCCCCTGGAACATTCCAAGAAGGTTTTACTGTTAAGCCGACGACTTCGCTTGCTCAGGCAACAACATTAACGCTTAAGACATTTGTGAACACGTCTTCGACAACGCTCGTATCAACGGATACGTTTCCAATTGGACCTGGCACGGGAACTGTTTCGCCAAGTACGAACGATCTCGGACCTGGCGATTATACTGCAGTCATTTACGAAGGAACCACGAGTGTCGGGAGTGTTGATTTCAAGATAACAAGCTCCGCGCCTGCAAATCCGTCAACTCCTCCCACGACGCCAGCAACTCCGCCTGCAGGACCTACGACTCCGATCACTCCCGCCGTTCAAGTCGGCAACACGCTCATAACCTATTTGCCTGGATATACGATTACGAATACGGACGCGACACTTCCGGTCAAGATCAGCGTTGTTGTTGAGGCCCAGGTTAACTTGTCGGTGTATATGGCACCCCAGGGACAGAATCCTTCGGGAGGGCAGACTCTTGTCAATGAATTTATCAGGCCTTTCGTTCCAAAAAATACTTCGATTAAATTTACGGGGCTCACTGCCGGAACAACGTACGTCTTCACAATTAAAAATGAATCGACAGGCGACCATACAGCGCCTCTGCAATTTAGAACGACCGGCGGAACAGGAACGACAGGAGGATCATTCGGCGTTGTAGGAACGAATATTGTTAACGGCATTCCGACCGATGTGCCCGCCCTTGTCGATACCATTTCGGATAAGGGAATCGTTCCTAAGTGCGGTCGTACAGGCAGTGATACCGACACCGTTGGAACGCAGATGTGCGGATACAAGGATTTAATGCAGCTGATCGCGAACGTCATCCAGTTCGGACTCATCATGATCGGTCCGATTGTAGCGATCCTTGCGATGTATGCGGGTGCGATGATCATCTGGCTCGGCAGATTGCCTGATCCGACGAGCGAGCAGATGAAAACACTTAAGAAGTACAAAGCGATGCTCGTCCGCGCCGCTATCGGGATCCTTATTATTGTCTTGGCATGGACGTTGATCGCTACAATCCTGCGGGAGCTTGGCGTCAAGTCGAACTACATCCTGCTCGACATCTTGAGCGGCAACTAATACACTATGAATATTATTATGAAAAAATTACTCGCCATCTTCGCGCTCCTCATATCTGCAGTCGCCCTCGGCGTGCCGTCTCATTCGTTCGCAACGACGACTACGACGTCGAATTCTATTACTGCAGGAGGTTTAATGTCTCATCCTGGAAGTCTAACAACCACAGTTGATCAAACAATGACGGCAGTCACCGTAAACTATCACTTTGTCGGAACACCTGACCAGTCTACAATCAAAGTGTATTCTTGGCTTGGCAGAATTTTGCCGAGCAGCAGCTGGCTTGACCGATCAAACCTTTTGATTACGATTCCGCAGTCCTCTTCACCTGTAACGAAGGATTTCAGCGTGACGTATGATTTTAATGCGCTCGGGCTTATAAGCGGAGACCAATATGCCTTTTATTTGGCAACAGGGAAAACGGATAGTGATTTCCTGATAACGCCCCAAATGACCTTTACGGTTGGAGGAACAGGAGGGGGTTCATACACTTTCGTTGCAAACGGACAGTCTCCAGGCTCAACGACAGGAATGTATGATGAAAGATTTACCATTACTCCCACGGTTCCCCTTACTCAACCGACCACGGTTAAGATACTTACTGAAATGACAGGCGGGAGTAATCCCCACACGCGAAACATTCCTAACATTGCAGTATCAGGCTCGAACCCTGTTTCTGTGACAATGGATGATCTGGCTCCGGGAACTTACCAAGCGCATCTTTTTGATGCCCATTCTGTGCAATTAATGTTGATTCCATTTACGATTACAGCAGGAGCCGGACAGGGTCCATACACGTTTACCGCAACCGGACAATTTGCGGGCCAAGCCCCCGGAACATTCCAAGAAGGATTTACGGTCAAGCCGACGACTTCGCTTGCCCAAGCGGTAACGCTGACGCTCAAGACGTTTATGAATGGAGCCGCAACAACATTGGTATCAACCGATACGTTTCCTATTGGGCCCGGAATTGCCGCAGTTTCGCCGAGCACGAACGACCTTGGACCCGGCGACTATACCGCCGTCATTTACGAGGGAGGAACGAGCGTCGGGAGCGCCGATTTCAAGATAACAAGTTCGGTTCCGGGAATCGTCCAAGTCATTTCGCATGTGAACGTTCCATCAACTACGGCGACGATCAGCGGAACCCTTGCCGCAACAGGCGCCGATATTCCGAACGCTCATCTTGTCGTAAAATTCGGCGAAGACTTGTCGCATTTAACAATCTCTCCCAAGGTTGCCTTCAGCGGAACGATTCCGCACACGGGCGTTGCTTTTACGGTTGCGAGCGACCCTTTTGATCCCGCCGTTTCAAACTTGTATTACTATCAGTTTGACGAAACCACCACGGGAACGACCCTTGGCCAAGGAAGCTTCTATATCAATACTCCGGCTGACCAAGTAGGCGGAGCGATCAATCCGGGAGCACAGCCGGGAACGCCAACGAATCAGCCGCCTGCGTGCGTTGCCGGACCCTTTACGGACGATACGACGAATGACAAATTATGTTCGACCGGCGCTACCGTGAAAGATCTCGTTAAAACAGCAGGAACCTGGACATGGAAATGCACGAGTTCGGTCATTGCTTATACTCCGGCATCCTGTACGGCAAGCGTGACGGCTGCCGCAGCCAAACCTTCGGACGATAAAAATCCTGACAACTTCCTCAAGAATCCATTGTCATCGAGCTTGAACTCGTTTCCCAAGATCATCGCGGCGATCGTCAACAACATCGTGCTCCCGATCATGATTCCGTTTATCGCGCTCATGCTCATCTATTCCGGATTCCTGTTCGTGATTGCGCGCAAGAAGGGATCGACCGACGGATACGCTGTTGCCAAGAAGACCTTGATGTATACGATGATCGGTGCGGCGCTTGTCCTCGGAGCATTCGTCGTCTCAAACGCGCTTCAGGGAACGCTTAACGATCTTCTCGCTCCGACTACAACCACGCAATAATATGAAACGACACATTACAACTCTTTCTTTGTTCGTAGGCGGGCTTGCGTTCGGCATGATGATCAAGGTGGCATTCGCGCAGCAGGGAACTGCCGGCGGGACGTTCAACACGTTGGTTTCGACGGCCGGCAATTGGATTAGCGCCACAATCGTGCCAATGCTCGTTGCCATCGCGGTGTTAGTCTTCATGTTCAACATGATCATGTTCATCTTCAACTCGGACAATGAGGCTGAAAGGGCAAAGTTCAAGAAGTATTCGCTCAACTCGATCCTAGCGCTCTTCATCTTGCTTTGCGTGTGGGGTGTCGTCGGGATCTTCACTCATACGTTTTTCAACAAGGATCCCGTTATTCCGCAATTGCCGACGAGCGATTCGGCATAATGGAACATTAAAAAACGCACCCTTGGGAGGTGCGTTTTGCATTTGAACAAAATGCAAAAATGTTAGTGGGCTGCTCCACCTCCGCCACCTGCTGGGGGAGCGGCGGCTGCGGCAGCAGGTGCTGCGGCGGGACGCTTGTCAGGAGCAGTAGCTCTTTTAATCTTCATCTTTTGGATCTTAGTATTGTCGCCGAACTCATTGAGTCCGAGTACACTGTCGATCTCGTCTTTCGTTACGGCTTTGGCCATGGCAGCATCGTGGCATATACCTAGGAGTACGGAGTTTGTGATTCCGCGGTGCCTGCATGCCCATATAGCTTCCTCATAGTTACCGTCAGTGACAGCCTTTTTGATGCCTTTTTGGACATCCTCGTTTTTTTGATCGCGAACATCGAGGAATCCCTCGATTGTTTCTTTAAACTTGTCGCTTACTTTTTCAGCCATTTGATTGGTTTTTAGTTGAATAAATGAATTAAATACTTTCGGGAAGAGTTTATCATAATATTAGTATATTGTCAAGTATTCTAATCGCCAGAAACCTTGATTTTAAAGGCAAAATAAGGGATTTCTATAAAACCCTTATAAATCAACACTCTAGGACAGATTTGGATGGGGAAGCTCTGAACTACTTGACAAATATGTATGAATATGCTAAGATAGTAATAAGAGTAACCTCTGTAAACAAAATAATTTTTTAAACCAACAACAAACAAAAAAACAAAACAACAATGAGAAATTACAAAAACAACCTCGCAATGCTCGTAGTAGCAGTACTGATCATCGGCCTTTCATCATGTGCAAAGCAATGTACAGATGCATACGGTAATGCGGTTCAATGCCAGTCTGCTACCACAACCGGTACCTACTATCCTACTACCACTCCTACGAACGGCAACAACAACGGACAGAACACGCCGACCAATCCTTCAGCAGGATCCGGTGCTGCCCTGTTTATGGTAGACGTCACTGCGCTTAATATGGTGGGT
Source organism: Patescibacteria group bacterium (assembly GCA_028286885.1). Taxonomy (GTDB): domain Bacteria; phylum Patescibacteriota; class Minisyncoccia; order Phycocordibacterales; family UBA1006; genus CAIXMG01. The sequence continues at coordinate 37,148 of JAQBQS010000009.1, forward strand.
GTCGCAGGCCAAGGCCAGTTCTATGCCGTAACCCCTGACTATGATCAGAACTGCGTGCCGGATGCTGACGCACTTGGCACTGCAGTGGACAAAAACAAGGTGCCTCTGTCAGGACTGATCTCATTTGATCAAGGAATCACTTCCTATCCTTCAGTGCTGATCTGCGATGCAGGTGTTGCCAATAGCTACAAGGGCTATCATGACCTAAACGGAGGAAACGTGATCGTCTCAGTGTTCAGCAGCAATGTGCCCTACGGATACTCTATCAAGCCGGGCACTGTAAACTTGACTACAACCAATCTTTGCACGAAGACCAACTCTGGGATTTATGTAAAGACAACGGTTGGAAAAACTGATCTGGCATCTCAAGACTCATGGGCAGCTATCAAGAACCTGAGCGACTCTACCAAGTCAACCAGGGAACTGATGAGCCCTGATGCTGAAAAGAACCGTGTCGATGCGTTTGTAAAGACGTACAAACATAACTGATCCTCAAAGGATCTCCAAAGCCACCTTACAAATAAGGTGGCTTTTTTACTTGACAAAATATATAAAGTATGCTAATATATAAGAAGAGATCTTTCCATTAAAATACTATTCATAAACCAACAAAATTAATTAACAAATGAAAAAACTAATCTTCTTCTTCGCAATGATCTGTGCCGGAACAACAATGTCTGCCCAAACTAAACAAGGCTGGGTAAGTCAGGAAGGCATGCAAAGATGGCTGGGTCAATCGCAGTTCTATAACAGGACTGATGTTACTACCTACAACTGGATCCGCGTATCGTGGCTTCAGGGAGCGGATACGATATCTGCAAATGCTGCGATCAATGCCGGTGAAATCCAAAACGGCATCAAGAAAGGAGATGCGGTTACGATCACGCTGATCAACAACGTGAATACTCCTGTCTGTCATACGGCAATAATAAATCCTGATCGGACAATGGTCCTAGGGTTCTCTATTTACGCCATCGCACAATGAAGCGTCCCCTTAAAGGTTATCCACTCGGATGACCTTTTTTATTTGCTTTTAATTTCCTTGTGGTATACTTGGCGTATCCATTATTAAGGATTAACCGTTTCATACCAATCATGAAAAAATTTCTCGCGTCATTATCAACTTTCGCCCTGATTCCTGCGCTCGCATCCGCGCAGATTATCGGAACATCCGGAACGACGGGATTGGGCAGCTTGGTTGTTCAGTTCAAGGGACTTCTCTCGGCATTGTTTCCAATTGCAATCGCAATCGGAGTGCTCGCGTTCTTCTACGAGCTCATCATGTTCATCGTTCACAAGAGCGACGACAAAGCTGAGAAATTCAAGAAGGGAATCCTGATGAGCCTCCTCGCCCTCTTCCTAATGTTCACATTCTTCGGACTTTTGAACGTTATTGCCAACACGCTCGGACTCTCTGGTGCCGTCGGACAGGGTGTTCAGTCAAACCAGATTCCAGCCGTTCAGCTATAATTGCATGTTTTCCTGGCTGTATCCGATAACCGCATACGCCGCAAGCGATCCGATCAGCGTCAAATTGCTGGTTTTTCGGATCAGCTACTACATCTTAAACCCGCTCATCAAGGCCGGGTTTGTTGTAGCTTTCGTTTTCTTCATTTGGGGGATCATCAGCTACCTGAAAGATCGAAATGCAGGACGCATCTGGGATACGTCGGCATTCGACAAGGATGGCAAGATGACAAGCAAGGCGGGCGACCAGATCGTCTACGGCTTGATCGGACTCTTTATCATGGTCTCGGCGTTTGGAATTCTCCATTACCTCAAAGATTTCATCGGATCAGGAATTCCTACTCCCTACTAACTCAAGTAGGCAAATAAAACTCTCACGTAATGTGAGGGTTTTATTTTTTAATTTCAAATAAAAAGCCCCTTACTTTGCAGTAAGGGGCTTGCAAGCTTTTCACTCGAGGCTACTTGTCCATCTTTCCGCCATCAATCTCTACTTGCTCTACTGGTGTTCCAGTCTGAGCGGTAGGATCCTTTGGGGTAGTTGTAGTGGGCGCGTTGTCCGGTTGCCAGTCCTTCTCGTGGTCGTTCCTGCTTCTGCCTTGTGATCTGTTAGTATTGGCGTTTCCTGAGTTGGATGAAGACGTTTCCTCAAAAACAGCAGGGCTAAAAATTGCGTACATGATCCAAATGAGGACGATGATAATGAACGCCGGCAAGATAATACGCTTCCAAGGCATTCCTTCAGCAGCGTCGGTAGGAGTCGTAGCCGTTGCATGGTTCGCAGTCGCCATGTTCCTATGCGCATTTTTGAAAATGTGCGGGGATAGCATGATGATGCAAATAACGACAAATGCCAGGATCTCCGAAGCGCCGAGCATTCCGATCATCTTCATTCCTGCATCGTAACTGAAAAGACAGCCGGCGATAATAGGAATCAGAATCAAGCATAAGGCGAACCATGCGGCTCCCGAGTTCGCTTTTCTTACATGGTCAGGATCATAGGCGCTGTCCGTTGTGTGGTAATGGGACAATACCCATAAAGCTCCGAGCGTTCCTATGATTGTGATTACAAGCAAAACGATTGCGAAGTTTGAGAGGCTATGAGTAGCATCAAACCGTTTGGAAATACTCATGATGAGTATTCCGATGATAAAAGCAGCTATTGCTCCCAGGTAAATCCTAAAAGCACCTTTGGAAATTGTTGTTGCCATATTTGTTATATTTTGTTTTAAATGAATAAAATAATGACTATGAGTTTCCTGATAACTATAGCATTTTTAGATATAAAAGTCAAGAGTACAGTATATTTCCAAATAGCCGAATTCATGCTAGTATTTTAAGGCTCATTTGGGATATCCCCCGCAAGAAATGCACCCGTAGCTCAGTCGGTAGAGCAGTTGCCTCTTAAGCAAACGGTCGTAGGTTCGATCCCTACCGGGTGCACACATAAAAAAGCGGCGGAAATGCGAAGCATTTCCGCCGCTTTTTTATACCTACTTTTATACTTACCACTTGTAAATAAAAAGATTTTTTGCGAGATCAGATTTCTTGGCCGAGACAGTAACAATGCGGAGCGGCTGTTTTCTTGAAATTTTAAAATCGCACGAGACAAGAATAGTTCCGGGCTGCAGTTCCCGGTCGAGTTTCCCGCCCAAGTCATCCATGACGCCCGGCAGGAGATAGGCAAACAAATGCGTTGCCTTTGAAAAATCGTATGAAAAGAAATTTTGCCTGACGATTGAGACATTGGGCAACTTCCGCGTGTTGAATCTCGCAATGAAGTAGGGAACAAGGTCGTGTTCGATGCCGATCATTTTTGTCTGAGGAAATTTTTGCGTCGCGGCAACCAGAACCTTGCCGTTTCCGCATCCAATTTCGATGAAGAGGGAATCTTGACCAAGATCGAGTTCAGAGAGTATTGGATCGATTGCGTGGTCCATGACGGGAATAAAAGGCGCATGACCAAAAAGAGTCGATCTAAGAAGCGAAAAAACAATCCATACTGTCGCAACCAAAAGAAGAATCATCGTCAAGAAGTAAATCACGTTCACGATGATATGAGTCATGTGCCCGGGAGAGGACTTGAACCTCCATGGGTCACCCCGCTTGCTCCTAAGGCAAGTGCGTCTACCAATTTCGCCACCCGGGCATGCTTATTTTATTGTTGCCCCACTTCGCTCGATGCGAGCTACGCGGGGCGTTGTGCCCGGGGTGGGAATCGAACCCACATGACCTTGCGGCCGAGAGATTTTAAGTCTCTAGCGTCTACCAATTTCGCCACCCGGGCAATCTCGGCATGTTTGAGGCGTGGGCGGGAATTGAACCCGCGCATGTCGGTTTTGCAGACCGAAGCGTTACCACTTCGCCACCACGCCGTTCGCATTTCTGCGAAGTTACTATATCTTATTCCTCGTCTTCCCGCAATAATTCATCCACGCGCTGTCGGTTTTTTTCGCCTGCGTCGAGGGTGAACCTAAACCACGGGATGGCTCCTCCTTTGACATGCTTGACGACGTACTTGCGGATGTCATCTTGGTGGCGTTTGAGGAAATTCATCGCAATAGGCTCCGCGCGCTCGGGAAGTACCGAGACGTGGATGACGATGTGCTTGTTGTCGAACGAAAAATCAGCACGCGTAATCGTGATCAAAGACACTCGAGAGGACTCGCGTGTGATGTAATCGGAGGCGTGTTTCTTGATTTCCTTTTCCAAGGATTCGTTGTGGTGGTTTGAGGGCATAAATTTATTTGGTCTCGGTCTTAAATGTCTCGATCACGTCGCCGGGAAGGGGATCTTCCTTGCAGTCGAGCTGCATTCCGAACTCCTCGTCTATTCCTACGCTTGAAACGGGAGCCTTGCCCATCTGGAGTTCAGTGATCGTTCCGCGGGCGACTTGCTCATCTCCTCGCATCAGTTTGAAGCCTGCCTTCTTGTCCATCGAACCTTCGAGAACCCGACCGCCTGCGACATGGGAATTCTTCTGAGAGCTGAATACTTTCAGGATCTTCGCTCGTCCTAATATCGTATCCACTTCCTTGCGGGGCCTTCGAACTTCTCGTTCAACCTCGAGCCATTCGGTCAGCTTATAAATGATATTGAATGTTTTGACCGTAATCTGGTCGACCTCGTTCATGTCGAGAACTTTCTTGTCGATGTCGACATTGAATCCGATGATGATCGTATTCTTGTCGGATAATGCAAGTTGCAAGTCAGATTCATTGATGATGCCGACGCCCTTCTTGATGACTTTGAAATACACCTCGTCAGTCGATAGTTTTACAATTTCGTCGTCGATGGCTTCGGCTGAGCCGAACACGTCGCTCTTGATGATGACAGGAATGATTTTGGTTTCGCTCGTGATCATCGGATTTGCAACATATACGAGATTTTCCATATTCTGCTTGGCGAGTTCAATAAACTCTTCAGCGTCCTTCTTGGTCTCGAGAGCTTGGAATTCGGAACCGACGGCTGGCGTAACTGAAAATCCGGTGATGGTGATAGGGGATGAGAACGTAGCTGACTCGATGGACTTGCCTGCGAAGTCCTCGATGATGCGCGTGCCCGTCATGGATGTTCCTGCCACGATGAACTGGCCGCGCGTGACGGTTCCATTTTTGATGATCATGGTTGCCGAAACTCCTCGTTTCTCGTCCAAATGGGACTCGACGACGAATCCTTCCGCAAGCTTATCTGGATCGCCCGTGAATTCTTGGAACTGTGCGAGAAGCAGAATCGTTTCGAGAAGCTCGTCGATTCCTGCACCCGTCACTGACGAAATGGCGTTGACGGGAATGTCACCGCCGTATCCTTCGACGTAGACGCCGTGCTCGAGAAGCTCGGACTTAACGCGCTCCGGGTTTGCATTCGGCCGATCGATTTTTGTAAGCGCCACGATATAGGGAACTTTCGCGACTAAAATAGTTTTGATGGCTTCGATCGTCTGAGTTTTCACGCCTTCCTCCGCTGATACGATCAAGATGGCAATGTCGGCAACGCGCGCACCTCGGTTTCGCATAGCAGAAAAAGCCGCATGTCCCGGCGTATCGATGAAGGTAATTTTTTTCAAGGTTCCCGAGGCGTCGGTGTGCGCGACTTCATATGCCGCGATGTGCTGCGTAATGCCTCCGGCTTCTCCTGACACGATGTTGGACTTCCGGATGTAATCGAGAAGGGAAGACTTTCCATGGTCAACATGCCCCATGATGGCGACGACCGGAGGGCGTTCTATCAAATTGTTGGTAGTTTTATTTTCCATAGGTTTGAAAACTCACCTGATCGGTGAGTGTTACTCGAAGATCTTCGCTGCCTCCTTGAGCGCGTGCGCTTCCTCGTTTGAGAGTTCGTACTCGGACGAGAAGTTGGCGACCGGCTTGGCATAGACGTTCATGCGGTCGCGCGAATAGATTGACGAGATGACAACGCCTGTTCCGTCTTCCGATAACAGTGCTGTTGCAAAGCTTTGTCGTCCGCCCACATCGGCAAACGCGTTATAGCGTACCGTTGCGATTCCTCGAACCGAAGATTTGATCTCGCGGTCGATGCGCGCGTTCTTTTCCTCGACGGATTCAACGCGGCCTTCGAAAATTTCGTGGTCGTGCATCAATTGGTAGATTGCGTCTTCCAGATTTTTTCCGTTCGTTCCGGTCGTCAATTTCTTGAGCCGTCTGGAGATATTCGAAAGGACAATCGCGAATCCGACGACAGCGATCAAAAGAGCTCCTGCAAGTGCGTAAATTGCATACATCATACTGCGGTGGATTATACACTAAAAGTGTGGTATTTTCAAGGCATATGAAGACGAGTGAAAAGAATGTCTTTTTTGACATCAACAAGCTGCCGGGGGAGAAAGGTCATTTGGTGATCGGTCTTTCAATGACAAGATTAGAGGAGGGTCAAGCGCCAGAAGATATTATGAACTTCCTGCGACATGTTGTTCCTGCAAAAGTTTCAAAACCGTTTATCGGATGCAATTTTTTGTACACGGATGGTCTCTATTTATATTCTGACGAGCCGGCAGGTATTCTCAAAAAGAAATATTCATCTTCAATGACGAGACATAAGAATGGACTTTGGAATGCAATTCAAAAAGCATGGTTTGAGTTCCAGATTCAGAACTCATTTTCATTCTTGGTGTGGAATCAGCTTTATATAGGTCACCATGATTTTTATAATCATGTTTTGGAATTGAAAAAAATATATGATCAAGATTCAGAATTTCAAAAATATCTTAAATTAGATTGCAAAGACATAGGACGAGAAACTAGTGAAAATCAGATTATGTTTTTCTTGGAAGAAAGTTTGGCAATGATGTACATCATGAAAGGATTGGTAAGAATTCCAAACGATTTTATTCTTGATCAAGAAGAATGGATTTTGTTCTGCTACAGCGGACGACCTCTCCGATCACATATTTATATGCATCAGAGAAATATCTTTGGATTGAAAAACTCAAAGAATATTTATGAAAACTCATTTTATAATATCGAAGGAAAAGAATTGATTAGATTCGACGACGTCGACCTCGAAACCTACTCTGTAAAGTAATATGTTCTGGAACTCCAAAAAAAGAATCTACCTCGACCACGGCGCAACGACTCCAATCGATGGAGAGGTTTTACGCGCGATGAATTCTGTATACGAGAATAATTATTTCAATCCGGGCGGATTGTACAAGAATGCCGTTGGTGCGTCCGTAATCATTTCAGATTC
>JAQBQS010000010.1 GCA_028286885.1 Patescibacteria group bacterium
CGCGAAAAATTTTTCTCAGGTCGAGAAAAACTATATCCAGAGTATAGGATTGGTCAAAAGAGACAAGATCGCTTGCATTAGCAAGTAATTTTGTCTCTGGTGACCAACACGAGATGCGACTTAGGCCTCTTCCTCGGGCGTTCCCGTAGGCCAAAGCGAACTGAACAGCAAAGGCCGTTCTTCTTTTGTTTTTCCCATGTTGTTTTTTTAATGGTTTAAAAATTGTTTTGTGAAAGGACTTAAATTACCCGCTCATAATAGCATAGTAGAATTATATAGTCAAGTCTTCGAGATTAGTTACCCTTGATCGAACTTCTCGAGAAATCGTCCCTATTTTCAGAATTTGGAAAAACAAAAAAGCGCCGGTGGGCGCTTTTTTGTTTGTAGGTCGCTTACTGGACGAGTTCAGAACGTTGGACTGGAAGCGATTAAAAATTAATTTATCTTTGCTTCCACTTCTCCATAACCCTCAGGTTTTCTAAATGGGCAAGGGCCATCAATTCCGCATCCTCATGCATTTCTTTCCAGTTTGCTCGGTTCGCATTTCCAAGAGCACCTGCAAACCTGTCTCGGAAAAAACGAGGATATCCCAGGTTCGTATCGACAAGGAAATTACCATCCCCGATTGAGAAGAAAAGGTACTGTCCGTCAGACTTGTATGTTTGATTCAGAGCATCGATGCCTTTCGTGGAATCAATATGACTTTCACCCTCTGGAATTATCGAAGTAGGCAGTCCGGAGAATGGCAATACGTGCATATGGGAATGAAAGACTAATTGTCCTATCTTCCCATGCTCAAACGTACTAACGTTCCCATATTCTTTTTTGATAAAATTCTTCACCTTCTCATACAGCAATGCAAATTCCTGGAAAAGTTCTTCTGTGAAATCCCCGACACAGGCAATGTGTTCTTTTGGAATTACAAGAATATGCCCCTCTGTCAAAGGGTGGAGATCGGCAATTATGCGGAAGTTTGCAGTTTCCTCAAGCAGATAGTCTTTTGACTGCGCTTCGTGATTACAAAACGGACATGATGAATCTTTCATACTGGACATCATAACACGCTGGTGTCGCTGACTTTCATTGAGCGGACTCGTGGACAGTTTCAGAATTAAGGAATATTCAGTGTCTCTCCTTCTTTAACATCTATTCCTGTGTTGTTTCCTTTAGGTGGATTCGTAACTACGTGACCTTGTCCTGCGTGGCGCGCCCGCTCTTCTGCTCGAGCGGCTTCTTCTTCGGCCTGTCGTGCCCGCTCTTGCGCTCGGATCGCTTCCTGGCGCGCTTCATATTCTCTTTGTGCAACACCGTAATCGACCGTCCCTTGACTCGAGCGCCCGTAAGTCGTTACCGTACCGTCGGGATTACGAACATTCACTTGTCCCTGATTGTTGCCGATGTTAACTGAACCGCTACCACTGCCGATATTCACAGACTGTCCTTTCGCATTTTCATTGGCCAAAAATAATCCTGCCCCTATCATGCCTAGGTTCAATGCCTTCCTTCCGAGGCTTTGTTTCTTGGGCTGAGGTTGTGATTCCATGTTATTCATACAGTAATATAGTACCAAGTTTAGAATGAAAAAACACTCTGCCAGGAGTGTGTTTTTTCATTCTACTTATTGGGGTGCCGTCGTGGAGGAAGTGAGAACTGTGCTTGAGAGAAGGAACGATACGGCAGTCCATATTCCAGCATGTTACCCCACCCCTCATGTTACTATTATTTAGCAACCGTTAAATGTTTGGACTTTCAACAAATTTCCTAAATTTTTCCAAGTCGGGCTTGGAGCCTATGATATGAGCTTGCTCTGGTTCAAAAACGACGTATTCAACATGTGAACCGGGTTCAGGCTCTGGCTGGAAAGCTACGCCGTCAAAGCCATTTTTTACAAGGAGTGCGGTTATCAACTCCGGAGTTGGATATACGTAATTACCTTTGTAGTTTTCATATGCCTCGATATCACTAAAGTCGGGCTTGTTATTCTTCTCTTCATAAAATTTTACAGGGTCGGTCGTAATTGGGTTCTTAAGATCGACCATTACAGGAAGCGCCCTTTCTCCGAAGTTTCGTTGGCGGTCACTCATGTAGAAACCTTTCCCATACGAACCCTGATCCGTAGAGCTTCCTATGTACTTTTTGTCAAAAGCGTCAAACGTGTTGTTTGTAGCATGCCAAACGATATTCTGGACAGCGCTTTTTGGAAAAATTGTTTCTAGATATTTACCGTACTGCTCCTGTGTCCCAATTCGCCTTAGTTCCGGGCTTTGTTCGAATGCAAAACCAGCCCCTTCTTTTACAGGGCTTTTTCCGGCCTTATTCTCCATTGCTTCCAAGCCTTTATTCATGGCCTTATTTTAACACACAGACGATCATTGAGAAAAGATTAAAACTTGACTTTCTATAATATATATGTATAATAATACACATGGTGGTTATTTATGAACTACTTGGGTTATTGGAGACTCCCCTGCGCCGTATTGGCAAAGTCTCCTCGGCAGTCCTCCGTTTGGGCAAGAAATTCTTTGACAATGAAAAAGGAATTGTTCAAGTCTATCAAGAACACGTCAAATCCGGCCCAGGCTGGCGACACGACTCTTGCGTTCTACTACGACAGTGTAAATGTTAATGAAATAGAGATCGTGAAAGACAAGAGGGCTCCTCTTGACGATCAGCATTTCCACGGAAAGAACGAGCTGACGCTCTGGGGTCCTGCTGTCGGATTTAAAGAAATCCCACTGCTCTCCACCGGCACGTTCAACGACTCGCTCATGACTCTGAAGTTTACTGCAGAGGGCATCAAGCCTTACACCCATTTCATCGTGAACGGCGTAAGTACTGGCTCTTCAAGCAGAAAGCCTTCTGACTGGCCATTTGTAACGATCTACCGTCTCAACGACTCGGATCGCCACCAAATTGTCACCGGCTACTTCTAAGTTCTGTCTTCCATCAAGGGTTAATGAGGGTTACCTGATGCCGTTTTTGGCAAAACTCTCTACAAAAGTTCTTAACAAAATGAAAAATTCAAGCAAGAAGTTGCTGATCCTGGCAACAATCATGATCTCTTATTTCGCTACTTCTTACGACGTAGCTAGCCTACCCTTCAAAAGCAATACTGGTTCCTCCTATTCTATTAGATATTCTGATGGTTATTCCAAAGAAGAAACAGAGGTATTTCACTCCAAAATCTTTGGTGATATTCCATTGATGCACAGGACAGGAATCACTTTGAGCGATCGGGGTAGTTGGGATACCAATCCTGACGCAAAAAGGACATCGTATGACCAATTGCAACCAGCAGATGGAGCAATGTGGATTGTGAACCTTATCCTGTTTTTAAGGATAATGACCATTGTCCTCCTAAGCTTCGGATTCATCTTCTCTTGGCGCTTTTCAATAGGCGCTAACTGCGAATATGATTTCTCTGCATGGACAGACAGGGACCTCCTCCCATTTGCGTTTACAGGAGTTTTGGTAGGAATCATCGCATTCATAATGCAGCTTGCAAATAGCTCTTCGAGAATCTCTTACGGACTGCCAGAAGTCTTGATGATACTACTATTCATCACGCACTGCTTCATTCCTGAGAGGCCCGAAATAAGGAGCACTCGTTCATAAGGGTTACTGAGGATCACCTGACGCCGTTTTGGCAAAATTCTCTCGGCAGTCCTCCGTTTGGACAAGAAATTTCTTTAAAATGAAAAGTAATCTGATTTTGACAGTCGCGGTGATAGCTGCGCTTGTCGTTGCAATCGCCTGCCTACTTGGTGAAATAGACTATGCTTATCACAAAGCAAGAATCGTAGCAGAAAGAACAATAGATCAACGCGGCGTTTACGGAGCCTTGAATGACATGCCATATGTCGCAAGCTCACACATTTCTTTTCTCTGCAGCAAAGAAAAATGGAATGAGCAGCAGTTGAGAGAAGCCGTGGCCAACCGCTACGCGAGGGCCGAGAACAACTACTACAGGATAAATAGTGCCTACTGGATACTCATCTGGCTGTTCGCAAATATCATTCTCTACCTCTCCGTATCAGCACTGCAGAATGCCCTAGTCCTTTCGGGAAAACGCGGGTTCAGCAACCTGTTTATGCAGGAACGAGTTCCTCGCCTGATATACCTTAACGGCTTTATAGCGTTAGTATGGTTTTTATATTCAGTGTTCGGACCTTACATTTAGCTACTTTCTAAATTTAATATCTGCCCCGCTTACAATTGTGTAAGCGGGGATTTTGTTTATCCGAACTGAAAAGACCCCTCGATGAGGGATCTTTTCAGTAAAAACTGCTGCTGGGGTCGTCTGGTGGACGAGTTCAGAACTCTAAACTGGTCTCAAATTGAATTCGACCTAAGTTTATACACGAATCATTTGCTTACAGTAAAGACTTAAACTAAATTAGTCCCTGTATTCTCTACCTCAAACCTTCAAATGACAGCTTATTTACATCCCCTCTTAATTCTTTGGTGTCGATCGACCTCAGGTAGCTCTGCGTCATACTCAGCTGCCTATGCCCCATCAGGTTCTGAATTTTCACTGCCCCGACGTCCTGCATCGCGAGGTTGATCGCGAAGGTGTGCCGGAACTGGTGTATATGGAACTTGACCCCTGAACGCATTCGAAGATGATCAACCCAGTGCTTGAGCCCGGCATTTGTAAGCCCTCGATCTACCGTATTCGATACGAAAAAGTAAGGCGTCGTGTAGTTCTTTTTCTTCCTCTCCTCAAAATATTCCCGCAGATGCCTTCTCAGCTCCAGATTGATCGGAAGCACTCTGACTCTTTTCGACTTGGATGTTTGTGCGCGAATCGTTATGAAATTCTTGTATAAATCTACGTCGAGCATCTGAATCGAGATAAGCTCATTGCGACGAAGACCGCAAAAAATGAAAAGTGAAATCATAGCAAGGTCGCGTCTCAAAAGAAACGAGTTAGAAGCGTACTGGCATGCGGCTCCGATGATCTTCTGAACCTGCTCCTTGCCGAGCGCCTGCTGATCTGTGAATTCCCTCTGCTCGAATCTGATTTCGGCAAAAGGATCTTGCTTAAGATATCCTCTCATAAACATCCACTTTGAGAATGTTTTGAGTTTCCCGCCATGTGCGATAATAGTCGAAGGCTTAACCCCTGTCACTACCCTGCGATCCTTTCCGATGATTCGCTCCCTTGTCTGGATGCGTTTCAAGAAAAGCGTTAGAATTTCGGGCGACAAGTCTTCGACAAATAATGCGTCAGGAACGAGGGTTATGAAAAGCCGAAAGGCGTCCTTGGATCCCCTGATGGTTTCAGGACTGCGATCGAGGACGAACCTAGCTTCGTCAATATATTTCTGAAATAATTCTTGGAGTGTGAATTTCATGGGATTATTAAAAGATAAAATATTAAAACAGGGCCGACAGCCCTGTTTTAAGTTTAGCTATTAATTCCAGTCCTGATTCATGACGTAGTTGATACGACCATAGAGACCAACAAGGAACGCCTTTCTTGCTTGGACATTTTCTCCTTCATCGTCTTGGATTTTATAGAGCAAATCAGGGATTCTGCTGTGCATCTCCTCAGCTACTTCAGGATAAATTTCTCCAAATGCATTTCGAAGCGAACTTTCGAATTCCATTATATGGATCGAATCTTTTGAGGAAGGCTTATTGTTCAGATATTCTTTCCATAAAAAATGGAGTTGGGTGTGCTTTTCGTCCAAAAGTGCTTCGATATCAGTATCGGTCAGGGGAATATTATTTCCCAAACATAGTAGATTTTTTATCATAATTTTATCTTAGTTAGATTAGTAATCGCAGGCATTGGGCCCGATGCCTGCGAGAAATCATGATAAGAAAAAATATAAATGAAAAAAAGTATGGTGAATGTGTCGAAAACGACAAATTCACCATACTAGCCAATCTTTAAACTTATTGCATTCTTCTTTGAAATCCAAGGGTATTTAGTTCCTTATCAAGAAAAACCTTTGATTCTCTGTCGCGCGCATGTGATACAACGCCAAGATACGAGCTGATCACGCTCTCAAAACTTATATCTGAAATATCTTCTTTTTTGAATTTTTTCCTTGCGATGTAAACTTTTCTCTTGATCCGCTTTCGCGTATTCGTTCTCACGACGTTCACGCCGCGATCAAGCGTCACATATCCCAAAAAATCGATTCCCTGTCGAACCTTGCGTATTTCGACTTTATTTGGATGAAGTTCAAGCTTAAGAACGTCTTTCAAAAAGGTGCGTATTTTTGGAATCAGTCCCTCAAGAAATCTTTTATCTTTATGGACGATAATAAAATCATCGCAGTACCTGAAATAGTGTTTTGCTTTTAAGACATGTTTCGCGAACTGGTCGAATTCATTCATATAAACATTTGCGAAAAGCTGACTTGTAACATTACCAAGAGGCAAGGCTTTCCCTTTTTCCTTTTCAAAACTCACAAGAATCAAATCAATAAGCCAGATCATGTCTGGCTCTGAAACTTTCTTCAAGATCAGTTTTCTTAAGATTTCTTGATCAATCGAATCGAAAAACTTCCGCACATCACACTTCAGTGCATAAGCCGTACTCTTCCAATTATTAGTCTCTTTGCGGCATGCCGAAACCAAGCGCTCGACGCCCATATGCGTTCCCTTATCATTTCGCGACGAATAGGAATCATAGATAAAATCCTTATCGAAAATAGGATACAGGGAGCGAAAAATGGCTTGGTGCAATACGCGATCACGAACTGTTGCCTTGTGGATATGGCGACGCTTCGGATCCCAAACATAGAAATCGAAATAGGGGTCGTGAATATATTTTCTCGTTATCAACTCATTATGCAATCGAAAAAGCCTGTCTTCGAGATGGAGTTCGAATTCTGCAACATCGCCTTTCTTGCGTTTACCTCTCTTAAATTCATTCCAGGCTTCGAGGAGATTTGGTACACTAGTCGAATGCAAAAACAATCTCAAAAGGTCGCCCCCCCCCCTATCGATTTTGACATCCCGATCTTCCATAGCGTCAAGAGATTATACGCGATTGTTTATCGGACAGGAAATACTCTTTCCAAGCGTGACAAACTAGGCATACATAAGCATATCGAAGATACTTGTCTCAGGCTATTTGATGAAATAGTGAATGCTGCACTTGTAGCAAAACCGAAGAAACAACCCCTTCTCGAACAAGTCCGCATGATGCTTGAAAAGCTTAAGCATCTCGTTCGACTTGAGCTTGAGATGAAGATCATTCCCGAAAAAGCATACATTCAGGCTCAAACTGAACTCGTCGAAATGTCGAAAATGGCGACGGGCTGGCTGAAATACATTACGCAAAATCCGCCCAATTAAGGCGGAATGTTTGTTGAAACTTCTCTCCGGACACCGTTCTTCGCATTCGAGTTGTCGAGGTTGTACCAGTTCACGTTCACCTTGCCATCGGTATTGAGGTACACGTTCGGGACGTTACCGTCCGAATTGCGAGAACCATCCTTTCTGCGAGCGCCCATCCGTATCACCGACTATCCTGTTTCCAGGACATCTGAGTTATGCCCGCAGTCGCGGGAAATGTGTTGCATCATGACGAAACTGAATGATCTATGCAAAGGCGCACGCAGGCAGTTTCAAAATAAGTGGCAAATTGACATCCCGCTTTCGCTCGGACCAACTTAACAGCCAATATTAATTGTATAAAAAAATCCGACGTTTCGCTATTGCAAAACGCCGGACAAGGGAAAAAGTTAAAAGATCAAAGGGAAACTGCTCTCCGGACACCGTACTTCGCATTCGAGTCGTCGAGGTCGTACCAGCTCACGCACACCTTGCCATCGGCATTGAGGTCCACGCACGGGACGCTACCGTCCGAATAGCGAGAACCACTACAGAACGTTACGCCCTTAACATCAAGGTGTTTGCCCGTTTCAGCAAAGTACTTTGATTCAAAAATCATGCGTTCCAGTAAAGTCATTCCGATTTCCATTGAAGGGTCGGCTGTCTTTGTGGATTTGCCCAGGAATTCCTGATCAGGCTCATCACCAATGAGAACCCAGATTGCATAGCTTTCTGTCGCTGTACGCTTGTTGGTCGGCACTGCTTTGTCGAGGTCATCATTGTATCTCCACTTTGGAAACTTCCATGAATCGTACACCTTGTTAGTGGTAAGACCTTTGGCGATGAATAGCAGTCGGTAATTGCCTTCAGCAGGCTTCTCGGGCACTTGCACGGCACTCAGATCGACTTCGATCCCGAATGCCGACTGGTAGAACTCCTGCCACTGCTGGCGGACTTCAGTGTAGGTTTCAGCAGTGATCTCAAATACTTCAAACAGCTTCTTGCGGAGCTTGCTCTTGTTTTGAAGCCAGTACTGCGCCTGTCCTGATGTAAAAATCTCTTCCAGTACGCTCGCGATGAGGCTGGCAAGTGCGAGCAGCTGTTTCAGGCTCGGCTTTTTCTTGGATTGTGTTGCATTTTCCATGCTTTGTCCTCCTTTTGTGTTTTGTTTTGAATGACCAAAATTGATCCTTATTAGCTTATCACGAATTGTTTAAAAAGTCAAGTATGACGCATACTTTCACCATCCTGGAAAGGATTAGGTATGAAAATCCTAAAGGATCCTTGTATGATCATTTTTTCAAGAAAAACTTTTTACTTTGGGCAATTTTGGCAGCAAGTTCGGCATCTTGTTAAATCTTTATACTTATTCAGCTCTACTGAAACTATCTGCTTTTGCATTAATACTAAGTAAGAATGACGCTTGGATCTTTAGTCCAATCAGGAACTTCTTCATTTTGTTGAAAATGACTTCCTGTGTAAGTAAAATAATATTTATTATTAAATTCGAAATCATCCAATACACCTCTGTCGAGAGCGATGTTTACCAAGTCCAATAAGTCCTTACTATCACGCCCCCATCCCTTAATAGACATATCAGAACCAAAAATGCCAAAGCAGGCTGTTTTTTCTTGGTCATTTTGTTTTATTTTTACCTCCACACAAAAAGCACCCATAAGAGTAGTTGATTTGAGTGAGTGCTTTTGCAGAATTTGAATAGTTTGGTGCGACATACAAATTACATTAGAAGATCATCTAGGTCGCAAGAAATCAGAGCAGGCCGATCAAGTACAATCTGTTCTTTCTGATTTAGATTATCGGCAGTCATTCGGATCGTTTTTGTCTTTATGGTATTGCGCAACATTTCACGATGAGTTTTTTTGAAGTAAGACTCTGTTTTATTGTAAAAAAGAGTAGCGTACTGCTTAAGCTTTTCAGTTGGCGTTTCTCTACTACTTGATCCGTTAGCTGAAAACTGAAGAATTTTTCCTACATTTTCATCTATAGACATACTCAAGTCGCCATCCTTAAACGTAATCCAATAGTCGCTTACCGTGTAGACGATATTCACTGTTCTTTTGTCTGTCGTCTGGTAGTAAAAAACAAAGGAAAAATTATCGGTGCGAAAATCTCTATGAACGATGACTTCTTGCAAAGAGGTAACCGTATGGATTGTATAAGATTTCAGCAACCACAAATAGGTTTCCCTCCAAGCCTTTAACCAGTTACTGATAAATCCCTGATCGAGAAATAGAGGTCTTAAATCCTGCTCAAGATTTGCATCGCTTACTTTATTCATCTGAATCGTCAGTTTGTTGAAAAGTCCTCGCAAGTCAGCCACATCGATATTCTTTGCAATTAGGTAATCTAGATCAGGGACGACCTGTTTTTCCATATACCAAAGCAAGTCGTAAATATCCCGACCTTTTTCCTCATAAACATCTTTGCCTACTATGCGCTGTCCTCGTAAAAATATCGCCGCAATCTTGCTCGACATGAGCGCAGACATGTTATATGTCTTTATTACAAAGGAAAATTGATCGCGGTTTATCGGAATTCTCTCAGTTACAGTTTTTGGAGCCGTGAAGCAATTTAAATCGACTTTTACACGGACCTGTTCCGATGAATGATTAAGTCCTAATTCAGTACCAATATTGAAGTTCATTCGAAGACCTCGCGTTCCTACGGTCTTAACCGTAAGGAAATCTGTACCAGCATTATAGTTGTTTGAAAAATGAGTTTCTACCTCTTTTTTCAAATCTTTCAAGAACTCTTCCGTGCATACATCGTCGATCTCAAAATCAAGATCGACTGACATTCTATTTAGATTATGGCAGATGCGAAGCGCAGAACCGCCATACATAGTCCACTTGCTATAGTCAGGATGATGATAAATGAAATCAAGAACATAAAACTGCAGTTCCTCTTTGAGAACATTCCGCTGTGTTTCAGCATCTACAGAACCATAGGCACTGATATCTTCAATCTTGCTTTTCAATTTTAAGATAATCTGGTTATTTTCCATAAACGATATGTTTTTTCACAAGCGAATAAAACTTTTCGCGCTCACTTTCTTCCATTTCCTCAATATCAACCCGCAAGCTTTCGATTAAAGGACCAATTTTATCAAACGTAACCCCGCGCAGTTGATTTGTCTTGAAATAAAGAAGGTCGAATAGTGCTTTCGATGGAGAAGCAATGAAGAATTCAAATGTCCCTTTTACCAATGAGAAATCTGAAAAGAGGTTTTTATTTATTGAATGGTAGGAAAAAGTACCAATTTTATTTTCATAGTCCCGAGTAACTTTTTCAGTAACCGAAGTAATAGTATTAATGATCTCGGTTGCCAAGTTGTAATACTGCAAAGCGGTCCACGAGCTAACATAGGAAGGACCGCGTAAAATATTAGCAATGTAAAAGAGATAAGACGAATCAGTCTTATTTTTAGTGTAAAAGTCCATAGTTACATAAACACCTCTCTTTAGCTGAATAATGTCCTTATGCGCTATGGAGCGAGAAATATAAGAATTAAGAGTGGAATCTTTAATTAAATAACCCTTTCCAAGCTGAAAAACAGCCTGTTTTGTAAAATAAGGCTGTTTTTTGAGCTGTTCAATGATAACTTCTCGGTATTTCATATGTAGCATATTAACATATTACTTTTGAAATACCAATATTCTTAACAATGACATTTATTGGCTATTACTTTTTCATAAAAAACCTTTTACTTTGAGCTATCCTCCCCGCCAATTCAGCATCCGTTAGATTTCGATACTTTCCCACCTCGACTGCAATAGTTTCTTTATATCTATTTTTGATCTTGTAGACCATATCTAAGCCTCGCGCAACGGCATTTACATCAATCTCTCCTGTTTTGATTAACTTACTATCTTTGCCATGCACAATAACTTCTTTCTTTTCAAGCAACTGGCGATGTTTCTTGGCTATTTCAGCGTCAGGAAAGAACTCTTCTGTTACTTCTTGCCATGTTTTCGACCTAAGAAGCTTTTGAGGGGTTTTAGAATAACTAGTAGAATATCCCGAGTCACGAAGCGCCTTGCCCGCATTTCCACCATTTTCAGACATTTTTTCCAATACTATTTTGTGCTTTAAGGCAGTCGTAGGGCGTGCATATTCTTTTTCATTTGATGATTTAACCATATTCACTAAGTATAAAACTTTTGAATAATAAGCAAAAGCTTCTTTAAAATAAATTTAGATATATACTTAACAATACTAATCAGATGAATACACTTATATCCTTACTTTGTAATAGCGACTTCCCCACACTGGCTCATGGCGTCGGGATAGCATGCCTTACGATACTAATACCGGTTGCGATCGTAGTGCTTGGGGAAAAGGAATTCCAGGGTTTAGACAACCTTGTTGTTTTGGATCACATAACAGAGGCAAGAAATATCCTTTTGTATTCAGGTTTAATCTTCGTACCTGTAATATTTTGGAACCATTCAACCATAACTTTAAGAATTATTGAGCTTGGTGCTTGGATGATCGGACTATATCTCTTGATAAGAATCCTCACTAAATCCTACTATTGGATGAAGGGAAATAAATTTCCTCTTCGATTCAATTACCTGAAAAACCTTTCCGAACCGAAAGATATGGAAACTGCTTGGAAATCTGTATGGGAAAATAAAGAAATGAATGTAGTCAATGAAGCAGAGTTTTTTAAGATTTTTAAATCAAAAATTGATGATGGTTTAAAATAATATATGGAAAATGACTTACCCCTTAAACTGCTTAGCGACTTCTCTAAATCGATCGAAAATAGATCGACCAATTTTTTAGTATATAAAACACTCAGTTCTATTTTGGACTGGCATCTAAAAGCATGGCAGAAGGATATCGAATATCTCGAAAAAGATGTTGATGTTTGGATAAAATATTATGAACTTAAAGTAATTATTGCCGAGATTTCTAGCCACATCCTAAATAGGGTTTTGAAAGAAAAAGGCATCGAATCTTATGGATTCTTCAAGGAATTATCCCAACATATTAATGCTCAAGAAAATACAAAAGGTTCTGTTAAGGGGCAAGATCGTTTTTACATAGAGGATATTTTGCCAAATTTTTATAAAGTATTTTTTGCATCAATAGGACAAGCCCCTGATGCTTATGAAATTTGGGAGGCTTATTTCCCCAACGAATGGAAAGTAACAATGTCGGGATTGGCCGATCATAGAATAATCCCGCAGATAACATTTCAGGAATTTTTACGATGGGCGCAACAAAGGATTTCTAACATGAAAGAAAACGATATCGATTACGAACTCGACAATATATCTGAAAACCTGTTCCCCGAAGTTGATCCTATAACGTGGGCAAAAATCCTTACTTTTGCCATATCTTCATATGACCCTAAAAAACGAATAGAAAGTATTATAAAAAAGCCTTGGATATTCGGTTTCAGCGGAAGAATGCACTCGTTTAGTAGTAATGGGGGCAAATTAGACAAAGATGATATTTCGAACCAATTAACCTCCACAAGAAACGCAGAAGAGCAGCGGACTTTTCGCTTGGTACTAGAACTTCGTAAGAATTACACTATTTTCAACGAAGCCTTTTCGGATGAACGTCTTAGAAGATATCTTAACGAAGCAAAGAATCTACATGGACATTACCTTTTTGATTCAACCGAAGAAGGAAAAAGGCTCGACTTGATAGAAATTTTTTCGGGAATTTTAAAATTATTGGAATAATCTTAACTGATTTAACGATAAACAATGTTGCATGTAAAAGTGGCGCCGTCGCCCGAAGAGTACTGAATCAATTGCGATTTATTGTTATACGCAGGTCTAAATGTTACCTGACCCGTCATCGTACGACCCTCACAACGAGGGTCTACACTTGCCGATTTTAATCTTTGACTAACTTGCGCTTCCGTTTGTAGTTGAGCGTTTATCTCCTTAACTTTTGACTGTTCAAGAAGCTCTGATTGTTCGGGTGTTACTGCCGGTTTTGGTGTAGCTATCTTTCCTGGATTAGAACTATTACTCGTTTCAGTTTTCGGTATTAAATCACTATAGATATTCGGAGTACTAGAGTTTGAATCGTTACCTGTAGGTGCAAGTCCGAGATTTTCTTTCAGAATAGTAAGAGGGTCGTAAGCGTCGTTTCTTGTCTTCAAGTAATAATCTTTTAGGTCAAAATAATTCTCTGATCCAATTTTTAAATTGGAATCAATATTGTCCCAAATTGCAAGATCTTTGTTTGTAAACAGATCAATGAGCCTATAAATCAAATGACTACCTCCATCAAACGATCGCATTTCCTCATAGACACAGAGATCATTCTTGCGATTATATAACCTGATCCCTGTCGTCTGATCAGGATTTTTTGATTGGTAATCATATACGAGCTTAAAACAAAGTGTTTCGCGGTTCTTATCGTAGACCAATGTACGACCCTGATTTTTCAACTGACTGGCTTGTTTTGAAACGACAAAACCGAGAACAATGCTCGGCAGTAGAAAAGCCATCAACACTACCAAAGCACTCCGTTTGGGAATATTTGAAATCCAATTTTTAAATGTATACATACCTTCGCGTAGGTTTTATCGAATAAGATGTGGTGGAAACAAAGATGGTCCCACAACACGGCGATAGTCCCTTTCGGGATTATCACTACGCCCTTTCGGATGTAGACCTACGCGAATAGTGCCGGTTATGAGACCGTCTTTATTCGCGTAGGCTTATTTCGCCATATCCTAGATTTCGAGTTCTAGGGGTTAGGCTTGTTTTGGCAGTTTAGCAAAAAATGTCGTTTTAGGCGAGACTTTTTTGGTTTAATGTGTAAGATACAGTAATGCAAAGTAAGGATAGGCAAAATGAATATTCAGGAGAAAATCTTGAAAACTATATCAAGGCAAATCGCTCAGACTTTATTTTTGTTCTCAAAAAAATCCAAACCCTCCAACTTTCAACTAAAATAGGACATTATTGCCTCTACGAAATAACTGACTTTTTTAAAACAAAAGGTGGGAGGAAAATGAATGAAACTGTAGTTTTAAATCAGTTTTCTAAATTTGGGATCATTAGGGTAGTTGAGCAGTACGGAGAAGGAGATGATTGGAATTTTAAAATAAAAATTGATGACAAAAAATTAGACCAAATAAGCAAGACTATTGATCAACAAAATTCAAAAAGGGTAAAGGATATGAAGATAGTGTCGATTCTCTATCTTGATCGGGACGGCACACTATACCGAAATCCTCGCTCAAAATACCATTATGAATTAAACCAAGGATCAAACCGATATAAAATTCTAAGGTTTTTAATAGAAAATCATGGGTATCAAAAAGTTATTTCTTTAGAAAACGAATTGGGTATTAAAAATACAAAAAGTATTCGACCCGAAATAGGAAAAATTAAGGCTAAAATACAAAATAATTTGAAAATACAAAATTTTATAGAGGGCAAGAAAGGCAGTGGCTATAGAATCAGCCCTCTTTATAAGGTTGATTTGGAGGACTAAAAATTTAGTATTCCGTTCGTATGCCTTTCGTAGTGTTGATAAGTTCTCATAAATAACCGCTTTGCGGTTATTTATGTTGGTAAATATGTCAGTGTAAGCATATGTTAGGCATAGATACCTAATTGCTAGCCTTGTCATGTGAGCAACTCAAGACAACCAAAAAATATATCTGCGCTCGCATTAAGTCCTGCAGAAAAATTAAATCTTTTAGGATTTTTTGAGTTGCTCCTAAAGGTCGATAAGCGAGTAAATCCCAATCTTTATGAATTAAATTTGAAAGATAAATAATATGGCAAAGAGGCGAATGGTAAATACAAAATTTTGGACCGATACTTTCATAAGCAGCTTATCTGCGATTGAAAAGCTTTTATTTATATATCTCCTAACAAACCCCCATACTGACATTTCAGGTATGTATGAAATTCCCCTCAACCACATATCAATGGAAACTGGAATAAAAATAAAGAAAATATTAATAATCCTTAAAAAATTTGAAGTTTCTGAAAAGATTATTTACAGAGAAGGATGGATTTGTGTATCAAATTTTATAAAACATCAAGCTTTAAATCCAAGCGTTGTTAAGGGGGTTAATATAGGACTTACGCGAGCGCCAAAAGAGCTTATAGAATATAGGATTATGTTTCTGAAAAAACACAGTCTGTCAGACCCTCTGCAGAGTTTGCAGTATCTTAATACTAATATAAATAATGACCTCAACTTAAAACCGCAACCAAAATTATTCAAAGAAAACTACGGAACAATGAAGTCGGCTGGCAAAATACTGTTGAAACAAGACATATCGAGAACATGATTTGTCATGTAAACCAGAGTAAAGTATTATTAAAATAACCAACCAAAGAATATGTTTGAACAAAAAGAATTTTATAAAGCTGAAGAACTCGCAAGATTGCTGGATGTAAACATTATGACTATTTATCGATATATCAAATCCGGACGCCTTAAAGCCTACAAGATCGGACGCGATTTCAGAATAGGACACGAAGAATTTAGTTCATTTTTAAAAGAAGTAAGCACTGACAAAAAATAACATGAGAAGAAATCTAATTAAACTGCTTAGAAAGCTAGAAAAAGAAAGTTCCTACAAAAACGACTATATCGAATTTATAGAAAACTACATGTGTAATTACGATGTGGGAGAACTTTTAAACTTCCCTGATTACCGATATGTCATAAAAAAATACAATGAGTTATACGGAGAAACACCTGAAAACGGCATAAAGGCAGAATTAAAAAGGATGGAAGCCGATAGTCTTGTTATGATAGAAATACAAAATGCCATAAAATGCCTAACTACGAAGTCTGGTTCTGGTCCGGATTTCGATGAAGGAATAGAATTCAAAACCGAAAGTATTATCTTAACAACCAAAGGAAAAAGTAACTGGAGATACGTTTTACACATGGCAATGGAAAACCCCATTACAACAACCCTTTCCTTTTTAGCCATCATTATTTCCATAATCGCCTTATTCATCTAGATGAAAGCAAACATTCTTGCCCGGGTATCAACCGAGGAACAAAAAGAAGCCGGCAACTCGCTCCCTGCCCAGCAGGATCGTTTGCGTTCATACATTGATCGAAATGCAAATCTGACATTCGACAAGGAATTCATATTTGATGAATCGGCATACAAAGAGCATCGCAAAGAATTTGATAAAGTTATCGATTACATCGTTTCCCAAAAGGAACTCACCGCGCTTTGCTGTGATAAGGTAGACCGCTTAAGCCGCGACTTCCTTGTTGGGCTACCTATTTTGGAAAAACTTCGGCGAGAAGGAAAAGTTGAGCTTCACTTCCCTTCAGACAATCTTGTTCTTAATCAGAACTCTCCCGCAACTGATCTATTCCATTTTAATATTGCCGTAAGCTTGGCACAGTATTACTCAAACGCGATCAGCGACAATGTGAAGCGAGCCTTTGAACGAATGCGCAATGAGGGAAAATGGCTTAGCCGTCCCAGATTTGGTTACAAATACGAAACTGACAAAAACGAGAAGAAAACTCTAGTGGTTGATCCTTTGTATTCCCATTTGGTCGTAAAACTCTTTGAATTATACGCAACGGGTAATTATTCACTTCTTACCATCCGTGATGAGTTGTCAAAAATGGGATTCTATCATCCAAATGGAAAATCTTTATGCAAAAGCGGTATTGAGCGGATTTTAAAAGACACTTTCTATTGCGGAATCGCAATGTCTCCTAAGTATGGCAACTATCCGCATAAGTATCCCCAATTGATCACTCGGGAGCTTTTTGATCGTTGTCAGGAAATACGAGAGGGAAAGAGAACGAATCGCCCCAAATTTGTCGGACAGGATTACATCTTCAAAGGTCTCCTAAAATGTGAAAACTGTGGATGTACAATGACGCCAGAAATCCACAAAAAGAAAAGTGGAAAGGTTTTTATCTATTACTCATGCACGAATGCCAAAGGTATCTGCAAACGCGACTATGTAAGCGAAAAGGCCCTCCTAAAGCCCATATATGACATTCTGGAACGCTTTGAGACCATTAATGAGGGAACGCAGACCATGCTTGTTAATGAACTGCGAAGCGCGACGGAATCCGAGATCGTTTTTCACAAAGCGCAGATAAATAGAATCCATAATGAGCAAGAACGGATGCGCGCCAAAAACGATAATCTTCTCGAAGCTTACATGGATAAAAGCATCGATAAGGAAACTTACGATAAAAAACATCAGGAGTATGGAAATAAAATACAAAGCTTGAATATCGAACTCAAAGAGCATTCTTCAGCTGATCATGATTATAAGACCACGATCGCATCCATACTTTCTGTGGCACGCCGAGCAAAGGAGATATTTGAGAGTTCTGAACCAGCGGAAAAACGCGCATTTATCAATTATCTCATTCAGAACCCGAAGGTTTCTGGAAAAGAACTAACGTTTTCAATGCGTTCTCCGTATAATCTCGTATTACAATTGGCAGATACTCTCTCTTGGGGTGGCTACTGGGAATCGAACCCAGATTGCAGGTACCACAAACCTGAGTGTTAACCGTTACACCATAGCCACCATGGACACCCTGTTATAGCAAGAAAAATTGAAAAAATCCAGAGGAATCGTTTAAGAAAATTTTAGGCGCATATCTTTATAATTTTCGCAGATTGTTCATCCTAAAAACTAAACATATGAAGAATTGTTTTCTTGCCCTATGCTTTCTCGGATTATTTTTCAAAACGGACGCGCAGTGCATCCCGCCCCGCATTATCGAATTCGGAGAAATCGACGAACCGTGCGTCATCGGCGTCCTATGCGAGCCGGATTCTTGCGAGCTATGGTGGTCATGCGATGGAAATCCGCCAACCCTCGGAAATCAAAGGATCGCGATCACCATGTTCGGAACGCATCATTACCAAGTTGTCGCCAAGAATGCATGCGGCACCGATTCTGCTATCTGTATTGCAAGCGATCGAGGATGCGAGTGGGCTGCGACGGGAATTTCAGAAATTTTTGAAGATGACAGAGTTGTTTCGAAATGCATTCTCGATATTTCGGGAAGAATTGTTTCCGTTAATTCCAAACTCCCTCTTGGAACATATGAAGAGATTTGCATAACCGCCCGAGGGACCGTTCGGATAAAACGCATCGTCATTTTCAAGTAACTTAAAATCCCCAACGGGGGATTTTTTATAGTGCGTCGATTTTCGCCGCGACGATAAAGTCGTTTTCTGAAAGCCCCTTGATCGAATGCGTCGAGAGTTTCAATTCGACTTTGTTGTACCAAATATAGATGTCCGGATGATGTCCTGTTTCCTCGGCAATATCGGCAACGGCGTTTACAAAGATCATCGCCTGCGCGAAACCCGGGAACATCCATGTGCGCGAAATTTCCTTGGTATCCTCCGAAAGGTTCCACTCTGAAACCATCGGCGTATATGACAAGGCTTCTTCGCGCGTCATAGGCGCAACGTTCTTGTCCTCGCACGGAATGCATTTTCGATCTTTGAGTTCCATATTTTCCCATCCTACCATAAAAAAATCCCTCGGGGGATTTTAAACTCACTCTCTTTTGAGAATACTCTTGTAGATCTCTTCCCGGTCTTTATTCTTTTTCCAGTCTTTCATGTTAATCTCTCTTCCTTTCGGTTTCATTTCTGAAACAAGATCAGGCGCGTCTTTATTATGATCAGCAATTGAAATTACTTTTGGTTCCTTGTTATCTTCGTTGTCTTCCATTTTTAACTTTTCACAAGAATACCAAATCCAAAGAGAAAGCGCGAACATTGCTGTTCGCGCTCATGTTTTTGGGTTTTACGCCCTGGCCATCTTTGGACCGAAGAAGCGAGTCGGGCTTGATGTGATGCTTATGCCGTCGAAATCATCATGGTCGATGCCGGATCTGTCGAACATCTCTGCTATCTCATAGCCGATTTCATCGCGCATGATGTAGTTGAGAGCTTGTGGCGAGATCCTGGTATCCACCATACGGTCACGGGACTCTACATCACCTGAGCTTGCTGCATTCTTGGCACCTTTTGGAACCGGAGCCAGCTTGGGCTTGTGAGCGTGCAGAGCGATGCGCCTTTGCGTTTGAGGAGATACCTCTTTGACTTTCTTCTGTTCCTGGACAGGTTTTGCAGTTTTGTGCTGCGCTGCCTTTTTTGGCTGTTGTTGGGTAGTTGGGATTGCGGGTCCTCCTTTTGCTGCAAGCTCCCTTAGGATTGCGTTTGGATTGATGTTTTGCATTGTTTATTGGTTTTTATTACACTAAGAATAGCATAATAAAGTACTTTTGTCAAGTACCCTTTCTGCCTTATATTTCCTACGTATTTTAGGAGAATTTACTCCTTCCAATCAATATGTTTCAGTTCGCGAATATTGCACGTATTTGCAACAAACGTTACGCGGCCTGAGCCTTTTGCGTATGACTCGTAATGCATAGGATTCTTATCGGCATAGTCCTGATGATAATCCTCAGCTTTGTAAAAATTCTTATAAGGGAAAACTTGGACGGCAATCGTCTCGCCTGGAAAAATTCCGCTGTCTCCTAATTCCTTGATCAGGGATAGAGCGATCGCCTTTTCATCATCGTTGGAATAATAGATCGCCGTTTTGTACGCCTCTCCCCTGTCGTAAAACTGCCCGCCCGCATCAGTCGGATCGATATGGTCAAGAAAAAACTGCGAAAGCTTTTTGAAGCTCGTAACATTCGGATCGTAGGTAACTTGGACCGCTTCGCGATGATCGCCATGATCCTGGTAAGTAGGATCCGGCGTATCGCCGCCAGCGTATCCGGATACTGCATCAATTACGCCCGCAATCGCGCGCAAATCATGTTCAACGCACCAGAAGCATCCGCCGGCGAATGTGGCTGTTTTTGTGTTCATACTCCTACTATATCAAAATAAAAAACACGGAACGAATCCATGTTTTATTAAAAATTTAAGCCTTCAACTTCCATGCTGCCACGAAAGCTTGCTCCTTGTTGCCTTCGCTTGTTTTCCATTCCAGACCTTCGGAATAAAATTCCCTGGCGTCGTCCACTGTCGCGGATAGTTTTCTTCCTGACGAAAGGATAATCTCATATGTTTGCCCGCCGTACATTTTGGGAAATGGAACACTAAAGGGAAATCCTTCGATTCTTTGATTTGGCTTATCAATAATTAGTTGATCTCTGCTGTCCCAATCAGGACTGCGATCTGCTACGGTTGTTTTTTCTAATGTATCTTCTGTGGTGGTACTCATCGTATGTTGTTTAATTTAACAAAAGATTATCACTTTTTATATTTTTGTCAATCAAAAAGAGGGGCGGCCTTCGGCCGCCCCTCTTTTTGATTTTGTGCACGAGAGAGGACTTGAACCTCCATGGGTCACCCCGCTACCACCTCAAGGTAGTGCGTCTACCAATTTCGCCACCCGTGCATCGTCGCCAAAGTATACTTATTTTTGTCGATTTTGCAAGCAAAAACGCCCGAAGGCGTCCTTGTTATTCCGCTGAATCTCCTTCCGGAGCCGCCTCTTCCATCATTTCCTCTGGCTGGGCCAGATCTGATGTTGAAGCGAAGAATCCGACGAAGTTTCGCATCTTTCGGCGAATGTCTCGTGTTACCTTCTCTCGGATGAAGTAAAGCTTTGAACGTCGAACTCGTGTTCGGCGGATTACTTCAATCTTGTCGATTGACGGCGAGTAAAGCGGGAAGATTCGCTCGACGCCTACGCCGTGCGAGACCTTTCGAACGGTAAATGTTCCTCCGGCCTCGGCTCCGTGCTTGCGCGCGATAACGAGTCCTTCGAAGAGCTGGATTCGGGTCTTGCCCTTCTCCTCGATCTTGATCGAAACTTTTACGGTGTCTCCCGTTCGGATATCCAAATCTTTTCGATTTGCAGTATCCTTTGAAATAAATTGGTTGATGATTGTTCCTGCCATAGTTAGGGTTCCCGACTCCGAACCCAATCGCGAAGATTGGATAAGGCTCAAGGGATGTAATGAATAACTGGCATACCTTAGCATATATGGGTATTCTTGGCAAGTTAAACCTCGCACCAGACCTCACCCGGTTTCCTGCGGAAACCACCCTCTCCTCTTCGAGGAGAGGGTCAGCAACAGGCTTCGAAAAGAGTTCAAATAAAAAACTACCTGAATAAACAGGTAGTTTTGATGGTTTTGAATCATTTTGCAAGCGACAGTCCTTTGGGAAAAGTTTTCCCAAGCCAAGTGCGCTTTCCGGCAACCGGAAGATAGCTCTTTCCGAGCACAACCGGAATGTCTGGCCGGATCATACGATACGGAGCCAGCGAAATTTCAAGCTTCAGAAATGTTGCGAATTCTGATTGTTGAAAATCCGAATCATCGAGGATCGTGATAAAGTCCTTCAGCCGTCCGCATTCATCCGGAGACAATCTCTTCGCTCCCGAAAATCTGTATCCCAGCGGGATTCTTGTAAAAATATCCTTCCAAACATTTATGATTGATCCGAAGTTTTCTTGGGAAAACGCAACTTCTTCTTTCTCGGCGATGATCATGAATTCAAGAAGGATGCGTTCGTACGAATCGTTTTCGCAAGGAACGCCATTTTCAACGATGCGTGCATGTCCGGCAAATCCTGAAAGCAGTTCCTTATGGTTCATTTTCGAAAGCAGGTCGCAGTACAATTGCTTTCCTATTTTCGTCGTGTAGATTATCTCCATTTTTTAGGTTTAAGTTTTTGAATGTTTCCGGCAGATTACTTTTTTATTGATTTTTTGTCAAGAAAACCCCTCACGGGGATTACTTCGCAGCATCCAAAATTTTCTTCATATCCTCAGGAATCGGAGCCTTTACCTCGACGACGTTTCCTTCCAAATCCTTGAATGTGATCTTCTCGGCATGAAGCGCCGTTCGCGAGATTGGCAAATCTGATTTCTTGTTCCCTGCATAGATCGGATCACAAACAATCGGATATCCGAATGCGGCAAGATGCACGCGAATCTGATGCGTTCGCCCTGTTTCCGGAAACAAATCCACGTAGGTGTATTTCTCATCTCGCACGATGAATTTTTTCTGAACTGCAAATCTTGTAACCGCTGGACGCATTTGTCCGCGTGCGCGCGACTCCACTGCCCATGCGCGAATGTTAGAACCGGATCGTCCGATCGGCTTGTCGATGATCCCCCGTTCGTCGCGCACCCAGCCGAACACGATCGCCGCGTATTTTTTCTTGATCGTGTGTTCCTTGAACTGCTCCTTCAAGCTTTCAAACGCAGCCTGCGTTTTTGCAATGACCAAAACGCCCGACGTATCACGGTCGATGCGGTGCACGATTCCCGCGCGCAAAATCTCGACCGTTTCGCCTCCGTGCTCGATCGTCATCTTCTCGCCGACGTCCGCCGAGGCAGGATACTTTTCAAGAAACCACGCAGCGACCGACGGCTCCGGATGTCGTCCGTCTTCATGCACGATCAAACCGGCCGGCTTGTCGATGACCAAGAATTCAGATGTTTCGAGTAAGATAGGGATGTTCATGGATCTCATCTTACTTATTTGAGCCAAAAAAGAAACCCTCATCGCGTGATGAGGGTCTGAAGACTTGGAATAACTTCGTGCGCGATGCCGAGCTCGAGCATTTGCTCGGGTACGAGGCGCTTCTCGTTGAGAAGGAAGACATCCGCTACGGAAAGATTTGTTCTCTTGGCAATGAACTCTGCGGTTTCTTGGCGCATGATTTCAAGCTTGTCCGATTCGACCCCTTTCATCAGCTTATGACCCTCCATTTTGACCGGAAGATGAATCATGCCTCTTGAATCTGGGGTTATTGTGCGATACTTTCCTAATAAAAAAAGTTTCAAATAACCTGAGACAAATATGCCGCCGTGGGTGTGAACAGAAGACCCTTTTGCGTACAGGTCGGTAAATCCTATGAATGCTTGGTACGCGAGAAGCGATCGAGTACCGCATTGCACGTCAATAATTATAAGATTGCGATCAAATAAAGGAACTTCGGAAGCAAAGCGGAGAAAATCTTTTACAAGTTTCTCGCTTAAGCCTTCCTTGAAGGAAAACACTTGAGAACTTGTGAATTTTCTTTGCATCTTGACTTATTTTTTGTTTGGGTATATGATAGCATGTATTATAAGATAAGTCAAGTATTCCCCTTTTAAATTTATGGAAAACATGGATAATTTGATCAAGAAGCCAGCAGTGGACGATGTTGAGGAAAACCTCAGCGTTGACGCTGATGGAAACGCGCGAACACTCCGAACACTTATGGACGGATCAGTAGGAAAATACAGCCACCAGGAAGAATTGGAAGCAAACACGGCTTTCCGAGAAAACTCTGAGAACAAATAATATTCAAATCAAAAATCCCCAGTTAATGGGGATTTTTGATTTCGGCGGTATTCTTGCGAAATGTGTGCGGGATGCAAGACTCGAACTTGCGACCTTCTCGGTGTAAACGAGTTGCTCTACCAACTGAGCTAATCCCGCAAATAATAACTGCCGCACTATAGCACGGTTTACTGCCGGGCGCAAAGGTGATAGTGTTTCCTTGTCGCACAATGCGCCCCCGTAGTTCAATGGATAGAACAGGAGACTTCTAAGCTCTTGATCCAGGTTCGATTCCTGGCAGGGGCACTCTTTGATACAATTAATATATGATTACTCCAGGAAAAGTATATGTCCATCGGGGAGGAGGAAGATATACGGTCCTGCACGTTTGCGAGGATTCGACGAACGCCCGCAACGGAACGCTTGGGGTCGTATACGTGTCCCTGACCTACGGCAAGATACGATACCGCGATCTGTCCGAGTTCGAGGAGGAGATCCAATGGCCGGACGGCATTGTGCGGCCCAGGTTCACCCTCGAAGATACCGTGAAAAAATAAAATCCCGCACGTGCGGGATTTTATTTTTTCAGATATACCAGCGCAAGCGACAACGCCTCCGCATATTGCGGGACATCTGATGCGGGAAGGCTCATGATCGGGATATGCTTGGCGCCTGAGGCCGCCCATACGTCGAGCGCGACGACGGGAAGCCGTGCGGCCGTTCCCAAGTAGTCAGCGAGCCCTCTTGTCGAAAGTCCGATTCCGTAGACGACAATCTTGTCGATCGAGAAACGTTCGCCAAACAATTTGTATTCTTTCTGCTTGACCGCAAGGATCTGGCGATCAATACTTTCAACAATCGGCGCGAGCGCACGGTGGATGTCGGAGAGGACGGTCGTGTCAGGATGGCTGCCCATCACGCCATGCTTCTCGACTATTTTCGAGGCATCAACATGCGAAATGCGAAGTCGCTCTTCAACAGCATTGATAATAGAATTATTGCCGACTGATATGACATCGTTGGAAACAGGATGGTATCCGTGCACAACGGAAATGCTCGTCTTGTTTTCGCCGACGGAAACCGCAATGTAGCCCTGACCAGTCGGAACGCCGGTGCAGGCTTTGGCGACGGCGTGATTCGCGGTTTCCACATGCTTAATCGTAACTCCCGCCTGCTTGAACAATCGCGCGATGTGGACCACGACGGATTTTGCAACAAGCGTCACGTGCAGGTCGTAGCCCGACTCGCCCTCGCGAATGACATCATATTCGCAGACATAATCGTCAAAGCCGAGGAGATCGTGCGCCTCGCAGTACGTTTTCAAGTGGTCAGTTACGACATCATTCAATTGTTTCGCCGGAACGCGTGCAACGTGCGTGTGGAAGAAAATCGCCGCCGCGTCAGGCACAACGCAATTGGCATTCTCGATTTTTCGAACTTTGGCGAACTCGCGCATTTTTTCAACGAACTGCGCATCCTCGAGGATCGCGCCGCCCGTGTCGACAATTCCAGACAGCCTGACAGTTTCGTGGTGGGCAACCCGGATTCCTTGATCCGACTCTTGGAGAGAGATAAATCGGACGCACTCTTCACCAAACGCGAATGCGTCGGAGGTTTTTTGTTTCTTGGACAAGAAAGACATGAAAAAATTATAGCATATGTCAGTACCACCCCGCCTTCGGCACCCCTCCTAGAAGGAGGGGACAACTTCGTAGTTACTGAAATCTGTGATCTGACTGGACATTAGATTTTGAAAATAAATTTTATGGGACTGTCTCCCCCTTTTAGGGGGAGTGCCCGTAGGGCGAGGGGGTATTGCCGTGCTAAACTTCCCCCATGACCCTTCCTCACTTCGATCTCAAAATACTTCTCGAAACCGTCGGCTATCTCGGACTCTTTGCAATCGTATTCGCCGAGAGTGGGCTTTTCATCGGATTCTTTTTGCCGGGCGATACGCTGCTTTTCACCGCGGGACTTCTCGCATCACAGGGATATTTTTCGATCCCTCTCGTCATCGTTTTCGCGGTCGTCGCGGCGATTCTCGGCGATTCGTTCGGATACTGGTTCGGACGCAGGGCCGGAAAAAGGCTTTTCAAGAAAGAAGATTCGTTCCTTTTTAGTAAAAAAAATCTCGCCAAGAGCCAGGAGTTTTACAAGAAGTACGGATCAAAAACGATCATCCTCGCCCGCTTCATTCCGATCGTCCGCACGTTCGCGCCGATCCTCGCCGGAACGTCCGACATGGATTACAAAAAGTTCCTCGCCTACAACGCGATCGGCGGAGTCGTCTGGGTTGCCGTCATGTCGCTTCTCGGCTACCTTCTCGGCAACTCCATTCCCAACATCGACCACTACGTCCTCCCGATCATCCTTGGCATTTTTGTCATCTCGTTTATTCCGATTGTTTGGAATGTGATTAAAGAGAAAAGGAGAAAATAAAAAACCCTTAGAATATAAGGGTTTTACTCAGTCAAACTTGATCGTGACGCTTCTTTTATCAATTGATATTTCAACCTCGAACCTGTCTCCACTTCCCCATCTTTTTAAAAGTTCCTGGAAGAGTTTCGTTTCGACAGCCGGCATGGAGAACCTCCACTTGTCGTAGTCCAATCTTCTGAGAAGCCACCAGTCCACCCAATGCATTCCTGCAACCTGGTCTTCGGTTGCCATCGAACCATCGGATGAAAAAACAAGCTCTGATTCAGCATTAATCAATCTTCGCAATACAATTCGATCCGCAGCAATGCGAATAAACAATTCGGATTCCGATTTGAATTCGTCGAGTTTCGACAATCTTCCGGGAAGATCCAGGACTTCTTGGAGCGTGATTGTTGTTGCGACCATCCATATGTAATCCCTTGTTCCGCCCATCATCGACGCGAACATCACCGTTATCTCGTCTCCGGGAAATAAACCTTCGCAAATTTCCTTGATAATAGTTTCCGATTCTTCCTGATGCTCGACCGCCCAACATATCCAATCGACTTCGCCCATCAGATCCGCGCCATCTTCGGAGAGCTTCAGCTGTGCGACATTCTCGTACATGAAAAATGATTCTTTGCGAATATGCCGAACGGCAATTTGCCTGAACATTTCTGGTTCCTTCATTATGATTTTATTTTTTTGTTTGTGACAGTCTACGCCGAAAAGGCAATTTTGCAAGAAAAAGAGCCCGCGGGCTCTTTTTTAATTTATCTCACCTTACTCCCCGGCGCGACCGGCTCATCCGGCACCAGAAATACAGGTTGTCCGTTCATCCCGTCCACTGCCATGAGCATTCCATGCGACGTATGACCCTTGATTTCGCGCGGTTCCAAGTTCACGACATACAGAACCTGCTTACCGATCAATTCCTCATAATTGGGATAAAATTCGCGGATACCGGAAATGATCTGGCGCATGTCCCGCTCCGGCTCGCTCGCGGCTGCAATGTCAAGTTTCGCAAGTTCGTCTTCGGTTAACACTGAATCAG
Source organism: Patescibacteria group bacterium (assembly GCA_028286885.1). Classification (GTDB taxonomy): domain Bacteria; phylum Patescibacteriota; class Minisyncoccia; order Phycocordibacterales; family UBA1006; genus CAIXMG01. Next base: position 27,050 of record JAQBQS010000010.1, read on the forward strand.
CTTCAGGCACCACGTCGATAACCGGCTTCTTGATTCCAAAATCAATCTGGCATCGCAACAGCTTGTCGGTTCCCTCAACCGGTTCGATTTCGCGAATCGTTCCGATGCGGATATCTAATTTTTTAAACTCGTCATAAGTAACGTATTCCATATAACGCCACTCTAGCATAAAAAGAGATCCATGAAAAAAGCGCCCTCGGGGCGCATGTGAATCTATGAAAGCAATCGTTCGTTGGCAACTTTCTCTATGCGGAACGTGGCATAGTCCGTTCGCTTGTAGACATATTGTTTAACATCCCAAGCGCTTTCCTCGCGATCGAGTTCGATAATTCCTTCACCACGGAGGAGGTCGAACTCCTCTTCGCTCAAAAGAATTTCGTTCCTGATGGCGTTTTTGTAAAAGACAACTTTTCGCTCGATTGAATGCCGGAATGCGTAGGTTATTGAAGTCTCAATAACTTCCACAACTGCCACATAGTGCAGGCACATCAGAATTCCTGCAAGCCTCGTCTTCGTTGTTGAATCGTTTCCCTTCTCTATCATCTGTCTTGTTATTTTTTTAAAAAATGACCGGTTTGAAACCGGTCTCTGCTACGCACCGATCGAACGCTGGTAGTGGCTGACGCCCGTGCGCGAGACGCCGATTTTGAAGTCGACGATTCTCACCGTCCTTTCGGGATAAATCTTTTCCCAAGGAACTTCCGGCGTTTCAGTAACCCAAATTTCGCAATCGTATCCGTTGAACACTTTCAAATCGATGTTCGAGTCTCTGTTTATGTATTCCATTGAATACCCTTCGCCAAGCGCGATCCTGAGCGGAAACCTCTTGCGCGTTTCGCCGAGGAGAACTTCTGCCGACTCAAGCATCTGCCTGATCCGCTGGTGAATGCTGATGATTCCAAGCCTTTGAAGCTTCAGGAAATATTCTGACTCGAACGGTTCTCGCGCAGCGGAAAGTCTTGCGTCCGGAATTCTTTCCAAAAATGATTTCATATTCTTCTGTTTTATTCTTGGGGAGAATATCGTATTTAATTGCCTTTGTCAAGATACCGTTGCAGCATGATCGCCGCTGCACGATCGTCTATTTTATTAGGCGCCAAATTATTTTTTCCTCTCTGTTTCAAGTTGGCGACATTATGATTTGATTTCTCGAAATCCATTGATTTGGCGAACATTGATGAAAACCGTTCGTCCTGCGTTTCAACAGGAACTCCTGCAAGCTTCGAGAGCTCCTCGCAAAAAACGTCGATGTCGTCCATGAGCGCGTTTCGCTTGCCTGCTTGGTCCATCGAATTTCCCACGACAATTTTTTGAATATTCTCGGCAGAAACAAGTTCCAAGATTTCGACAAATGCATTCTTGGCATTTTCGCGGTTTGAAATTTTCGGATCGGACTGGATTATTTTTTTCGGAAACGCAAACACGCCCGACTCGTCGGAAATCGCGAGGCCTATTCGTTTGGTTCCGTAGTCGATGCCGAGATGCTTCATACTTGACTTTAATGAGTTTTGACACTATAGTTTAAAAAAATAAATATGGCAAACGAAACCCAAACCTTCAAACAACTGAAATCAAAAACACTTCCCTTTGCATTCATTGAAACGATCCTCCCGCGCTGGGCCATTGTTCCGTTCATCATCGTATGCATCGCCGCCCTCTTGGCGATCACGATCTTCGGCGGACAGATGCTGGCGTATTTTTTTGGATAAGACTGAAACAACTACTTTTTTGAAAACTCCCCGTGCGGAGTTTTTTTATATGACATTGTGCCAAGAAGACAACGGGCTAAAAACTTGAAAAAATCCGGGAATAGTGTAATATCGTCCCCGGAAGTGTGGCCGAGTGGTTTAAGGCACCGGTCTTGAAAACCGACGTCTCGTAAGGGACCGTGAGTTCGAATCTCACCACTTCCGCATGCGCGGATTGAAAAATCTCCTTCGGGGGATTTTTTGACGGATAAAAAAACCGCAGCGACGTGCTGCGGAAATAAATCATGCGGTCAGGCGCGCCTCGTCTACGAGTATGCATTCGCCCGCCAGGTATTCGCGGTCCATATCGATCGTGGCGGCATCGACGCACAAATGCCCGTCGTTGTCGCGCCATGCGAACATCCTGCACGGCAGGCCGTACATTTTCTTGTCCAAGTAGACAAGAATGCCGCTGCCTTTCGCATCAAGGTGCCCTTCGCCGAGAAGCGAGACGATGCGCGAGAAGGCATCCCACCCGTCATACTCGCTGTAGGAGCCGCTCCGATCGCATCCGCTCTTGATAACCGGATGGTGCATGTCGCCGGCGAACCGCAACAGCCTGCCCGGACCGGCTCCGGATGATGATCGCGACGTTCCCGCAAACCAAGATCTGACGCTGTCGTCGACGAAGACGACTTCGATGGCGCGGGCGGCGGCCTTTTTCTTGAACCGCTCGATCAAGGCATCGATCGTTTCATTTTTATAACAAGGTTCGACAATCGTTTCCGTCAGTTCAAATTCGGGAAGCAATGACTTTTGCATGTGTTGGTTTTTAAATGTTGAAAGAATAGGACCCTGCTGAACGTATCATAATCGGCTTAAATTTTTGATAAAGGCAAAATAAAAAATACATCCGCCAAGAGAATGTGCCGGCGTTTTCTTGCCAAAATCCGCCTATGCTATAATGCCGTTATATGGAAATTAAATCACTCAAAATCGGAGATGTTATTCCCGATCTCACATTAAAGGCGTATTACAATGACAAGGAAATCGAACTGAAATCGGCAGATTACCGAGGAAAATGGCTGATTCTCTTTTTCTATCCTGCGGATTTCACATTCGTCTGTCCGACCGAACTCGAGGAGCTTGCAATGATGTATCCGGAATTCCAGAAACAAGATGCCGAGATTATGAGCGTCAGCTGCGACACGGTATTTGTGCACAAGGCGTGGCATGACAACTCGCCGGCCATCGGCAAGATTACGTTTCCCATGGTATCGGATCCGACCGGCGAACTCTCAACACTGTTCGGCGCTTACATTCCGAAAGAAGGCCTTTCCCTTCGCGGAACGTTCATCATCGACCCTGACGGCATCTTGAAAACGATCGAGATCAACGACAACTCGATCGGCCGATCCGGCAAGGAACTCCTGCGCAAGCTTCGCGCTGCGAAATTCATCCGCGACAACCACGGGCTTCAAGTCTGCCCCGCTTCATGGGAACCGGGAGACGACACGCTGACGCCGGGAATGGATTTGGTCGGGAAGATTTAAAATGAAAATAAAAAAAGACGGTATAATACCGTCTTTTGTAAACTTGTTTTAAAAAGTTATTCTTTTACTTCTTCATTGGTTGATACGGATGGAGCAGTTTCATTCTCTTCTGTAGAACTTATTTGCGTACTCATATACCAAGTTGCATACATACCTATTACGATCCCCAATATGATGGAATCAATCACGATCAAGGCTATATTTCCTGAGATAATAGATGCCGTTAGGAAAATAATTAATGCGAGCATGTATATGGCCGAACTTGGCGAAACTTCAAATTTTTCTTTGCTTTTCATTTTGTTATATTTAGTTAAAGATCTATTTACATAACAAGTATAGCACGTTAATACTAAATTGTCAATACACGAAAACCCTTATTTTAAAGGCTTTTTATTATATTTTCCTCGAGTCATACGCCCAATGCAGAATCGCCTGCCGCTGCCTCGGACGACAAGATTCATCCCCTACTCGACAGTTATTGCGGACCTGCGTTATATGGCGCGTCATATTGCGCCACCGTTTTATCTGACGTTCATCTTCCTTGGGAATTCTGCGCCCCATGTAATAGCGGCAGTACCACTGGAACCAACCTCGCGGATCTTCGCGGTAAATCCATCCGTTTTTTCTCCAGACCGATAAAGGCTGCGAGGCGTTTACGCCGAAATAATTTACCTTTGCGAGATGCTTGCGCGTTTGCTCCGGCGCAAGTTTGGCATGTTTGAACCATGATTTTGGAAATTCGTTTGTACAGTCGCGCATGTACACGCCGCCGAATACGCCGAGCTCGAGCATTTCCCTAGGCGTCAGCTGCGGCCAGAAATCCTTGGCAAGGTTTTTGCCAACAGGTTCCGAAAGCTCATACGAATAATTTTTCTGCATCTTGTCATGAACAACGACCTTTTTCATGGAAACACTATATCAAATAAACAAACGATAAAGTCTTTTCCTTCCAAAAATAAAGCATGATATAATAAATTTGATCAATCCGATCACTTATCATTCGCTTAATACTTATTATTTATGATGGAAAACAACATGGACCAGAAACACGGACAAAACTGCACCTGCCCCGCTTGCACATGGAACCACGTCAAAACGCACAGCCTTACGTACCACATTTTCAAGAAGATCTTCTTGCTTATCGTTATCTTCTTCGTATTCTGGATGGGAATGCGACTTGGAGAACTGCGAGCCCTCGAGCACCAGATCCGAGGAGCGCAGTGGCAGGCTATGCCGATGCAGACCCAGGGAATGTATCAGTAGTCGTTTCTTAAAAAAGCCTTCGGGCTTTTTTATTATGAAAGCTTGCATCCAATTTCTGACTATGGTACCTTTTTAATACAAGGTACTACCTTGTTCATTATGAATCTTCCCATCGAAAAGAAAGATGCCATGCGCAAAGGGCTCCTCGAGCTTGCGATTCTGCATGTCATCGCGCGCAAGCCCGTCTATGCAGCCGATATTCTTGGAGCGCTCTCGCAGACCGAATTCTCGACGCAAGAAGGAACGCTCTATCCCCTTCTTTCCAAAATCGGCCGCGAAGATCTTGTGAAATACGAATGGAAGGAATCCGAATCTGGTCCTCCTCGGAAATATTACGAGCTCACTACCAAGGGACGCGCGCAACTGTCAGACATGCGCGCCTATTGGGACCTTATTAACGCGACTATCCGCAAACTCTAATCGTATGAACAACGTCACCATCATCCATCTGAATGGAAAAGTATTCCACATCGAGGAGGCAGGCCATATCCTGCTGCGCTCGTATCTGGACTCCGCAAAACATAATCTCGAGGGAAATCCCGACCGGGAAGAAATCCTGCGGGATATCGAAAACGCCATCGCCGACAAGTGCGAGGCGAAGCTTCACGCGCATAAAACCGTAATTTTAGAATCCGAGCTCAAAACGATTCTCGACGAAATGGGCGCGGTTTCGGGCTCAGCCGATTCCGACTCAATCAGTTCCGAGAAAAAGCATTCGGGCGGACCTGCACCGAAGAAGCTTTACAATATCCGCGAAGGCGCCATGATCGCAGGCGTCTGCCAGGGACTTGCCGCGTATTTCAATATCGATGTTACGATCGTCCGCGTTGTTTTCGTAATTCTCGCGATCGTCACGCACGGCGCATGGATTCTTGTTTATCTGGTTCTTCTTGGCGTTATTCCCTACGCGCACACGAGCGAACAGAAATCCGCCGCGTTCGGCGTACCGTTTAACGCGCAGGAACTCGTCGATCGAGCCAAGTCTAACTATTCAGAATTCAAAGACAAGAAAGCTTGGAAAAAATACTGGCACGACCATCGCCACCAATGGAAGAAAGAGTGGCATGAAACAGTTCACGAAAACAAGAAAAAGTGGAGCGGAGCATTTGCAAAGTCGCTCGGATTCCTGACTCCGGTCCTCGGTATTTTAATGGCCCTCCTCACGATCATCGTTGTCATCGCGATCGTGATGGTTGCAAGCACGGGACTCTTCTTCGGTCTTGCCATTCCGTTTGCAATTCCCATCTGGATCGCCATTGTCATCTTGGTTGTCATCTACAATATTCTCCTCGCTCCCATTCGCGCGATGATGCATCTTGCCGGAAGAAACTGGAACGAGAACGGCTGGTTCGGAACAGTTGACGGCGTGATGTGGATCGGAATTATTGCCGTCCTCATCTGGGCCGCTTACCATTACGTGCCGCAGGTACGACCGATTCTCGACCAAGTTTGGAACGTTGCAACAGCGCAGTGGCACAGAATATTTGGATAATAAAAAAGCCTTCGGGCTTTTTTATTATTTTTAATTGATCAAAAATCCATATTCAACTTTCTAAACTCGCTTATATTTATTCCCTCATTCACAAAAACGTCTTCCATGCTTGAAACATGAATAATTGCCGGATGGACTTGCATGAGCGAACGCTTACTGTATTCACCCACATTGTAAATACGAATGCTACCTGGTCTTTCCGTTGCGCATGCAAGTGCTGCGCCGAGTTCAACAAACATATCAGTTCCCTCAGCGTCGCTAATCAAAACAAAGATATCTGTTTCCAAAATAGCCTGTAAGTTTTCAGAACCCACCTGTTGAGCCTCTTGAACATGTTCATGATACGGTTTCAATGATTTGCCATAAATCCACGTCGAAACAATTTCCTGTCCTTGCGAAACAAGAAATTCGGAGGCTTTGACGAGATTTTCCGTATGCCGTACGCGCGAGGCGAAATACCATTTCATGGAACGAGCGTAGCATTTTTGCTAAAGTAATTCCATGCACCACGTCGCCATCATGAACAAAAAATGGAAGCTGATTCCCAAGATTCTGTCAGGTGAGAAAACCATTGAATCAAGATGGTACGTGACCCGACGTTCTCCATGGAACGCAATTTCCGCGGGCGATACCGTTTATTTCAAGGATGCAGGCGAACGTGTTACGGCAAAAGCCGACGTTGAGGATGTTTTGCAATTTGAAAATTATTCGGAAAAAGAATTGCGTGCCATCTTGAAAAAATACGGAGCGAGAATTTGCTTTTCAAGTCTTGAAACCGCATTTGATTGGTGTGCTGGCAAAAAATACTGCATCCTTGTCTTCTTAAAAAATCCGAAATCGATTACGCCGTTTGGAATAGACAAGACGGGATTTGGAAACGCATGTGCGTGGATTGCCGTAAAAAACATTTCGCAATTAAAAAAATAGAATGCAAAACGCGCGCACCTGCGGTGCGCGCGTTTTGTTCGATTCCCTCTCCCTCTGGGAGAGGGCTAGGGTGAGGGTTAGCTTTTTGCTTTCTTGGGAAGCTTTCCCTTCTTGGCCGCATGGGCGATGCCTTCGGATTCAAATGCTGCACGAAGCTTGTCTGGCGTGATGTTGTGGTCCTTCATGATCTGCTGCAAGGATTTTCCTGCGTTGATTTCATTCTGAACGTCTGCCGGGTTGATGCCGAGCTTCGCCGAGATGGCCGCGATCTGAGTGTTGGAGAGATGCTTGGTCTGCGGATACGCTGCTTGGATTGCGGAACGGATTTGATCCATCGTGATGTTGTGCTCGGCAAGAACATCCTTTACTGATTTTCCGGAGGCGATTTCGGCCTTCATCAGGGCGACATCATCGGATGACAAGTTAAGTTTCGAAGCGACCATTGATATGGCGGCGCTCCCGTGGAACGAACGGAGCGAGGATTGCGCGTACGCATGTGTCGTTCCGATCAAAATAAAGAGCGCGATGACGCCGCCCGCCAAAAATACTTTTTTTCGCATAATGATTTTTAAAAATTAAAGAACTCGAATAAATAAAATAATAATTGAATCGCGTGTCCGAATCCCCTCCTATGTAGGACCCAGTAGGTCATTCTGAGGAATGAGGTGTGGCAGGCCCTGCGAGCCGGGGTGGTATGGCGCTGCCGATATTCATTATACGCCAGCGCTGCAGTCCTCGGTGCCAATATGGTATGGTGAAATGATGAATCCGCTCGAACTACAATGGATCAAAGATTCGATCAAGGGCGACCAATCCGCGTTTGCCGAATTAGTCAGGCATTATACGGCGCAAATCTACAACTTCTGTTATCGCCTGACGGGAAATGTTCAGACGGCCGAAGATGCCACCCAGGAAACGTTCATAAAGGTGTGGAAAAACTTGAAAAAGTTCGATGCCAAGCAGAGTTTTCGCGCGTGGATTTTCACGATCGCCAGAAATACGACCACCGATTTCTTGAGAAAGAAAAAGAGCATTCCCTTCTCGAATATCGGCAATAATACTGAGGAGTTTGCATTCGAAGATATATTAGAGTCCGACGACGAACATATTGAAGAAACGATCGGCAAAGTGCAAGACGCACATTACGTCGAAAAACTTCTTGATGAAGTCCCGCCCGACACTAAAACTGTTTTAACGCTCTATTATCAAAGTGACATGACGTTCGATGAAATCGCGCGCGTCCTCGGCAAATCGATCAACACCGTGAAAAGCCAGCACCGCCGAGCCCTGATCAAACTGCGCGAGATATTGTCCGACGCACCAAATAACCCCTACCAATCGTATGAATAACCACATGAATCCTTTGAACCAGACATTCAGAAAAATTGAATATGCACCACGAGCAGGACTCGCCTATGACATCATTGCCCGAATCCGCGAACGCGAAATTGCGATCGGCAAGAGGCGCTTCTGGGGATTCTCGGCACTCGGCATCGTGTCAGTCGGCGCGACGATTCCGGCAGTCATGCTCTTGGTCAGCCAAGTTTCTCAATCCGGCTTTCTCGACTATGTGTCTCTTGCGGCAAGCCCCGCCCTCAAATCGTCCGGCATCGAACTCGCCTCAACTGTTCTCTCGGCGCTTCCCGTTACGGGAATCGTCGCGGTACTCGGGGCGCTTCTCGTCTTCGCATGGTCTATGAGAAAAGCATTTGTTTTGCCTAATCCGTCACTCGCATAATCTATGAACACAAACCCCCTCAAGGAAAAAATTTCACATGTCGTCCAATCGAACGGATTTCGCAGATTTATTATCGGCATTCTCGGCTTGATTCTCGTTGCCATCATATTCCAAGCAGGCGTCACCGTCGGATTCCGCAAGGCGTCGTTCGGCAAAAATTTTGACAATCATTACGAGGAAAATTTCGGACCGATGCACCAAGGAATCGGCGGACCGAGAATTCCAAATCCTAACGGCGCGGCAGGCAAAATTATCTCCGCTAACGGCTCCCTTATTTCCGTCCTTGAAAAAAACAATTCCGAGAAATCTGTCGCGATAACGGACGAGACGCAAATCAGATTCATGCACCAGGAAGGAACCGCTTCGGAACTCGTTCCCGGAACGTTCATCGTCGCGATCGGAGATCCGAACGCGCAGGGCCAAATCGTCGCAAAATTTATCAGAATTATCCCGGCTCCGCCGACTCAGCGCTAAATTATTTGTATGGAACCAAAACCAACACTCTTCAACCGAATCAAAACATGGATCAAGAACCACAAGTTCTGGACGATTGCCATCATTATCGTTCTGGCTCTTGCGATCTACGGAATTGTCAAAGCCTCTGCAAAGACAGCGTCGACAACGACATACGTCATCGGAACCGTTTCGCAAGACACTGTTGTGTCTACGGTGACAGGAACGGGTCAAGTTTCCTCATCGAACCAATTCGCGGTTCCTGCAAAAGCGTCGGGAACGCTGACAAGTCTTCGCGTGCAAGCCGGAGATTCCGTACGCGCGGGGCAAGTCATCGCAAGCATCGACGACACGTCGGCGGCAATTTCGCTCAAGCAGGCGCAGAATTCCCTTGCCAAGGCGAAGCAATCGCTCCAAAACGATCAGACAACGCAGGCGCTTTCGCTCACCAATCAGCAGATCAGCTTGAACTCGACAACCCTTGCGCAGCCGAAACAGAACAATCAGGACGCCGTTACGCCGAGCGTTTCGGGATCGTACAACTCGACAGAAAAAGGAACGTACACGATCTCGAATTATTCTTGTTCAGGAGGAACCTGTATTTCATATGAAGGAATCGAATCCGGATTCGGCTTGATCTCATCGAACATTCCAATCAAGCTCGGAACGCGCGGGCTCTATCTGACCTTCTCATCGGTTCCGAAAATTCCCGACACATGGACTGTCGACGTACCTTCGCAGCTCGCGAGCGGATACTTGTCGCAAACGCAGAACTTGGAAACTTCGCAGCAAAATAATGCGATCACGATCGCAAATGATCAGCAAGCTATTGCTGATACTGAAATCAATCTGCAAAGCGCCCAACTTGCGTATAACAATACGCTCGTCACTGCGCCGGTCGCAGGAATCATCGGGACTGTGTCCGTCGTCAAAGGGCAGAACGTTTCAAGCGGAACGGCTATCGTTACCCTGGTCGGAAACCAGCAGTACGCCGACATTCCGTTCAACGAAGTGGACGTTGCCAAAATAAAAGTCGGCGATACGGCGAACGCGACATTTGATGCGGTCGACGATTTAACTATCACAGGAAAAGTGATTTCAATTGATCAGATCGGAACCGTGACGTCGGGCGTCGTAAATTACACGGTCAAGATCGGATTCGATGTCCAGGATGCGCGCGTAAAATCCGGCATGTCGACGACAATTGTCGTAGCAACGAATGTCGCACAAAACGCGACCGTCGTTCCAGCCAGTGCCGTCAAAACGTCAGGAAACGGAAGCTACGTGTTGACCGTATCGAACGACACCGCAGTATCAAGCGGAAACACAGGAATCGAATTTGCAACGCCTCCGACGCAGACGCCCGTTACCGTCGGAATTTCAGACGACACAAATACGCAAATCCTTTCGGGACTGTCCGTCGGCGACAAGATCGTAACCAAAACGATAACAACATCTGCGACAACTGCGACTGCTTCATCAGCACCGAGCCTTCTTGGCGGATCAGCATCGCGCTCAGGCGCAGCAGGCGGCGGTGCAACGCGAGCTTTGGGACGATAATTCTATGATCCAAGTAACCAACATCACCAAAACCTATTCAGCCGGATCCGACAACGAATTCCAGGCGCTCAAGGGCGTCTCTTTTTCGATCAATGATGGCGAGTTCATTGCGATCATGGGACCATCGGGATCCGGTAAATCAACCTTGATGCATATTCTCGGATGTTTAGACACGCCGACGTCCGGCGAATATCATCTGGACCATAAAGACGTTTCCAAGATGTCGGACAACGATTTGGCCGACATCAGGCGTGATAAAATCGGATTCGTCTTCCAGTCGTTCAACCTCCTTCCCCGCACGACCGTCTTGCGCAACGTAATGCTTCCGCTCGTCTATGCGGACGAGCCGAATGAAAAACGAATCAAGGATGCCACTGCTGCGCTCACGTCCGCAGGACTCGACCTGAAATATTTCAACCACAAATCTAATCAGCTTTCCGGAGGACAGATCCAGCGTGTTGCGATCGCGCGTGCGCTTGTAAACAATCCAACGATGATTCTGGCGGACGAGCCGACGGGTAATCTCGATACGCGCACAGGCGAGATCGTTCTCGGTACGTTCCAGAGACTCAACCGCGAGCTCGGCCGCACGATCGTTCTGATCACCCACGAGCCGGATGTTGCCGAGCATGCGGACCGCATTATCACAATTCGCGATGGTGTGATCGTAAGCGACGAGAAAAATAAAAACCGGAAAGAAGTAAAAATTTCGGACGAAAAACAGTTTACGTAAAAAAGCCGCTCGTTAGAGCGGCTTTTGATTAAAATTTGATTTCTGAAACCTCTTCATTTATTGCTCCCCAACTAGCAAGCGCTACACTATAAACGAGCTCCCAATCAAAATCTTTGTTTTTGTTTTCTTTTTCACTTTCATCATACTGATAAACATCAAACGTATTGATGACTCCGGTATAATAATTTTCGAGCGACTCAAGAAACAAACGCTGCGATTTCAAAAGTTGACCGTTCGCAATGCGAACCTGGATCGCACGTCTCTGCTCCTCGAGAGTTTCCAGGCAGTTCTTATTTTCTTCAGCTGCCTTCTTGGTAAAAGCCTTCATTGCCTCAAAGAGAGATTCGCCGAAACTTGAAATTTTCTTATCGCCATCGAGGCTGGGGTATTCTTTTAAATCCATATTTAATTATTTTTTTATAGACTATCATTTATGTAGAAATTGTCAAGTAAGCACCCAATTCCCTCCCATTCCCGTATAATACCCATATGACAACCACCGACATCCTCCACGAAACATACGGCGCGCTGACTGCGAACAAGGTACGGTCGGGGCTGACCATGCTTGGCATCATCATTGGGATCAGTTCCGTGATCGCCATGACCGCAATCGGAAACGGCGCGAAACAATCGATTACGTCGAGCATCCAGTCGATCGGATCGAACCTGGTGATGGTAACGCCCGGGGCGCAGCGAAGTTTCGGCGGACCGCAGCAGGCGCGCGGTTCTGCGCAGACACTGACAGTGGAAGACGGCCAAGCGATTCAATCAAGCGTGTCGAACATTTCCGCCATCGCCTTTAACGTTTCTTCGCGCGGGCAGATCGTCGCCAAGGGAACAAATTCCAACTCGTCAATCACAGGAACAACGCCATCGTACCAGCAGGTGCGAAACGTAACCGTCGAAGACGGAAACTTTTTCACCGACGCACAAGTTTCGTCGAGTTCAAAAGTCGCCGTCATCGGTCCGACAACGGCATCGGATTTATTTGGAACAGACGAAGCTGTCGGCCAGTCCGTGCGCATCACAGGCAACGAATTCAAGATCATCGGTGTGACGAAATCAAAAGGTGGTACGGGATTCTCGAATTCGGACGACGCGGTCTACATTCCCTACACGACCGCACAGCATTACCTGACCGGAAACCAATACCTCTCCGAGGTCGACATCTCGGCAAGTTCTGCCGACACGACGACGCAGGTCCAGGCGGACGTGACGGCGCTCCTGACTTCCCGGCATAACATCGCGGAAGGCGCGACCGCCGACTTCTCGATTCTAAATCAATCCGACATCATCGCGACCGCATCCTCAGTTACAGGAACATTCACCGTCCTCCTTGCAGCCGTTGCGGGCATCTCGCTTCTCGTCGGAGGAATCGGCATCATGAACATGATGCTCACGACCGTCACCGAGCGCACGCGCGAGATCGGCTTGCGAAAAGCCATCGGCGCCAAAAAATCCGACATCAATACCCAGTTTCTGATGGAGTCGATCGCGCTCACGTTCACGGGCGGCGTGATCGGCGTGATACTGGGCTGGCTGATCGCGTTCATCGTGAATAAGTCGGGCGTCATTGCGACATCCGTCACCCTCTCGTCCGTCCTTCTCGCATTTGGCGTCTCGGCGCTGATCGGCATCGTGTTCGGATACTATCCGGCGCGGCGCGCGTCGAGCTTGAATCCGATTGACGCGTTGCGATTTGAATAAACTAAAAAACCTCCTTTGCGGGAGGTTTTGGTTTAAAGATTCGGCCCGATTCCTATTGGGCGTACTGATTCTGTATTCGCAGGAGGATACGGCCGATAGCTGCTCTCTGAAATATTGCAGGCAATTATGCAGAGAAATCCGGCGATTACGCATGCGAAGAGAAACCCGTATTTTTTAAAAAATCCTTTTGCCATGGCATCCATATATTTGATTTTAATGTTAGAAAATCTGAATTCTTGGCAAGAATACTCCGGATCAAACATATAATCAAGAAAAAACTCCTTTTCATTTTTCGTGAAAAGGAGTTTTGGTTTCCCGTTACAGGGAAACAAGGTCTGTGTTTGGTATCGCGACATATGGCTTCTGATGCCGTTTTACCTGTGCATTTTTAACATTCTGTCTGTTTGGCGGCGATTCATTTTTCTGTGCGCCTTTGTAAACAAGATTGGAGCAGAAACAGAACGCTGCAATAAATACGAAGTCGAGTGGACGAAGTCTGAACATGCTGTTGATTGGGATTTATCGGGTTTTAAAAAAGAAATTGGGGTCAATCGTAGCATTTAATTTGCAAGTTGGCAAGAAAAACCGCATCTCCGAAGAAATGCGGTTTGATTTTAGATTGTTTGGAAAAATAAAGTGAAATACGTCTGTAAAACTCCAAATGATTTTGAAGCAAGAGCGACACGTCCGATGAATAACATATGGACAAGATCGGGAGATATTCTGTGGTTTTCTTTAACATTTGGAAGATCTTTTATCTCATTGCATTCTTCATCGTTTAGTTCCCATTCAAATACCACTCTGTCTCCAACTTCCCATTTTGCTGCCTGGATTCCAGAACGTTCATTTCCCGTTTTCAGTGATTCAAACATGAACTGCTTCATCTCTTCATCGGGGCCTTGTCCAGGAGAATAGCGAAATATTCCTATTTGACAGGAATCAATTATTTCCTCCTTGCGATAAACCTTAACTTCAGCCCCTTCCTTCAAGTTTGGTGCGCCAAGAGTCTCGAAATAGAGAGCATTGTCGTAACTCGATTTTTTTCGGTCAATAGTAATAGCGAAAAACTTTTTCTTACCTTTCCTGACAACGATCATTGTGACTTCCTGAACTTTTAGGCTTGGTTCCATTTTTATTGATTTAATGATGTAAAATATTCTTACTAGACATTATCATATATAAAAAATATTGTCAAATTGCACCAAACCTGCCTGCATCCTCGTATAAAAAGACATACCACTCTAACGGTATTTTCATTTCACATTTCTATGATGCATTCAATGACAGACAAGCAGCGAACGACCGCGGTCGTGATCTCAGGAGTATTGGTCGCCATCGTATTCTTCGGAGCAGGATTCGCGATCGGTCACCACGCAAACGCGCGAGGAGGCGCGGGCGCGTACGGCCGTACGGGTATGGCAGCGGGAGGAGCCCGAGGAGGATTCGGAGCGGCAGGCGGAGCCGGATCAATGCGCATGCGCGCAGGAGGATTCGCTAATGGAACAATTTTGTCGATGACGGATACATCGATCACGGTTTCCTTGCAAAACGGTGGGTCTCAAACTATTTATTTCACAAACTCAACACCTGTACTCAAAAGCGTTACGGGAACAACAACCGATTTGAAAGTCGGAGACATGATCACAGCAACCGGGACACCTGCAGCTGATGGATCAATCGCAGCCCAATCTGTTACGATCAGACCAGCGGGATCAATGCCGATGGGCGGCATGCCTTCACCTGCAGGAGGAAATCCCGTACAATAATCGGGTATGAAAAAATCAACAATTGCTGCCCTTGTCATCGTTATTCTTGTCATCGTCGCTGTCGTGGTTGTCGCGGCAACGCGTTCGAAATCTTCGAACGCAGAACCGGTAACTGACACGTCGGCACAGACAACAGACACGACAAGCGCATCGCACGAAACTATTAATCCGAATGCTTCGGGCGAAACAGCATCAACGCCTTCGTCCACTCCTGCGGCAAACACGTATACGATGGCGCAAGTTGCAACACACAAGGATGCAACGTCCTGCTGGACGACAATCAACGGAAATGTTTACGACGTTACGGCGTGGATCAACCAGCATCCGGGAGGCCCGGGACGAATCTTGGCTCTCTGCGGAACAGACGGAAGCGCTGCGTTCAACGGACAGCATGGCGGACAGGCTCGGCCAGCATCCGAGCTCGCAAGCTTCAAGATTGGAGTTCTCGCAAAATAATTTAAAAATCCTTCGGACATCTTTTCTTAGCGCATCTTCACTAGGCTTTAGCCTGTGAAGAAAGCGAGAAAAGATTCCGAAGGATTTTTAGTTTGTAAACATTCTATCTAATGCTAAACTTGTTGTATGATTATCCACGAGAAAACCGTCGTGTTCGAATGGGACGCGACCGAGGTCGAGCACCGTGAAAAAGGCAATGACTGGTACTGGGGCCTCGGCGTCGCAGTTCTCGTCGGAGTTATTCTTTCCATCATCGGCGGCAATTATCTGCTCGCGGTCCTTTTGGGTCTTGGCGGCATTATGCTCGGACTTTACGGCAACGATCGACCCCATGCGGTCCATATCGAAATTTCGGAGCGCGGCGTTTCCTTGAACAAGAATCTCTACCTCTTCAAGGCCATGAAGTCATTCTGGATTTTCCGCGACAGGCGCGGGCGCGACCGGTTGATTCTTGTTACGGGACGACCCGTCATGCCGACGCATATCCTGACCTTCGGCGAAGGAATCGATCCTGTCACCGTGCGACTGTTCCTCCTGAAGCACCTCGAAGAAAAAGAAACCAAGGAATCATTTGTTGACCTCTTGGCCGAGATGATCGGCATGTAACCGTCTTGATAAAAGGCGGTTTTTGGTGTATGATCTCGTCCATCGGTCTCATAGTTCAACGGATAGAATTCCAGTTTGCGGTACTGGCGATCCAGGTTCGATTCCCGGTGAGGCCACCAAGTGTAAATTCCTCGAATTTAACCAGCACTAACAAGAAAGCCCATATTATATAAGGGTATTTTTTGTACAACATAATTGGGAGATTAGGGGTAAAGGCTAGTAATAAGAGATACCAGATAAAACCTCGAACTTTTTAAGCCTTTAGAATATGGAGCTATTTTTCCTTAGGTCCAAGAACAAGCTTTCCATTTTCAAACGTCATTTCATAGTCATCTTCATTAAATTTTGTAGTCGTTTCGGGTCTTGAAATACCAAGTTTTTCATCTTCCTCAACTCTCAAAGCGATCCTCTTTACGAGCATTAAGTAGTTCCTGAAGTTCTCTTCGGCCTCCTGTATCTCCTCCTCCGTCTTTCCTGCCATCAGTTCGCGGATAAAAGCTATTTCGTTTGATTCCTTGTTGTTTTTCATATGCATTCGGTATAACATCGAATGTTTGAAAAAGTAAAGGGCTAGGTTCGGGAAGCTCAGCACATGCCGAAAGCAGGCGATCTAGTAGTAACTTTAAATGTTCTTTTGATAGACATCCTCCAAGAATTGGCGACGTATTTATTTCTGAGAAGACGAGCATGCCATACGGAATTTTCTTGTCGCTTTGGGCAATACCTTCATACGTTTTTCGATGGTCGCTCCGATGATGTCCACCATCAAATTAAAATTCAGCGCATCGCTGAATTTTAATTTGGAATATTTTTAAAAATAAAAAAGCTCCGAATAATCGGAGCTTTTGGATCAGGCCGGAACCCAATTGGCTTCGGCCGTCTTGTGAAGATCGTGGATCATCTGCCGCGATCGAAACAGGCGGGCTTTCACGGTGCCGAGCGGCAAGTCCATGAATTCGGCGATTTCATCGTACGACATTTCGTTGAAATAGCGGAGAATCAGGATCTCGCCGGCATCCTTGCTCAGCCTTTCGACTTCGACAAGAAGGCGGCGAATGTACTTGATGTTCTCTTCCTTCATCTGACTGTTGGCAAAAAGCTTTTCCGGGGTTTCGTTCGGATTGCTTGCGATGCTGGTATGATAGGTGCCTCCGCCGTCCTCGCGCTTTTCGCCTTCCTGCTTGATGCTGTAGATGACCGGAGCATGGTTGGCTTTTCTGATGGCGTCGATCGCATGATTGCCCGCAATGGTCGTCAGGAACGAACGGACGCTCTTTCCTTCTTCGAACGTCGTCTTGATCGCATTGCTGATTTTGAAAACGGCTTCGATGAACAGGTCTTCGATGACTTCGGTATTCCTGTGCCCGTATTTCACAATGACGAATCTCATTTCATCCTGATGCCGGGCAATAAGAGTTTCAAGCGCCGCTTGGTCGTTGCCATCACGATACATCAAGACAAGTTCTCGGTCTTCATATTTCTTGTATTTTTTGTTTTTTTGGAACATAGGGTTAATTTGGAATTAATAATAGCTGAAAAATTCATTTTGTCAAGGAGGCGGGTATTTGACAAATAGATATATATCTGTATAGTATTTAAAATTAACTCATCCTTTAAAAACAAAACATGCAAACAGCCATCGCTTGTTATTCCCCGGAGGAGCTGGAAAAAATAGACCAGATCCTCTACCATCCCCTCGAATACCTTCTGGGCTCGAAAATTTTGGTCGCCTACCTGGACCGGGGCTTCAAAAAGCTCGGCTATGCCGAGGAAGGCCAGGCCATTCTGATCGGACACGTCGTCAAATTTCTTCAAGAACGCAACGGCGACGTAGCGACCCTCGAAAGATTCGATCGTTACAAATCGGAATACTCGGCGGGAATATTCAAAATGTTCCTCTCGCGAGGCATCAGCCTGCACAACGTCGAGCAGATTGTCGTGTCCAACGAAAAGCTCTACAACATCTCGACGAGCGGATACCAGCACAAGCCGAGCGACCGCGAATTTACGGACTCGAACGTCACGATGTCTTCCAACTACGATCAGTTCAAATTTCTGGGATTCAACCGCAAAACGAGCCGCAAGCACATCAACACGCTCAAAAAGCTCATCCAGAAATACGGAGTCATTTCGTATGCGGTCGTAGTGGAAACGGACTGCATCACCGGGAAAATGGAAAAGTACATTGCCGACGGCCAGCATCGCTACACCGCTGAAAAAGAGCTTGGCATTCCCTTTTACTACACGGTTACTCGCGTAAAAACAAAAGAGGAGCTGGTAGAATTGATTGCCGCTCTTAACACGTCGCAGCGCAAGTGGAACATCGGACAATATTTGTACGCGTGGACGTCTCTCGAGATACCGGCCTACGAACGCCTCACTGAAAGGTACAAGATGACCAGGCTTCAGATGTCAGTCCTGATCGAAGCCTACATGGGCATCGACCGCAGGAGGGCTGCCCAGAATTTTGTAAGCGGAAAGTTTGATATTTATGACACCGAGAAAGCCGAGGCTCACATCCGCTATCTCGCCGAATTCCGCGATGAAAAACTCGCACTCAGCTCACGATCATTCAACACGGCGCTTCTCGGATTCTTCAAGAAAGAAGGCGACGATTACGATCACGAGCTCATGAAGGCCAGGATGCGGGAAGTCAGAAACACCTACCAATTCTCGTTTGACGAATTGGAACTGGTGGATCAGCTTTCGGAGATCTACCGCATGGCGGCTTGATCAGCGAAAGAGTCCTATTTTACAATCACCCGGCAATTGTCGGGTGCTTTTTTATGGACACATTTTGCAAAATCGCGCAATTGTCAGAATTCTTGAAAAGGAATATTCTGAAAGTGCGCAGCAGGTACACATAAGCTCTACGCACCCATTTTATGAAAAAGAACCTTTTTAAATCAGGCTTGGCGGCCATTGCTGCCATAGCTCTTTCCGCTGTTTTTGCGACTCATGCATTCGCGATGCAGCCGACCCTCTCGATTTCGAGCTATGACGGAACGACTATACAGATGAACGTTTACGGAGACTCCAACGCAGCCGTTACCCTTAATTATCAGACAACGTACGGCATGCACACCGCCGGCGTCATCGGATACACGAACGCAAGCGGAAGCTATTCGGCGACACTGTCGAACGGTTCCTATGGAATCCCAAGCGGCCAGCAGGTTTACGTTCTCGTTAACGGACAGCAGTCGCAATATGCATCTTGGCCATACGCGTCAACATATCAGACGTATAGCACCTATAGCTACAACTCATATCCGTATCAAAATTATCAGAACTATAATAACTACTCGTACTCTTATTCCCAGCCGATCAGCCTGAGTTCGACCGTGAGCGCATTGTCGCAAGGGCAGTCCCAGTCGGTACAGGTCTACGGTTCAAATTCGCAATACGGATATTACGGAAATAATTCCTACGGAAATTACTACGTTTCATCCAATTCGAATCCAAGCGCCGTATCGGCAAGCATCAGCGGAAGCACCCTCACGATCTACGGAACAGGTTCCGGAAGTTCGACCGTCACCGTCTGCTCGTCGAACGGATACCAAGGAACGGGCACCGGATGCGCAACGATCGTCGTGAACGTAACAGGTTATTCTTATAATAATAACTATTACAACAATAATGCCAATTGCTGCTACGGATACAACGGATCATACAACTCTCAGAATTGCTACACCTACCAGTACAACCAATATCCGTACAACTACCAGCAATATCCTTACTATTACTAAATAAAAAATGCCAAGGAAACCCTTGGCATTTTTTATTTAGTTTATTCTTGGACCATTGCGCCCGTGTCTTTTTTGATTCTCCAAACAAAAGGAATCCATGTCTTCTTATATTTTTCTGTATCGTACTTTTTGCCAATAACAAAATCTCCCAAGAATGCCTTTTTGATTCCCTGCCCCACTGACCACAGGATCACAACACCGACCAAGATCAACAAAATATTTTTGAACGTGCCAATGCCGTCGAAGATCTGATCGATGCGGTTGGCGAAATAATGCCCCGCCCACATCAGCACCGAAACATAAATAGCCAGGGCGACCAAGTCGATGGCTGCGAATTTCTTGAAACTGACACGCTCGCGTCCCGCAAAAAAGGGGCCGATGAAACGCAACTGAACGAGAAAGCGCGAAAGGAAAATCAATTTGCCGATATGATGCGAAATGAAACGCGAATTCGGAGGAACGATTTTCGAGAAGAATTTATTGTAGACCCAGTTGATAATCTTGTTTCCGTGATAGGACAGCAAGTACATTCCGGTGTCGGATAAAAATGCGCCGATAATGACAACGGGAAGCGTGATCCAGAAATTGAGCGCGCCGGTGCCCGCCGCGTATCCGATCGCAAGCATCACAATCTCCTCGGGCACCGGCACAACGACGTTTGCGAGAAACGCGATGCCGAAAATGCCGAGATACGACAGGCTGCTTACTTGGCGGATTATTTCGGCTGATTCCGACATACAATAGTGAGTTTAGTATATCATGAAGCCGCCTTCAGAGCCCAATCTTTCAATGTCTTGTAATTAACCTCTCCGCAGAGATATTCCTTGCTTTTCGGGTCATAGAAAAAAGGCAGCCCGTCGCACTGAGGATCAGTTTTTTGGACCGAATTTTGGTAATTTTCCATTAAACGATAGTCGGATTCTGATTTCCAGACATCCCGCTCGTCGAGGATAATCGCCGTTTCATATGCAAGTTTCGCGACAAGCGGCCGCATAACGTCGCAGTGCGGACATTCGGTTCCCGTAAAAAAAAGGAGATTATTCATATCGGATGATTATATCAAAAAACGGCTATTTAGCCGATGATTTTTTGACTGCTTTTGCAAGACGCGACTTCTTTCGTGAAGCTGCGTTTGGCTTGATGATCCCTCGCTTGGCCGCCTTGTCGATCGCCTGATAGGCCAGAGCGAGTTCCTTTCCGACAGCCTTTGCGTCTTTGACGACGACCGCTTTAGCGGCTTTGACCGTTTCTTTCATCGTTCGGCGGCGCTTGTCATTTAAGACCTTCTTGCGGTCCGAGACGCGCAGGGCCTTTTTTGCATTCTGTAGGTTTGGCATATATGCGAGTATCTTAGCAGAAAGACGCTTTTTGTCAAGAAAACCGGCAGCCAAAGATTCTGATATAATGAGTCCCATGATCGCACGCATCTCGGGAACCGTCATCGCAACAAGTGAAAAACATATGGTCGTCGAGACGGGCGGACTTGCCTATCGCGTGTTCGTCACAGCCGAAACGGCGGTGCGGAAATCCGTCGGCGACGAGGTGGTTCTTTGGACTGCGCATATTGTTCGAGAGGATTCTCAGGAACTCTATGGATTCGAAAATACCAGCGACCAAGATTTGTTTGAATTGCTGCTAGGAGTTTCCGGAATCGGGCCGAAGTCCGCCCTCGGCGTGATGAACGTCGCAACGATCGGAACCATTGCGCGTGCAGTCCAAAACAATGACGTGTCATACCTGACAAAGATCTCAGGTATCGGACGAAAAACAGCCGAGAAGATCCTGATCGAACTTCGCGATAAATTGCCTGACATTCATTACGAAGGATCCGAAACAGCAGGCGATGCGCTCGATGCGCTCATCGCACTCGGTTACACGGATTCCGCTTCGCGCGATATTCTGCGAACCATCAGCGCAGAACTCGATACGCAGGCAAGGATTCGAGAAGCTTTGCGACTGCTCAATGGAAAATAAAAAATCCCTTCGGGGATTTTTTATGGAAGCTGATATGGTTCGGCTGCAGGCTTGTCCTTCAATTTATCGTAAGTTCTTCCGTTGCCAAGAGGCGAAAGCTCTTCTTGATATTTATCATTCGCACTTCCGGTTTGAACGGCTCTTTGCGGTCCTCCGGAAATAATCCATGCGACGAAGAGAAGAATCATGAACGCTACGAATCCGCCCAATACTTGATGGTGTCCTTTCATGCGCAAAGTATATCTGAAAAACCAGTTTCCGAAAACAGCTATCGATCGAGAAATCTATAGAGAATAATTCCCGCCGCAACCGAAACATTCAAGGATTCCTTGGTTCCATTCATTGGAATTTCAGCAATGGCGTCGCATTGTGCCAAAAGTTCCGGCGCGATTCCCGTTGTTTCAGTCCCCATGAGAATCGCTATTTTCTCCGATAGTTCTATATCTTTGTAATCTGCTGAATTCTTGTCCTGCTCTATGCCGATAACCTGAAACCCTTCTTCCTTTAATTTTTTGACCGCCGAGAAAACATCATCTGAATATTCCCACGCAACCGAATGCTCCGCCCCAAGCGATGCCTTGGCAAAATCCGTCCGCACGCGGCCGAACCGGTCGATCGGCGTCGGCGTGTAACCCGACAAAACAATGCGTGAAACCCCGATCGCATCGGCAGTTCGAAACATCGCGCCGACATTTATGACGCTTCGGATATCGTGCAATACCAGAACGGATTCTGTTTTTTTATAATCTCGTTCCATACTTTTTTGATCTCAAGAATCGAATTACTAAAATAACCGCCATTCCAAAAACGATCGCTGCGATGAGGCCGTAATAAAAGTTTTTAAATAATGATGCGGCGCCGATCGCTATGAGCCATAGACTTGCATAATAGAGGATATCGCCTAACAGGTTGAAGAAAGCGCTCTCCCAGAAGGGAAGCTCCATATAGCCCGCTATGCACGAGTTAAGCCACGGGAAGCTGAAGTTCCCGAGCAAGAAAAGAGCAAGCCACCGCTTGTACCTGCTCTCTCGAAAAGAGAACAGCTTCGCAAGGCGATCAACGAACGCCCCGACTTTTGAGCGGGGAAATTTTCTTTTGAGAAATCTGCCGAGAAAATAGCCGGCAACAATATCAATGAGCGTCGCAATCAAAAACAATATATGAATGACGGACGCAGGATAAACGCCTTTGTGCGTTGCAAAGATGAGCGAAGTAAGCGTCGCTGTTTCCTGGAGCAAGAGAACGGCGAATGCGAGCAAAAGTTTCGCGATCATGTGTGTCCGGTTGGAATCGAACCAACGACCCTCTGCTTAAAAGGCAGGTGCTCTACCGACTGAGCTACGGACACATGCGTGATACTATAGAATAAAATCGCTATAAAATCAAGAAAAATCCCCTTTGCGGGGGACTTTAACGTTAAGGATGAATTAGGTTCTGTAATACGCGCGATAGCTCTGGGCATGTATGAGAAGTCCCATCACTGCAAAATAAAGAAAAAGAAAGAATGGTGCCATAATGTTTAGTTTTGATGACTATACACTTAAACCGAGTTATCCACAAGAATCTTTTTAATTTCATTTGCGGTCTTGCAAGAAGAGCGTATACTTATATCGAACCAATGACTTCTCCGGGTTGAACTCTAGCCAAGTTATGGCATTCAACATCCAACCCACGCTGTCATCTCTGCTCTTTATTTTGTTCTTTCACATGATGTTTACAAAACAACCCTGTGTCTAAAAAACTTAATATTAGAGTCGAGTCCATTATACAAGCCTTTCATTCTCATGATCGGCTTTTCTTTTTGCTTAAATAAGATTATTTGTCATTTTTTCCCGCGTAATGCTTGTTCCCCCATGCAGCCATCGCCTCAAGGATTGGAACGAGATCCAGTCCTTTTTTTGTAAGTATGTATTTTTCATTATTCTTGTCGACAATTCCCATCGATTCCAATTTCGCAAGGCGCATCGAAAGCGTGCGCGGATTAATGCCCGACTCGTCCTGCATGGCGCAGAAACCGGAACATCCCTGCGACAAGGCAAGGACGAGCTTCGGCGTCCACTTGTCGCCCAATATTTCAGTCGCGTGCGCGACGCAGAGTTGTTCTTTGTGTTCATTCATAGTTTGACTTTGGGCCGTCGATTTACTATACTTTATATAGTAGCCGAAAGCGGCTCATTTAGCAACCTCATTGAATCAAATTATGCCCCCAACCACAACCCTACAGTCCATGAGCTGGCGTTACGCCGTGAAAAAATACGATACCGAAAAGAAACTTACTTCCGAACAATTAAACCTCGCCAAAGAATCCCTTCGGCTTTCCCCTTCCTCGACAGGAGTCGAGGCTTGGAAATTTATCCATGTCACCAATCCGGAGACGCGCGCAAAGCTCCGCGAAGCTGCCTACGGACAATCTCCAATCACCGACGCATCGGATTTGTTCATTCTGGCTCCGCACAAAACGATTGACGGAGCATTTGTCGACACCAAGATGAATGACATAGCAACGCTCCGAGAAATGCCCGTTGAAAACTTGAAAGGATATTCCGACATGCTAAACGGCGTAATTGCTGCGCACGGCGAAAACCTCAGCCACTGGCTCGCGCATCAGGTTTACATCGCGCTCGGCGTCGCGATCGCAAATCTTGCCGCTAATCAAATCGACGCAACGCCAATGGAAGGATTCGATTCGCAAAAGTTCGATGAAATTCTTGGACTTTCTGAACTCGGACTTCACGCGCAGGTCATCCTCGCTATCGGATTCCGAGCGGACGACGATCAGCATGCAACGCTTCCAAAATACCGCCGTGATGCAAAAGATATTTTTATCGAGAGATAAACCTCTCCCCTAACCCCTCTCCTGCAAGGAGAGGGGAACCGAACAAAAAAACACCGCACGGTGTTTTTTATTTTTTGAGAATCGGCATCGTCAAGAAAAACTCTTCGAGCCTCTCGCGCATCTCAAGCCCGCCTTTGCGCGACTCGTGATAAACAGAAACAAGCTTGCGAGCCATTTCGTGAAGCTGCTCTTGGTTAAATGATGAATTTTTCTTAGTCATCATATCTTTCAATTTCCACCAAATCATTCCGTGCGTCGGCTCCATTTCGCCTGATTGTGCAACTTGCGCAAGCAAAATCCAAGACTTTTTCTTGTCACCTGCGGCAAACGCGCTTACAAGAGAGAACGGATCAAACAATGCTTTTGCCGCCGCCTTTTCGGCGATGGTATGGATTTTTGCAAAGGGTTCAAGTTTTCTCGCATCCCCGACAAGCAGTTTTTCGACTGTGATCAGAATGTCATGCGGCGCGTTCGACAAGCTTTCCGCTTTCTCTATAAGCAATTCCTTCGCATCCTCATCGTCAAGAATGCCGCCTAGGATAAACAATTTCTTTTCTCCAAAAAGAGAAGGCGTCTGCACCTCGTCAAAGGCCGCTGCCGATTCTCTCGCTTCCCTTCTCTCGATGTTTCCAAGTTCCGCGAAAGGCGCAATGATTTCTTGGTATTTTTTTTCAAACGCAGGCGTTCGTTTTCCGACAATAATTGTAATCATATTAAAATGTTAGAACCACATGCGCACCCGGCCCTGGTAATCGCGGTAAACCTGGCCCACTGACTTGATCATGAATGCTTCCTCCCACGGCGCAAACCACATCGTCATCATCGCCCAAAACAGCACTGCGAGAATCGCCATGACTGTCGAGTTGATCGCGAGCGCAAGGCCCCAGAAAATAATCCCGAGCGAAAGAGATCCGGGATGCCGGCTGTAGCGATACGGTCCCTGCATCAAATCCGTAAGTGTCGGCGCTGAAACGCTGTGAACGTTTTTGCTGATGAACTTTTGTGCCCAAAACGACAAACCTGTTCCAAGAAGAACAAGGAACGCTCCGATGCCGAGGAACAAATTCTGGAGAAGCAGTGTCTTGAAAAGCGTTGCGGGGATCAAGAGATCAAGCCCGAATGACAGCGCGAGTCCCATAAGAAACAGGATCGGCGCTACGGACACTACTCCCACGAACGTTTGAAAGGGTCGGTTTTGCATAGGGGGATTATAGCGCAAAAATGCCAAGCTGCCATCTTGACGTTTTTGGGAAATAAAAAAAGAGAAGCTGTTCCGGGGAACAATTTCTCTTTATAAACTTCTTTTTCAATAATACCCGAACGCTGCGACACTTGTGTGATACATCGCGTTTAAGATTTGACCAACCCTCGCCTGTCTCTCTTGATCTTTCAACTTTTGAGGAGAAATGTAGAGATTTTGATAGGGGCTTTGGGATATCGGCTGCGAATTTTGATTCTTCAGTTTTACGATATCCGCGTACATTTTCATAGATACTTCTGCTTTGGCATTCCCTTTGTAGAGAGTTACCGTTTCGCAGTTCGTCTGAATCGAGTCAGGATTCGACGTGCCTGCGAGGACAGCTGTCATCTTGGCCATACTTTTTGTGAAGGCGTTGATGTCTTTAGTCTTTGCAGAATCTACGTTGATCGTTACATTCTGTGCGCTTGCAGCAACTGCCATCAGAAGGATGAAAGCGATCAGAAGAATAGTTGGCAGCAGGCTTGGCTTTTGGTTGCAATTTGTCATTGGTATTGATTTTATGTTTTATTTAATTGGTTTAAAAGATCTTGATTTCTAAGGCTATGCTACTATATTAGCATAATATTTACTAAATGTCAAGTAATGAAAAAGCCCTTACTTGAAGGGCTTAAATGACTATTTAGCAACAAGATTCAGGAATAAGCACGCAACGGTTACGGGTCCTACCCCGCCCGGAACAGGAGTCATCAGCGACGCAATTTCGGCGCATGCAGGGTCAATGTCCCCGACCAGCTTGCCCGCCTGCTCGCTCGTTCCCGCGTCAATCAGGACTGCGCCTTCTTTAATCATTTCGGGTTTGATCATGTGGGGCGATCCGACGCCTGTAATGATGATGTCCGCGGATTTCATTCGCAAGATCTTTTCCTCCTCCGGTGTATTCTTGTCGATGACATGAAAAGGGATGCCGTTGCGAGAAATCATCGTAGCCACCGGCTCGCCTACAAGTTTTCCATTTCCGACAATCAGAATTTCTTTTTCCTCGAGAGAAATGTCGTAGTAGTCCAAAATCTCGATGACTGCCCGCGCAACCGGAGGAGCAATTTCGGAGTCTTCGCGGACGAAGAAATTCTTTGCGGCTGTGCTGAGCACATCGACATCGAGCCTTGCCGGAACGCTGTCGAGCACTTTCTGCACGTCCATATGCCTTGGGAGCGGAAGCTGCACGACAATCCCGTCAAATCCCTCTTGCGCAAGGCTTGCAACAAGTTCGCACGCTGTGTCCGTGTCCGCATTGCCAGAAAATTCCTGGACCGAAACTGAAATGCCAAGCCGCTCGGCAACGCGCGTTTTCATGCCGACAAATTGAACGCTTGCTGCGTGCTCGCCAAACATGACGAAACAGATCTTCTTTTGATCAGTATTCGCCAGGCGGTTCTTGACCCGCCCTTCAATTGCGGCTGCGATAAGTTTTCCGTCTGCAATCATGGCTGCAGTATACATTACTGTGTTAATACTTTCTGAATTTCCCATTTTTATTAATTTGTTTGTCCTAAAGGTACTTCATCTTTGCGTTTGTGTCAATGGTTCCTGTTTTACAAAGCGCCGGGATCGATTCTGGTATAATCGTCATCTATGACCAAACCCATAACAGAACTCATCAATCTCATCAACGAGCCGAACCGCAGCCGATGCAGCCAATTGCTTGCGGATTATTCTGAGCGGTTTGCGCTGGCTCCCGGATCAAAAACAAAACATCAGGCATGGCCGGGCGGCTACCTCGACCATGTGGCAGAAATAATGAATCTCGCGAAAATCCTTTATGAAACGACGAGCTCCATTCGCCAACTTCCCTTCTCGCTCGGCAGTGCGATTCTTGTTTTATTTTTGCATGACTTGGAAAAGCCGTTTAAATATGTCGAGCCGACAATGCATTTTCAAGATGACACAGCCAAAGAGAATTTCATATCCGATATGATCGCAAGGTATTCCATCAAGCTTTCTGATGACGAGCAAAACGCATTGAAATATATTCACGGCGAAGGACACGATTATAATTCAAATACTCGCGTCCAAGGCCCGCTCGCCGCGTTCGTACATATCTGCGACACATGGAGCGCGAGGATCTGGTTTGATTTTCCGAAGAAATAAATTATGAATGATAAAAAATTCCTCCAAGAAACTTATCGATTTTTCAATGAGAAGAATATTTCTGTTTGGCTTTTCGGCGGCTGGGCCGAGGAACTGCGAGGAATGGTTGAACCAAGAAATCATAACGATATCGATTTCCTCTATCTCGCCGAGAATTTCAATACATTGGATGAACTGATTCGAAACGAAAAACTCGAAGAGATTCTTGCAAAAAGGCTTCATCACAAAAGAGCTCTCTTGATTAATGGCATCATGATTGAATTTATCCTCGTCACTGTTATCGAACACCGGTTCGTGACAAAATTTTTCGGGACATATGACTATGAATGGCCATCGGATATTTTCAGCGATTCCGAATTGAGCGGAATAAAAATTGTTTCTAAAAATACGCTTTCCTTCTATCGTAATAATTACTCCAAGATTGCAGAACTTTCAAGAAAATATTTTGATAAATAAAAAACTGCCTAGTGCAGTTTTTTATTTACCCTTTCGTCTCTCCCCAATTCTTCCCGCTCCCGACCGACACTTCGATCGGAACGAGATTTTTTATTTCAAACGGGATCGTATCGAGGACATGCTCCATGGATTCCTTGATAATTTTCTTAGCTTGATCCAATACCGAATCCTCGCATTCAAATACCAATTCGTCATGGATCTGCATGGTCATGTGAACCTTTGAATCCAAATTTTCTTTCTTCAAGTTTTCCTCAACTCGGATCATCGCGAGCTTGATCATGTCCGCCGCCGTTCCCTGAATAGGCGCATTTCCTGCGGCGCGTTCAGCCATAGCGCGCAAATACGGGAGCGGCGATTTCAGTCCTGTGAAGTTTCGCCTTCGTCCAAACAGCGTTGTTGTGAATCCGTTTTTCTTGGCCTGCATGATCGCGTCATCCATGTAATCCGAAAGTTTCGGAAGCTCGCGGAAATAGTTGTCGTAGAATTCCTGCGCCTCAGCACGGTTGGTACCGAGGTTTTTCTGAAGCGCCGTAACGCCCATGCCATACAAAATTCCGAAGTTGATCACTTTTGCCTGACGGCGCTGGTTATTGGAGACTTCGTTTTGTGCGACATGAAATACGCGAGATGCAACTGACGCATGAATGTCGCTGCCGGTGCGAAACGTTTCGACGAACGTCGGATCACCCGACATCATCGCCGCAACACGGAGTTCGATCTGCGAGTAGTCCGCCGCAATGATGGAACTTCCCTTCGGAGCAATAAACGCCTGGCGGATTTCTCGGCCCATTTCAGACTTGATCGGAATGTTCTGGATGTTCGGATTCTGCGAAGAGAATCTTCCCGTTGTTGTTCCCGCCTGGATGAGTTCCGGATGCAGCCGAGAAGCTCCATCCAGAAGCGTCGGAATGCTGTCGATATAGGTCGAGAGCAATTTCGCAAGTTCGCGATATTGGAAAATATCTGAAATGATCGGATGAATGCCTTCCAATTTCTGCAAATCTTCTTCGCGTGTCGAGTATGTTCCCGATGCCGTTTTCTTGACCTTGAACCCCTTGATATTGGTATGGAGCATCATTTCGCCAAACACGATTTCGCCGAGCTGCTTCGGAGAGCCGATATTGAACTCGTGTCCGGCATGCTTGTAAATTCTCTGCTCAACATCAATCAGTTCTTTATGAAGCTTCTCGGAAAGCTTTTTCAAGAAATCCGCGTCAATCAGAATCCCATATGACTGCATATCATTTAAAATCGGAATCAACGGGCATTCGATTTTTTCAAAAACAAATTCGAGATTCTGTTTCTTGATCTCGTCCATCAAAATTGTGCGAGCTTCGTCTATTGTTGGTTTTCGAGTATAGGCCAGCACATCTGATGTCGTAATATTAGTCATGTCCGAATTAAGGAGCCACATGGCGATGCCGATATCCTTCGGCAATTGCTCGGCCGGCACGGAATTCTCCGCAGGATTAGGAGAGATGGCATCCGACTCTGCGGATGACGGAGGAGTAGTTTTTCTTGATCGATCAACGCCGGACTTGCGCTCGACTGAATTCTTGGATCCGTCAATCGCCTCCTTGAGTCTGGTGATCAGCGATCGGAACCCGTATTCGCGCATGAGCGCCTCGACATTCTCGGGAACGCACTCCTCGCACCAATGCCTTTCCGGAACTTTGAATTCAATCGGAGCATCGCGGCGGATCGTCGCAAGCGTTTTGGAAAAGATCGCGCCTTCCTCGTGCTCCTCAAGAAGTCCCACCATTCGTTCTTTGATTCCTGCGTCCAAAAACGCCTGGCGATCCTTGTGCAATTTCTTGTACATGTCTTCAAGTTTTCCGAATTTCAAAATGAGCTCGGTTGCGGTCTTCTCGCCGATACCCGGGACGCCGATGATGTTGTCTGACGGATCGCCGCGTAACCCCTTGTAATCCGGCAAGAGTTCCGGGCCGAATCCGAATCGCTCGATCACCGCATCCTCGTCGTAGACGACCGTCTCGTTTGCCTTCTTCTGCGTGAACACGCGGACTTTCTTGTCGTCGACAAGCTGGAGCGAATCCATGTCGCCAGTCGCAATCAGAATTTCCATATCCTTATTTTTTTTCTCCTGCTCGACAATCGTGCCGAGCATGTCGTCCGCCTCGAAGCCGGGAGTATCGTAAATGGGAATGCCGAGCTTCTCGCACAGTTCGCGCGATGCCTTGATCTGGGTCACGAGCGCGTCGTCCGTCTTGGCGCGCGTTCCCTTGTATCCTTCATAGGCCTGATGCCGGAATGTCGGCTGCGGCAGGTCGTAGCACGCGACGATGTAATCCGGCTTCCAGTCCGCCGCAATTCTGATAATCATCGAGGTAAATCCATACAGTCCGCCCGTAGGCATGCCTGCCTGGTTCATAAAATCCGGCAATGCGTGATAGGCGCGATGAAGAAGCGCATGCGCATCAAGAAGCACGAGGCGTTTTTTTGTATTTGTTTTTAAGTCTTTTTTAGCTGGCATGGAGTTATTATAGCAAATAAAAAGAGGCATTTCCTGACGGAAATGCCTCTAAGCGGTTTCTGCTACAAGGCCAGAACATCGATATTTTCAGAAGCAAGAGACATTCCTCTCAGCTCCTCAAGAATCTCGTCCATACGCTCGTTGCCGTCATAAAATGAAACGCGCGCGATGTCGCCTTTAGAAACTTCCGAGGCTTTTATCTGAAACGACTCCTGTATTTTCCTTGCGATTTCCTTCAGGCTTCTCTCCGGATCGTTACCGACATAGTTGTTTATCACTATCAGATAGCGGCCTTCTTTTTCGTTTTCTGATTCCGACAGATTGGCGTTCATCGTAGCCTGGATATAGAATCCAAGTGTTGATTTGAAAATGTTGATGAATAAATTCATGTTTCTATTTTTAATTTTAAAATGATCTTGGGAAAAATTATCAAGGATCAGTATAGCATGTTTGACTTCAAAAGTCAATGCTTCGCAACGACTCGTCAACATGCGCCAAGGAAACCTTGATCGCCCACTTCGGCACTGCATCTTGGATCATTTCCGGCCACTCGATAATAACCAGATTGTCCGAATCCGAAAGCATCTCGTCCCAGCCGAGGTTTTTTATTTCTGCTGAAGATTCCAAGCGGTACATATCGCCATGAATTAAATATTTCCAAGAAGGCAGCTGCGCATCTTGCGCAGTGTCTCCCCCTTTTAGGGGGAGTGGTCGAGGCTCTGCGAGACCGAGGGGGTACTTCTTGTAAATAACATATGTCGGGCTTTGGAGATCGTTTTGCACGCCAAGTTGTTTAGCTATTTCCTTGATCAGGGTTGTTTTGCCTGCCCCGAGATTTCCTGAAAGTGTAATAAGGGTTGCACGGTCAGGCGCGGCAAGCTTCGCTTGCCGCGCCTTTGCTATCAGTTCCGCCGCAACCTCCCCTATTTGATTTTCAGCATACGTTTTCATGGCGACAGTATACGCATTTTTTTCCAAGACAAAAGCCCCGAAGGGCTTTTGAGTGAGAGCACTCACGAGAGAACGTTTGTACAAAGTGTATTTAAACAGTAAGGGTTACTGTTTTGGAGTCGGATGGTACACAGTGTATTCTCCCGTTGGTGCACCCGTGATAATCGTCGGAGTAGGCGCAGTTGGCGCCGGAGCCGGATTATGGACGATCATTGTCGTCGGAGCTTCCCTGCGCCAGTAGTGGCGCGCGATGAGGACGATGATGAGAATGATCAGCAAGATGATAAGCCATCCTGCAAGCGAGTTAGGAAGGAATCCGAGTCCGAAGAGCGAAGCTCCGAGAACCGACCCGTCGACGATTGAGAACGTATCCGCGTCATACGCGATTGCGTTTTCCGTCGCCGTCGTCTTTGGATTTTCGAACGCCATGACAGCCTGAGCTACCACAGGGTCGCCGTCCTTGAGTCCTGCATCGATCTGTCCTGAAATCGTCATCTCTCCCGTCTCATGAGCATCGAGGCTCGAGATCTGGTAGACGACTGATGACTTCTTGGTTTCAATGGCTCCTCGGTCCGTATCGGTAATGACCATCTGGCTTGGGAAGTTAACTTCCAAAACCAAGTTGTTCAATTTCGTTCCGGTGAGGTTTGTCCATGAAACATCGTATGCCGTGTCCTTGCCTTCTCGGACCACGTCTCGGTGGTTGTCGATCATCAACTTGATGAACGAGCTTCCGCCTCCGTTGCCCGTGTTAACGGTAACGTATCGCGTGATGGTCGTGTCGCGGACGGTCGTACCAGAGGTCGTGAATGACTGGATAGAACCG
This sequence comes from Patescibacteria group bacterium, assembly GCA_028286885.1. Classification (GTDB taxonomy): domain Bacteria; phylum Patescibacteriota; class Minisyncoccia; order Phycocordibacterales; family UBA1006; genus CAIXMG01. The sequence continues at coordinate 59,624 of JAQBQS010000010.1, forward strand.
CTTGCGGTTCCGGCACAGTTATTGCCGACTGCCTGGTAGTAATAGGTCGTGTTCGGAGAAAGGTTCTGCAATGCCTGTGACATGCTGCCTGAACCTGTTCCTCGATTAACCGTACCAGTTGATTGTCCGAGCGCCTGCGTCCTTCCGTAATTGAAGTACGTGCTTACCGAACATGTCGAGTTGTAGTATCCGTCGACGACGGCAACTGATCCTCCGATTGAAATCGTCCCGAGGGTCGAAATGCTTGGAAGCTGGTTGACGGGCGTCGGAGTAGGATATACGCAGTATGATCCGTTCCATGTTCCTGTTCCGCAGTTCTGAACGATCGGCGTACAGTTAGGATAGTATCCCGTCGTACCTGATGGACAGTTCTGCTGAATTGGAACACAGTTCGGCCAGATACCTGTCGTGTTCCCCGTACAATACTGATTATTGTTGATTGGAACGCAGTTAGGCCAAACACCTGTTGTGTTTCCGGTGCAGTACTGCTGGATCGGAACACAATTTGGATATGATCCCGTTGTTCCAGAACCACATACAGGAGTGCTTCCGTAGATCACAAATGTCTGATCTTCTCCGAAAACTGTTCCGTATGAGTTTGTCGCGACTGCTTCGTACGTGTACGTTCCTCCTGGAAGTCCCGTAAGCGCATAATTGAAGTTTCCGCTCGAAACTCCTCGGGAAACAGAACCGATTCCTGTTGTCCATGATCCTCCGTTCACGCGGTACTGAAACGATGTGGTCGTTGCGTAGCCGTTTGAATTGAAGTAACCGTTCAAGGTAACGTTTCCGTTATTTGAATCGACGGGCTGAGCCGGAGTCGTGTGGACCGTAGGCTTCTGTCCCTGGTCGTTACATGACGTACATGTATCGCTTCCGGTTACCTTGAATGAAATCTTGGCAACTCCCTGCTGCGACCATCCTGAGCCGAGGGTTCCAACTGTGTAGCCGGATCCCATAAGCTGCGTGACGGAAATGCTCTGGGGATTTGCTCCGCCGTTGTATTCGTTCTGGGCGCGTACAGGGACGAGTGTCGCTGACGAGTCCAAACTGATTGTAGCGGAACCGGTTGAAACGGTTGATCCGTTAACCTTGATTCCACCGTTCAATGTAAACGAGTTGGCAGCCGACGTTCCCGGGTTATCGATGTAAACCGATACTCCCGAAACAGACGACGAGCTTGTGTTGTGATAATAGATGGCAAACGTCACCGTATCGCCGACTTTGGCGGTATCTGACGTAAACCAACATCCGTATCCGGTCGTCGGAGCGTTTCCGTTCCGCGCAACCGTTACAGTCGGACAGTCAGCGCCCTGTGAAGAGTCGTTGAATGTTCCCGCGGCAAAAGCGCTTGACGCTGTCGTAAAGACGACGGCGAGCATGGCGGCGATTGCTGCGATTTTGGTAATTGTTTTAAACATAATGTAATAGTTCTCTCGTGAACTAGTTATTTTATAGCTACCGTCTTTTCCCTGGGTTCGACGCGAAACAAACCCCTTTCGAGATTCGTTTCTATGCATATGAATAAAAATTCATAGATAAGGGAAAGGACTGCATCTATGAACTTTCGAGGTGCTCTCAAAAGCTCAATAAAAGGGATCAGCATATCTTGCGATAGTGGCTGATCCAATAAGAGGTCTGATGTGAAAGAACTATTGGGGGTAAGTACCTGTCCAATGCTGTCCGGTCGTAGTAGTACCGGTTTGCGTTGTGCCAGTGTTGTAAAGCTCTGCACCCGTCCAACGCTGACCTTGCTGAAGCGGTAACTGTTGCTGCTGTCCGCCGTTATTAATGATAGTCGTATTAGTCTTCTTTGGAAGAAAAAGTCCTACAACATCGACGGCAACATCGGCCCATACTCCGACAGCGGTTGCCGTTGTAGCATTGGCCGTGCGCTTCAGATATTTGTTATTTGAAGCGGCAAACGGATCAACAGCAGTAACGTATTGCGTTGTACCTTGATTGACCGTTTGGCCAGAGTAACCTCCAGGTGTCCATGTGCGGTTTGTACCGGCAGGGGTCCTTGATGACTCATCAGGCACCCAATCGCTAGACTTAGGAGCAGTGGGCGTAGCAGGTGCGGCAGGTGCAGCATAGGTATACGCTGGCGCCGCAGGCTGAGTAACAGTACTGTTGCCTGAGTTCTCGATCGAATTGCCAGTGACGGTGATATTGATATCACCAATGGTTCCGCGATCGTAGGTACGCTCGCTGCCATCTTGTCCATGGATCTTGACCTTTCCCTTCGAAGCCTGCTTCTTGTCGAAATCTTCAAAACCAGAACCCTTCTTGGGAGCATTCAACGGAGCAGACCAGTAACCGACCATATCTTTGATAGGGTTGGCACAGTAGTCGCTCGCCATCGCATACCTCCTGCCAGAGCGCTTGTTTGTAAAAACAAAGACACCTTCATCATCGCTGTAATTCTCACGAGTTATCTCACCGGTTTTTCCGTTGAGAGCCTCGTCGAAAGACAGGAATGTGTGCTTGCCCGGCATCGCTTTTTCAAAATCTACATGACCGAGGAGCGCCGCTTCAGCCTGCTGCACTGTCGTGATCTTCTTTGGCGTCTTTCCGTCCGATTGGAAGTAGAAAGGGTCGCTGTCGTTGATCGCGTTGAGCTGGGCGAAGATGATGTTGTGCATCGTTGGGAGCAGCCTTGGCATTGCCTTGAAGAAATCTTCTCTGGGAAGCTCAGGATAGAATGCAGTAATATCGCTTGGAATTTCTCCGTAGAGATACAAGCGAACATACTGTTTGACTGTGATCTTGTGAGCAGCAGAGTCTCTGCTGTTTTGCCCATCAAATGGGATGCCTTTTGCAAATGTTGCTACTGCGAACATTACAAGGAACTTGAGAATTATTACTTTTTTCATTGTAAATTGATTTTAGTGTTTAAGAATTTGAATTATTTGTTAGAAAATATATATGTTGATTCGGTTTCCCTATTTGAGACTATCTTAGCATATTCAGCTTTGATTGTCAACCCCCTCCCCCTATGGCCTTTGGGGTATACTGTTTGACAAGAATTATGGCAACTTATCACGAGGACGAACAGAATAAGCTGATCGGCGACCTTCGCGTGCAAGAAGAAGAATCTTTTACGCAAAACACGGCCGACCAGATCGGCGTTCCTTACGTAGACCTTACGGGAATGACCATCAATACCGACGCCTTGCGCCTCATTACCGAGGAAAATGCAAAAAAGGGCGAGCTCGCCGCCTACTCGATGGTAGGCAAAAAACTCGAAGTCGCCGTGAAATCTCCGACAAATGAAACGGCCATTTCCGAGCTCTCGCGACTCGAGGGATTGGGATATCAGACAAGCCTCTCGATGGTTTCAGAGCGCAGTCTTGCGAAAGCCTGGTCGCGCTACGGAGACCTCTCCGCTTCCGAGGTTTCGCGCGGAGGACTTCTCGACATTTCAGACGAGGCGCTCCAGGAAATCGCGGCAACGGTGCACGCCAACGACGACGTCAAAAAAAGGCTCGAGGATATTTTTCAGAAAAAAAACAGCCACGAGATTTCCGAGATCATGGAAACCATTTTCGGTTCGGCCATTGCGCTCAAATCTTCCGACGTCCACATCGAACCGGAGGAAACGTTCGTGCGCTTGCGACTGCGCGAAGACGGCGTACTCCAGGAAATCGTGCAGATGGATCCGACGCTCTATGCGCGGCTTTTGAACCGCGTGAAATTCATTTCCGGAATGAAATTGTCCATTACCGAAATGGCACAGGACGGAAGGTTTACGATCGTCTACAAGGGCGTCGAAATTGAAGTCCGTGTTGCGGTTGCGCCAGGCGCGTACCAAGAATCCATCGTACTCCGAATTTTGAACCCCGAAGGCTTGGCGGTTGATTTCGAAAAATTGGGAATCGAGCCGAAACTCTTCAAGGTTTTTGAGCGTGAAATTGCCAAACCAAACGGAATGATCCTGACGACCGGTCCGACCGGTTCCGGAAAGACAACGACGCTCTACTCGTTCCTCAAGAAAATTTACGATCCTGAAATCAAGATCATTACGATCGAGGATCCGATCGAGTACCATCTCCCGGGCATTACGCAGGAACAGGTTTCGCACGAGAAAGGATTCGACTTCTTGGCGGGACTGCGCGCGGCATTGCGCCAAGATCCGGATGTCATTATGGTCGGAGAAATCCGCGACAAGGAAACGGCGACGATTGCGATCAACGCATCGCTCACGGGCCACATGGTATTCTCGACACTCCACACCAACAATGCGGCAGGAACCATTCCCCGATTGCTCGACCTCGGAGTACAGCCGGGAATTCTCGCGGCGGCGCTCACCGTTTCGATTGCGCAGCGACTCGTACGAAAGCTCTGCCCTGTCTGCAAGAAGCAGATCGAGCTTGACCAAGAAAAACAAACGCTGATCCGGGCAATCATTGACCATGCAACCAAAGCCGGAAAAGATTTCGCATCTTATAATATCCGGTCTGACATGCCGATTGTCGCCTACGGACCTGTCGGATGCGACCAATGCCATAACGGGTTCAAGGGGCGCCTGGGACTCTACGAAGCGATCCTCACCGACGACGCGATCGCATCGATGATGACGCGCGTGCCGCCGCCGACCGAGCGCGACATCAAGCGCGCTGCCGAACACCAAGGAATCTTCACGATGATCGAGGACGGCGTCATCAAGATCCTGACAGGCGTCACGTCGTTTGACGAGATTCAGAGCGTCGTAGATCTCTCCGAAGACGTTGGAGCCGACGCCGCGCGCGATGAAGCGAATGGAGTTTCTCCCTCCCCTGCCAAGGGGAGGGCCGGGGTGGGGTTTGAAAATTCCGACACGCAACAAAACCCCCTCCCAGCCTCCCCCTTAGCAGGGGGAGGAGCCGAACCCGTCGCCACATTTCAACCCGAAACAACCATAGGCGAAGAACTCTCGCTCCTAGTCGACTATTTGAAGCTTCTCGAATCGATGGAATCGAAAAATCCCGGTACGAGCACCTCGCAAAAAATCGAGCGCGCCAAGCACATGATCCTCTCGATGCTCGAAAACGCGCCGAACCTGGAAGCCTTGTTCGCAAGTTCGAATCCCGGCGTTGCGGTGAAATCCCAGATTGAATCTCTTGTAAACGATTTGCACGACCTGCAGCTCGAGCAAGAAAAAAATCCGAGCATGTCGGTTGCCAATAAACTCGCGGGAATTCGTAGCACCATAGAAACGATGACGCGTGAAGTAGCGCGATAAAAATGATTTGTGTAATGTGAAATGGACCGCGAGTCGCACCGTCTGGTAGACCCGGTTGTTTTGAAGAAACGCTTGGGGACAGTCGAATTCATTTTTTTAGAAGAATGGATTCCGTTGTTCCCAAGCGTTTTTTATTTTTGGAAAATTTTTGCAAGAAAAAGAACCGAGCTGCTTGCGCAAACTCGGCCCGTAATTTTGGCGTTTTGGCATTCCTGCCGGGAAAGAAGTTTTAGCCTGCTTCTTCTTTTACTGAAGGATCGGGATAATATGGCGAACCATATTCTGCTTTTCCTCTCGCTATCATTGCCACCTTGATTTGTTAAGAAGTAGTTGCTCCGAAGTAGCTGACTCCGTTTCAATTTACCTTGCCTTTGGCACCCGGTCGTCGAATTTTCATTCGTAACCGTCCCAGTACATTAACTTGTATTACATCCAGTTTACTCTGGTACTAACCGATAGAAAGAACTTTTTTGAATTATTATGCAGATTTTACTCCGCACGCAATTTCAAAACATGCTCTCATCATCAGAAATCGACATACTTGGATAAACAAATATACCTATTTCCGATGATGAAAACCGTGATTTTTTCAAACGCACGAATCTGCAAGACATATCTCACACCCGAAAGCATGAGGCCCCACCAAGAGATAAGGAGATCCCCAGGGGTCAACGGTACAAGCCGAGGTCCCAGAGAATCCTTTCAACGAAGCAGAAACGACCGCGAGATCGCATCCCTTGCAGATTCGTATTTTCGAACAAAATAATGACCGTCGGTGACGACGGATTTGGTTCACAGCGCTTACAAAGAAAATTCGGCCCGAGTAAAACTATATCAAGTCCTGTACCTTCTTGCAACACAGTATAGCAAAATTAAATACTTTTGTCAAGTATTTCCCTTGGTATTTCCAAGATTCCTTTTTAAAACCCTGAAAAACCCTTACGTAACAACTATGCAAGTTCATTATGTGTCCGTTCGTTCACATTTTTTCTTTGTGATATACTTGGCATATGAGTTCTGATGTAAACACTTCATCCACACCTTTGTCCCCAAAACAGCTCGACTCCGATTTGCGGCCGGGATCATGGGAAGACTATATCGGCCAGCATTCTATCAAGGAAAACTTGAAAATTTTACTTGGCGCGGCGCACGGACGGGGACACACGGCTGAACATATTCTCTTTTACGGTCCGCCAGGGCTTGGCAAAACGACCTTGGCGCATTTGATCGCCAAGGAAACAGGCCGCCAGATGAAAATCACCTCGGGACCCGCCATTGAAAAAGTCGGCGACTTGGCATCGATTCTCACAAACCTCGCCCCCGGCGACATCGTCTTTATCGACGAGATCCACCGATTAAACAAGATGATCGAGGAAGTCCTCTATCCCGCCATGGAGTCCGGCGTGCTCGACATCATCATCGGCAAGGGACCGAGCGCGCGAACGATCCAGCTCGAGCTTCCGCCGTTTACCATGGTCGCGGCCACGACGCGCATGGCGCTTCTCTCGGCGCCGCTTCGCTCGCGATTCTCCGGCGGAACGTTTCGGTTGGAATTTTATACCAACGACGAAGTCGCCGAGATCATCAAGCGGTCAGCGAAACGGCTTGGCATTTCCATTCCTGACGATGCCGTCATGCAGATCGCACAGAGATCGCGCTCAACGCCTAGAACGGCAAACTATTTCCTCAAGCGCGTGCGCGACTACGCGCAGGTGCACGAGATGCCGATCAGTCTCGACAGCGTGAAGAAAGCGCTTGCCTTGATCGGCGTCGACGAAATCGGACTGACGTCCGCCGACAGGAATGTCTTGGAAATCATTATCCAAAAATTCAACGGCGGCCCGATCGGCATTAAAACCATTTCCGCCGCAACTTCGGAAGAAGAAGCTACGATCGAGGAAGTCATCGAGCCCTACCTCATCCAAACGGGCCTTCTTGAAAAAACCCCGCAGGGACGCAAGGCCACAAAGAGGGCGTTTGAGCATCTTGGATTTGATTTTATTGAAGAATAAAAAACCGTTCCCATTGGAACGGTTTTATTTTTACCGAATTATTCGGGCAGCGAAGATATAAAGAATGTGTGATGATTATCCTCTAAGCTGATTTTTACAGTTGAAGTTCCCGCGGTTGTTTCGAATTTGTATCCGCCTGCGGCAAGTCCCGCTTGGATGGAGTTGGCCACCGAATCAAGTTTCTGACGAGGGACTATGATGCTCGCATAAACATACGGCGCATCAACCTGGCGACCTGCTTTGTCAAAAGTAGCATTGCTGATCGAGAGGGTCAGCGCCTGCTCTTTAAATTCGATACCTCTCATGCGAGGGTCGCTTGTTACAGTAACGCCCGGCCAGTTTGCCTTAGTATTTTCAATGACCTCGCTGAGCGTAAGCCGTTTTGCGAAAAATGGGTTGGTAGAGGCAATCCACCATATGCAGCCAACGAGCAGTCCGCCAGCTATGAAAGAAATAACCGTGCGCGAGATATTTTTCATCTTGTTTAGTTTTTGATTGAGAAATTTAATTTTAAATTATCATGCGTTGAATTATTAGTCAAATACTCTTTATGAAGATTATGTTCAGGATTTGGTTTTGATATACTGATTTTCATGAACAAAATATTTTTAGGGATACTCCTCTTTGTACCCATAGCCATTGGCGCGAAATTACTTGGCGTGTCGCCGATCGTCGTCTTCATTCTTTCGGCTCTTGCCATCGTCCCCTTGGCAAAATATATCGGGGAGGCGACCGAAGAGCTTACGGTTTACACGGGTCCGGCCGTCGGAGGGCTTTTGAACGCCACGTTCGGGAATGCTACCGAGCTTATCATCGCAATCTTCGCCCTTCGGGCAGGGCTGACTGAAGTCGTCAAAGCCTCGCTGACAGGATCCATCATCGGAAACCTGCTTCTCGTTCTCGGCATGGCAATACTCGCTGGCGGCTGGAAAAGAGAAAAACAGACATTCAACATTCGCGGCGCAAAAACGAGCGCATCAACGCTCCTGCTCGCCGTTATCGCGCTTGTCATTCCTGCTGTATTTCTTTTAACGTCGCCCGGAATCGGACACCAAACGGTAGAAACGGTGAGCATTATTGTCTCCGTTTGCATGATCGTCGCATACGTCGCAAACCTGTTTTTTACGCTTCACACCCACAAGCATTGGTATTCGGCCGATGTCGCCGAGGAATCGCATTCCGGCCGTTGGAGCAAGTCTCGTGCGATCATTACCCTTCTCGTCGCAACCATTGCAGTCGCGTTCATGTCGGAACTCCTTGTCGGGTCGATTGAACCCCTCGTCGCGTCCCTCGGATGGACGGAACTTTTCGTCGGCGTCATCTTCGTCGCCATCATCGGAAACGCCGCCGAACATGCGTCCGCAATCACGGTTGCCATCAAAAACAAAATGGATCTGTCGCTCCAAGTTGCCGTCGGATCCTCGACACAGATCGCCATGTTTGTCGCGCCGCTCTTGGTCCTGATCAGCCTTTTCTTCGCCAAGCCGATGGATTTGGTATTCCATACGTTCGAACTTGTCGTCATTATTTTCTCGGTCCTTATTGCCAACTCGATTATCGAAGACGGCGAAAGCCACTGGTTCGAAGGCGTGCAGCTCCTTATCACCTACGTCATCATCGCAGTCGCATTTTTCTTCCACCCGTAATTAAATTAGATCAAAATAAAAAACCGCATCAACAGATGCGGTTTTGAAAATTCATTTTACGATAAGCTGACCGGCCTTGGCTGTATTGTCCAAGGTTTGTTTTTCTTCCGGCGTGAGGGTGCTGTCCATATAGCGCTTTTGTTCAGCCGAGATAACGATTGGATGCTTCGTATTCCAGTCGTCTTTTAATTGAGCCTTCTTCAAATCTGTCTGAAGTTTGAGAGTTTCGAGATTAAGCGTGTTTCCTTCAACACGAAGCTGAGCCATATGGACTGTGAACAAGACCAGTCCGATAAGGACAAAGGGAATTAAGATTTTTTTCATACTTATTAATTATTTGAATGTTTTAACAATTTTATTGAATCTATCATATATCTAATTATTGTCAAGAATCCCGTTGCGCTATACTGTCTCCATGAAAATCCTCGGCATCGATCCCGGCTACGAGCGCTGCGGGATTGCGATCATCGAAAAACAAAACAGGTCCAAGGAAACCGTTGTGTTTTCCACGTGCTTACGAACATCCTCAAAGGATGAGTTTTCAAAGCGATTGGCTTCGATCGGTTCGGAACTTGAAGCAATTATTGCGGAACATAAGCCCGACACGGCCGCAATCGAGGAGCTCTATTTCGGCAAAAGTTCGACGACGGGACTCAAGGTTGCCGAAGTCCGCGGCGTGATCCGCTATGTCTTGGAAAAGAATTCCATTCCCTGCACCGAATACCATCCAAGCGCGATCAAAATCGCGATCACGGGCTACGGATCCGCAAAAAAAGAAGACATCGCATTCATGATTCCAAAACTGGTGCAGTGCGAAAATGCAAAAAAGCTCGACGACGAGCTCGATGCGATTGCGGTTGCGATCACCCACGGGACAAATGCAAACCGCCGAGCTTTGACAGGATAGTGCATCAAGATACCCTTGCTGTGCCGGTTTTTTTATCAAAGTAGACAACTTGTCCACATGTGCTAGTATTGCCCTCTTGTACCTGGCAGACTATTTTGCTACAAAGGTATTCATTATCAGTGAATTCAGTAATTTTAAGAACGAATTATGGATGATTTTCGAGACGACTTGCACATTGAGGATTTTGACGAGAACGGAGACCCCATCATCGCCAAGAAGAAGGCGGTCCTCGGTGATGACGACTTCATCGCGGACGACGACCTTCCGGAGGACGCGCTCGACGAGGAGAACCTCGACGTACTTGGGCTTTCTGACGAGGATTTCGGTTAATTTAAAAAACAAAAAGAACCGCAATAGTTGCTCTGTGTTTCTGCAGACGCCAAGGCTAGGCTTCGAAACACTTTGCAATCTATTGCGGTTCTTTTTGTTTTAGGTAGTGATCTTTACAAATTTTCTTTTTCCAATTTTCAAGATGACCGATTCCGAAACTGCATACTTGTCATCTGTTATTTTTTCCTCGACTTCGCCGTTCATGATCTTGACCGCGCCTTCGGCAACCAGTCGTCGGAATTCCGTTTTTGATTCCACGAACTTATGTTCGGCGAGAATGTCGGCGAGAAGCTTTCCATTCTCTGTTTTGACTTCCGGAATTTCATCCGGCAATCCGCCTTTTGAAAACGTGTTTTCCCAATTGATCTGGGCCTTTGCGGCATTCTCGAACGAATGGTAGATCGTCACGATTTCGCGCGCGAGTCGCTTCTTGAACTCCATCGGATTCTCGCCGTTTTGCATTGCGAACTGCATTTCAAGGATCTCGTCTTGGGAGACGAATGTGCAGTCGACAAACAGCTGATAGATATTTTCGTCAGGCTGGGCCATGATTCCGCCGAACATCTTGTCGGCGTCCCAGTCGAGGAATATTCCCGTCCCGAGAGACTTGGACATCATCTTCTCGCCCGTCTTCGGATTTTCAAGGAGATTCGTGATGAAGACGAACTTTTCCTTGTTGTTGTACCTCTTCTGCAGATGGCGGCCCGCGAGGGCGTTGAATTTCTGATCGTTCCCGCACATCTCGATGTCGACGTCCATCACCACCGAATCATATCCCTGCATGAGCGGATAAAAGAATTCGTGCAGATGGATCGGCTTGTTTTCCTCGAGGCGCTTTTCGAACATGTCGCGCTCCATCATTTGCTGGACGGTGAAGTGCGACGCAATCCCGATGACATCCTCGAATGTGAGCTTCGCAAGCCAGTCGTGGTTGTAAAGAATTTTTACGGGATTTTCGGGATCTTCAACTTTGATAAGAGGCTTGACTTGGTTGATCCATGTCTTTGTATTCTCGATGACCTGTTCGCGCGTCAGCTGCACGCGCGTCGCTCCCTTGTCCGTCGGATCCCCGATGCGCGACGTAAAGTCCCCGATGAGAAAAATCACTTCGTGGCCGAGCTCGCGGAATTTTTCGAGGATCATGTAATTGGTCGCGTGTCCCAAATGGAGCGATGAGCCCGTCGCGTCCGTTCCGATATAGATGCGGAGCTTTTTGCCGGAGAGAAGCTCTTTTTTAAGCTCCTCGCGCGTAGGCAGGATTTCCTTGACCGAACGATGCAGGATTTCTTCTATTTTATTTTCGTCTATGTTGATGGGCATGTATTTTACTCTAGCATAAAACACCTTAGTCTTGTAGTATAAGGCGCATATGAAACTGAACCCGGAATTCAAGTCCCTGCTTGCCGAATATGTCGCCCTTAAAAGCATTTCCACCGACCCGGCCTTTGCCAAGGAGATGCTGAAAACGGCGGACTGGCTTTCGACGTACCTCGCAAAGCACGGATTCAAGGTGCAATACCTGAAAGGCCCTCGGACCAATCCCGTCGTCCTCGCGGAATATGTCCAAGATCCGAAACTCGAAACCGTCATGGTTTACGGCCACTACGACGTGCAGCCCGCGGCAAAAGAGGACGGCTGGAAGAGCGATCCGTTCACGCTTGCCGAACGCGCGGGACGCCTGTACGGGCGCGGCGTTGTCGACAACAAGGGCCAAAACTTGATCCATGTCTTTACCGTGTGCGACCTGATCAAGAAAGGAAAAATCTCTTGCAACGTGAAGTTCATGATCGAAGGAAACGAGGAGACGGCCAATCCGGACATGGAAGCCCTCGTCAAGAAACACAAGAAGCTTCTGAAAGCTGACACGATCATCGTTTCCGACGGCGAGATCCAAGGAAGCACGCCGACCATCGAGGCATCGCTTCGCGGAGGATTCAACATGAAAGTTACGGTTACGACCGGAGCCAATAATCTCCATTCGGGACTGGCGGGCGGCGCGGCTCCCAGCGCTTCGCATGAAACCGCGCGGCTTATCGCAAAATTCTATGACGCGCAAAACCGCGTAGCCGTTCCGGGATTTTATAAAGGAGTTCGGAAGCCTTCCAAAGAAGAATTGGCCAATACTAAAAAGACGGGCACGGTCGCCGAGCTTAAGAAAACATTCGGCGTAAAAGATTTGGTAACCGAAAAAGGCCTCGATCCATTTGCGCAAATCGGCCTTCGCCCGACGCTTCAAGTATCCGGAATCAAGTCGGGCTACACGGGACAGGGATATTCGAACATCATTCCGGCATCGGCCGAATTCCGCATTAACGTTCGCGTAGTAGGCGGTCAGAATCCGATGGAAACGTATGAGCAGATTTCAGCCTTTATCAAAAAATCACTGCCTGCTTATGCCTCTGTCGTCATTGAACGCACGGAAACCAACGAAGCGGTTGCGATCGATGTCAGCCAGCCGCGGTTCATGACCGTTCGCCAGCTTCTCAAGAAGGCATACGGCAAGGCGCCTCTTATCAAGTATGTCGGCGGAAGCATTCCGGTCGTATCGGATTTCAAGCATACCCTCGGAGTCGATACTCTCTTGGTATCGCTCGGCAACGACGACTGCAACATGCACGGCGTGGACGAGAACTACCGAATCGATTTGATCGAAAAAGGATTGGCGTTCAGCAGCATGTTTTTTGAGAAAAAATAAAACAATGAAAAAGCCCCGCATGGTGTCGGGGCTTTTGCCTTGGAAAAAACCAAGGCTCAAAGAAAATCTCCGTGGCCGTCGCTGTACGAATTCCAATGGACGTGATTGATCCCGTCGGACGCAACGGTATGCTTGGAATAATAACTGGGAAATTCCTCCGGTTCGGCGTCGGGACTCTGGTTATGGACGCCAAACTTCCCGCCGAATTCATCTACTCCCCATTTGCGATCGAATCGTTCAACCGGCATCTCATTAGTGTCTTGCTCTTCTTGCATAGCTGTTATTTTTTTAATGAACAAAAATCAGCCCTATCCGGGCTGATTGTTGCCTTGCGAGAAAAGAGAATAAAAACAAATCTACTGTCCCAAAGCAATATCAGCCCACATGTATGCGGAGGCATGGCATCGCTTAAACCAGACATTTGTTCGTAACATGCAACCAAGATATCACATCCTTCTGAAAAAGGAAATTTTCCTGGCATCGCCAGCCGATTTCTTGTACCATGATCCTTATGACACACCATCATTCTTTTTCATCAAAAACGCCCGCTAAGAAGGGCTTCTGGCCGTGGGTGCGCTCGCACAAATCCGAAATCTTGTGGGGCATCTTGAGCATTTTCGTCATTATGGTAGCCGCACTCGTCATCTGGATCGCATTCCTGAAAGTTCCGTCGCTCGACGAGTTCACCGATCGCCAGATTTCAAGCTCGACAAAAATTTACGACCGGACCGGAACGATCGTTTTGTACGACGTGCACGACAACGTGAAGCGAACGGTCGTAACAAGCGGCGAGATTGCTCCGATCGCGAAACAAGCGATCGTTGCCATCGAGGACAAGGATTTTTACAAACATGGCGGCATCGAACCCAAGGCGATCGTGCGTGCCGCGGCTTCGCAGTTTCTTCCCTTCGTCAAGAATTCAGGCGGATCGACGATTACGCAGCAGCTCGTAAAGCTGACGCTCCTGACGAACAAACAGAGCATCACGCGAAAATTAAAGGAATGGATTCTCGCCGTAAAACTTGACCGCATGATGGGCAAGGATGCGATCCTCACAACTTATCTAAACGAGGCGCCTTATGGAGGGACGATTTACGGAATCGAGGAGGCAAGCGAAGGATTCTTCGGAATCCATGCGGCCGACGTCGACACCGCGCAGGCTGCGTATTTGGCAGCCATTCCGAACCTGCCATCTTATTATTCGCCTTACGGCAGCCACAAGGCTCAGCTCGACAACCGAAAAAACCTGGTCTTGAAAAATCTTCTTGACCAAGGATACATCACCGACGAACAATATGCGGCAGCGAAGGCCGAAGCCGTGACGTTCCGTCCGCAGATTGATACGTCAGGCAAAGCGCTCCACTTCGTCCAATACATCCGCGATTATCTGGCGGCAAAATACGGCGAGGATGCGATTGCGAGCGGCCTGAAAGTCACGACAACTCTTGATTGGAATTTGCAGCAGGTTGCCGAGAAAACGATCCACGACAATGCGATCTCAAACGAGAAAACGTATGACGCGAGCAACTCCGCACTCGTCGCGATCGATCCGAAAACAGGACAGATCCTTGCCATGGTCGGTTCCCGCGGATATTCCGATCGCGATATCGACGGCGCATTCAACGTTGCAACAGCAGGACGACAGCCTGGATCATCGTTTAAGCCGATCGTCTACTCGCGCGCGTTTGAAAAAGGATTCCAACCGGAAACGACCGTGTTCGACATTCCGACCCAGTTCGGGCCGTGCGACGCGTTTGACCGATCGAGCGTCTCGCCCTGCTACTCGCCGAGCGATTACGATAACAAGTTCAAGGGGCCGATCAGTTTGCGCGACGCCTTGGGCCAGTCGCGAAACGTTCCGGCCGTGCAGCTTCTCTCGATGATCGGACTCAACGACGCGCTCGCAACGGCGAAAAAGCTCGGCATTACGACCCTTGATCGAGATGCATCGCGCTACGGACTCACGCTCGTACTCGGAGGAGGTGAAGTCACCTTGCTCGACATGACGAGCGTCTACGGAACATTCGCAAACGACGGCGTGCGCAATCCCGACACAGGAATTCTCGAGGTTGATGATGCTAATGGAAACGTCCTTGAAAAGTTCACGCCGAATTCTGAAACCGTCATGGATGCGAACGCGACGAGAAAACTCGCAAGCGTTCTCTCGGACAATGTCGCGCGAACGCCGCTCTTCGGGGCCAACTCGTTCTTCTATTTCGGCGGACGACAGGTTGCCGGAAAAACAGGAACGACGAACAACAACAAAGATGCGTGGGTCTTCGGATACACCCCGTCCATTGCGGTCGGCGTATGGACCGGAAACAACGACAACACGCCGATGAAGGGAGGATCCTCTATTTCAGGTCCGGCATGGCGCACGTTTATGGATAAGGCTTTGCAAGTATTGCCATATGACCGACCGGGAGCCGTTGAAACGTTCCCCACAGCCGACACCGATCCGGATTATGACAAGCTCGCACCGGTCCTGCGCGGATCATGGGCGGGGGGCGAATCATTTTGGGTAGACACGGTATCGGGCAAGCTTGCGACGGATTTGACGCCGCCCGAAACCAAGAAAGAGTACGTGATTCCGAATCCTCATAACATCCTGTATTGGATAAACCCCGCAAATCCGAAAGGGTCGCGGCCGTCGGACCCCGCATCGACCAGCAGCCAGTACAACCGATGGGAAGCCGAGTTCCAAAACTATCTTGCAAGCCATCCTGAGATCGTTCCGGGATATCCGATGCGTCCGACGGCCTATGACGATATTCATACCGAGGCAAGCAAGCCTATTGTCACTGTTACGAACATCAGTTCAGGTTCGACATTCAACATGACGAGCCAAGTGACTGTTCAGACAACTGTTGCGGGATTATACTCGATCCAGAAACTCGACTACTATTTGAACGGCGAATTCATCGGAACAAGTTCGAATCCGAATTCATTCAGTTTCGTTCCGGCTGACAACAACGCGGTCACCGGACCAAACGATTTGAAAGTCGTTGCGACCGATTCGATTTACAATCGAGGCGAGTATAGCGGAACGATTAATATTCAATAGGTAAATAAAAAACCCTTCCAAATTATTGGAAGGGTTTTGCTTTAAATTAAAAGTAATTTTGAGAGGCGATTGGCTATTTTTTTCTTCGTAAACTCTCCTTCTTCTTCATTTTTAAAAGGATCAACCAAGCTTATCTTGGAAAAACAACTGCGGTATTCATTGCTGAACTTTTGAAACATGCCGAAAACGGAATTGTCCTTGTGCCTTGAAACCGCAACATTAAGATCGTTCATACCGCACGTCATGAAATTCGTTTTTGTGAATTTTATATGGTCGTAGTTCTCGTCTTTGCTTATGAACTTGAAAATGAGATCATAATCCATTTCATGAAAACGGTCATGGTACAGAGGCGAAGTCGATTTTTTACGTCCGCTCCAATGAAGCATTTTTACCCCATCGCCTTTAAACGAATCTACCATGAGATTAACCGCTTTTTGCCGTTCCTCATCATAGACATAGATGTCTTCAAGCGGATTTGCGATTATATATCCTAACGTAAGGATCATACATACCTTGAATCCGAAAGGAGTTGGCTCCATTACAAGAACTCCGTGAAGGTCTTTTTCGTCCTCGCAAATGATAAGGGTGGCTTCGTATAATTCTTTCGGGATAAGAATCGTTTCTCGTGTTATTAAACCGTTTAAAAAGACATATTCTCTCGGTATGACTCTTGAAAATCTAATTAAGTCGTTGGCATTCAATGGTTTCTCACTATCCATAGTTATTTAATTTAAGTGGTTCACAATATTTTTCCTATTTAATCACAAAAATGATAAAAGTCAATTACTCGCTTGTATTAAAAAATCCCCCCTTACTGGGAGGATCTCATTTTTTTACGGTTGGTGCGTTTTGCTTTTTTATAATTTCTTTGCGATGTGAAATGCCATTTGTGACATTCATTACAAAAATATTCGATGACAATCTCTTTTTTTGATGATCTTTCTATTATCCCTTTCATTGCGCGGACCACTCCTTTGTGTGATGAAAATCCTATTTTGCCGCTCGAACAGACTAATTCGAAAAATTCTCCAACGGCGTTCTCTTTTTTGGCTTTATAATCGTCCGGAACCGTATAATCGATCTTCAAGATGGGAGCAGAAACACCCTTCTTTACAACCTGCACATTCGAAACGAGTGGAATCACTTGGGTTTTGTACGTGAACGGCTGCAGAGCCTTGATCTGCCGGACGTGCGTTTTTCCCTGCGAGGTTGCCAATTTCAAAGCGACCATATTTTTCTTAATAAATAAGGCAAACGATTTATCAAAGCATACCTTCAGGTTTATGGCTTGATAAAGAAGATATTCGATAGGAATATCGTTTATGCGTTTTTTCTTATACTTACCCTGGCTGAGCCTGGAATCGACCGTGTAGGAAGGAATAGTATTGCCGTCGTGCTGCCGTTCGTCTTCATTATTTAAAAATTCTCGGTCTGTTATTTTCCAAATGTTTTCATTAATCCAATTTAGGAATTCGGGATCGGGACACGTTGCCTTACCTTTACTGTATCGATTGTGAAGCTTAGTCAGATACTTAACAGGGACTTCCGACACCTTCTCGCCTTTGTGTTTACCGAACGTGAGAATATGGGTGGTATCATGCATTTTATAAGTTATTTTATTTTGAATGTTAAGCAAAATCGCTTGTTTTGATAGTAAATTACTATTTTAAAGTTGATTTGTCAATGACATTTCATTATTACTGTATTTTCTTAATCTTAAGTTCCGGATCCTGATTATTAATAGATTCAAGTATTTTTTCCTGCTTCATTGAAATTTCCGATCGCAGCGCCGAATTCGCCATGATAAAAACAGTTTCTTTTGAAACTTTAATTTTGTCGCGATCCAATTCAATATTTAAAATCTCTTTCAAGGAAGAAATAACGGCGTTTCTCACCTTCGCTTCGCGAGGAAGGGAGCCGGAGAATTTTTTGAGATAGTCGGCGATGTCCATAGGACAAGTATAGCAAAAGGTTACTTGAAACTTCTTTTTATGAAATCAGCGACGAATTGCGCCTGCTTTTCCCTTATTTCTTTCTTGAAGTGAATATGGTCCTGATATATCTCGGAATTTTCAAGGCACGTTGTTAGATTGCGCGTATATTCGCGAATATCGACAATTTCTACTTTATTTCTTTTCATCAACGAAAACGCTGCGTCATTGTATTTATTATTATCATCTGAATAGCGCAGGAATTTTTTCGCGTTGGAATTATGATGATTTTCATCAAATGACGTTGTTGTCATCCATGCTAATTTAATGTCGGAATTTTTATATAAGGAAATTATTTCTGAAATATTTTTCTTATACTCTTTCAACGAAACCTGATTATCATCGTTTTTACTTTTCTTGCGAATATCATGAAGTCCTGCGCCTACGATCAAAATATCCGGATTTATATCTTTCCTGCCAATTTCGAGATATTTTAATACGTCTGCGGACGTTCCGCCGTTTTCAGATTGCAATTCTGGATAATCATTAAGAAAAGGTTCTTTTCCTGTTTTATGCAAATAAACAAAATCACTGCCGAGGTGATTTTGAATATACGCTCCGAAGTGGAGCGAAATGCTTTGTCCCAAAACGAAGACTGTTTTCATGGATTATCTGTTCATCGGCATTACCAAATAGGTAAAGCTCGGATCTCCGACGCCTTTTACCACCATTGCGCGATTGGGTTCGGTAAATGAAAAAGATACTGAATCGGCTGAAATGGACTGCAGCGAATCGGAAATATATTTATGATTCAAGCGCGTATCGATCGCAGCGCCCGAGAGCGCAGCCTCTACATTCACGACGCCCTCGCCCGTATCGCTGTTTCGAGATGTCATCGTACAAATTTTTTCAGCAGGATTAATAATGAGGTCGATCTGGTTGAACTTATCGGAAAAAACGAGCATCGACTTGAGGATATTTTGCAAATCTCCTTTCAAAATGATCAATTCTGTCTTTGATTCCTTGGGCATAATCTGTCGGTAGTTGGGATAATTACCTCCAGTAAGCCTTGATGTTATATACAAAGTCTCATTTGAAAAAGCAATTTGATTTTCAACGATCGAAACTTTAATGGTTCCAGGAAATTCGGACAAAATTCTTGTAATTTCGCCGATATTTTTTACCGGAAGGAGAATTTCAGGAAATTCAGATACATTTCCCACTTTTACTTTCTTCTCGGCAAGGCGAAAAGCATCCGTTGCAACGAAAACCAGCTGGTCCCCGTCTTGATACAGGTAAACAGATGCGATTTCCGGCTTGATGTCGGATGTTGCTGCGGCATACGAGACGCTTCGGATTCCGGAAACAAACTGGTCAATTGGAATTTCAAATGCATTGTCGGTTACAACGCGCGGAAGCGTTGGAAAATCATCCGCATTCATCGATTTGAGCGTCATTTTCGATCGCTTTGTCTTGATGATCAGGTTATCGTTTTCCGTTTCGAGAGAAAGCGGCGCATCGCCTGACAAACCGCTTGCAATCTGACCCAATAATTGGGCCGACACGGCGACGATTCCTTGCTCTGACACTTTGGCCGGAATAATAATCTCAGCGCCTATGTTGAGGTTCGTAGCGCGAATGATGAGATGTGAGGCGTCAGCCTGAATGTAAATGGCGCCAAGAATCGGCAATGTCAGGTTTTTGCCTGCAACTTTCTCGATCTGGCCAATCGCTTTTTTGAAATTTTCGAGGAGGCATTCGGCTTTCATATAAATGCATTCTATCATATTTACCCCTCACATAAAAGTGAAAATTTAAAACTCAAAGCACGCGATTCTCTCAAATAACCACTAACTCAAGAAGTTATCGGGTTCGTGTTTGAGTTTTAAATTTTCAATTTTATGTGAGGGTTTTATGTTTCAGATGTTTTATATTTTTTGAGACCCTAGTTTAGTATTAGATATACTTCGTATATAGAACCTATTACTACTATTAGCCCTGTGGATACTGTGGATAAGAGAAAGAACCATATGAAATAGGTAGCCCTTAGAAAATAATCAAAAATCCTGGCGTGGATAACCTTGGGGTGAACTGGTACTTTCTTTTTCTTTATTAAAAAATGCTCAAGATATCCTTAGTTTTCAAGGTGTTTATAGATGATTTTCATACACCTTACCAGGATGTTATGAGTATATTCATACAAGGTTTTTAAGATAACAATCCAAGTCATTATCAGTTCTCTTTTCAAGCGGTTGTTATGAACATTTTCCACCACAGTTTGCACATAGTTTTCCACATATCCCCTTCCCTATCGAAAAAATGTCTCATTATATATTCATATAATACAGTGCAAATACTTGACATTATATATCAAATATGCTAATATATAATCAAAGGACGCAAAATCGCCTCGAACGAGGGTATGCGAAACCGATTTCTTTACAATTAATTTATGTATTATGAGAATTCTCTTTTTTCCATCAATCGGAACCGATCTGGTTTCGATTCAAAGACCAACCTATTCTGTAAAGGCTTTCAAGCAAGGCGATTTGGAAATAACAATTTCACAGCTCACCAGCGGGAATTATTATTTAGATCTCCAAGATGGTGAAAATCTTCCATCAGAAGGCCTTATTCCTTACATTGATACCATTATGGAAACAGATTATGTAAAAGAAACCGATGTTCCTTCAAGAGAACTTGGAGAATATAGGTACGGAAGCGCTTCTGCGATGGTAAGCATGGCCGTTCCTCCAAAAAGCTGGAATCATAAACTTGCAGGACATTACTGTTATTATTTGGAATTCAATGCCAAAAATCCCGCTGACATTAAGGAATTGAGGAAAAGATTTTTCCTCGGAACGATCCTTCCCTACAAAATCGCAGGAAAACAGCCTGTCAATTTCAAAGAAACATTGGAACTGCTTCTAAACGAGCATAATCCGAAAAATTTCTTCGAGAGGCTCAAAATCTGTTTAAATGCGGCTTTCAAGATGAATATGGCTTGATAGTTATGAGTAATTAAAAACGCTTAGCACCTGCTAAGCGTTTTCTTTTTGATATTATGTACTCAACATCGATCGGATCTGCTCGATTTCTTGGGCAAGTTCGGTATCCGTTTGAACTTCTGTCTTAATCTTGTCGCAGGAGTGGATGACGGTCGTGTGGTCGCGTCCTCCCATCTTGCGTCCAATCAGCGGAAACGAAATGCTGAAGTCTTCTCGCAGGATATACATGGCAACCTGGCGTGCGCGCACGATCTCTTTTCTTCGCGTTTTCTCGTAAATGAGCGACTCGTCGAGATTGTAAAAATGAGCGATCGTCTTGATGATATCTTCGACGGAAACGTTTTTCTTGGGCTTGATATTATTTTTGATCAAAAGTTTTACTTCTTGAATATTCAATTCTCTTTTCTTAACGTCCATCTGCGCCATCAAGGTATTGAAGATGCCTTCAAGTTCGCGGATGTTTCCCTCGACATGCATCGCGATGAAATCCAAGACCTCGTGCGCGATCGCAATGCCGTGTTCGCGGCACTTGGCGTTCAAGATTGCGATTCTCGACTCATACTCGGGCTTTGAGATATCGATGATCATTCCCTGGGAAAGCCTTGATTTTAAACGGTCTTCGAGCCCTTGGATATAGTTGGGGTGCTTGTCGGAGGAGAAAATAACCTGCCGTCCCTTGTCGAAGAAGGTGTTGAATAGGTGGAAGAGTTCTTCTTGCGTCTTGTCGCGTCCCGAGAGGAATTGGATGTCGTCCATGATGAAGACATCATAGGATCGATATTTTTCCTTGAACGAGTTGATCTTGTTCGTTTGGAGCGCGCTCACATAATCGTTGGTGAACTTTTCAGTGTTGGTGTAGAGAATATTGATATTCGGATTCTTGATTTTCATCGAGTTTCCGATTCCTTGGATCAAGTGCGTTTTGCCGAGCCCTGTTGCGCCGTAAATGAACAAAGGGTTGTAGGTTCCCGGATTGCGCAATGTCGCCTGTCCTGCGGAATACGCAACTTCGTTGAACGGCCCGATAATGAAATTGTCGAACGTGTATTTCGGGTTCAGGTTGTCGCGCCTCCCTACCGACATTTCAAGCGGCAGTTCTTTTGCCTGCATCGTCGGCTGGGGCTTCGGGCTCATACTTGGAATCGGTGCTGTTTTCGAGATGACATACTCGACATTGCGGACATGCTCGTCGTGCGCGCGCAGATTTTTCAAGATTTCCTTGTGGAATTTGGTGGACAACCATTCGCGATAGAACTCGTTCGGCACGCCGACGAAGAAGATGCCGTCTTCGGATTTGACGCCGTGGGTATTCTTGAACCATGTCGTAAACATCGCCTTTGAGACGACGAGTTCGAGATCGTGGAGAACGGTCTGCCAGGTTGTCTGAACATCTTGCATAATATGGTGCCCATTATAGCAGACCTGTGGAAAAGTCGAGGAATCTATCTATATTTCAGCATTAAAAAACACTTTTAAAAAATGACAACCCCACTTCGCGAGGCGCTTCGTCGGGGCGAGGGATGAATTTTGCCAAGTTCGCAATATGAACCATGTGGATAACTATGTGTACATTGTGTAAAAGAATAACTTTTTTGGGATGTAAAGATATTGGGAAATAAGGGGTTTTGGAGACTTGACTTTTATACATTATTATGTTAATATATAAACATAATCTTTTTATAATACAATAAAAACACATAAATGAATTCAAGATCAAGCGAATCAATCCTTAGGGATTTGGTAAACATTCTCTATTTACTGCATCATCCCGGACCGACAGAACGGATCAATGTTTTTGAACAAAGGAAGAGGAGATATTTTTCCCTCCAGGAGGAATGGAACCAAAAAACAGGAATAGAGAAAGAAATTTCAGGGCCTTTTACGATGAAAGAGGGTGATTTCGAAAAAATCGAACCGCTTTATCTTTTAAACGACGAGCTATGCCGAGACGATAAAACAGGTATTCCCCGTTATGACATGTTGTCCGGCAATGCTTCATTTAATCTGCCCCAAAGGCAGCGCAAGGACAGGATCATCAGGTTTGCACTGGCTTCGGTCGGCGTGGACTATGAAAAGCTGTATCCTTCAAAACCAAGAGACATTCTGAGATTTATTTCAAACAAATTGAAGCGGTAAATCGCTTCTCAAAAGCCTGTACACGCAGGCTTTTTTATTTGAATTCTTGCCCAAAAGGCAGCCCTACCAAGGAAGCTTGCAAAAATTGGGGTGTTATGCCATACTGTCGCAACTATGGCAGTAAAAGGCTACAAAGCACAGGTGCGCAAGCGGTCAACGACGCACGGATTCCTCGTCCGTCAGTCAACGACTGCAGGCAAGAATACGAATCGACGCCGCCGCGCAAAAGGACGAGCGCGAATCGCCGTCTAATCACGAGCCCGGAAACGGGTTTTTGTGTTACGATAAATTTATGCTTCCCAGATCCCATCGAATTTCAGCTGACCAGTTCCCTGCCGTCACACGCGGCAAGAGTTTTCTTGGCGAGCATCTACGCGTTGTCATAAAAACAGATCCAACGCTCAGGAATCCGAAATGTGCTGTCATTGTCTCAAACAAGGTTGCAAAGACGGCTGTTGCAAGGAATCGCATTCGCCGGCAGGTCTATGCCGTGCTCGGCGAATTCATTGCCAAGCTTCCGAATGCTTATGTTTCAGTTTTTCCAAACAAGGTTCCTCTTGAACATGAAGAGATTCTTAAAGATTTAAAACAAGTTTTCAAATAACATGAATAAACTATCTGACTTCTTGAAAAGTATTTTTATTCTTCCAATCAGGGCTTATCAGGCAGTTTTGAGGCCATTATTTCCTTCAGCTTGCGTTTTCCATGCACACGGAATGCCGGGATGTTCCGATTACACCATCATGGCTATTAAGAAATACGGTCCTTTAAAAGGAATAATTGTCGGCACAGGGCGCATCCTGCGCTGCCATCCTTGGCAGAAGAATTTTTACGATCCGATGCCATAGGTTCTTTATTAGAAAACTCCTCACAATTGACATTTTTAAATATTAAAGCATTATTAACTACGGGGTTGTTAATTTATAATTCCTAACTTAATATAATAATATGAAAGAAAAAGAACCAAAAATTTCCAATGAAAGGAATCCTATAGAAGATACAAGTAATACAGAGCTTGTTGCTGTGACCAAAAAATTAGATGGATCGATTGCAAATTTAGATCGAGAAAAAACAGATTTATACGAAGAGTTCAATATGCCAGGTTTCAACGAAGGACTTCCGGAATAATTTTAAAAAGCCCAAAAACAGGGCTTTTTTTATTGCCTAAATAATGGTATAAATGGCGAATGTTTCATACGATTTTCTACGTTCCCCTCTATAATGCTCTGATTTTCCTGACCACAACCCTTGGCGGAAATATCGGCCTCGGTGTGATTGCGCTCACCATTGTCGTCAAATTGATCCTGTCGCCTTTGGCGCATGCGTCGATCAAATCCCAGATCGAGCAGAAGAAACTGCAGCCTCTTGTTGATGATCTGAAGAAAAAGTATCCCGATTCCAAGGAGCAGTCGGCAAAGATGATGGAGCTCTACAAGGAGCACAAGACGAATCCGCTTGCCGGATGCCTCCTGCTCCTCCTTCAGCTGCCGGTCATCATCGCGCTCTATCATGTCTTCTTGGGAAGCGCGACGCCTTCCGGAACAGAACTGTACTCGTTTGTGCATTTGCCAAACGTCATTCATGCGACCTTCCTCGGCATCAACATGAGCGCCAAGAGCATCATCCTCGCGATCCTCGCCGGACTCTCGCAGTTCGCGCAGATGTACTTCTCTCCTGCGATGCAGAACATGCCGACTCCGAAGGACGGCGACAAGACATCGATGATGGCGGCGAGCATGACCAAATCCATGAAGTATACGATGCCGGTGATGATCGCCGTCTTCGGATACGCGGTGCCGGCGGCCGTAACTCTTTATTGGATTGTCAGCAACATCTTCATGATCATTCAAGAGCGAATAGTTATCGCCAGAACCAAGAAAAAACCGGGTGAAGTTACCGTAATAAAATCATCCTAAATAAAAAATCCCGAGAGGGATTTTTTATTTGAGCCGATAGCTCCACAGCGTTCCGTCAACCTTGTTGATGAAGTATGCGTATGCTCCGTCAGGGCTTGTCCTGACATGGATCATGTCGAACGACTGCGGCGGCGTCAGAGTATTCGTCGTGGTTGCCGTTACCGCGTCGATAGACCAGAGCGAGTCGCTGAACGACTTGGTTCCCTGGTACCAATCATCCGGATAGATTCCCGACGAGAAGATTTGAGGAACGGCGCAGGTCAGGCCGGTATTCGTCGACCAGAAGCATTTCTCGGGAAGCGTCTTGAGATCGAGGGTGCGGTATGCTCCTGTTCCGATCGTGTAGATGCCGGTGTTAACGCCCGTGTTGGTGCTCTGGCTGATAACGACTCGCGCCCCGTCGGGGCTCACAAGGGTCGTAAGTCCGCGAATCGGACCGATAACCTTTTGGAAGTTGCCGGTTGTCGTATTTAGGAAATACATGTACCCGACCGCTTCGCGCGTCGCAAGGGTTGTCATGGCAATCGTCGTGGCATTCACCCACTGCGGCCTCCATTCGGTCAGTGCCGAATTCCAAATCGTGCGCTGATTTGTTCCGTCGATATTGGCGATAACGCCTATGACTCCCGATGCTGTCGGTTCGATCAAGAATACCCTTGTTCCGTCCGGTGAAACGGATCCCCGCAGAATATTGCTGGCAAGGAATCCTACACCCTTCAGAGCTATGGGTTTTGTCGACTGTGCGGCAATTTGCGCAATAACCGTTGCGCAGTCATCGTTGACGGCTCCGCGCGTCGCGTCATCAAAATTCCCCGTCTGAGAAAGCTGCATTGATTTTTGAAGATCTTTGACAGCTGTTACGAGTTTTGCGCCGTAGGATCCGTCGGTCGAAAGCCCGAGATGGAGTTTCTGGTTCACGTAAATCTGGAGCTGTTTGACGTCGTTATTTTTAGACCCCCTCTGCAGGTTCGCGCCAAATATTGTCGTACAGTACGTAAGGGTTGTTGGAACAGGCACTGAACCGACCAGCGTATCGATCGAACGGTTCGTTCCGTTGAATGTCCGATACAAGACCGAATTTCCGGCGTTTCCTATCCATAATTCCTCCGCATCAGGCGCGCGCGTCGTCGTTTTTTGCTTCTCGATAATGATATCGGCGTTTACCTCGGCGTCCATGAGAACGCCGGTTTGTTTTGCATTCCACCGGACCGTGTTTACGGGGACGGCCTTCGTTACGGTTACGGGCTCTCTGGTTTTCGGGTCGGTCGCCGTCGATGTTTGGATTTTGTTCACCAAATACGTCGCGTAATCCGTTACCGGGTAATTGGCAAGCTGCCGCAAACGGTCTGCTCCCGCGAGTTCAAGCGGATTCTCGGGCGTAGGAACCGTTCCTTGCTGGTCGCCAACAACGGGCGTCGTTCCGACAGATCCGCCGCTCGAGGTTGTTCCATAGGGAAACAAATCCTTTCCTTGATTCTGGACTGCCTGATTGTTCGATCTTCGAATGAGAAGAATTCCGATAACAATGGCAATGACAAGAAGGATAACGCCGACGATGATTATTTTTTTCAAGTTGTAGCGCGATTCGCTTGGCATAGTTTCAGTATATCACCAACTTTTTTATTCCACCATAAAACCGCCAAGGGCGGTTAAGGATTTTGTGCCTTGCACTGGTTGTAAATGGTCATTCGTTCGGACACGGCATTTTGCGCGAATGCGTTCGTTCCGCATGAGCATGCGCCGCACACATACGTATAGAAGGCGCCGGAAGGCGTGCTGCATTTCGCGAGCCCGTCTTTCCAAAGCTTTGCCGCGACATCCAGGTTGATCTCAGGCTTGAAGACATCAAACGCCGTATACGTCTTGTCTCCCGATGAGAAATGGAAGACGCGGGACGGCACGACATTCTTATTGGCCTCTTGTGCCGTAAATGTTCCGGAATATCCCGCTGGATAAAATGTAATCTGCGTCAGCCCGATTCCTTTGCTGAATCGCCAGTCGAGCCCGAGCGTGGGACTGCTCGGTGCGGGTGCCTGGCCGGAGCAGTTCTTGGTCGTGTCATTGCAGAAGCTGTTCTTGGTGACAAGGTCCGTGCTCGGCGAGAATGCCGCTCCGGAATACTTCTTGCCCGAGTTGATGAACGCGACGCGCGAGGGAACTCCCGCGAACGGCGCATTCTCGTCCTGGCCGATGATATTGGCATTCCCGGCGCTTTCCTTCTGGATAATGGTGCGCAGTGCGCAGTATTCGATTCCGTTGTTCTGCGCAGCCTGTTTGGCGAGCGCATCGTAATCGCTTGCGGTTCCCAACTTTTCGCCGGTGATGTTTTGGAACTGATCGGGCGTAAGGCTCGCGGCCCCGTTGAGCGATACGGCGTCAAACCGGGGCGTCAAGTTGAGAAGATCCGGATTGATCGTACGCAGGATCGTATAGATCAAGAGAAGAAGAATGAATCCGCCGACGGTTTGGATGATCGCGCCTCGTACTGTGAGCTTGCTTGAAACATTATCAGTCCGCATATATACGACTCCGAGGTACATGATGCGCAGTACTGCGATGACGCCCGCAACAGCAATAATGATTGCGATGATGGCATTTAGGAACGAACCGAGACTGGTTGCCTTCGTAAGAACAGTAAGCTTTGTTCCAAGAGCTCCGAAGACGTCCGAGAGGCCGCTGTAGAGCTGGTAGCAGCCGTCTTTGCCGCTGCATTCGTCGGTTGTTCCTGAATTTTCAACGTGCGCAATGCTGTTGTAATCATTATCGCTCGTGTCCGATATGTATGACCAGCTTTGCAGCTGAACGATGTTCACATTTTTGAAATTGTAGCCAAGAAAACCACGAGGCTTATTGTTGGTGAGGCTGTAGGTGTAATAGAGTTCATCCTTATCTGCATCTTCGACTCGTATCGCATAGCGGCAGTCCGGTGCGCTCGTTGAGGAGCATCCGTCGAGGCCCGCCTTCATGGTGATTTCAAAATTGCCATTTTTAGGGACTACGAACGATTTCCGATCAAGTGTCGAAACAGATCCGTCAGTTGGCGTAGAGATGCCGAATATTTGGCGGCTGTTTCGGAGCGTTACAAGAAGTTTTTTGGCTGCACAATTTACCGTTTCTATTTTTAAAAGAACAAGCGGGCGAACGGACCCATCCTTATAAAAAGTAGAATTGATAAGGGGGTTGGGATCTGTATCCGCGTCATGTACGATGTTGTAATTGACGATATGGGTATCATCGAGCCATGCGCTGAGCGTAGGATCGCCAAGGTCGAATTTCGCCGAGGTTACGGCGCATTTCGCGTCCTGGTTGACGATGTCCTGGGCCGCACCCTGTCCGTCTTCAACGCCGACTGCGGCAGCACCATGGTTGATAGGATCTGCATCACTAACAGCTTTCGCTACCCGAGCACTTCCAAAACAAGAAGACAGCGTCAATGCAATGACAGCGATCGATATTACTTTTTTAAGCTTCGAATTCATGATTAGTTATTAGGCCCGAATACGGCGCTGATAATGGCGTTCGCGGTTTGAAACGGCGTATTGGGATTTGTGATGGAAAGCCCAATTGATGACTCGCCTGCCGTTCCCGGATTCTGCAGGTTCAGATCGGTCTGGTGCCTCGTGTCGGAAATGGAGACCGGGTTGTCATTCATCGTCCATGACAATGACAAATTGTTAGGATTGTTTCGTGCCACCGAGAAGCCATATGGTTCGGCCACGATCGTGGCTGACGGTGTCGTGAAGTAGATCGATGTTTGCGCCAAGGCGGAACGGATGCCTGTTGTCGGATCGATCGCATAGAACAGAATCTTCGGATCAAACAAGGGGACGGTAATGGTTGCCGTCGACTGTGCATCCCCGCCTTGGTCGCTTGCCGTTGCCTGGATTTGCTCGCTTGCGTTCAGCTTGTTCTGCTTGATCAAGAGATAGTCGTTGCCATATCCGCTTGCATTCTCGACGACATTGCCGTTGCGCATCCAGTTATAGACGGCATTCGCCGGATTAAGCGCCGATCCTTTTGATACAAAGTTTGGAATGGCAACAATTTTGATGATTGATTCCCGTCCAGGAAGTTTTTTACCCTGGTAGAATGGAGGAACGTACGAATCCGTAGCTTCCCACATCATCGTCATGTCTTGTGGCGCGAGCAAGACATCCTTGGTAATCGTTCCAGTACCGAGCGCGATAGCAGCGCGGATGCTTGTTGGTTGACCATACCCCTTTGTTTTTGAAATCAAGGTGTATTTGCCGATTCCGCTGCCGACAGATTTCCCGTCGACGAACCACGTGATCATGTAACGGCGCAGGTCCACGATGTTGCTGTCGAGCGTTACGGTTACGGTCGTGAATGCTCCCGGATTTTCAGGAGACACCGATGCGTCGATATCGCTCGCGTTGGTAGACGAGTCATAGCTCGAAAGATCCGAAGGAATAGTTGCGTTGGCAGAAACATTGGTTCCGTCCGCGACTTGCGCATGTGCCATGTTCAAGAAGACGGGCGACATGAGAGCGATGATAAGAGCAAGAAATGCGAGGCGTTTCATGGCGAAAGTATACCATTACATATATCACGCACCAAACCTCACAGACCTCACCCGGCTCGCCTCCGGCGAGCCACCCTCTCCTTTTCAAGGAGAGGGGCAAAACAAAATCTCTCCGCTGATTGCGGAGAGATTTTGTTTTGTTGTCCGAATGTTCTGTCCCTCTCCTCGCAGAGGAGAGGGTGGTTTCCGTAAGGAAACCGGGTGAGGTCTGTTCTAGTTTACAAACAGTCCGCCTGCGGTGCTCGCGGCTTGCTCTTCCTTGGCTTTTCGGAGTGCGAGGATTTGGTGCGGGTCAGACGATACGATCTGGTCTTCGGTGTAGCTTGAAATGATTTTCAAGGATACATGCTGTTTTCCTGCGAAGAAGATTCCCTCTCCGACACCTGATTCGAGCAGGGCGTATTTCTCGCCATCCGTCAGGTTGAAGACAGTCTGCAAAGTGTCGATGGCTGTTGGTGATTGTCCGAGAAGCAGCTGAAGGCTTGAGTTCGTGATAATCGGCACGCCGTAGCGGGATTTCACGAAGTCGCCTACGTCCTGTGTAATGGTCGCGAGCCCGAGGAAGTATTTTCGTCCTCGTTTCGCCATTCCGAACAAGAAGGCTGCGGCTTCCTCGTTCTGCATCATCACCCATGCCTCGTCCACGACGAGCAATCGTTTCTTGAGCGATTTTCGAACGGCGTTCCAGATGAAGTGCGTAATGATGTACATCGCCGCGGGCTTGAGTTCATCCTCCATGTCGCGGATCGAGAATACGACGAGCTTCTGGTCGATATCCACGTTCGTCGGCTGGTTCATGAATCCGGCCCATGTTCCCTTGGTATATTTTTTGAGTCTCTCTACCAATGATTCGGAACCTTCCATCGATCCGAGTACCTGTTCGAAATCCGACAGAAGCGGCGGCGGGAGTGCGGTGAAGTCGGCTTCGGCTGTGATATCTTTGAGTGCGTACGTTTCAGTGATCGCGCGGTCGATGATTGAGTCCTCTTCCGGTTTCAAACCGCCAAGAATAATTCTAAACAGTCCGATAAGCGATGTGATGTTCGCTCGCAGAACGTCTGATGGCGATTCGTCCGGAAGCGGTTTCGGCAAATCAAACGGGTTGATATGGCTGTTGGATGACAATGATACCTTGAAGAATCGTCCTCCAACCGCCTCGGCCAAATACTGGTATTCATTTTCCGGGTCGATGACGAGGACGTCCGTATCGAACATCATCGTTCGAACAATTTCGAGTTTCGTCGCGTATGATTTTCCC
The DNA here is from genome assembly GCA_028286885.1 of Patescibacteria group bacterium. Lineage (GTDB taxonomy): Bacteria > Patescibacteriota > Minisyncoccia > Phycocordibacterales > UBA1006 > CAIXMG01. The sequence goes on from JAQBQS010000010.1 coordinate 90,294, forward strand.
GCACCGGAACGCGCAAAGATAACCGAGTTGTAGTTTGGCATCGAGAACCGGTCGAAGATGACAAGTCCCGCGTTCTGACGGTTCACGCCGTACAAGATTCCCTTGTTGTCGGTGAGTTCAGATGAAATGAATGGGAAAAATGACGAGAGCGGCCCGGAGTTGAGTTTCGACATGATGCGAAGCTCGTCGGTTCCGGTTGGGATAACCGTTCGGAATCCTTGTTCTTGCTGGAACAATGCCGGTTTCAAATAGATCTGCTTTCCTTCGAGTTCTGACCTGATCTGGTTTTCGAGCTTGAACAAATCGTTTTCGTGAGTCGCGTAGATTGTAATATAGAGTCCGACATCGAACATTTTTTCAGTCGCCTGCTGTAGATTGTCTCGGAGCGATTCGAGGTTCTGGTACGCCGCGTCGAGCTGCGGGTCGCGCACCATTCCCTGCGACTGGCGCGAGAGGATTTGGGATTCTACCTCGGCTACCTTTTTTTGGAAGTCGCGGAGAATTTCCGACGTGTCGATCGGATTGATGTGGATCGAGATGTCGAACACCTTGTCCATGTTCACGATCGGCGCCAGCCATCCGGCAGAGAGGATGCGAGGATACGACATCGCAAAATAGGTCTTTGCAATCTTGTCGCCGATCTTGATCGTGTTTGATCCGATCTCAACGGCCGGAGGCGCGATCACGTCGGCGAGTTCCATTGTTGCCGCAGCGTAAATATCCGCAGGTAAAACTGGAATGGAAGGAACATTTGTTTTCTTGGATCCAAACAAAGAATCGAGGAATGACATATATGGACAAGTATACAGTCAAACCTCTTTTTTGGAAATAAAAAAACAGCGCCAGCTGTCTTCTTAAATATTACTGCCCCACTGCTCCCGCATTACTGTGCAGTTCCCCCGGGTTGAATGTCTTGATGTAGAGTTCCTCGAGTGCGAGCGTGTCGAGCTGCTTGGTCTCGATGCCGAGGGATTCGAGCCCGCCGGCGACGACCGAGACTCGCTGGTCGAGCTGGCTTCTCTTTTCTTCGAAGTCGGTTTCGGATGTCGCGCTCGGCTTCTTCTTGGAAAAGATTCCGACAGCCGAGTCCACGAGGCCTCCTCCCGCCACCGCGCCGATTCCGTAAGGCACGACGACGTAGAAGTATTTGGACATCACGTCATACGTCTCGTTGAATTTCTGGATGAATCCGATGTATTCCCGCGTCTGGATGCGCAAGAGATCTCCGGTAATATCCTCCAGCCGCTTTTCAAGAAGCATGATGTAGGGACGGATGTCGAGCCTTCGAGAGCTTGCGACAATCTGAACCGAGAAATCAAGAGCGTTTAGGAAATTCTGAAACTGCAGAATAATAGCGGTCTGCTCGTCAGGCGATTTAAGGTCGAGGTTGATGGCCTGACACAATACCACCGCGCGAAGTTCGCCCGTCTTCAAAACAACGACGCCATCGCGAATTTCTTTGATCGGAACGAATTGTTGGGTGGATGTGGACATGGATTAGTTGTTGGAATCGAGAATGTCGAGGTTCTTCGCGAGGGTTGCGGCGGTCTTTTCGTTGATCTCTCGCACAGGCGGAGGTACGACAACAACCGGTGCCGGCTTGTCGATCTGTTTCTGGATAGGCGCGCGCCTCCATATATAGAGGCGGTTTTTCAAACGATAGGCCAAGTAGGACTGGGCGATGGCGATGAACGGGCGATTATTTATTTTGTAAAATGCGAAGACGCCTCCGGCTGCGATAAAGACAATGCCGAGTATCCACGACAATGGAAACGGCGCCACCTTGTAACAGACATAGCCGAGTCCGACGCCTCCGGCAAGGTAAATGAACTGCTTGAGCGTAAGCGGTCCGAAAATCTTGTCTTCGACGTCGATGAATTGAGGAACTTCAAATCGCATGGTGCTATTGTACCTCGGAGCCAGCCTCCTTCGCAAACAAATCCTCTACCGGTTCGTTCGAATCGGTCGGGAAAAAGAGTTCTTGGAATCGATCATAAGAATACTCTTCGGCTTTCGGCGCGGCTGGAATATCTGCATGCATCGGAGCGGGCGGAATCGGCATGCTTGCAACGGGCGCCGATTTTTGAACCTCGGGCAATTCGAGCTCGTTCGTTTCAAATTCAACGGTCGCAGCTTGAGGTGCAGTTTCAACAGCTGCTGATTCTTCAGTCGTATTTCCCTCGACATGAATTCCCGTATCTGCCATCACGTCATTTGATTTTCCGCCGTTCATGACGTAATCATGAATCGGCTGGAATACGCGACCGTTAATTTCGGCAATCATTTTCTCCGCATTTGCGGGCGACAATGCGAGCGCTGAAATCAAAGCCTGTTCGAATTCTGCAGGCTGGATCATGCCGACCATGCTTCGCATGACGACCGATTGCAAGTCCTCTACCTCGTCCATGTGCAGGCCGTATTCGCGCGCGATGTCAGCAAGCTTGCTCGCCCAGTCTACGGATGAAATCGCCTGCGCGGTGATTTCCGGCAAGTAGCGAAGGCGGTTGTCGAGGATTGATTGGAGTGATGATGAGAGCATATGCTGACAGTTTACAAGGTTTGTTCCATAAATGGAATGGTTTCTTGCATTAAATGGTCAATTCGATCATACTTTGGGAGTATGACACCAGAACAGCAGGCTGAAAAAATCAAGGAAATTTACGATGAGGCAATTAGAAAACTTGATGAAATTGGCCATGAGCGCCAAGAAATCATTAAGGCTTATATTGCTAAACTCGAAAGCCAAAAAATCGACGCGATTCGTGCGTCGCTTGGATTACCAATTAACAACGACTAATTATATGGACGGTGAAAAAGATTTGCTCAAGAAAAACCTAGCATCACTCGAGACTAAGCCCGAGATAGAAAAGTTCAAAGCCGGTGTCGAGGCGATGGGAGACCATCCGGATATTATTGAGCTTGCAGATCAGAAAATTAAAGGATTGGACACTGCTACTAACGAAGCTGAAACAATTCCGGATAATAAGGTTGATCAAATCAACAATCTCGGTGGATCTGCGAGCGACATAACTGTCGAACTTGAGCCGAGCTCTGCTAAGGCAGAACAGGTTAAGAATGAGGCGACTCAGTGGATTGAGGAGTTGACCAAGGAAAAGGCTGCCGAAGTAAACGCGGAAATTTACGAAGAGAGCGGCAAGGAGCATGATAGTCTGATCGCGAGTTCTGCGAGGATGGAAGAGCTGAAGAAGCAAGAGCAATTTCCTGGGTTCGTCGCAACGCATGAAGAGCAGTACTCGGAAGGTGTCAGGAAGGAGATGGGTGATTTGGAAAGGAGTATGGAATCCAATTCCGAAGCCATACAGGTTGCTAACACTGCGGTGGCGTTTAACGAGCTTAAGACCTTGACTGTCGAAGGGGCAGACGATTGGGACAAGGCGGTCACGATTGCCGTTAAGCTTAACAAGGTTTCCCAGTCACCTGAACTGATGTCGCAGCTTCCCATGGCGGAACTCAACGGAATGATGCAGAAAGGTTTTGATGAATACTGGCAGCAGCATGCATCTAATGATCACATGGCAAAGACAAACTATCTCAGCGCCCTGAAACAGGCTGAGAATCATGGAGCCACGATCAAGCCTGCGGTCCCTTTGGAAGAGCTCTACAAGGAACTTGATCTCAAAGAAGAAGATTTCAAGCAAAGGCCAGGAACGCTTCCCGAAATAGGCGAGAAGATCCAATCTGAAAAAAAGGAAGATCATGAGACACTCCCGCCTGAAGTCCGAGAGTCAGTCGAAAGGGTCAAGAAAAACCTTGAGCATGTGCAAAATAGAATCAGCAAGATCAAAGAAGCTACAGCAGATCTTTTGAAACGATGGAAGGATATTCCTGATGCTGCAAAATATAATGAAGGTATAGCACTAGGTAACTCGGTCGTAGATCTTGCCGGAAATGGGGATGCTGAGACAGGATTTAATCTTCTTCGAAGTCCTCAGTCATTCTCACTTCCAAACGAAAACGCATTACTAAAGTATGCAAACACTTCTACGGAATATGCTCCAGGAAAAAATGCAGTAAACACTGCATTTTGGAACAAAAAGGAGTATCCTCAGGAAGTCTTGGACCTTCAGTCCCAAGTCGAAACTACTACCGCCGAGATGGTAGCTGCAATTCAACGCGCTGCTGACCTGCGAGATAAAGCAATGAATATTAAATAGCTGAACTGTTGGCAATGGTGAAGTGTTCTAGCAAACCAGTAAAATAAAAAACCGCACATGCGGTTTTTTATTTTACTGCTATTCCCTTCCAGGAAGCTGCATGCCTCCGAAGTCGCCGGGAAGATTGCCAGAAATGAGTCCGCTTTGGTCTGATGATCCCGAAGTCGGCGTCGATTGAAGAGATTTCAATTCGTCGTATGCTTTCTTTTTCTTTGTGTCGTATTCGTCAATTGTTCTTATTGCTCGTTCGTTCGAGACGCTTTGGTATCCATTTTGTTGAATGTGGCTATTAACGTCTTGCAAGAATTCCTTGCGATCCGCTTCTATCTTTTGGATCTCTGCTTTCTTTGCTTCGACAAGCGGAGAGATCTGCGATTGTGCGGATGCCTGACCAATAATCCCCATGTTTTTTTGTTCGAATATTTTTTGATTTGCGCCGACATCCTGTACGTTTCTGTTTGTTGCTCCAGAAAGCGTGCTTGCTTGCGAGATCGTCTGTTGTGTTCGTGATGGGGGTGTTGGAACTTGGATTTGAGGCGCCGGTTGCGTCACGACTCTCGGCGCTTCCTGTCGGGCAGGTGCTGCCTGCGTCGTAATAATCTGAGGATTAGCCACAGGCTGTGCGGCTGTTTGTTGCAGTATTATTTGAGGTTGAGCAACCGGTTGAGGTGCCGCCCGGTTCACGATGATAGGTCCTGTCGATTGATAACTTGGCGCAGAAGTTGTAATGATCGGCTTCGACGAAGGTGCTGCAGGTTTTGGTTCTGTAATAATTTTTGGTGCTTCAGATGGTGTTTCCGTACCACTGCCCTGAATCGTTGATAGAAAGCCGGAGGCCTTCGATGCTGATTCGGTTGTAGGTGTCGGCTTATACGAGTTCACCGAGACCGGTTGCGACACGGTACGATTTTGTGATTTTTCCTGAGCCGCGATCGCCTTGTTTAAGATTCGTTCTTGCTGTTGAGGTGTATAGACTGGCGCCTGTGCTGATCCGTCGCCAAACGTGCGTGTCGTAGCTGGCGCAGAGGGTGCGGTCTTCGGCCTATCAAAATCAACATTTCCCGTGAAGAGATTTCTGCTTCGTGTGAAATCAGCTCCCCCGCCTGCCGCTGCAGTTGCCTGCTGCGATTGCCGTGCAGGAAGGACTACTGGCTTGGCCGGAGCCGTTTGTGTTCCTGTCTGCGGCGGCTGGTTATTCGTAGCCGGTGTTGCCCCGCCGGTTGGCGGCGGCGGAGGAACGTTTGAGTCGGGGTCGGATGCAGAGCGATTGTTTTGTCCTGTCGCTGCCGTGGCACTTGCTCCATTTGTAGAACCTCCCCCGGTTCCCATTGTCGTGCTCGTTGCTGCCGTCGCAGCTGCTCCGCTGGCAGATCCTCCAGTTCCTGAAGCGGGCGCGGTTCCTGCAAATGCGCTTGCAATACCGGCAGAAACCGCATCATTGCTGACATTCGTGATCGTCTTCTTGGCATTTGAAATTGCCTGGATGTCGATTGCGCGCGACTTGACCATCTGGTCCTTGATCGTCGACGCGTAGTTCTTGGCAAGACCGGTTGCAAGATTCTGGTTTCCGGTAGCGGTTGCGATGGCTGCGGTCCCCTTTCTGAGCGTTCCGCCGAAGACGCTTGCATCAAGCGGATTGACCGTGCGGAGGCCCTTGCCCATCGTTCTGACTCCTTGAGCAGCATTAGCCTTGAGCGCTCCCATCGACAGATCTCCTTGCTGTACCTTGCTCGCGAGGCGCTGTCCGAACTGGGTTCGTCCGAGATTGTATTTCCCGATTCCGATGTTTCGGATTCCGGATGCCATCTTCATGCGCTGCTGGACTGACTCGACGTCCTGCGATGGTCCGCCGTCAGCAATGCGCTTGATCGTGCCGTTGGTTGCAACGGCTGCTCCTAATCGTCCAATCGTATTGCTCGCAAGGAGTCCGGTTCCGCCTGTGGCCAGCCCGACGCCTGCGACTGCGAGGAAGTTTGCTCCCTTGGCGACCATCTGTCCGAATTCGCCAGCCATGGACTCGGCGATCTTCTTGCCCTTCATGAGGACGAAGAGGCACAAGAGCGAATCGATGATGGCAAATGCCGAGAGCGCGAAGAGGTTCGAATTGGATGTCGGATTCGGAATCTTCATGAACGCAACTGTCAGATACACGAACAAAAGATAAACAGGTCCGAGGAACGTGAATCCCATGAGTTCCTTGAGCCAGTTATCGAATCCGATATACGGCATGTTCGACAGGAACGGAATTGTCCAAGATACGAACGCGAAGGGCGACAGGATAATGCCGAGATACAGTCCGATGACGCGTCCGATAAACAAAATGAACATCGAGGTGAACACGAAGATCAAGAGCAGGTTGATGATCGCGACAATGAAGCTCATGAACAAATAATCGATCAGGAATGTCGTGTCGTTTCCGGATCCGGTCTTGTGAGTGCTGAGGAGGACGCGCTGGGGATTGATGTTCGAGAGGACTCCGACGGAAATCGATTTTACATTTGCGAACGGCGTTCCGGCAAAGGCGCTTGATCCGTAAGCCGTGATTTCGTTTGCAACCGAGTTAGTCGAGTAGTTCTGGACTGACTGATTGCCCTGGTCGATTTTGTCATAGAGGACGAGAGCAAAAACATTTCCGATTTCAATAACGGAACGACACAAGAAGAAGCTGAAGTTTACGAGAAGCGCGATGATGATCACGCGGGCGATCGTGCGGCCCGGAGAGAAATGAGCAGCCCAGCTCCCCTCGGAACCTTCGGAGTTGAAGATCAGCATGAATGCGACAACGAAGAGCGCGAACATCAAAAAGATCGTCGAGAAATCGCGGATCAATTTCCATCCGGAAACGACAATGCTGTTGACCGCATCATTGGAATACGTTGAGCTCGAGATCGAGAATTTGATCGAGAAGTCGAGGATGATCGCCGCGACGTTTGCGATGAGCCCCGTGATCGATGTCAAAAGGAAGTTTGCAAATTTGACGAGTCCGCACAGTACGTCAGTAAAGTCGCATGCGAATCCGCCGACATTTTGAGTTGGCGGCGTGGGTTGCTGCTGGTTTGAGCCGTCAGGTGCGGTCCCGCCGGTTCCGGCGGCATTTGCCTGGGCCTGGGTTGTCGGTTCCTGTCCCGCACCTGATCCTGACGGGTCTCCTCCTGGTCCGTAGTACGTTGTCGCATTAGGATCGGTTACGCCCGTAGAGGGAGTTACTTGCGCGTGTGCCGTTTGCGCGCCGAACGTAGAAACGAAAAAGGTGCTCGCGGGAAGAAGAGTCGTCCCTGCGAGTACGATGAAGGTCGCGATTACTGCGAGTGCTTTTCTCTTCATGAACTGATTAAATTGTACTATATGTATAGATAAAAACAAAAGAAGT
>JAQBQS010000015.1 GCA_028286885.1 Patescibacteria group bacterium
CGCGAAAAATTTTTCTCAGGTCGAGAAAAACTATATCCAGAGTATAGGATTGGTCAAAAGAGACAAGATCGCTTGCATTAGCAAGTAATTTTGTCTCTGGTGACCAACACGAGATGCGACTTAGGCCATAACCCGAACAATCATAAAAAAGAAAGAAAAAGGGCCTCATTGCCAACACAAAAAGCGTGCTTATCAAATGGATTTCACGCTAATCTTTCCCGCAATAAGGCGCCTGATTTTCTTCCTCTCGTCAATAATCGGCCACCAATCGTAAAGCAGTGCTTCTACCGGACGCCATAATGCCACCCATCCGATGATAACAAATCCTTCCGAGAAAAACCGCTGGAATATTCCAAGGTATAATCGTTCTGAAGCAATCGACAAAAGCGTAAAAATGATCAAAACACACAATGCGAATGCGAGACTGATGCGGCCGATGCGCAAAACTTCCTTAAGCCTTCGCTCAAGCATTCGAACGTGTTCGTGGAATTCTCGGCGAATGGATTCCTCGACTTCCAGAGGACTTGTTCCTACGAGGGTCGCACTCGGAATTTCGAGCGACAAATTAACCGGCTTGCTTCCGGTACGGTCGTTCATCTCGTCAATGAGATAATCCACCCAGTCAGGATCGAGCTTTCGAAATGCAATCGGCTCCGGATCGAGAGCGTCAAAAATCTTATCGAGAACTTTGACCTTCAAATGGATCAGGTGGTTCGTATGGCGAAGATCGGTGACGGGAAGCTGGGTATTCATGGGAATATCATATCACGAGCAACCAAAAAATCCCTCGCGGGATTTTTTGTTCCTGGAAGTTAGTTCCAGTTTCCTCCGCCCTGGTTTGAACCTCCGTTTCCACGGTTGTTGTCAAACGTTCGGCGAGGTCGCTCTCCTTCGGGCATTGCCTCTGAAACTCGGATGTTTCGCCCATCGAGATCTCGCTCGTTGAGGTCTGAGACAGCCTTCGCAGCTTCTTCCGCGTTAGGCATTTCTACGAATCCGAATCCTCGTGACTTTCCTGTCATCTTGTCCATGACGACTCGAGCTGACTCGACGGTTCCTACCTGCTCGAAGAATGCTCGCAATGAATCATCAGTTGTGGACCATGAAAGGTTGCCGATAAACAATTTTGCCATATGACTATATATACACTTGGTTTCCCAAGAAACTAATTACTAACGTACTACCCTACACCGCGCAAAACGAAGCTCGAGAAATACTGCCGCAAGTCTACCATAAGCCGTTATTTCTGGCTAGTCCTCCTGGGCAATGGATGCACATGGGCGGCGATTCCGATCCCAACGGCGATAATAACCAAATTTTTAAGGATATATTGGCCTTCCATCGTCGGAACAAGAAAACCGTTCCATGCCTCGCGCGGCAAAAGGACAAGAGGCAAAAACGTTGTCGCCATGTGAATGAACAAGAGCGGAATGACATAGCGCGTCAGCCTTGGAATTAAAAACATCACGCCGATCAAAACCTCGAAGCATGCAAAGAGAATGTAAAAAATATGAAACGGCACGACATAGATGAAGCTCGCATTGAACAAGTCATGCACAAGCGAACTCGCAGGCGAAAGGCCGATGATTTTCAAAATTCCGAACCAAAAGTAAACCGCAAAAACTGCAAATCGGGCGAACGGAATAAACGCGCGGCGCAGGAAATGGATGATCTCGTGGTCGATTCGAACGGTGTTCATGGAGCCAAGTATACCATTCCCAAATCGATAAAAAAATGATAGGATGGCGGAACTTGGAAGCGTGGCAGAGTGGTCGAATGCACCGGTTTCGAAAACCGGCATACCGCAAGGTATCGTGAGTTCGAATCTCACCGCTACCGCAACAGGGCGCGGGCCTTCGGCCCGCGCCCTACCCGCCCGGGTGGCGAAATTGGTAGACGCGCTCGCTTCAGGTGCGAGTGGAGCAATCCATGGAGGTTCAAGTCCTCTCTAGGGCACAACCTAATAATAGAGATTTAGTTTATTCTGAAATAATAATGTAATATTTAGTTTATGAAAACGATGACGGGAGTAGAAAGAGAATTGGTAAAACTTGTCGAATATGATCCGCAATGGCCTTTTCTCTTTGAAAAAGAAAAAACTTCTTTGAAGGAACTTTTGGGAGACAAGGTTTTAAGCATAGAACATATTGGTAGTACTTCCATTCCTGGGGTTCCCTCGAAGCCGATTCTTGATATCGACATCGCGATTTCTTCCCTAAATGATGCCGAATATTTTATCGACAAACTTCCTCTTATCGGATACAAGTATCTCGATCAAACGGACAAGTGGGTTGAGACTCCTCGTTACAAAAAGAGAAGATTTTTTGTAAAAGAAACTGAGGGCAAAACGACACACCATCTCAAGATTGTTGAAATTTCAGACCAGGAATCTTGGGGCGACCAAATTCTTTTTAGGGATTATTTGCGAACTCACCAAGATGCACGAGAATCCTATATTGAATTGAAACGAAGTCTTGCAGATCAATACGAACATGATCGGAAATCATATACTGCAAGCAAGGTCGCTTTTATTCAAGAGATTCTTAACAAGGCAAAATAAAAAAGGCTTCCAGTGGGAAGCCTTTTGCGTTTCTTGTTCTCTTTGCCTTAGGCCGCCTTTAGATCATTGCCATCGGCATCGCACGATTCGATGCAGAGAGGAGCAAGCTCCATATTGTAGTGACGCACTGTTGCGCAACAACTACAGTTGTAGGTAAATATCGTCTTACCTCTTACTTCCCTTGAGGACGTGGCGCCGGCAAGACTGACGATGCTTTTGCAGCCGGAGCAGAAAAGACTGAAAGACATTTCTTCTCTTTCGCGTATGACCTCTTCTATCTTTTCTCCTTTCTTGAAGGCGACTGTCTCTATTTCCTGCGCTGAATACTTGCTCCAGGTTCCGTTGATTTTTATGAAGTAGTCAGTATCGAAAAATTCACGGAACCACTGCTTTGAAAAGAGAAAATTCTTGATGGTTTGTTTTTTGATGTACATAACGGTTGTTTTTTTGTTTATTAATTTATTTAAGATCTTTTACTGTATCATAATAGCACAATTATATTAATAAGTCAAGTTATAAAAACCCTTCATTACAAGGGTTTTTATAACTATTTAATAAAGTCTCTCGCCATTAGGAACATCCCTGTCAACAGTGGCAATAACAATATCGCCATTCTCGTCTGCAAATCCTGTCGTCAGGCATTCTGACATGAACTTGCCAACTTGCTTGATAGGAAAATTCACGACTGCGATTACTTGTTTCCCTACTAAATCCTCCTTGGTGTAGTGCTTGGTAATCTGCGAACTAGATTTCTTGATTCCATATGGACCGAAATCAATCGTCAATTTATACGCGGGCTTTTTCGCCTCTGGAAAATCCTCGACGCTGATAATTGTGCCGACGCGCATTTCTACTTTTTCAAAATCATTCCATGCTATGTGCTCCATATTTTTATTGATTGCCTAGTAATGCCTTCACGCGGTCATCCGTGGGGGGATGCGTCGCGAAGAGGCTTGAAAGGAATTTGGAACTCGGTCCGAACGGATTCGCGATAAACAAGTGCGCAGTCGCAGTGGACGGATGAAGCATCGGACGATTATAATTTTCAATTTTTTTCAAAGCCGAAACAAGACCTTCGGGATATCTCGTGAGCAATGCGCCGGCCGCATCGGCAAGAAATTCTCGCTTGCGCGAAATAGCGAGCTGGATAATTGTCGCAACAATGGGTGCAAGAATAACGCCGACAATTCCGAGAACCAGAAAGATAACATTCCCGTTGCCTTCTCGGTCATTTCCCCGTCCCCCGCCAAACGCCATGCTCCGCAGGAAAAAGTTTGAAGCGAGCGCAATCAAACCAACAAGAACCACCACAACTGTCGAGAGCAAGATGTCGCGATTGCCGATATGCGACAATTCGTGCGCAATCACGCCTTCGAGTTCGTTGCGATCCATCATGCCGAGGAGTCCCGTCGTCACCGCAACTGCCGCGTGCTCCTTGTCACGGCCCGTTGCGAAAGCATTCGGCGCCGGATCGCTTATCACGTACACGCGCGGCTTCGGAAGCCCTGCTGTGATAGCAAGATTTTCGACAACGTTGTGCAGATCGCGGAATTGGATTGGATCAGCTGGAACCGCCCGCGCTGATGACAACGCGATCGAATCAGAATTCCAGTACGCGACAATGTTCATGACAAACGCGACGACTGCGAACACAACAAGTATTGCAACGTTGTTATATAAATACGAAAACGCGAACCCGATCCCTACAAGCACGATGAAAAACGAGGACATGAGGATCCACGTTTTCGTGACGTTTGAAGATTGCTGGGTGTAGAGCGTTGCCATTTTATAATTACGAATCCGCCTTCATCATTTTGATCGCCTCCTGAACGGTCGTCATGAACTGTGCGGGGAAAATGATCGTCGAATTCTTCTCGACACTGATCTCGGCCATGGTCTGGAGCGTTCGGAGCTGGAGGGCCACAGGATGCGCAGCCATCACGTCGGCTGCTTCCCCTAATTTCTGAGCAGCCTGCATTTCCCCTTCGGCAGCGACGATCTTGGCGCGACGCTCGCGCTCGGCCTCGGCTTCCTTGGCCATTGCGCGCTGCATGTTTTCAGGAAGAGTGATGTCCTTGATCTCAACCGCGGTAACCTCTGCACCCCATGGTTCGGTGTGCGCATCGATCACATTCTTGATCTGCGTGTTGATATCGGCTGTCTGCGACAGCAGCTGGTCGAGGCTAAACTGCCCGATGATGTTTCGGACGGTCGTCTGGCTGATCTGATTGACCGCCTTGTAGACGTCTTCGATCGCGATGATAGATTTTTGCGGGTCGACGATGTGGTAGTACGCAACCGCCGCGATGTCGATCGAAACGTTGTCTTTGGTGATGATTTTCTGCGACGGAATATCCATCGTAACCGTGCGAAGCGTCACGCGGACCATCTTTTCAAAAAGAGGAATGACAAGAATGAGTCCCGGACCGCGTACGGCCGTTACTTTTCCAAGAAGGAAAATAACGCCTCGCTCGTACTCCTTCAAAACCCTAATCGCGCTTGCGAGGAGGATAAGGGCAATGCAGATGACAATAATAGCGATGATCATAAATAGTGGAGTTAAAAACTAAAACTTAACTTCTACCGGATTCTTGGCAGCGTCGTCAGCTCCCAGTTGGAAGAAATCCTTCGAAACGAAGTGGAACATGTTCGCAATGATATTTGACGGAAACCGCGTGAGCATCGTGTTGTAATCGCGGACGTTCGAGTTGTAGAAGCGTCGCGCAGCCTGAATCTTGTTTTCGGTATCCGAAAGCTCTGTCTGAAGCGACAGAAAATTCTGATTCGCTTTCAAATCCGGATAGTTTTCCGACAATGCGAAAATTGATTTGAGCGCGCCGGAAAGCTGATTCTCGGCAACCCCCTTCTCGGCAAGAGTCGTTGCCGTCCCAGATTGCATTGCAGAATTGCGGGCAGCAATCACCGCCTCGAGCGTTCCTGATTCGTGTGATGCGTATCCTTTAACAGTATTCACCAGGTTCGGAATGAGGTCGTAGCGGCGCTTGAGCTGTACGTCAATGTCGGCCAACGCTTCGTCGGCACGGTTCTTGAACGTGATAAATCGGTTATAGGCCGCGATCGCCCAGATGACGAGGAGAGCGACGATTGCGATGATGATCCAGAGTGCTGTCATAAAAATAGAAAGTTAAGATAAATTAGAGGCTTTTGACCTGGAACTATTATAGCATAGTGGATTCTTGACAAGAAGACAGGGAGATGTATAATAATGAAAACAAAAACAACTTCATATGAATATACTGCTCTTTGCTTTCTGCGGATTAAACATTCCGTGGTGGAGCCTCATAATCGCTTTTTTTGCAATAATAATTTTCTTCGCATCAATCAACAGAAACGTAGAGCCGGCGAGCATATCCGACCTTTCTGTATTATTTAAGATACTCAGAATCGACGAACGAAGAGGGCTTGTTACGGTTGGAACGACAGCTGGGATGGATTATTGGTTTGCAATAGGCCGCTGCCCGATAGAAACGGAACAAGAGTTATTTTTTCCAATCGAGCAATTCCCCCTTTCTGCAATCAAGATAAACTACTGGTTTATGGTAACCAAAGTGAAAAAACGGATTGAATTCCAAAGATACGATTGGAATTATATAAAATCAGAATGGTTCAAAGAAGGCGAACCTATTTATCACCTGCCCGTACTCATCACCAAAGAAATTCCTACTTGAGCACAAAAGCAGCCTCCCGGCTGCTTTTTTCTGGGATTCGATTCTTGACAAGAAGGCAATAAAATGTATAATAGTCGAAATCAAAAACAAAACAAATGTCAAAGAAAATACCTAATTACGAAGCCATTCTTTCCCGCCACATCAAATTGGCCCGCAAGGAAACCAGGAAAAAAATCACTGAATATGCCAAGGATCTGCGCGAAAAGCTCAAAACGCTGCTTGCGTCGCAAGACCACCTCACATTTACCAGGATAAGCGTTTCGAAGAAAAAGCATGGCGAAGCTGACTTCGGAATCCGGGACAAGAAGAACGCCCTCCTGATATTGATAAGCCTCTCAAATGGCAAGATTAGCGTGACAAAATCCCTGACTTCAAAGGAAGAAGTGTTTAGCAACAAAAAAGACGCCTTTGCCTGTATTAAAAAATGTTTCAAGTAAACCAAAAGGCAGCCTTCTCAGGCTGCTTTTTTCTTGGGAATGGATTCTTGACAGGAAGGTAGTGAAATGTATAATGATGGAAACGAAAACAACTTAATCATGACAACAAGAATTCCCAATTACCAAACAATCAACGACAAGCACACGAAAGCGATGCGGGAAGAATTTGAATCAAGGACTCTGAAATATTTAAGGGAACTGCAAGGAAAAATAAAAAAAAATTTTCCAAAGAAGACATGATATCTTTCAGTGGGATTCGATTTTCTGGTAAGGATTTGAGCATTCCAGCCTTCAATATCGAGAGAGATGACCATTCCTTCATTTACGTTCGCATAGAACACGGTATAATTTATCTCCAAGTATCCGGATATCAGTTGAAAGAACAACACACTTCCGTTAAAAAAGTTCTATCCTGCATCAAAAAATGGAACAAACTAAAAACAGCTCACTGAGCTGCTTTTTTCTTGAAAAAATATTTGGTTATGCCTTCTTGGCATTCTCCTTCTTCTGGCGGCTGCGTACCTTGTAGTTATTCCAAACGACAAGAAGCGGAGCAGCGAGGAAGATCGATGAGTATGTTCCGAAGAACATACCGAGGAACATCGCGATGGCGAGCGTATGCGTCGCCTCAGGACCGAACAAGTACAGTGCTGCGAGCGCAATCAAGACTGTAAGCGACGTCATGATCGAACGGACGAAGGTTTGCTTCACTGATTTTCCAATGATATGGGCAAAGTCTTCATTCGTATGCTTCGACTCATGCAATGCAAGATTCTCGCGGATTCGATCGAAGACGACGATCGTGTCGTTGATCGAAACACCGAGAATGGTCAAGAGCCCGACAACGAAGAGCGTGTCTACTTGCAAATGAAGCAATGAGAAGAATCCCGCAGGAATCGCCACGTCATGAACCAACACCACAATCGCGATCAATCCGTAGGTCCAAGACGAGATCGGCTTGGCAACCTTGCGGAATGCGAATGCGATGAAGAGGATGATAATGAGCGAGACCAAGATAACCGAAAGGATCGCCTTTGATCGCAATTCCTTCCCTACTGACGGGCCGATCGTATTGAACTGCTTTTCTGTAGCGTGATACGAATCAAACGAGAGGGCTGAAAGAATTTCTCCTTTCATAGTCTCGTCAATCGGCTTGGTGCGGATCATGACGTCCGTGTCACCTGAATTGATGACTTCGACACCTGTTTCAATCGGCGCAATGCGCGCCTTGATAGCATCGACGCTCGGCCGCGTATCGTATGCAACCTCGAGCATTGAACCTCCTGTGAAATCCACGCCGACATTGAATCCGCGAACGATCATCGTGACGATCGAACCTCCTACCAAAATGATGGCGATTGCGAAGAATATTGCTTTGTTTCTGATGATAAACATAAATTTATTTGTTCAATCCTGATGAGAAAAGGAACCGCTTGATTCGACCAGCTTTCATTCCGGCTACCGCGTAGAGGAATGCGCGCGTGACAATGAGGGCGCAGAGCATCGAAACGATAACGCCGAGTCCGAACGTCAATGCAAATCCCTGGATCAAGGTCGAGCCGAACCAATACAGGATTACGGCCGAAATGATCGACGAGATATTTCCGTCACGGATCGAGTTCCATGCCCGGTCAAAACCGTGCTTGATTGATTCGACAAGGGTGTGTCCGTCATGGAGTTCCTCGCGCATGCGCTCGAAGATCAGGATGTTCGCGTCCACCGCCATGCCGAGCGAGATGATGAATCCTGCAATGCCGGCAGCCGTAAGCGTTACGGGAATTGCCTTGAACAAGGCGAGCATGATAATGCCGTACACGCCGAGCGTTACTGTTGCAAGAAGACCTGGCAACCGGTACCACACGATGAGCAAGAGCGCGATCGCAATAAGTCCGATCAATCCCGCGAGAAGTCCCGCGTGAATGGCTGTTACCCCGAGCGTCGCACCGATCGTCGATGTTGAGATAAGGCTTACAGGAATCGGAAGGGCTCCCGAATTCAATCGCCCTACGAGTTCCTTGGCTTCAACAGGGGTAAACTTTCCGGTAATGACAGCCTGTCCTCCGACAATTTTTTGGTTGACCGTCGGCGTTGAGATCGGAGATCCGTCGAGATAGATCGCGACTGTTTTTCCAATATTTGCCGCGGTAATATCCTCGAACATTTTTGAACCTTCTGCGTTGAACTGAATTCCGACAATCGGCTCATGCGTGTTCGGATCAAACTGAAGCGTCGCGTGCGACAAGTACTGCCCTGTGAGCTCGGTCGGCTTGTATTTATTCGCATTGATCATCAATGACGAGAGATCAACCGTTCCGTTCTGCAGCTGCTCGGCCGTAACCTTGATCGGTTTCGTCGCATCTGTTTTTCCGAAATCAGGATTCTCGACTTCGAACTGGAGGTTCGGCGTCTGACCGATCATGTCGATCGCCTTCTTGACGTCGGTGACGCCCGGAAGTTCGACAACCAACTGATACTGCTTGCCGTCTCCTGCAAGCGTCGTTGTCTGCGTCGAGACGCGAGGCTCCGACACGCCGAACAAGTTCACGCGTCGTTCGATGACGTCGCGAAGCGAGTTCATGGCGTCGTTAATATCCGCCGGAGGCAGATTTGAAACATCCGCCTTGTACGTCAAATACGTTCCTCCTGAGAGATCGAGACCGAGCTTAAAAGGAGCCTTGCCTGATGCCTGAGACCAATAAACAAAATAACCGAGTCCTGCTGCGAGTAATAAAATCACCACTGCCAAAAGTCGTTTTTTCCACATAATATCAAGTATTATAAGGATTTTTAGGCGAAAAGATACTTGACAAGAATAAAAAGAAGTGATAGCATAGAGTAAATCAAAACAAAAAATATGGCAACCAACTTTGAATTATTCGGTTTTAGTCCCGAGGAAGCTCAGATGCTTGAAGGAAAGATCGCCGAAAGGGTCAAGCAAAACGATGGCGTTTTATCACCCATGACTGCGGTAATCAATCACCCGGACTCGAAAGTAACGTTGATGGGAGATAAATGCGAACAAGGCAAACCTCTCGTAAGAATATCTGTCACTCATCATCATGATTTTGGCAAAGTCTATCTTTTTATTCGTAGTTTCGGAAATTACAGCATCGAACATGTTGTCTTGAATTATTTCTACCCAGCAGAAAAATAAGACAAAGCCCTTACGGATACGTAAGGGCTTTTATCTTGAAATTTTTCTCATTCTCTTCGTTAAGAGCCAATGCGTGAAATATGCGATCAAGATACCGAGCGACGCGCCGCCCATAATATCAATCGGATAGTGAATTCCCGAGATGACGCGGCACCATGACACGAGGAGCGCAAACAGGAAGAAAAACCATCCCGTGCGCTCGTGGTACAAGGCAACTGCCATCGCAAACGCGTACAGCAAGGCCGCATGTCCCGACGGGAATGAATCATGCCCGCCGTAAGTAAACAAAGGTTTCAGTTCAGGATTCGCAATAAAGGGGCGCGACTCGTGAAAAACGGCTTTCAAAATTAATGCGACAACAAGCGAGGAAAGCACCGTAATAATGATTACGCCGATCTCTCGCAAGAAAACTTTTAATCCTCTTCCCTTCCAATTCTTATGAGTTGAAAACAGGACGATGAAAAAAATTGCCGCCGCAGCTATCGTAATCCAAATTCCTGCTCGCGCGATAACCACGACAAGTCCGTCGAAAAAGTTCGAGCGATGAGTAAACCCATGCAGTATTGTAAAAATAAAATGATTCATAATTGATTACATTCCCAAGAATTCATGCTTCGTATCGTCGCGGTGGATGCTGCGCCGGTATCCTCGCATGCTCATGAGAATCCCGAGAGCGGCAAACTCGGTCAAGAGATGCGATCCGCCGTAGGACATAAATGGCAGCGCAATTCCCGTCACCGGCATAATGCCGATGTTCATGCCCATGTTGACGATGATATGGCTCATCAAAAACATTGCGATGCCGAGCGCGAATAATATTTCAAAATTCGACGAGCCGTACGTGCTGGCTTTCAGGATGCGCCAGATCACGACCGAGAAGCTTGCAATCAAAATGATGCAGCCGATCAATCCCCACTCTTCCGCAAATGCCGCGAAGATGAAGTCGGTTTTGTATTCCGGCAAGAAGTTCAGGCGCGACTGGGTTCCGTATCCAACACCTTTGCCCCAAACCTGTCCCGAGCCGACCGCAATCATCGACTGGTAGACGTGATATCCCGTATTTCGAATGTCTGCCGTCGGATTGATGAAGTTCTCGATGCGAGCCTTCTGGTAATCCCGGAAGACGAACAGCCAGAGGCCGCTGAACGACACGATTCCGACGGTAAACAAGATGGCAAGATGCTTCTTGGAAATGCCTGACGCGAGCATAAGTCCGAACCAGATCGCCGCCAAGATGAGCGCCGACCCGAAGTCCGGCTGAAAAAATACCAAGACGAACGGCACGAACATGTAGGCCGCCGTGATGAAAATATGCTTCGGGTTTCTGATCTCGATGTGCCGCCGCGACAAATATTTCGCCAAGATAAGGATCAGGATCAATTTCATCGGATCGGCCGGCTGCAATGAAAATCCGCCGAACGAAATCCATCGCGCGGCACCCTTGGAAATATGTCCCACGACGAATACGATCCCGAGAAGCGAGATGCCGAGTCCGTAGAGCGCGACGAGCACCTCGGTTTTCTTGAAAAATTTCGTGTCGATCGCAGCGAATGCGAACATGACCAAAAATGCAATCGCGATCCACATTAGCTGTTTCCAGGCGCTCGATCCGTCGGAGCCGAATGATGCCATCGTGACCAATCCCGCAAGCAAAATAGGCGCGAGTCCCGCAATCAAAATCCAGTCGATATTGCGAAAAAGCCTTTGAAACATGGACGGATTGTACCATTTTTGCGCAAAAAAATCCCTTGCTCGGGATTATTTCTGAATAAACGGATTCAATCTCGGAATGATTTCAATCCTCGCGACCGGCTTGTCGAATTTTGCGGGCCAGGTGAAGTAAACCGTTTGGGACGACTGCTGCGGAATCGCGTCGATCAGCGTTTGGCTCGCGCTGATGAGATTATCATCGGCATCGTACAAAATGGCAACAACAGGAATGTTCGCGTAATCAAACAGCGTATCGTTTTTAATATCAGCCGAAAGTTTCGGCGCCGTAGTTACATTCGTCAGCTTGGTATTCGCAGACGACAATTGCGGCACGCGATATTTCGCATCGGTTGTGGCAAATACAGGCACTGACGTGAATGTGAAAAATACGGATGTTGGAATGCGATTGCCTGTTTTGATCGGCGTCTCGAAAATGGCCGTCTTGTCGTTCGGTCCTACGAACGTCGTACCGTCGACAGGATCGGCAACCAGCAGATTCTGCGCATCGTACGCCCGGAACTCGTAGCTGACCTTCTGCACGCCGGCAGTGACGTTCTGGTTCTCGACATAGGCAACGGCGCTGTAAACGTCCCCTGCAACGTGGAATATGCGCGACCACAGCGGCACGATAGTCTTTGCGTCCATGGCGCACACCCGGCTGCAGATGCCGCCGCAGTCAATTCCGCGTTCGTCCTGGTTCTGTTTGCTGTCGAAACATGTCGGCGTTATCTTGATGAATGTCTCATAGAAAAAATACCCCGCAATCAAAAAGATGACCGCCGCGACGATTCCCATGCATCCCAGTTTTTTACGAGTGGACCAGTCCATGTAATGGTATAAGTATATAGCAAGGATTCGAATAACGAAAATGAAAAACTGCGTACGCAGTTTTTCATTATTGCGGAATATTTCCGCCGAAGCTTTCGACCAGCGCGTCTTCCATGCCGTAGACATCCTTGCGATCGACTCCGCGGCTAAGCTTTTTCTTATAAATCAGGAATTGCATTTCATTGATAACAGGAAGCATCATCCCTTCCCATTCCATCATGCGGACTTCGGAAAGATCGGAATGGAAATCAAACCAAGCCTTGCCTTCCTTATCGAAATACTTCATGGTACCCAAAGCGCCGATGTCGACGTGCTGGCCTGCATATTCGAACGAGACGAGAAGCATTTCCCAATGTGAATCCTTGTAATATTCGGGCCCGAAGGTAATGTACGGTTTGATGATGGGTAAAATCTTTCCGAAATCGGCCTCCATGATGTTCAGATCGATATCGGCAAGTTCGCGCCTGGTGCCGTAAATTTCGGCCGCTAATCCCCCGTCAATTTCAAATGGGATGTCCATTTCCTTGAGGACTTGAGTAATCCATTTCAGGGCAGCGCGGGTGTTTCTCATATTTTTATTATAACAAAAAATCCGCGCTTGCGGGAGGTTTTTGCAAAACGCTGTCAGCGAAATGCGTTCTTAAAATGATTGAACTTTTTTTCTTCAAGTGTTCTGTTCTGGCGACACCTACTCTTCCCCCTAAGGAGTACCATCGGTGTAGCTGCGCTTAACGACTCTGTTCGGAATGGGAAGAGGTGTGACCACAGTACCAAATCACCAGAACAGAACACTCGAAGCTTACAAATATAAATACAGGAATAATTTTCAAAGCACACATTAATATAATCTAGTGTGTCATTTGTATTCCATTCAGATTTCCTAATAGGAATATGGGCAATTAGTAATTCTCGGCTTAATCCATTACTGGACTTCTACCTAAATCCTATCAACGTGATCATCTCTCACGGCCCTATGATTCCTTATCTTGAAACTGGCTTCCCTCTTAGATGCTTTCAGAGGTTATCCATTCCCGACATAGCTACCCAGCGGTGCCCTTGGCAGGACAGCTGGCAGACCAGAGGTCAGTTCATCCCGGTCCTCTCGTACTAGGGACAAATTTTCTCAAGAATCAACGCCTGCAGTAGATAGGAGACCAACCTGTCTTGCGCACCTTTTCACATATTACTATGTGGATTGGACTGTAACTTATACTCAAAGTGAGTATTTCAACATTCAGTCTCTACGGGCCCCCGGATCGAGTCCGGGGTTCCCTCGGTGTTGTCCTAGGTTTAGGATTTCACCGATATTAGTTGAACGATGTCCTTGCATATCACTATGCACGACCGCCGCATTATGGTTTGGTTCTCTTTTTATCTTGTAATAATTTATGAATTTCATAGAAGAGGTAACTTTTTCAAGTTACCTTGTAGAGAATGCAGGGATCGAACCCACGACCTCCAGCTTTTTCAGGGCTGGTGCTCTAACCAACTGAGCTAATCCCCCATAGTATTTCCTCTATGAAATTCACAAATTATTATAGATTTTTTCTATCTTTCGCCCTCTCTGGATCCCGGCTCAAGGCCGGGATGACGGAAAGGGACTTTTATTAAACAAATTGACTAAAACAGTAATTTTTAAATCTTCCTCGGGATTCAGACTGTAAAGTGCTCTTCTCCTTAACAGGAGTTTAGTCGAAAAACACTTAACGGTCTGAACCCAGCTCGCGTAACATTTTAATTGGCGAACAGCCAAACCCTTGGGACCTTCTCCAGCCCCAGGATATGTTGAGCCGACATCGAGGTGCCGAACTTCGCCGTCGCTGTGGACGCTCGGGCGAAACTAGCCTGTTATCCCCGGAGTAGCTTTTATCCGTTGAGCTTCCCCTGTATCTAATACAAAAGGTCGGATCACTATGCTCTGCTTTCGCACCTGCTCGTCATGTACGACTTGCAGTCAAGCCATCTTGTGCCATTACACTATCGGCATGGTTTCCATTCACGCCTAGATGACCTTTGTAGGCCCCTCCGTTACTCTTTAGGAGGGATTCGCCCCAAACAAACTACCCATCACGCACTGTCTTTGAACGTTTTTTCGTCCAAGTTAGGACATACCCTTTTACAGAGTGGTATTTCACTGACGAGTATCACACGACCGAAACCGTGTGCATAACCTCTCCCACCTATGCTACGCAATAAAAGAATATGCCCAATACGAAACTATAGTAAAGCTTCCGGGGTCTTTTCGTCTAACTGCAGGTAAGCGGCATCTTCACCGCTATTGTATTTTCACCGAGCAAATCCTCGAGACAGTTCCCCAGTCGTTACACTATTCGTGCGCGTCGGAACTTACCCGACAAGGTATTTCGCTACCTTAGGACCGTTATAGTTACGGCCGACATTCACCAGGGCTTATAACAGTCAGCTTGATATAATCGCACCCCCGTTATTTAACCTTCTGGCATTGGTCAAGTGTCACCCCCTATACATCATCTTACGATTTCGCAGGGAGCTGTGTTTTTGATAAACAGTCGCCAGGGAGACTTTCGCTGCGGCCCAACAAAAGTTGGGCAATCCTTATCCCGAAGTTACGGATGCTTTTTTGCCGAGTTCCTTGAGGATCCCTCGCTCGTTCGCCTTGGTCTTCTCGACCTAATCACCTGTTTCGGTTTGCGGTACGGTTCAAATTATGTTGAATGCTAGAAGTTTTTCTCGGAAGACTCTTGATGTGCATTTCCCGGACCGAAGCCCGGAATTTCGTCTCGCCACGACTCTTGCGTACTCCGGATTTTCCTAAAGTACGAGTCTCGACGCAACGACGCCAATCCAATAAGGCGCGCTCATGTGTATTCTCCGTCACTCCATCGCCATAATTCAAGTCATGGAATATTGACCATGTGTCCATCGCATGCGGCTATCGCCATTTGCTTAGGCCCGACTAACCCTACTCTGATTGACATTGAATAGGAAACCTTGATTTTTCGGCGGACACGGATTTAACGTGTCATGTGGTTACTTGTGCCAACATTCTTACTTCCAAACGCTCCACGGTGGCTCACGCCTTCCGCTTCGTCGCAGATTGGAATACTCTCCTACCGCTTGATAAATAAATATCAAGCCCTCAACTTCGGTATCATGTTTAACCCCGATCATTTGCGGCGCCAAATCTCTTGATGAGTGAGCTGTTACGCTTTCTTTAAATGATGGCTGCTTCTAAGCCAACATCCTCATTGTTTAAGAAATCTGACCTCCTTACGTGTACTGAACATGAATTTAGGGACCTTAATTAGAGATCTACGGCTGTTTCCGTTTCGACTCGTGGAGCTTCGCCCCCACTGTCTAACTGCCGCGCTCTGACTCTTGGTATTCGGAGTTTGATAGGTTTCACGAGATTGCTCCCTGTTGAAACCATCCAGTGCTCTACCCCCAAGAGGAACACGCGACGCTATCCCAAAAGATATTTCGGAGAGAACCAGCTATTACCAGGTTCGATTAGCTTTTCACTCCAACCCACAGATCATCCGAAAGTATTGCACGGCTTATCGGTTCGGTCCTCCATTCATCTTTCGATGAACTTCAACCTGTCCATGGGTAGATCACCTGGCTTCGGGTCTGATGTGTACGACCAATTTTCGCCCTATTCAGACTTGCTTTCGCTTGGGCTCCGCGCGTTTACGGCGCTTAGCCAAGCCGCATACATCAACTCGTTGGCTCATTCTTCAATAGGCACGCCATGACAGTAATAAATTACTGCTCTGACTCCTTGTAGGCGTAGGGTTTCAGGTCTATTTCACTCCCCTCATCGGGGTTCTTTTCACCTTTCCCTCACGGTACTCGTTCACTATCGGTTTCTAGCAATATTTAGCCTTACCAGTTAGTTCTGGCAAATTCCTCCGAGCTATTCGTGTCTCGAAGTACTCAGGAGCGTGAACAAAAGAGTTCAGAATGTTTTCGGTTACGGGGGTATCACCCTCTATGCCTGATCTTCCCAGATCAATCACCTAACACTTGAATTTTTTACTCTTCTCAACTTAATGATGTTTACGTCCTATAACCCCGCATGTACCTCGGTATGTTCAAATCATTAATAAATTAATTAGTTAAACGCACCGAGGTCAACGCGGTTTGGGCTTCTTCCGTTTCGCTCGCCGCTACTTGGGAAATAACTATTGTTTTCTTTTCCTTCGGGTACTGAGATGTTTCACTTCCCCGAGTCAGCATCTGACAGCTGTCAGATTCTGCAGTATTACCTGCAGAGGGTTTCCCCATTCGGAAATGTCCGGATCAAAGGCTATTGCCGCCTCCCCGAACCTTATCGCAGGCTGTCGCGTCCTTCATCGCTTGCTAGAACCTAGGCATCCACTCTACGCCCTTAGTTTCCTATTAGGAAATCTAAAAATTATACAAGTAACACACTTCGATTTTTCTTAATGTGCGCCTCGGCTGTGCCGAGGACTTTAGTGCCTGCCGTCAACCTCACGGCGTCCGACAGGACTTTTTTGTTTTGTTTGTTGTCTAGACAAACAGAACTGTTCTACATTTGCTTTATGTGAAAATACATTTTCCTGTATTTATTCGAAATCAGGAGCCATGTCCTTGCGGACAACCTCCCGACCCGTTCAATCATTCTCCCGCGGATAACAGTGCCCTACGAATCCGAAGATTCGCCAGGCATTCTTTGCGGGGAACGCATTCCGTTGACAATGTTCTGTGCCTCTAAAAATTTAGTGGCGAGGAGTAGTATATACGAAAGAATTTCAAAGTCAACACTTTAATGTGTGGTCTTTTGTGGATAAGCCGGGCAAGTAAAAACCTCCCCTTTCAGGGAGGTTTTTGGCATTAATCAGCCGAGGCAAGCAAGTTATTTAGGTCGTTGATTTCCTGGTTCACTTTGTCCAACTCATGCGTCGATTTCTGAATATGCGCCGTTGTTCCGATGACCTCGTATGCCAATGAACCGATCTTGCCGTGAAGAACCATATCTTGCGACTGCATTCCGGCCGCGCCATGGTGATTGGCACTTGCAACTCTGACACCGTCGACGGTCGATCCAAGTTCTGCATTGAGAGCTGTTTGAATCGCCTTGTTTCGCTCGCCGAACGTCTTGTTCTCGTTATCCGCTACAATCTTATGAAGCATCTGAATCATTTTTTCGCTCGTGAAGTCTTTTCCCACATTATGGGGATCGTTCATGAGTTCTTTCACATAGTTGGCAACATCGGAAGGCATGTTCGCGAGCATTCCAACAAGCGCTGCGCTTTTTGAATCACCTTTTGCATTAAGATGCTCCACTGATGAATGAACAGCGCCGTTGAACTCACCTTCAATTGCTTGGGCATGCTTCTTCAAAGTATCAATTTTATCTTCGAGGACTTTACGCTTTTGTTCAAGAGATTTAACCATTTCCATTCTCTGTTGTTTTTCCATAAAAACCTCTGCTGAAGCTTCCTGCTTCACTGTCGCAGGTGCAACTTTTTCTGTTTTAGAATTTAGTTCAAATTCTGCAGCCTGGGCCGGTTTCTCGGCAAAACTAGGAATTGCTGTTGCTGCAAGACCCACTGTAATACCAACTTTTCTTCCTGCCTGATGGAGCGTTTTCCAAGGCTGTTTGTCTTTATTAAACATATGCCCAAATTATACTCCTTTTATATAACCAAAGCAAAATCCCCAATGTGGGGATTTTTAAGGAATTACATATGTCCGCCGTTGTCATGCGGTCGGTTTGCGACAGCATTCGAAACCTTGTCCAGCATCTTGGCAGCATGGTCGCGGCCACCGAGCCCGAACGCGAGTCCGAATGCAAGTGCAAGTCCAGCAACGATTCCCGTCCAAAGCGTATTGGTGATATCCCGCGCCACGCCAAGCTCGCCTAACGTGAAGATAATCGTCACAGCCCAGATCGCAACTCGCGACACCGTCCCGATGAAATTAGATGATCCGAGGTTTGCAACGCGCGTCGATCCCGCAACCAGCTTGCCGACGAATTCAGCCAAGACTGAACCGAAGACCAAGATAAGAACGGCGATAATGACGCGAGGCAGGAAAAGGACGATCTGCGCGAGGAAGATGCTCGCAGCCGGAAGGCCGAGGCGTTCGAGGAACGCAACAAGGAAGATCAGAATGAATGACCACTTCACGAGCCAGCCGATAAAGTTGCCGATTGAGAAATGATACCCCGCTCGGTTCACCGCCTTCTTGAATCCCGTGTTCTCGAATACTCGATCAAGCTTCGTCAAATTGATCAGGTGCGCGACAGCCTTGCCCACCAAGACTGATATAATGACGAGAATTATGAAGATAATGATCGCGAGAAGCGCCTGAGGAAGCCATGTGCCGAGTCCGAGCCAGAACGACTGAAACGACGTGAGATAAACGGAACCTTGTTGTGCGACGTACATATATAATGAAGGGTTACTCTGTTAGAAGTGATAGGCGGTTTCGAGATGGCCAGCTTATCGTAACCAAGTATACACCCGCCTGAAATGGAGAGGCAAGTAAAAAAGCCTCCCTTTCGGGAAGCTTGTAAATTAAGCTGCTGTAGCAAATTCCTTTGCTTTCTGGGTAAAGAGCTCTTCGTTTCCGAAGAATTTCTTTTCCTTGAGGCATGCGAGAAACCAGTCGCTTGGCTCAGTCAGATCAGTAAGGAGTTCAGCGAGTCTCACTTTAAAATGGGATTCGAGCTCCTCATTGCCATATTTTCCCATTGCGTTAGCGATAGCTTCGATATTTTTTTCGGACGGAACCATTTCGATAATGAACGGGCGGAGTGTACGTCTCATACCATATTGATACTGATGCCACTTGAACACTTTTGCCACGTCCGGCTTTTTCCGACAGAACTTTGGCAGAAGCTTGATAAACCTCTCCCTGATCATTTTTTGACTTGTTTCATTAGGTCGTAAACTGTCACCGAACTGAAAATCGAGATACGGATATACTTTTTCTGCATCATTGATGCACTTGAGGCGTTTTGACAGGAGTTGTTCGAACCTCTCCTGAAATGCACGGATTATTAAGCCGTATTTGCGAGCATCCCATGGCAATGTTCCATAATATTCTTTCAGTTTAGAAATGCTTGGAATGTCTTTGATCGGAGGAATGACCAACTCGCCGATGCGAGTTATTACTAATTGCTCAACCGCCTTACGCCCTGAAACGACACGGAGATACCAATCAAGCATTTGAACATCATCAGTTTCATTGGTCAGTTCTTGAACTCGTTCGCATGTTCTATGACGAACAGCAGCATAAGCATTGTGATCGTGGTGATTCCAACTACTCCATACACCTTCCTCTGTGCCTACGGCTGACATCCATTTAACGAGTTTTTTAATATCGCTTTCAAATGCAAGTGCTACCGGCATGAGTTCGCCGATTTTGTTACGCGCAGGAAAACCGGATCCCGTTGAGCGCCAAATCTTACGCAGGAATTCAAAAGAGTATCTGTTTGGGTCAGCCTTTGCCGCCTCAATCATTCTTCCTTCGACGACATGATAGACACCATAAGCTTCTTCGGAAACATAGTGCTTATCGCAAATATCCCAGTAATGAATCAGTGTTTCCATGCTTTCGCATGAATCACACATAACCTTCAGGCGCTTTAAAAATCTCCCGAACAAGCTACTACTATTTCTAAGACTCCAGCTATTTTTATGAAACCATTCCATAATAGCTGCAAATTCAGAATAACCAGCAAAAATTCCGTCAGCAATTAAGCCTATTCTTTCTTCGGCAGCTTTTCGCACAGGTGAGTCATATTGAGCAGAATTGTAAAACTTCCCGATAAGGGCTAAATCCTCTGTACTGTTAATTGTTGCAATTTTACCGTCGTCAGTTTCCAGATATTTGTTTTGCAAGAATGCATCCAAGACATCCTTCGGCCGTGTTTTTCCCTTGATGACTGTTTCCATGTTTTTATTTTTTTGTAAATGAATCTTTTATCAAAAAAACCTTACCATAATAGATTTCTTCTGTCAAAAATAAAAACTCCCCTTTCAGGGAGCTTGTAAGTCAAACTGCTTTCACAAATTGCTTTGCTTTCTCATAGAAGAGACCTTCGTTTCCAAAGAACTTCTTTTTCTGGAGGCAAGATAGAAACCAGTCCGCCGGTTCGGACAGCTGCGAGAGCAGTTCGGCAAGGCGTGCCTGTGCGAGAGGAAACACATTCTTATCATTTTCACTGATGCGCATGAGAGACTCCGGATTTGTTTCCTTCGGAATCATCTCGATGGCAATGCCCTTGAGAATAGCTTTCATGTTAGCGCCCTCCCATGTGTCGTGCTGCCCGTACCATTTCAATAGAATTTCAAGAGTTCCGTCCTTTTGAAAGTATGCAGGCGCAAGTTCCGCAAATTTTGACTCGATCAGATTAGGTGCGGACCCGACGAAGTGAAACTTCATGCTTTTGACATAAGGATAAACCTGGTCAGCGCTCTTGAATCCACTCAGAAAACCGGGGAGCAGTTCGTCTATCTTAGCCTTGAAAACTTCATGTGCCTTTTTATAGGCCTCGGTACTACCAAACGAACTACTGCCGAAATGAATTTTTAAACGGGATTCCAGAACCTCGTCCATGCTTTTCATCGGAGTAATTACAGACAACGCGAGCTCGGCCATCTTGTCTTCGGCTTTCAGGCATAGAGAATTGCTCTTGGCAGTACTCTTGTAATAGGCCACCTTTTCGAACGAATCCGCATTTGGCAAACATTCCTCGATGATGCCATTGATCCTTGCGTCTATTGCCCGGGCAGCGCCATGGTCGGTATGGTTCCACGAATTAAAGGTGTTTCCCCTATAGTCCAAAAGTACCTTGATGTCATTCTCAGACGCCAGAGCTTCGGGCAAGAGTTTTTCGATCTGGCCGCTGTACTTGTCATTGACGAACGGAACCGAACCGAGAACGGCCCACCAGGCCTTGATAAGAAACGGATAAGACGTGCGCCGATCGTCATTGACGATAAGCTCGCATATCCTTTCGATTGCAGGATACATCACGTATTCCGTAGTGCCTTCAAAACCCGTCGGCAATTCCTTTTTCAGGCGGATCATTTCTTCAATGTCGGAAACCTTTGCGTATAGTTCCGTCATTCTGCCAAGAACCACTGCGGCTATTTCGCGAACGCTCCAAACATGCTTCGAGTAGAGGTTTGCAAGATAGGCCGTGTCCTCTATTGTCGGCAAAATTTCACGAATCCATTCATATGTCCTGCGCCTTGCTTCAAGCCGGACATCCGGATCCAGCTCATCAGAATACAAATATCTTCGTATCTCCACTAAATCGGTCGAGATCCTTATCCTGGCTATCTTTTCTTGCCTGCTATTGCTGTGTTTCTCAGCAATGAATTTCGAAAGAATATCCTGCGGCTTTTCGGCGACAGCTTCAACTGTTCCCATAATTTTTATTTTTTTATGAACGAATGTTTTATCAAAAAAACCTTACCAGAGTAAGGCGTTCTTGTCAAAGGCTGTCTTGCTATCTCGTAAGCTCGGGATGGCTGATTTTGTTGACGACTTTGGTGTGCGGATAATCCAACAGGTCGCGGATCAGCTTGTCGTACATTTTCAATCGGTACAAGAATTCTTCCGTGTCGAAGATCGCATAGCGGAGTTCCTTGCCGATTTCCGATTCGATCTTCTTGATCTCGCCGTCGATCATTTTCTTGTCGAGGCGGTCCCCCACGATCATCAGGTCCATCATGCGGTCAGGATCGTGCGTAAAAATCCCTGAAGTAATGAAGAGCGTAATCTTTCCTGCTCCGTTGAACCGAGCCGAGATATCCGGGATCTGCATTCCACCCGAATCCACGAGCAGATTTCGAAGAGGATCAATCAATGGAAAATCCTTGTTAGCAATGAATCCGTTTGCCTTCTTGCGAGTCGTTTTCTTCTTGCCAAGAATGATCTTGGTTACAATTTTCGGTTTTACAAATCCGCATTTCGACAATAGATTGAGTTCAGGCTTGACCAAGTTCGGCTTGATGCGCATGCGCGTCGCGATATCGTCCACCGAAAAGCCTTCGTTTGCGTTCAGAAGAAAGAACTTGAGAAGCTTGACGCGAACTGCGCCGCCGAACAGATTCCCCAAAATATCCAGATGTTTTGACGTTGCCATATGGAGGCATTATACCTAAGTTTCTGGTAACGCAAAAAGTCCCCTAAGGGACTTTTTTGTGGTGTAGTTTTGAATTACTTCAATTCTACCTTTCCTCCTGCGTCCTCGATCGCCTTCTTCAAAGCGTCGGCGTCCTCCTTCTTCATTCCCTCTTTCAAGGTTGCTGGAAGGTTGTCAACGAGATCCTTGGCCTCCTTGAGTCCGAGTCCGAGAGATTCCTTGACGACTTTCATGATGCCGATCTTCGCTCCGCCGTCGGATGTTAGGATGGCTGTGAAGTCTGTCTTCTCGTCAGCGGCCGCTGCTCCTGCAGCAGGACCAGCGACTGCGACTGCTGCTGCCGATACGCCGAACTTGACTTCGAACAATTTTACGAGCTCGTTTAGATCAAGTACTGACATTTCCTCGATCTGCTTGACGATTGCCGCGAACTTCGCGGGAATCTCTACATTTTTGTTTTCTTCCATATAATTTAAAAACTAAAAGCTAAATGATAAATAGTTATGCCTTTGCCTCTGCGATTTTCGAGAGAGCAATGACGAGTCCCTGGATCGGGCTGTTGATGACGTTGACGAACATTCCTCGGAGGACATCAGTTCCCGGGATGAGCGCGATTTCTGAAATCTGCGCCGCGTCCATGAACTTGCCTTCGAAGATTCCGCCGAGCATCGCCATCTTGCCGTCCGTTTTCTTTGCGAAATTCCAAACTTCGCGCGCCGGAGCTGTTGCATCGTTTGAGAATG
Organism: Patescibacteria group bacterium; assembly: GCA_028286885.1. GTDB lineage: Bacteria > Patescibacteriota > Minisyncoccia > Phycocordibacterales > UBA1006 > CAIXMG01. The sequence continues at coordinate 23,230 of JAQBQS010000015.1, forward strand.
CAATAGCAAGTTCGCCGTCGAGAGTTGGAACATCACCTGTGATTCCTGAATCAGCGAGCACTCGTTTGAGGAGCGTTTTCTTGACGACCTTGTAACCGCCGTTGGCAGCCGCAAGCGCGTTTCGAACCTCGTTGACTTGAGCCACGCTCAAATTTTTTGCCGAGAGGAATACGACTGAGGCGTTCCCCTTGATGACGTCTGCAAATTTGCCGACGAGATCTGTTTTCTGGTTCTTGGTGAGTGCCATAGTTTTCTTGGTGGTTTCTTATTAATTTGTACACAAAGGAGTTTCGACCTCGACGAGAAATTAAGCGGATCCTGTATGAGAGAATCCACACTCGCTGTCTTTGGTGTACGCGGGTCATAATAGCAGATTCTTGGAAAATGGCAAGGGCTGACAACCGCCGCAAAACGAGTACACTTGATGCATGTCAAACAACCGCAAACTCATCCTTTTTCTCGGCGATATTGCCGCCCTCGTCCTTTCGTTTCTCGTTGTATGGCTCCGCGAGGGAAGGTTCCACTTTCCGCATTGGGTATTCCAAGAAAACATCTGGGCGTTCGCGTTTGTGGCTCTCGTTACGATCCTGATGCTCTACGCGTTTGACCTCTACGACTTCCGGTTTTTGCGCCCCGCATCATCGAACTTGTGGCGGCTCGGCGCAGCGATGATCATCTCGCCGATCATCGGCATCATTTTCTTCTACGCTCTTCCCTTCTTCCATGTAACGCCGAAAACGAATCTTGCGATTTTCTTCGTCGCATTCGCAATTCTGTTTATCCTCTGGCGCCGCGTCTTTTTCAACATTTTCTCAACCTCGTTCCAAAACAAAACAGTCGTCTGGGGGACGTCCGCGATTGCATCGCATTTGTTTGAAGAAATCGCGAACAATCCCCACCGCGGCTACGACCCTCTTGTCCACGTCAAAGACGAGGCAAGCCTGATCACGGTCCTTGAAAACTATCACTTTCACGTCCTCGTAATCGAAGACACGCTGCAGCTTCCCGACCATCTCATTGAAATTATTTTCAAGAAAAAAATCACGACCCTGTCGCTCATCTCGACCTATCAGGAAATCCTCCAGAAAGTTCCTGTCGAATCCGTCGACGAAACGCTTTTCATCCAACACGTCCAGCACGCAAAATTCCTTTCGAAATTCCTGCACCGTACCTTCGAATGCTTTGTCGCAATCATAATCCTGATTATCGCATTTCCATTTATTCTGATTATGGTAATAGGGATTAAAATCGAAGACGGCGGCACCATCCTCTACAAAGGAAACACACGTTTGGGATTTTTGGGAAAAGAATTCATGCTTTACAAATTCCGATCAATGACCGAAGAATCCAAACGCTCTTCGGGTGTCGGTGCAGACTGGACTGTGAAAAGCGACCCTCGAGTTACGCGCGTGGGTCGGATTATCCGCAAACTTCATATCGATGAATTGGCTCAGATGATCAATGTGTTAAATGGAGACATCAGCTTGGTCGGTCCGCGCCCTGACGTCACCACTCCTGGCCTTGAACTGAAAAAAATGGTCCCTTCATATTATTTGCGCCACATCGTAAAACCAGGATTTACTGGCTGGGCGCAGATCAAGTATCACGCGCCGGCGAGCCATACCGAATTCATTGAGCGCTTCCAGTACGATCTGTATTACATCAAGAACCGAAACTTTTTCTTCGACCTCGGCATCATAGTGAGAACGGTACAGATCATTATTTCGCATAAACTCTAATCCGTGGCGCAAAAAATCCTAGGCATTGCCTAGGATTTTTTGCGCCAATGCTTCATAGGCTTTCACGATGATCTTTTCATCAAACCTCTCGAGAACCATCTTGCGACCAATGTCACCCATTCGAGTGCGCTCATCGGTTGAAAGGCGCGCCATGTCGATCATTATTTCTGCCAGAGCATTCGAGTTTTTGACCGGCGCAAGAAAACCGCTTGTTCCATGGCTAACAACCGAGCGACTGCCGGGAATGTCGGTCGCAATGACAGGCATTCCCATCGCCATTCCCTCGAGAATGCTTTTGGGCAATCCTTCTCGGTACGAAGGCAAAACAATGACGTCGGAGTTCTTCAAATGCGGAACAACGTCATTAACTTCCCCGAGATATTCGACAATGCCCTCTTCTATCCACTCGTCCAATTCGCGACGAGAAACAGCCGCGGGATTCACATGATCAAGCTGTCCGAGGAGGCGGAACTGCGCGTGAGGAATCATCCCTCTGACGATGCGCGCGGCTTCAACAAATTCAACAACTCCTTTGTCGCGAAGCAGTCTTGCGACAAGAATGAATGAAAGGTTGCCCGTACGAATGTTCTCTTTGCTCGGTGAAAATCGCAGAGTATCGATACCCGACCCTTCAATGAGCATTGCTTTTTCTTTCGGAATAATTCTTTTTGAAACGAACAAATCGAGGTCATCTTGATTCTGAAAGACTACGAATTTGTTTTTCCGAAGCGAAATCTTGTACAAGAAGACAGTGATCTTTTGCAGCAATCCTTCTTTCAAGAACGAATAGCCGAGCCCCGTTACGGTCGAGACGCACGAAATGCCGAGAATCCCGCACGCTATTGAGCTGTAAATATTCGGCTTGATCGTAAAGTTGAATACGAGGGCAGGCTTTTGTTTTTTATAAACCCGAAGGTATTCAGCCAAGAGAAGCACGTCGCGAAGCGGATTCATTCCCGTCCGGCTCAGATGTTTCATGGCAGTAATTTCATATTCGCAAGAAAGCCTGTCGGTATATTTGTCGCGCGATGAAGTTACAGAAACTTCAAAACCGTCTTCTTGGAAACGATGAAGAAGATTCCTGCGAAAGTTCCACAGATACCACGAAGCATTGGCGGAACATATTACTTTTTTATTGCTTTGTTCCTGCATGTCTTTGTTCGAACCACGCAATTGTTTTTTTAAGACCGTTCTCGAAATTCACCGTCGGCTTGTACTTCAGTTGTTTTTTAGCCTTTGAAATGTCCGCGTGAGTATCCTTGACATCGCCCGGCCGAATGGGACGCTTACTCAGGTTGAGCTTCTTTCCGCTGAACTTCTCGATCATCTTCTTGGCGGAGAGCAGGCTCGTCGTCTCGCCATGGGCGATATTGAACGCATCGCCGTTGAAATGCTTTTCGGAAAGCATCGCATTGATATTCGCCTGAATGACGTTGTCGACATAGCAAAAATCGCGGGATTGCCTGCCCGTTCCTTCGAGGAACAATTCCTTCTCCGACGGGAAATAAAGTCCGGTCAGCCAGGCTGAAATGACTGTCGCGTAGGCGGAATCGCCGAACTGCCCCGGACCGAAGACGGTGAAATAACGCAAGCATACCGTGTCGAATCTATACAAAGTGGAGGCGAGCCGGCAAACGCGCTCGCCTGCGTATTTATGAAGAGCGTAAGGCGAAACGGGATTGGGAATGGAATTCTTTTCGCTTGTCGGAAGTTCCTTGTTGTTCCCGTATACGGAAGATGATGATGAGAAAATAAACCGCTTGATTCCGTAATCCCGGCATTTTTCAAGAAGAGACACCGTGCCTCCGATATTCACATCGGTCGTTCGTGACAAGTGCTTGACCGAAAACGAAATGCGCGGAAGCGCGGCGAAGTGAAATACATAGTCCGGCTTGTGCTTCTTGAACACAGTGTCGAGAAAAGCTCCATCGCAGATCGAACCTTCGTAAAAAATAATCGAGCGATCGACGGCGTCTCTGCGGCCCGTCGAAAAATCATCGATGCCGACGATCGTAGCTTTTGGAAACCGCTCTTTGAACGAGAGTACGAATTGCGAACCGATGAATCCGGCGCATCCGGTGACAAGAATTGTTGTGTGTTTCGTTGGCATATAAAACTTAGGTTGGACGAGTATTCTTGGAATACGTCTTGATAAGGAGATCAACTGCAAACAGCGCAATGATTGAGCAGACGACGACTGCCGTTATGCGCTGCCTGACAATGGCGCCAAGATTATCGCTGCCGATGGCAATGGTCGCAAAGACGACGCCTGCGCAGATTATCACAGGAACCATTGTGCGAAAAGCTTTCCAACTCCTTGTTAAAAACAGCGCCAAAGCTCCGATAATCACGGCATAGATAAAGAGAACATCCGGGAGCTCCGTCAGATATTTTATTCTTGGTAATTGCCCCGGGAATGGCCCGAGAATGGCATTTGCGAACGCCGCAGCCGTTCCGCGTATTGAAAGCGAATAAGACGGCATTTTTGACCCTTTGGCTTCTGCAGGTTTACCTTCAGGAGTTCCTTGGACCTCCGCGGGCACGTTTTGAAACGTTTGCGTGAAGATCGGACTTTGGACGGTACTTCCTCCATTTCGTCCGTATACTGCGCGCGTAGTATAAACCGATTCGGGGCTTACATAATTGTTGATGGTATTGTTCTCTCCGACGTCCCATTTCAAAAGAAGCAGCGTCGAAGCAACGATTATTATCAACATGGGAATTCCATAGGCGAATCTTTTTTTCACGGATGCGCGCGCGTTAAAAAACCAATCTGCGAGAAGCGCAACCATGGCAGCTATGCCTATGAAGAATCTCAGATCATAGAGCCCAAGAAATAGAACGAACGCGCCTGAAAAAACCAGAAAGCGATTTCCTTCTCCCCGCACTAATTTTTGAGATGCGTAGAGAATGCCGAGCGTAAGCAGAACAAGCCACGCTTCTTTTAAAAGAATGCTGGTATGGAAAAGAAAGCTTGGATAGAGAATAAAGACTGCGAGCGAACCGACTACGGAAACCTTGTTTGAAACTCCGAACCCTTTGAGGATTTTTAGAAACAGCACTGCCGCAATCGAAGCAAGGAGCGCGTTTGCAAGCGATCCGATGAGCATCGACGGCCCAAAGATCGCATAGATTCCGCCTACGAAAACAGGATACCAATGGGACGCATAGACGCTTCTGAACGCAAAATTTCCGTGGCGGATCATGTCAGCCATAATCGTACCGTAGCGGTGATACGTCAGCTGGTCCCCCGCGAATGTCAGCTGTATCGGATTATTGTTCAAAAAAATGATGGCGATGCAGTGCGCAACCAGGACTGCGGAAAAAACGATTCCCTCGGGACTTTTGAAAAATCTAGCTATAGGGTTCCAGGAGTTTTTTATAAAGCTTTTCATAATCGTCGATCATCTTTTGAAGCGAGAATTTTTCCTCGACGGTTTTTCGCGCATGGTCTCCGAATGACCGCTTGGCATCTTTCGAGAGCTCGAGCATTTCTCCTATTTTTTGCGCCAATACCTGAGCGTTTTTCGGTTCGATGATGATGCCGGAAACGCCGTCCGTCAAAGCTTCCCTTGCGCCCCCGACATCCGTCGCAATAACAGGCAAGGCGCATGCCATTGCCTCAACAATAACATTACTGAAACCTTCCCACAATGAGGCTAATACAAACAAATCTGCCGCATTATAATAGTCAGTAACATTCTGCTTGACGCCGAGAAGCTTGACGGTATTTTCTAGGTTGTCGCTTTTAATCTTTTTTTCAAGGGATTCCCGATCCTTTCCTTCGCCGATTATTACAAGAACGATATCCGGATGCTTTTTGACGACATGCGACATGGCATCGATAAGGTAAGGATATCCTTTTTGTTCGGTAAGGCTTCCGACTGAAACAATGAGCGTTGTCTCATTTGATATAGCGAGGCTCTTGCGCACCGACTCTCGCAGAGGAATATTTCGAACAGGGAATGCCTTCAAATCGTATCCGTTTCTAATTACGATGCTCTTGTGAGCCGGAACAATTCCCTTCTCGATTACCTTATCCGCCGCCTTTTGGGAAACGATTGTCGTGAACGTTGAGAGGCGATCGGTCCACGCAATCATGAGCTCTCGCAAGCGGCCCCCGAAACGCTCGTTCCTGATCGACGAGACGATGATCGGGATTCGTGCCATGAAGCCCACCAATCTCCCGAGAATATTGGCATGCGAAAGAAATGTATGAAGGATGAACGGCTTCTCCTTTCTAAGGATTCGATAGAGTCTAACAATAACCATGAAATCCCATTTGGATTTCATATCAAGATCAATGACGCGCACGCCGTGCTTAATCATGCGCAAACCGATTTCCTTGACCGGAAGAATAGAGATAACAAACGTTTCGTACCGATCCGACAGATTCTCGATGATTTTTTCGAGCGTTATTTCAGCGCCTCCTGTGTTAAGTCCGGTTATAAGGTATGCAATTTTGACGGGATTATTATTCATGAAAAAGATCGTCCGCTCGTCCGAATTCGAATCCAAGGCGCCGCGCCTCGTCAATGAGAGCGTTCAAATTTTCCATCTCCTTGGACGTCGTGACGATGAAATGGTTTGTCACGATAAAGTTCCCTCTCTTGGAATTCGCATAGCGGAGGCTTCTCAGCAGGTAATCCAATCGCTCTTCACCAAGCCTGACGGCGTAGGATTCCTTATGCTTTCCATAATCAAGAGTAAAAGGATAAGCCGGCATTTCACTTTTATTTGGAAATGCAAGACGGTGCAAAATCATCTTTACGATTGCGACAGCATATTCAAAACGAAATATGAAATTTGCCGATCCAAGCCCGCGTATCACGTTGAGATTCTGGGATTCGATCGCCTTGATTCCGTAATTTGAAAGCGCATCATGCGGAGGAACGAAAATCGAAATTTTCCTTTCAAAAGCGGATTCAAGCTCTTCCTTGCCGCGTTTCGTATCCTCGAAAAGGCGTTCGTGCTTCCTGTATTCGAAAACGCCGTCTTCAGTCACGTGAATGCAGCCGTGCTGGAGAATCTCGATATTTTTATTATTCTTAACGTAATCAACGAGCTCCCGATTTCCGCTGATCGGATATTCGATATCGGGCTCGCTCGGCGCGCCGCAGAGTACATCGCTCGACGGCTTGATAAAAGGAATCGCCGCAAAAGCAACCGAGATGCCTCGGCTGAAAATGCCCGCGTACCATTTTTCAATGTCGGCCGGCTTTGTAAAATAATTGAGATCGTCGTCGCGAATAATAAATTTCATGTTCGGAATTGGCGGCTGCCTTGGTTACTTTTTCACCGATCGCGCCATGATCGCCTGATAGATTTCAAACACCTCTTTTCCGAAAGGCTTTTTATCATCGATGCTTTTTCGGGCGTTCACGGACATAATCGCAAGCTTCTCCTGGTCATCATAAAGGGACTTTATCCTCTTTGCAAGGGCGTTCGAATCGCGCGCGGGCACGATGAATCCCGTCTCTCCGTCTCTCACGATGCTCCTGGCGCGATCAGTGGTAATAACCGGAATTCCGCACGCCAACGCCTCCATGATTACGCGAGGGTTTCCCTCGGTGAGGGACGGCAGCACGAACGCCGAAGATTCCCAATAAAAACGAAGAGGATTTTGCGTCGATCCGGCCCATATGATGCTCGGGTCTTTTGACATTATTTTTTCATACCGATTCTTTAGCTCTTCGGGAATGCCCGGCGCATACCCTCCGACTAAAACAAGTTCGGCGTTCTTGAGTCCGAGAGATGTCCACGCATCCAGCAGATAATGAAGCCCCTTGAGAGGCGACGTGTGCGACAAATAGAGAAGGCGGAAAACATTGTCGAGTTTCGATGCCGGAATGAATTTATTTTTGTCGATATCCTGATATGCGACGAAGATCTGTTCCTTGCCGAAGCCTGCGTTCAGATAGGAATCTCTCACGAAGTCAGAAAGCGCGATGACGTAATCAAGCCGTTTAACCGTCGCGGCGTCGGCATCAAGTTTTTCTTCCCATTGGCTCACGTCCAAATCAATACCGAGAATTTTGCTCTCTTCTTGGAACGTTTCGCGGTTGAGTTTCGGATGCGCGACCGTACAGATTCCTACCGCAACGGAGTTTAGTTCGCGCGCCTTTTCAATCGTTTTGGGAAAAGCGTATTCAGGATGAAATAAAACGACGTCGCTTTTGCTGAGATATGCAGATGCTTTCTTATCAAGCCTTTTTTCCTCCCACTGGCGCGCTGAAAACATTCGGAGCGTGAGGCGCTCGAGTATTTTAGCAGCATAATGCAGATAAACGGGAACGCCGGCTTTGACGTTTTCAAGATTACTTCCCTGCTGCATGCGGCAAACTATCTGGGTGGAAGGTTCGCGCTTGGCGAATTCCTCGATCACGGGAAGAATGTCTGCCGTTTTTAAGTTTTTCCTCTTGCCGAGATCGGCGAAGGTTATGAGCGAAAGAGACATAGGATGGAGCGCTTGGCGCGCGAAATGGAATGAATGAGACCCTTGTTGAACCAGAACCGTTCGATGATCTTTTCGAAAAGCGATCTTGGTCTGGAACGCATGTCGAGATCGGACACGGATATGAAAAGCTCGTGATGCTTGGCAAGAGCGTCGTAAAGGCGGTCGAAATCCTTGTCATTCATCGAATTAGGATGAAGGCAGATGGTCCACGTACCGCGCTTGAAGAAAACGAATTTCCAAAGCTGCTGAGGTATGAATGAAAATCCGTTGCAGCCGTAAGTGCCGAATGCAAACGTATCCGAAACGATGCGTATTGAGGTCATATTCGCGAGGGCGCGAAGCGTTTCGTTGTCGAACGAATGCGCCGGCGCAATCCATATCTTCGGTTCAATGCCTTGGGCTCGGAATATCTCCCAGCCCTTGCGTATTTTTTCCTCTTGCACGCCATACGGCAGGCCCGCAAATTCCGTTCGCGCATTGAGATTTACCAAGGAGCGCGCCCCGGTCGGTATAAGAATATGCTCATACCCGTGCATCGCTATATCCCACCCTGCCTGCCGCCAATCTTTGATCCGATTCCAGAATTGCGAATCCGACAGCGCCGGACGCAGGAAAAAATCCTTGTCCCGGTTGTTCGGAATCACGCCTACGATCGGCCGTATGCCGAACTCTTTGAAGACCGTTTCAAGCTGCTCCCATTTCGCGAGATCCATGGTGTGGCAGGCGTCATCGAGCCGGATAAGATAGCGCGACTGAATCATATGCGTGACGGTTTCTTAAAGACAAAGTTATCGAAGGTGAGATTCGGATTCTTCGCCACGACCAGCGCCAAATCGCCTTCGACCTTCTCAAGCGAACCGTCATCGGTAATCTGATATGACTCATATCCGAACGATCTTAATTTTTCAACGGCATGCTGCGAAATATTTCCATCCTCCTGCTTGATATGAACTTCAACAGCTACCACGGGCGAAGCCGTTTTCAAAAGATGCTCGCCGCCCTCAAGCACTACGAGTTCCGCTCCTTCGACGTCTATCTTAATGATCGTAGGAATCGAGTGCGCTCTAGAGTAAAGATCGAGCGTCGATGTCGGAACTTGGAACGTTCCAACGTAGCCCTCTTTGTGATTATCAGAGCGAGCCTGAACGAAATCGGCATTCACCGTGCTTACGCCCGAATTGTGCGCGCTGTACATCGTCGCGCCTTGGTCGTTGTTCGTAAGGGCGACATTATTAAGATAGGCCTTCTTCGAGCCGAAGTTGTCGGAAACATTTTTAAAAACATGCGGGAGAGGTTCGAAAATATGGATCTCCTTGCAGAACTCCGATGCGAGATAGCTATAGAACCCGTAATTCGCTCCGACATCGTAAAAGACATCGCCTTCTTTGAACGTAGTGACGAAATATTTCGTGAGCTTGTGTTCCGCAAAACTCCTTGAAAGAGATCCGAACAGGTAGAGGTTCATAATGTCCAAATCGGAAAGATCAGACGCAATGCGCTTACCCCAAAATAATGGAATATTCCTGTTGTGCCGCGGAAACAATCCCAGTTTCCAAAAAATTTGTTTCATGTACGGAGAAAATCCCGCCTGCAGGCGCTCTAATTTTTTCTTGATGCCGCCGCCTTTTATCTCGTAAAATTTCTTATATTGCGCATAAGAGGCATCGAGTTTCGCAAGAACGTCTTTTCTTTTTTGTTCGTAAGGTGTCATAGATTAGGTTATTTTCTCATACAAGAAGAGTTCGCGCACGTTTTCAACGTCATGCCGCTTTTCAGCGACTCGAAGCGTTCCCGGGTACATGCTTGCAAGGTCATGGTCGTACCAGCCGGATTGCCGGAGCAATGTCCTGTCAGAAACGAGAAAGTTGAAGTTGGACGACATTATGTGGTCAAAAAATAATTTCGCTTCATCAGGAGTGAATCCATGGTGAAAATTAACCGCGATGACGAGAACCTTTTTTCCCGTAATATCACCGAGCGAATCTGACGATCCCGTCTTGAAAAGCGTATTTTCGTTCCCGTAGAGAAACGTTGCGGCACCGATTGCATGAGGATCCGTATCGAGGCCGATTCTTTTGCCTGCGTTCACGCGGCTGATAATTTCGCCGAGTCCGCACCCTATCTCGACGGCAACGTCGGAACGTACGGAATTGCAAAGATCGACGACGACCTGTTTGTAAGGACGGCATTCGAACGGGGCGCGCGCATGCCATGCGTCGAAACCGAACCAAAGCCGGAGAATTCTGTAGTAAATTTTTTTAATGCTGCAAAAAGCTGAATTTCGAATTCCCAGTTCCTTGATTCGTTTTATTTTTCGAGAGAAATAATTCATGAAAGAATCTGTTCGTACCGCCTGATCGTTTCAGCGATGCTGAAGTCTCCCAGTCGTTCCTTGCCTTTGGTAGCATAACGGTTTCTTGTTTCAGAATCTGAAAGAAGGCTGTCGAGCGTCAGCCCCCATTGCCGCTCCGAATCCGTAATAGCGTCATGTGCCGTTTTTCTCTTGCCGTCCAAAATCGGCATGAGGATTCCGAATTCCGCGAATTCAGGAACCGTTGCCTGCCGTTTCACATCGGTTCCCGGCGCAAGAATTTCCCTTGGCCCGGAGGCGCAATCCGTCGATATGGCACAGACTCCGCACGCCATCGCTTCTAAAATTCCGAGCGAGAATCCCTCCCAGATTGAAGTCGAAACGGCAAGCGATGAATTTGCTATGAACTTGAATACGTTTTTCTGAAAGCCGAGAAAATAAACATCGTATGAGTCGCTCAATTTCTGCGACGCTGAATGGTCGTATATGCTCAAGCCGAGATCTTGAGCGAGTCCGATAAGGTATTTTTTATAATCGCCATCTCCCATAATGACAAGCTTCGCGTCGTTTCTGGATTTTTTAATCTCGGAAAAAATGCGGATCAGGTGCCACTGCCCCTTCGGCTCCGACAATCTGCCTGCATTGGAAATGACTTTGAAGCTCTTGAGAAATTCGAATCCGCCGAGAGGCTCAGCTGCCTGCCGCGCAATATCCTCTGCATCGCAAGGATTATAGATGACATGGATGATGTCCTTCGAAACCCCGAACGACTCGACCAAATCCTGCTTGACGCCTTCGGATACCGCTACAATCGCGTCGGCACGATTGTAGAAAAACCTGATGAACGTCTTGTAGAAACGACCGGAGAAATTATGAAAGCTCGCACTATTTGAAATGTGAGTATGGACCGACAAAACGGTTTTCTCTCCTCCCTTCGAAAGGACATTGATCACGTTCGCGCCTT
>JAQBQS010000013.1 GCA_028286885.1 Patescibacteria group bacterium
TTTTCGCGCTTTATTTATTCCTCACCGCGAAGAGGAGCTTTATATTACAAGGGTAGTTTATTTTCCGTGCTTATTTTTCGTCCGCGCCCGTATGGAAAATACCAACACAAAAAGTTACTTAACCCCATTACCGGGGCACCTATCCCATCCGGCGAGTTTATGGCCAAGGCCGTGGACTGCGATCTTTTTCAAGATGGAGAAAAATTCCTGAGTGCAGGCGGCCAGAAAGGCGCGCAGCTCGATATCCTGCCCGAAGGCGAGTACAAGATCAACCCGCATCTCTTTGATGTACAAATCGTCGAGGCGATCGTGATCGAGGAAAACGAAGTCGGCTATGTCGAGTCAATCGCAGGTAAATCCGTTTCTCGTCCAGGCGGCAACTTCGGCAAAGTGGTCGAATGTGACAATTATCAAGATGCGAAAGGATTCCTCGCAAAAGACGGAGAAAAAGGACCGCAAATCGCGTTCCTTAATCCTGGTATCTATCGTGTCAATACGATCCTGTTTAATGTAATTAAGAAGCCGGTCACGATAATTCCAGGCGGTAAGCTTGGTCTCATCGAAGCGACTGACGGAGCGTCTATTCCTCCGGGAAGAGTGCTCGCTAAAGTCATCGACGGTCACAATGACTATTTTGATGGAGAAGCCTTCATCAAAAATGGCGGCGAAAAAGGAAGGCAGTTGTCAGCTCTGATGCCCGGAAAGTATAGGATCAATCCCGTGCTCTTCAAGCTCATAGAAGTTGTCGACTGGACGCATATCAATCCGAACCAGGTAGGTATCGTAACGGTGAACGAAGGCAAGCCCGTGAAAAAGGATAATATTGCAGCTGACATCATAAATATGTCCGAGCACAATAGTTTCCAAGATCCGGCCAAATATCTCCATGCTGACGGACAGAAGGGTTTGCAGCAAGAGGTGCTGACCTCGGGTAACTATGCCATCAATCCTTGGTTTGCAACCGTGGAGGTCATAGGTATGACTGAGGTACTCATCGGAACGTGCGGCGTGGTCACGAGCTACGTAGGCGAAGTCGGGGAGGATCTGATGGAAAAAGACGATAACGTGAATGCCAAGATCGTAGAGGTCGGCAAGAAGGGCATCTGGGCGGAACCGCTTAGTCCCGGACTCCATCCCATCAATACGCGTATCTGCAAGATCACGATCGTCCCTACCACTCAGATACTTTTGAGCTGGGCTGACGACGTATCGAGCGCTCATAAGTTCGACCAGGGCCTCAAGACCATCCAGCTCCTCACTAAGGACGCTTTCAAGGTCAACATGGACGTGAGAGTCATCATCCACATCGCCACGAAGGACGCTCCTAAGGTAGTTGCGAACCTCGGCACCGTGGAAAATATGATCGCGCAGGTTCTCGAACCGGCTATCAGTTCCCACTTCAGGAATGCCGCCCAAAAGGTGGACGCCCTGGACCTCCTCGATAAGAGAGGAGATCTACAGGAAACGGCGAAGACCCATATCCAGACAGTGCTCAAAACTCACAACATCGAATCCAAGGATACGATGATCGCCGGGATCGTGCTGCCTGAGGAACTCACCAAGACCGTCACTGACCGCCAGCTGGCTGAGCAGGAAAAGAAAACCTACCAGACCCAGAAACAAGCGGAAGAAGAAAGGAAGACCCTAGCAAACGCTACGGCCCAGGCAGACATGCAGAAGGAGGTGGTAACGTCCGAAAGGGGTGTCGAGATCGCGAAGAACGTCGCAGATGCTGCCGTCAAGAAAGCTACGGGCGAAAAGCAGTCTGCGGTACTCTCTGCAGAAGGCAAAGCCGAAGCTATCAAGATCAATGCCGCGGCTGATGCCGAAGCTACGACCGTTACTGCCGAAGCAAACGCAAAGGCTACTACTGTAAACGGCGTAGCAAATGCAGGTGCAACCGAAGTGACAGGTCTCGCTCAGGCGAAAGTCATCCTCGAACAGGGCAAGTCTACCGCCGAAGCCTACAAGCTGCAGGTAGAAGCCATGGGAGAAGACGGCTTCGTCAGGACGCAAGTCATGGACAAGCTCGCCAATCTCAAGCTCAAGTTAGTGCCGGACGTCTATATAGGCGGCGGACAAGGAACCGGAGGAAGCCTCGAAAACTTTTTCGGTCTCGGATTGCTCGAGAAGGTGACAGGAAAGACCTTCATGGACTTCAACAGTAATCCTGAAAAAGAAGAAAAAGACCCTAAGTAGTTCTTCAATCAAATAGGGCCCTCACAAGTTCACAAGTCCGATTCCAAGCTATGGAACGGACTTTTTTCTTGACACAAACCCATCTTTTTGCTATATTTCACCGGTCTTGTTTCTCACCCAGGACGGAAGAAAGATTTGTGTCTGGACCGTTACTTCCTAGACACAAGGACTTTCTTCACCCCTTGATCCTAACAATTACATACTCGAATTTTTTCGCAGTAACCAGTAATAATTGAATCAAGTTTTTATTCGTTTTATCGTGCACTGTCACGTTATTTGCAAGCCAAGTAATCTGATACCCACATAAACATCCATTCATGTCACGGTCAGTTAAAAAAGGTCCCTACGTAGATGCCAAGCTCTTGAAAAAGATCGAAGGCAAGAAGCCACTTGAATTGCCTTCAGTTAAAACATGGGCACGCGCTTCGATGATTTCTCCGGAAATGATCGGATTCACGTTCGGCGTTCACAACGGTAAGAAGCACATTGATGTCCTCGTTTCAGAGGATATGGTCGGCCACAAGCTCGGAGAATTTTCGCCAACGCGAACATTCCACAAGCACGGAGGAAAGATGCAGAAGGAAATCGAGCAGAAGGCAAAGGCGGCTGAAATCGCCACTGCCAAGGCTGCGAAGGCTTCCCCTGCAGCAGCTCCTAAGAAGAAATAATCTATGAAAGCAGAACTCAACAACTATCGACAGGCACCGCGTAAGGTGCGTCTCGTCGCAGACGTCGTACGCGGAAAAACTGTTCCGCAGGCTTTGATCGAACTTCAATTCTTGGGGAAACGTGCTGCCATGCCGTTTGCAAAACTTATTGCATCCGCTGCTGCTAACGCCGCAAATAACCACAAGGCAGAATCTGGAAAATTGGTCGTAAAGAGCGTTTCAGTGACGAAAGGTCCAACCCTCAAACGAGGAAAACCTGTCTCACGAGGAAGCACTCACCGAATTAACAAGCGAACCTCGATCCTCAAAGTCGAGCTCGCCGTGAAATAATATGTCAAAAATTGTACATCCATACGCGCACCGACTCCCTTTGATCCGAGGATGGAAATCCCGCTGGTTCAAGATGGGAAGCGAGTATCGCGAACAGCTCCGAGCTGACGTTATGATCCGGGACTACCTCGAGAAATCTCTCCGAAGCAATTACATTGCCGACGTAGAATTCGAGCGAAGCCAGAAATCAACACGCATCATCATCTCGACTTCACGACCAGGAATGGTCATCGGACGACAGGGTGAGGGAGCTGCAAAACTCAAGGCGAACATCGTAAGCTTCATGAAGTCAAAGAACATCACGGTTCCTGAGGACTTGAAAATCGATGTCCTCGAGGTCACGAATCCTGATGCCAATGCTAAAATCGTAGCTATTTCCATTGCGGAACAGCTCGAGAAGCGAATGACGTTCCGACGCGTTATGAAAATGACGCTTGAGAAAATCATGCAGGCCCGCGGAGTTAAAGGTGCCAAGATCGTTCTTTCAGGACGGCTCGGAGGCGCTGATATGTCGCGAAAAGAAGAACTGAAGCTCGGCGGAATTCCTTTGCAGTTCATGCGAGGAGACGTCGACTACGGAACTGATACGGCACGCATGTCTTACGGCGGCATCGGAATCAAGGTCTGGATTTATAAGGGTGACACGCTCGTGCGTGCAACGAAGTAACAACATAAATCTATGCTATTTCCAAAAAAAGTTAAGCACCGAAAGTGGCAGACTGACCGACGCAACCCCGAGAAAAAACTCGTGGCAACGCGAGGAATCAGCCTGCAGTTCGGATCCTACGGTCTCCGCGCTACGTCGCAGGCTCGCGTGAAATCAAACCAGATCGAGGCAGCTCGAAAGGTTGTTTCCCGAACACTCGGCAAGGCCGGCAAATACTGGATCCGCGTATTCCCTGACCGTCCTGTCACAGCCAAAGCGGCCGAGGTAGGTATGGGTAAGGGTAAGGGAGATCCTCAGGGATTCTGCTTCGATGTAGAACCGGGACGAATTTTGTTCGAAGTTGACGGAGTCACTGAAGCCGTAGCCCGCGAAGCTCTTCGCAAGGCAGGCTGCAAGCTGCCTGTTACCGGACGCATTATCAGCCGCAGCGACATGTAATGTCATTCTTAAAATAATGGAAACAAAAAACAAGAAGACACTGCAGGGAGTTGTAGTGTCTGACAAAATGCAGAAGACAGTCGTCGTCCAGATCGAGCGCTATGTGAAGGATCCAAAGTACGGAAAGTACATGAAGATCTCGAAAAAATACAAGGCGCACAACGAGGATGCCGCAATCAAGGTCGGAGACAAAGTAACGATCCAAGAGTGCCGCCCAATGTCAAAGGACAAGCACTTCACGGTCATCACGAAATAACCCTATGATTCAAGTTGGAACAAACGTAACGATTGCTGATAACACTGGTGCCAAAAAGGCGCGCGTGTTCAAGGTTCTCGGAGGTTCGAAGCGCCGCTATGCATCACTCGGTGACATCGTCGTTCTCTCGATCAAGTCAGCCGAACCTCGCAAGGCAGTCAAGAAAAAAGGAGTCCACCGAGCTGTTATCGTCCGCGTGAAAATGGCGTACCGCCGAAAGGACGGTTCGTACATCCGCTTTGATGACAACGCAGTGGTTATCCTTGAAAAAGGACAGGAACCAAAAGGAGGTCGAATCTTCGGTCCGATCCCGCGAGAACTCGGAGAAAAAGGTTATCAGAAAATCGTATCCCTCGCTCCAGAGGTTCTCTAAATCTATGATCAAGAAAGGTGATTCAGTCATCGTCATCGCTGGCGGAGACAAGGGAAAGAAGGGAACGGTTACCAAGTCGTTTCCGAAACTGGCGCAGGTCATCGTCGAAGGCGTGAACATTAAAAAAATTCACAAGAAGCCAAAGACGACAGACGCGAAAGGTTCGATCGTCGAAGTAGCAAAACCAATCAACGTTTCAAACGTGAAGTTGGCGAAATAAATCTATGGACACGCTCAAACAAAAACAGGAAAAATCTTTTGACATCTTGAAGCCTCAGTTCGGCTACACGAACAAATTGGCTGCGCCTCGCATCCAGAAAGTCATCGTGTCAGTCGGAACAGGGTCAGGAATGAAGAAAGACAAGACCAAGAATACGTTCGTAACAGACCGTATTCTCAAGATCACGGGCCAGAAGCCTTCGGTCAAAGCTGCCAAGCAGTCAATCGCATCGTTCAAGATTCGAGCAGGAGATCCTGTCGGAGTCGTCGTAACGCTGCGAGGCGCTCGCATGTGGAGCTTCCTCGACAAGTTGGTCAACATCGCGCTGCCACGAACCAAGGACTTCCGCGGAATTACGCGATCGTCCGCTGGAGAACTCGGCAACATGACGATCGGCATCAAGGAGCACACGATCTTCCCGGAAACATCAGATGAGGAAATCTCACAGGTCTTCGGAATGGCGATCACGATCGTAACGACGGCAAAAACTCGACCGGAAGGACTCGCATTCTTCGAATATCTCGGATTCCCCCTCAAAAAGGAAGAAGAGACCAAAAAGCGAAAGACGCGAAAGCGAGGAAAGTAATTTTTCAAGAAGACATCCCGAGAGGGATTTTTTCTTTTGACAAAATTTTCAAAACGTGATATTCTTTCGCAAATATCCAATCCCAAAAAACAAAAAAATGGAAATGAAAAAGCTGGTAAATTATTCGTCAAAGAACGAAGTCCGTCGCGCCGTTGCGGCTCTGCGCAGGATGCTCGATGACGACCTTTATTACAAATGGTACGTAAAGCTCTTCTCGGAACTCTTCAGTCGACTCGTGAGGCTCAAGCTGGGAGAGACATTCTCATCCAATGAAATCGCCACGGAAAAAAGCGCAAAATTCGACAAAAAGAGAATAGAACAAGTCGAAGTCCTGGAATTCATACTGACCGAAGCCAGCGAGAAATTTAAGAAAGAGTTCGGGGAGGATTCCCCAATCTATCTCGAAGGTGAATCGCTGAAGACATATGCAACGTCGGATTTTGTAAAGATCGCCAAAGCTCTTACCAAAGATAACAAACTCAGGCTGATTAGTTTTCTTGAAATGGTACGCGACGGGGCCAAGTCGATGAATAGCAAAACGAAGCTGGAAGATGACTCATGTTTCATAGGGCCACTTTAATTTTTAAATCCCGAAGCCATTCGGGATTTTTCTTTGACAGAACCTTGCAAATAAGTATACTCGGGACAAATAAAACTCTTTTTATGGTAAGAATAAACGATTTAAATTTATACATGACTCTGATTGGTTTCAAGCCGAAAGGATTTCGCACGGAACAGCACGACATCGTGTTTCATCTCGGAACGTCCATCGAAGATCCCATGGGGCACAAAATGATACGAAGCAAAATACCGATTGACCCTAAACTTAAGGTGCATATCGATGCGACAATGATGATCGATCACATTGATGGCCATGACATTTTCATTTGGCCCAAGAAAATGCTTAAGGAAATCCGTGGGCCGAAAAGGAAAAAACTATGGTTCGTGAATCTTGGCGGATACAAGCTGGACGATTTTACGGAACATCACAAGCGACTTCTGTTCCTGCGCGAAAAGGAAAGCGAGGCGATCGAAGCAGCTCTTAAGGATCCTTTCGTTGATGCGATGGATAAGCCACACAAACAAGCGTTGCCCCATCGCGATGACAGTCATGCGGTTGACGGCGATCTGCTGGCCGCAGACGCTGAAGACGTTCTAAGTGTTGGTGATGAATTCGAAGATTATGTATTGCTTTTCGAGCCAAATTCCGCGGGAATTGATTCATTGTCAAAAAAGCCCCAGATTACGGGATACATGAAAATCGAAGTTTAAAAAGTAAAACACCGAGAGATCGGTGTTTTTTATTTCGGCACGATATAAACCCTCGCACCCCTGTAATCTTGTTCAAATATTTTTCCAAGTTGCGACAAAACGTTCGGATCGGTGATGAAGATCCCGAGCTCCCGATTCTTTTCGAGCGAATAAAATGAAAAGTTCTGCGATCCGAGGTACGCGTACGTCCCGTCGGCGAGGATCATTTTCGCATGGATATAAATGTGATTTTTGCCGTTCGCATACGTGCGCAGGTTCACACCGGCATTTGCGAGCTTGATGAACGCAGGTTTCCAGTTCGTGGAATAGGTCATCGTGACGCGCACATCTACGCCGCGCTTGTCAGCGGCTATCAGCGCGTCGGTAATTTTGTCATCCGCCATCTCCTCGTTATAAACATCGAGTGTTTTTGTTGTCGACTGGATCACCATGATCATCGCGCTCTCGGCTCCCGGACTCCACAAGAGATCATCGCCGTTTTGTGAGTCTATTTTTTTAGCATTCCAATCAGCATCAAATGTATTTTCGATTGCGTTCACGTCATTGATGTCGTTATCGAGAATGCCGAAATCACGACCCGTTGAATAATATTTCGAAACCCAATTGAAGGTCATAATCAGGCTCGCGCGATGGTCAACTGAAATAGTTTTCTGATGCGTGAGCGCAAAATAATCCGGCGTGTATTTCACCAAAACGCCGCCTGCTTCCAAATATGTTTTAGTCGCAAGCTGTTTTGGATCGATCTGTCCTTTATATCCTTTGTTCAAGAGGACGCGAACAGCGACGCCGCGCTTTTGTGCAGCAATCAAAGTGTCAGCAAGCCGGCTGTCGTCAAACTGGTACATCGTAACGTCAACTGAATTCTTGGCATTATTAATGAGGGAAATAATCGGCGCGGTCGTGTTGTCCGGCTCGATAAGCAGTTGCACACTTCCTGCAGGTTGAACGAAATGGGGAAGCGCCGTCAGTTCGTTTTTTGAAATTGTATTATCGGTTGGTCCAGAAATTGTTGAGCTCGAACTCGGTAATGTCTTTGCCAAGAAGACCGTGGCGAACATGAACACAACAGCAAAAATTCCGAGAATTATTTTCTTGAAAAGGGAACGAGGATTCTGCATACGCACCATCATACTAGATCCATAATAAAAGTCCTCTCAGGTGAGAGGACTTGGAATGTCGTGCTTGTGGGATCAATAGTAGGTTGTCTTGCCGATGGACAGGTCCGGATCAATTGATTTGATCGGCCGTGCTCCGGGATCTACCGAGTTTCCGTCCACATAGAATTTGAAGACGAGCGGTTTGCCTTTCGCCTGCACTTTTGCAAATTGATAGTACAGACTTCCGACGCTGCTTGCGTAGGCGCCGATGAATTCGTTTTTCTTCTCGGCGATTACTGCTTTGCATGCTGCTTTCCCGGCTGTGTCGGGTTAAGTAACTTTTTGTGTTGGTATTTTCCATACGGGCGCGGACGAAAAATAAGCACGGAAAATAAACTACCCTTGTAATATAAAGCTCCTCTTCGCGGTGAGGAATAAATAAAGCGCGAAAA
>JAQBQS010000014.1 GCA_028286885.1 Patescibacteria group bacterium
CCCCCGCGTCTTTGTTATTGCAAATATCCGACCGCAAACTTAACAATATCCGACATCGGCTTCCTGATCCAATAGGTGACTTCGAGCCCGTTTTTTTCGCTTGCGATAATGTGAGCTTCCGACAGAACCTGCAGCTGCTTGGACGCCGTTTGCATGGAGGCGTTGGTCGCGCGCGCGATTTGTCCGACCGTGAGCTCCTTGTTGATCTTGAGCAGGCGGACGATTTCGAGGCGCCGCTCGTGGGCGAGCGCGCGGTATGTTTTTTCTTGAAGCGAGAGTTTCATGCAAACAGCCTATCACAAGGCATTTAATAAGTAAACTAATCGTGCGATTAGTTGAATGAAACATCTCCAAGTTATCCACAGTTTAATTTTTTTTGCATCATAAATTCTTGTGCAAACATTCTGATCATTAGATAATGAATGTATCGAATGATACAACACTTCACGTCACGACTAGACCTCGCGTCATGAAGGCGGTCGAATCATCGGTAGTTCACAAGCACAACGAATTTTTATAAAAATTAATTTCTCCTAAATCTATGGCAATGAAAAAAGCAAAGAAGGCGGCTAAGAAGTCAGCAAAGAAGGCTGTCAAGAAAGTCGCTAAAAAGGCTGCAAAGAAGTCTTCAAAGAAGACGGCTAAGCGAAAATAGTCCTTTCAAAATTCTCCGCAAGGGGAATTTTGTTTTGCACGGGCATGCTTGCTTCCGGCCGCGCCATGATATATGATTTGGCAAAACAGGTTGTCATGAAAATACTATTAGGAGGCACGAGAATCGTTTTCGCGTTCTCGAAAATCGTCATCAAGATTCCCCGGATGCATATTATGTATCCGATAAGATATTTCTTATGCGGATACAGGATGAACAGCCCCGAAGGCGAACCGTATCTTTTCTCAGGCGTTGATTCGGTCTTTCGATATGTCCTGTGCGGATTCTTCGCCAATTATCTCGAGTGGAATCACTTTAAGAATTTTCCATCGTCGGCCCTGATGCCGACCCGTTCGCTTTTCTTCGGTATCATTATCGTGCAGCCCAAGGGGATTTGCCTCAGCGGTTGCGATGCGACTTGGATTCGAATAGAACGCGCTTTGAAGGAACGCGCCTTTTCCGACAGGGAATCGCTTTCAGCTGAAAATTTTTGCGTTTGGAAAGGTCAAGTAAGGATGCTTGATTATGGAAACATTTTCACGGTACGTTTTCTTGAATCGAAAAATGCGAGTCTTCTTGAAAAAGCGCTGCTCATCTAAAAGGCCCCTCAAGGCCTTTTTTCATGCAAAAGAACCGGATTCTCAGCGAGATAATATTTTTGACAAGCATATTTTTATATGATAAATTCATATTAAGATTTTTTTGTTCACCTATAAATTTAATGATATGAAATCAAGATTTTTCACCTGGAGTTTCGGCGATACGCTGTTTCTCACGATATTGTTCGCCATCCTGCTCATTGCCGGATTCGGGGGCATTGCTCTCCCTTTGGTGGTTTGCGGAGTTATCGCGTTTGGCGGCTGTTTCAAATACTTCTATAAAAGCCCCACCTTGCTCGATCTCGCGGTGTTCGGGAGAATCCTTTTGGTCGCTCTCATGCTATCAGGAATTTTCCATGTCTGCCTTTACAGCACCATTGGAAAACTTCCGGAGCGCTTTACGCTTGCCCAATATTACGGAATCTATGTGGGCGGCGGAATGATTTGCTACGCGATACCTTGTGCGCTGTTCTTGATCCGAAAACTCGCCAAAGGGCTGTTTCAGCAGCCTAAGGAGGCGAATGCATGATCTTTTCAAAGGCCTTAATCGGGCCTTTTTTCATGCCTAAAAAAGCTGAAAAAAATATCCACTTATGATATAGTGTCGCCCTATGGCATTTAAAGACAAACTCGATAAACTCTTCGGCGACGACAGCTCGCGCTTCTTGAAATACGCGAAGCCGATCGTCGAGAAGATCAATAGTCTCGAGGAAGAAACAGTAACATTGACTGATGCGGATTTTCCGTTAAAAACAGCGGAACTCAAGGCGCGAATTGCCGAAGGCGAATCGCTTGATTCGATCATTCCGGAAGCGTTTACATTGGTTCGCGAAGCCGCAAAGCGCACGCTCGGCCAGCGGCATTTTGACGTGCAGCTGATCGGAGGCTTGGCGCTCTGCCAGGGAAAAATCGCTGAGATGCGAACAGGAGAAGGAAAGACCTTGGTCGGAACGCTTGCGGCCTACACGAACGCGCTCACGGGGCGTGGTGTGCATGTCGTGACCGTGAACGACTACTTGGCACGACGCGACACGCAGGAGATGGGGCAGGTCTATCACTTCCTCGGCATGACGACGGGAGTTTTGAATAACTTGAATATTTCCTATTTATATAATCCGTCAGTCGTAAAGCCTGATCCGGAAACGGTCGAGGCTGAAGCCTACAAGATCTTCGAGGAATTCTTGAAACCTTGTACAAAACAAGAAGCATATCGAGCCGACATCACCTACGGAACGAACTCGGAATTCGGATTCGATTACCTGCGCGACAACACCCAGCTCGACGCTAACAACGTGGCACAGCGCGGGCATTTCTTCGCGCTTGTCGATGAGGTCGACTCGATCCTGATCGACGAGGCACGCGTTCCTTTGATCCTCTCAGGCCCGTCAGACGACGCGAGTTTGACGTACAAGACGTCCGCGAGCATTGCAAAGCAGCTGATCCCCGACGTTGATTACGAAATCGATGAAAAACTCAAGGCGATCCAGCTGACTGACGAGGGAATTACGCATGCCGAGAAACTTCTCGGTGTCGACAATTTGTACACGGCGCAAAATGTAAAGCTTGTGCACCACTTGGAAACGGCTGTGCGCGCACAGGCGCTGTTCAAGCGCGATGATCAATACGTCGTTCGAAACGGCGAGGTCTTGATCGTGGACTCGTTTACAGGGCGTATCCAAGAAGGCCGTCGCTATTCAGATGGTTTGCACCAAGCACTTGAGGCAAAAGAGGGGGTTGATATTAAACAAGAATCCCGCACACTTGCGTCTATTACATACCAGAACTATTTCAAATTTTACGAGAAGCTTTCGGGAATGACAGGAACGGCGAAAACGTCAGCCGAGGAATTCTTGAAGGTCTATAATTTGGAAGTCATCGTTGTTCCGACGCATCGCGAGATCAAGCGAATCGACCACAACGATCTGATCCTGCAGAGCGAAGAAGGAAAGTTCAAGGCGATTGCCAAGACAGTCAAAGGACTTCACGACAAGGGTCAACCGGTGTTGATCGGTACGGTCTCTGTTGAGAAGAACGAACTCCTCTCGGCATATTTGCGAGGAGAGGGAATTCCTCACGAGCTCTTGAACGCGAAAAACAACGACCGTGAGGCCGGCATTATTGCTAACGCAGGACGCAAAGGTTCAGTTGTTATTGCGACGAACATGGCAGGACGAGGAGTCGACATTAAATTGGGAGGCGTTCCTTTTGACAAGGAGAAAGCAGAGGAGGTCAAAGCGCTCGGAGGATTGTATGTTATCGGTACTGAGCGCCATGAGGCGCGACGCATCGACAACCAGCTCCGTGGGCGATCAGGACGACAGGGAGATCCGGGCGAGACGCAGTTCTTCGTTTCTCTCGACGATAATCTGATGCGCGTCTTCGGAGGCGACAAGGTGAAGGGGATGATCGGGTCGCTCGGACTTGCTCCTGAAGAACCGATTCAGCACGGATTCATCTCGCGCCAGCTCGAAAACGCCCAGGAGAAAATCGAAGGATTCAACTTCGATTCGCGAAAGAGCATCTTGTCATACGATGACGTTCTCTCGACGCAGCGAAGCTCGATTTACGGACGGCGAAACAAGCTACTCCACAACGACGCCGACTATCTTGCAGAACTTGCGGAACAAGTTAAGGCAAGGTCGGCAAATGTTGAAGAGCTCGAGACGAAGAAGGAAAAACTCGGAGACGAGGTCTGGACGGAAACGCTCCGCCGCGTGGCGATGATGATTATCGACCGATTGTGGACGGATCATCTCGACATGATGGACAATGCCCGCGCATCGGTGAATCTGCGCGCCTACGGGCAGCGCGAGCCGATTGTCGAGTATAAGCGCGAGGGGCTTACCCTCTTCCGCGAACTCGAAGAAAACTATCTCAACCAGGTGGCGGATATCATGACGAACCTCGATACCGACGGCGCAGCGCAGTCTGCCGCAATGCCGATCTCGATCATGCTGCCGAGCGCGAAGGCCGACGGAACGAAATACGAGCGCAACGACAAAATCATCGTCACCAAAGACGGCGAAGAGCGCGAGGTCAAGTTCAAGAAGCTCGCCGAGATGATCGGAGAGGGGTGGGAAGTGAAGACGCATGCGTCAAAGTCATAAAATGTTCCAAAACAAAGACCACCGAAAGGTGGTCTTTGTTTTGGTGCTTAGGCAGCCATTGGCGCCTCTGCAGCCGCGAGCTGAACGTTTGCTGCAAACGGGCCTTTTGGACCTGACTGCATCTCGAACGTTACTGCATCGCCTTCTCGCAACTCGTTGAATGTCGTACCTACGACGTTCTCTGAGTGGAAGAAGATGTCCTTAGCTCCCGCCTGTGCTCCGTCTTCTGAAATGAAGCCGAATCCACGGTCGTTAAGGTTCTTGATTTTTCCTTTCATGATGTTGATTGAATTAAATCGATTAAGTTACAAATACAAGCAGTCTTTGAATCGACTCGTTAAAACCAACCTCTTTGTATGCTATAAGTCTAGCAGAAAACGATTAAAATGTCAAGGGATTATTAAATATAGGCTTAGGAACCTAAAGAGTTATTCTTCAAATAAAAGGGTATATAAGGCTTTTGCTCTTCTGTAATCAAGCTAAGACGGCATCGTGTATTTGACACAAAATAAAATTATTGTAATTTAAATTTAAGTTATATTATTGCTTGCAGATTTTTTACAATCATGAGAAAATAGTACTGTTGTAAATTTCATACCGTTCACTGGTACTGAACGGGGTCGGGGGTTCCGAAAGGAATTGCTGAATCACTTGATAGGTGGGCACTCGTGGGAGAAATCTCACAGTACCAAACTTAGTGGGCTTTCCCAAAGGACAGAAATGTTCCGAAGAAAACCACGAGTCCCGACCTATCTAGTGATTTTAATTTACTAAATATTTCATCATATCCAATCATTTGGTTTCTTTGTCATAAAAATAAAAAATCCCCTTGCACAGGAGAATACGGTAATCATCAACAATCGTGAATAACTTCAAGTTGAAGCCGTTGTACGTTCCGTCATACAATCCCTTGCCAAAAACAAGGTTTGTACGTGGTTATGTTCGAAATGGAGTATACGTTCCGCCTCACATGGCGAAACCTCCTTATCGGCATAACATTTACGCCAAGTAGAGCTGAGTAGTTGATCCTTCTAAAAATTAAATACTTTATTAGCCATACGTATTCTCCTGTGCAAGGGGATTTTTTATTTACTCTTAAAGTATATCAAAATAGGTGGCGATTGTACCAGAATTCCTTTTACTTTGCAAAAGGTAGTAACTTTGGTACATTTAGACTACAAAACAATTAAAAACCTTACGACCAAAGCCCCGCCCTGGGGCGGTTTACTCGTAAGGTTTTCCGTTCAAGGGCGGTGTTTTGATTAGCAGAATAATAAACCTTACACCATGAAAGGATTTTTTGGAGCCGTTCTCATGGGAGCCTCGGTTCCAGTTATCAAGTATGCGAATCATGATTGGATCATGATCCTTGGTAGTTTGGTGCTCATGTGGGGCGTCACACTTATTGCAGAAGAAGAGGCATCAAAGGCGACGGATAAGTTGAGATATGAAAAATAAAAATCCCGTCAGGGATTTTTATAATGGTGGAGATGGTGGGAATTGAACCCACGTCCAAACCGGGCCGGGACGTCTTTCGTTCACATGCATAGAGGCTTTCTTTCCTTTGCAAAAAGGAACTTCGCGCGCATTATGAAAGCATCAAAGCGTTCGCGCAAAGGACTGATAGGTTCTCACGCATGCGTCAGTCCGCGCATGCGTGAAGAGTCTTGAAGATATGGCACTCGTCGATTGTTTCAAGACGGAACAATCGGGAGCGTTCGCCTAATAAGTTAAGCGAAGACCAAGTCACGAGACGCAAAAGCGTAAGGTGATCGGACAGATTTTGAGTTTGCACTTCAAAGGGTGCAAGGTTTACGAGATTGCGCTCGGCATGCAAAACGTCTCGGGAATCCAGCTGTCGAAGCCTGTCATCCCCATGTGCTACAGCGACTTCATCATCCGCGCCATCTCGCGCTTGTCGTCGCGTTCCTTCAAAACATTTCGCTTGTCATGTTTTTTAAGTCCGCGAGCAAGGGCGATCTGGAGTTTCAGATGGCCGCCTTTATCATAGAGCGAGATCGGGATCAGGGTCAAGCCCTCTTCCGATTTTCGCCGCGTGATATTTCGGAGTTCCTTTTTCGTGATCAATAATTTTCGCTTGCGGTACGGGTCGTACGCGGGCGACGCATTCTTGACTTGATAGGGCGGAACGTACGCCTTCACCAGAAACAGTTCGCCGTCTTCGATGACGATGAACGACTCGTTAATCGACGCATGGCCGAGGCGAAGTGACTTCACCTCGCCTCCGAGGAGCGACAAGCCCGCCTCGAAGGTTTCGAGGGTCTCGTAGTTCCATCCGGCTTGCTTGTTAACGATATATGGTTTCATGGGCGAGGGAAGTGTAGCATTTTTGGGATTACTTGACAATTATGAAATAAAAGTATATTGTGTTAAAAAATTCATTCACAAAATTATGAATAATATGACAAATGATATCATGCATCACTTTGAAAAAGCTGAAGAGCTTTTAAAACAAGTAGACAAGGAGCTTGAACAAGTTCGCGACGTAGCAATTAAATTCGATGATTTTAAAAAATCTTTCGAAGAGATGATTCTGAAACAAAAAGAACTTCAGGACTCACTTAAGGAACAAAAGTTCAATTTGTTTAAAAAACTTGCAGAACTATCACGAATTCTTAAAATAGGTACGATTAATTTCTTCTTATCTAGCTATAAAGCATACCATGTCGATGTTCATGCTATATTTAAAGTAAACAGTATAAGTGAAAAATTCATGATTTTTAATGCTAGTGTAAAAGGGAGCTTTTCTCCACTCGAAGATATTACTTTAGAAGATATATTTAGAACTCCTGAATTAGAACGTTCTATCATAAGAGAGTTTCAGCATTCAATTGCGGATAAACTAAAAAATTATCCAGAAATTATATATTTTTTAACAGAAACAAAGAAAAATACAATACTTTCTTTAGAAACACTTGATGAAATTTTAGAAAGACTTCCAAAAACATTCCCATAAGTTAGTTTTCCAGCTACAGCCTTTGTATAGAATACAGAGGCTTTTTTATTGCCCCAAAAAATGATATGATGGCGCACATATATGTCAAAGAAACAAAAGGATAAAAAGGTCGTAAGGTTAGGTTTTTTCACGCAGATTGCGGTTGCCATCTTGGTATTTGCCGCGCTTTCAGGATTGTACACGCTGATTGCGGGCGGACCGAAGATTGCGGATGTAAGCTTGTCGCAGGCGGCGGACTTGATTAATGCAGGGAATTTAAAGTCAGTAGTCGTATCTGGAGATACGATTGATATCACGGGTGCAGATGGGGCTGTTTCTGAGACTAAAAAGGAACCCGAAAGCTCGTTTTCCGAGACGTTGAAAAATTACGGAGTGACAGCTGAAAAGTTGGCTGCGACGCCGATTACCGTGAAAACAAATTCAGGAATCGGATACTGGTTGATTACGATTCTTCCAATATTGCTTCCTATTTTGTTTATGGGATTCTTCATCTGGTTTTTGATGGCGCAAATGCGCGGAGCAAACGGCGGCGGAGGCATGAAAGCGTTTTCATTCGGACAGTCGAAGGCTCGCGTGACTGATCCTAATGACAAGAAGAAACAGGTAACATTTGCGGATGTCGCAGGAAACGAGGAAGCCAAGCAGGAACTTCTGGACGTCGTTGACTTCTTGAAAACGCCGAAAAAATATTTTGATGTCGGTGCCAAGATTCCAAAGGGAGTTTTGCTTACCGGCAGTCCCGGAACAGGGAAGACGCTTCTCGCGCGTGCCGTTGCAGGGGAAGCTGGCGTCCCATTTTTCCATTTGTCAGGTTCCGAGTTTGTCGAGATGTTCGTCGGCGTGGGCGCGAGCCGCGTACGCGATTTGTTTGATTCGGCACGAGCCGTTTCGCCAGCGATTATTTTCATCGATGAGATCGATGCTGTTGGACGATCGCGAGGAGTTGGAATCGGTGGCGGAAACGACGAACGCGAACAGACCTTGAACCAGATTTTGGTTGAGATGGACGGATTTGAGCCGACGGAAAAGATTGTGGTTATGGCTGCAACAAATCGCGCAGATGTTCTTGACTCGGCACTCCTTCGTCCTGGGCGATTTGACCGACGCGTATTCTTGACGCTGCCAGACCGCAAAGAGCGAGAAGCCATCTTGAATATCCATTCAAAAGAAAAACCGCTCGCCGAAGGAATTGATTTTAAAATGGTTGCCGCGCGAACACCGGGATTTTCTGGGGCTGATCTTGAATCGCTCATGAATGAAGCTGCGATTCACACAGCGCGCGACAATCGTGTGAAGCTGACGCAGATGGATATCTTGTCATCAGTTGAGAAGGTTATGATTGGTCCGGAACGAAAATCGCATTTGCATACCGAACGCGAACGAAAGATTGTTGCGTACCACGAAGCGGGTCATGCCATCTTGTCTTCTACGCTTGAACATGCTGATCCGGTTCACAAGGTGACGATCATCCCACGAGGAGGAGCGGGCGGATATACCTTGCATGCGCCGCTTGAAGAGCGAAAGCTCGAAACGCGTGCGCAGTTCCTCGACGATATTGCCGTTTCACTTGGCGGATATGCCGTTGAGAAAATGATCTTCGGAGATGTGACAACGGGTCCGTCGAATGATCTTCAAGTATCAAGCAAGCTCGCACGCGATATGGTAACGAAATGGGGAATGTCGGACGTTCTCGGTCCCGTCGCATACGACGGAAACGGGCGATCGATGTTTTCCGAAGGCGTGGATTCGCGCCCGTACTCGGAGCAGATCGAGAAGACGATCGATTCGGAAGTGTCGAGCATCATGAACAATGCGCTCGCACGGGCAAATGAAACACTGACCAAGTACAAGGATGCCCTCGAAGCCGTTGTAAAAAAATTGCTTGAAGTGGAAACATTGGAACAGGCCGAATACAACGAAATCATTTCGAAGTTCGGAATCACGCCCAAGACAAGCAGCGCGTAAGCGTTGTTTTTGTTTGCAAAAAGGAGTAAGGTGAAAGAAATTCATCTCTTAAAAAACCCAATATGGAACTATGTATGCTGATCCTCAAAGGAATTCTCTTTGGAATGGGATCCTCGATTCCGATCGGTGCCGCCGCCGCAATCATTTTGCACGAGGCGTACCATCATCGGTTCAAGCTCGCTGCGGGACTTGTTTCACTGCCCGTCGCCGTTGATGTGGTGTGCATGATCATCGTCTTTGCCAATCTGGATACGCTCGAGCCTTTCATCGCAAACCATGTGCGCCATATCCAATTTATTGCTTCGGGATTTCTTTTCATCATCGCGATTGACTTGCTGTTCTTCAAAGGAACATCAGTGGACCAAGAAGGAGAAATCCATAATGCTGTCGGGAAAATGCTTAAAAAAGTTTGGATTAACTTTGGAACGACCGCGGCTGCCTTGATCCTGATTTTGCCAAACCTTGGAGGGCTTCATCAGTTTGAGTCAGTCCCGGCGAGATGCTGGTTTATTCTCTCATTCATCGTCGGCGCAGTCGGCGTATGGATGTCGGTTCTCAAAGGAACCCAAGTCTCCAAAGATTGGATCAGGTCGGTTATTTCTCCGGAAAGACTGAGGCCCGTGCTCGGAACGCTCGTGCTGTGCGGAAGCGTCGGACTCTTTTGCAAAGCATTGTTTCGAATATAACTTTTATCCCGAGAGATCGGGATTTTTTTATGGAATGAAACGCCGTTTTCTGATAAACTGCGCGTACTATGCATTTTCTCGGAACAAGCTTGTTGATTCGCGGAATGGCCGTTGGCATCATTCTTGCTCTTCCGACAGGTCCTGCTGGGTTTATGGCGATTCGCCAGACCATCGTGAACGGTTACAAGCGGGGACTGATTGCGGCTGCCGGGCTCATAACAACCGACTTGTTCTACTCGACCATTATTTGTTTCGGTATCGGATTCATCGAACATTTTCTCTTGCACTATAATTTACTGTTTAGGTTCGCGTGCGGAATCGCGCTCCTTGTGATCGGGTTTTCAACATGGCGATCAACCGTCAAGAATGCAACGCTTCCGGCAGTGGGGAAGTTCCGCGCCTACTTGGAAACGTTCATGCTCTCGGCATCGAATCCGATCATTATTGTCTCCTCGACTATTTTGTTTTCGACGTTCGGAGGACCAAGTCTGATTGCTGCGCGCTCTATGAAGGTTCACTTTGTTTTGGGAATTCTCGCAGGCGGAATTTTGTGGGATCTGTGTTTCCTAAAGCTTGTTGATTTCTTGAACAAGAAAAACACGGTCGTGTCGCTCCAAACGATCAACAAAGTCTTCGCGGTCGTCATTGCGGCAACAGGCGCATTCGTTCTCGGCGCGTCCATTATCAAGATCGGCAAAATCGCCTGGGAGTATCAGGATTTCTTCGTACAGTTCTACAAATCGATCGGACCGGATATCAGGAGTCATTTCAACTAACGGTGTGGGTGTGGATGGAGTCGAACCATCGACCGCAGAGGTATAAGCTCTGTGCTCTAACCAACTGAGCTACACACCCGAATGTGGTTTTGAAAGTCTACCAGAAACGGGGGATTATTCAATGCAAAACCATTCCGTTGACGAATGGTTTTTTAAATGATATACAAATCGGGAACATTCGGCTTTTTGATCATCAAAAAAGAATATAAATGGACAATTCACAATTAAGTCCTTGGGATTTCTGGACGATCTTCTTTGCGGTCTTTGCCTATCTGGTCGTCATTCACGGAATCCTTTTCAAAAACAAGACCAACAGCTTCGCTACGTGGTTCCTGTGGTTTCTTATCGATTCGGTGGCCTATTACGCGGCGCACCGCTCGCATGAAAGCAAGGTCCTGGTGACGATCTTTGTTCTGGGAACAATCTCGGTTTCGGTCGCTCTTCTCGTCAAGAAAAAGTTCTCATGGGGGAAAACGGAATGGTTTACAAGCGTCGTATTTGCCGCATGTCTGGCTTTTTCCTTTCTCTCGCGCAACACAGATCAGATCGTCTGGGTGAGCAGCATCGCGATTTTCGTAGCAGGGATTCCTTTCTTCAAACTCTTATGGGATAAGGAGAGGATCGACCTTTACACGAAAATCTATTCGCAGTTGTTTTTCGCATCGATAATCTGTACGACGGTTTCAGCTTGGTTCGCGCATCAGTCGCTCGTACTTCCAGTGTGGTGCCTTGCTTACTGGGCTATCGCATATGTTATCATCTTCTTCATCAAGGAATCTGATGGACTCGAAATCCCGTCGTACTGAAGGGATTTTTTATTTGACTGGATGTTTTTT
This sequence comes from Patescibacteria group bacterium, assembly GCA_028286885.1. Classification (GTDB taxonomy): domain Bacteria; phylum Patescibacteriota; class Minisyncoccia; order Phycocordibacterales; family UBA1006; genus CAIXMG01. The sequence goes on from JAQBQS010000014.1 coordinate 11,599, forward strand.
ATATGATATATAATTCAAGAATAAATTTTAAAACAATTAAAAAATAAGAATGAAACCAAAAGACATTCCGCTAAAGGCCATCAGGGCTGCTGGCATACATGTAACAAGTAAGTATCTTTTCACAGCAGACCATTATCCAGCATTGGTAAAATTGAGTGGAAACGATGCAAAAGCGTTTGCTATAAAACATTGTTTGCTTCACATTTTGAAATCAATGGAAACGATCATTGAATTTTCACAAAATCCAGGTTCGCTACGATTTGACGAAAAGGTGTATCCTTTGAAGTTGAAAACAGCACTTGCAAAAGTAATGGTCAATACGCTTGCGATTTCAAACCAGCTCGGAGTAAATTGGAAAACATTGAAAAGCGAGTATGATTTCAGAGCAAAAATGTTTGATCCACTGGCAAGTGGAAAACCTTTTGAATTCACTTTCTGCAAAGCTCTCGTAAGTGATGTCGCAATGATTGCCGAATCATTTGAGAAGTATGATCATGGTACTCTGTACGAAGAAGTATTGGGAGACGCTAAGGCAGGATGCAGATATTTATTTTGTAGCATTCTCATGCTGGTTGAGTGGCTTCTGAAGGGGGATAAAAAAGAATTCCTGATATTTCTGCCGTCCGTCATGAAAAGCAAATAAGTTTCAAAATCAAAATCTCGATTATTAATCGGGATTTTTTATTTGACACGTTATGTTTTAAGTGATATATACAAGAAGAGAATTTTTAAATCTAAATACATACAGATGGAAAAAGTAGCAACGCCGATAGTTTTCAACAGAACTCCCATTCAAGTAACAAAATTTCAAACGGATGAGATTGTTACGAGAGAGAATTTTACGTCATTTCTTATATTGAGTTTTGCCGTCTCAATGGGAAGTCCCGAAGTTCAAAAAGTTTTCTTTCTCTGGTCAGAACAGCGCGCGCAATTTTCCTATTCCTTGAGCATCGAAAATTTCGTAAATTCAGGAGGGATAGACATCCTTTTTCCGGAAGAAGTGTCCGCAATCAAGGATGCTTTTCTGGCAGTTAAAAAACATTCCGAGGAGTTTCGAGAGTTCGAGATGGATGACGAAATTTCAATAGAAATCGAAGCTCTCCATAGAAGGCCCATGCCCGAGGAAGTTTTGAAGCGAACGCTGGATTTTTTTAATCTCGAGCAGGTAACGTCGTTTCAGGAATTTATGGTGTTAGCCAGAAACTATTATGCTCGGAAAAAAGAAACTGCCAGCGAATAATACATTTAAATACCTGCTCTCTTAAATTAAGAAAGCAGGTATTTTTTAGTTACTCAAAATGAATCTCAAAATTCTTCTCCTCAATGATTTTTTTCTGCAAAGGATGATTTTCAAGTTTCGGATCTTCCTTTACGAGAAGCTGCGCCTCGGTGCGGGCAAACTCGACCATTTTGATATTTTTGATCGCCTCCATGCCGATGTCCGAGATGCCCCATTGCTTGATGCCGGCAAGGTCGCCGGCTCCGCGCTGGGCGAGATCGAGCTCGGCAAGTTCGAATCCGTTTTTTGCCTTGAGGAACGCTGCAAGCCGCTCGGCAGTTTTTGCTGATTTGGCATCCGCAAACAGATAGCAATACGCCTGATGGTTTCCTCGGATGACGCGCCCGCGCAGCTGGTGCAGCTGGGCGAGTCCGAATCGCTCGGCTCCTTCGATAATGATGTTCGTTGCGTTCGGAACGTTCACTCCAACCTCGACGACTGATGTTGAAACGAGGATGTCGATCTCGTGATTAGAGAATTGCTTCATCACGTCGTCTTTTGCCTTCGGCGTCATCTTGGAATGCATAATGCCGATTTTGAATTTAGGAAAGACATTTTTCTGAAGTCTCGCAGCTTCGCTTGTAACTGATTTCAAATTCAACGCAAGTTCCTTGTCGGGATCAGGTTCCGCAATGCGGGGGCAAATGACGTAGGCTTGTCTGCCGTCTTGCAGCTCCTTGCGAATGGCTTCGTACGCCTCGTTTCGTTTTGCTTCGGCGTCGGGAACGACTTTGGTAATGACCGGCTTGCGGCCTGACGGCATCTGGTCAATGACGGTCAGATCAAGGTCCCCATAGAGCGTGAGGGCGAGCGTGCGCGGGATAGGTGTTGCGGTCATCGAAAGATAGTGCGGTGCATGGCCCTCTTTCTTGGCAAGTTTTTTTCGCTGATTGGTTCCGAAGCGGTGCTGCTCGTCGATGATGACAAGTCCCAAGTCCTGGAACTCGACGGATTTCTGGATCAGCGCGTGCGTACCGATGACAATCGGAATTTCTCCGTTTTTAATCCACTTGAGCAGCTGCGTTCTTGAGATTTCCGTCCATGGTTTTTGCGATGAGAAGACTTTTGTCGGGAACTTTCGGCAGCCTGATCCCGTGATGAGCCCGATCTGGATTCCTGCATCCTTGAAATATCCGACGAAGTTTTCAAACAACTGCGTTGCCAAGACTTCGGTTGGCGCCATGTACGCGACTTGCAGGTTTCCGAAATCGCCAAAGGATCCTGTTCCTGTCGTGTTCTGAATGGTTGCGAATGCGGCAACGGCCGCCACGAATGTTTTTCCGGATCCGACGTCTCCTTCGATCAATCGCGACATCGGCTTGTCCGATTGGAAATCGTTCAAGACCGCGTCGATCGCGTTTCTCTGGGAGTCGGTCGGCTTGAAAGGGAATTGAGATTCGAATTCCTTGATCTCTTTCTTGTCGACTTTCAGCTTGTATGAAAACAGTTCGTCATATTGATGGCGATCGTATTGTCTGTGCAATTGGATCAAGAAAATTTCCTCGAACGCGAACCGCTTGCGCGCTGCATCCGCATGCTCCTTGGATTTCGGCATATGGATGTACATCATCGCATCCGCCAAACTCGGCAAGTTGTATTTCTTCAAGATGTCAGCCGGGATCGGGTCGGGAATGTCTTGATGGATGTTTTGCTTGAGCAGTTTTATGGCCGAGTGATAAAACCATTTCGAAGTTATGCCTTTGGTTTCCGCGTATACCGGATAACCGAAAAAGCTTTTTGCATCCTCGGCCTGAAAAAGCGAATCGTGCACGTCGATCGGCATGTCGGGCGCTCGCTCGATTTCCGGATTCATGAGCGACTTGCCGTATTTTCCATCTGAAATTTTTCCGGTAAGCTTTACGGTTTCGCCATCGCGGTACATTTTTGCGATATACGCCTGGTTCATCCAGACGACCTTAATGTTCGATCCCGAGAAATCCGTAAGCGTCGCCGTGCCCATCGCAATCTTGGTCTTGAAGCCTTTCTTTGTTTCAAGTTTTGACAGTTTCCCGTACAAGGTAACCGTGCTGCCGGCTTCGGCCGAATCAATATTCGAAAGGCTTGTCATGTCGCTGTAGCGCGTGGGGAAGTGATAGAGCAAATCCTTCGCGTTCAAAATTCCCAAACGCTTCAGCGCCTTCTTCTGGTCGTCGGTGAGCCTGAATATTTTTTCGAGAATCGCATCAGATTTCATAATGACAAGTATACCAAAAAACCGCCCGAGGCGGATTTGGCTTATTTCAGAAGTCCTTTGATCTTTTCAACCAGCTCGTCGAGCGTAAAGTTTGCCTTGACCAAGTAGTCGTTCGCACCCATGTCGAGGCACGTCTTGATGTCGGAATCCTCGCCGAGGTTTGAGAATACGATCACCTTGATGTCTTTTGTCGCGTCTTGCGCCTTGATCGATTTCAAAACATCAAAGCCTGACATGACAGGGAGCATGAGGTCGAGGATGATCAGATCAGGCATGTTTGCCGTAATCGCCGCAAGTCCCGATTGTCCATCGGCTGCCATAGAGACGGTAAAGCCTTCTTTTTCAAGTTTTGTGACGGCGAGGCTTCGGAGGAAGTCATCGTCTTCAATGATAAGAATTTTGTTCATATAGGGGGAATTGTATCAGGAAAGAGCTTCCTGGGCAATTATCTGGCAAGCGGAACCGAGAAGAAGAATGTCGTGCCGATGTCCGGGACCGACTCGAACCACATTTCGCCCCTGTGAGCCTCGACGATGGTTTTTCCGACGAAGAGCCCGAGCCCGGTGCCTTTCTCGAAATCTTTGGCGTTCTGCGCCCGAAAGAATTTACCGAAAATGTTTTTCTGCTCATCAGACGGAATGCCGATGCCGGTGTCGGTGACTGACACGACGAGATTTTTACCGATCGGCTCGGCATGGATCGTGACGGAACCGTTCTTGCGATTGTACTTGATCGCATTCTCGACGAGGTTTTGCACGACAAGGCAGATTTTTTCCTTGTCGGCCCAAATCGGCGGCACGGGAACCGTCTTTGCAAACGACAGGCGGACATTCTTGGTTTTGGCTTCGGGAGCGAATTCCGAAATAGCCATCTCGATGCATTCGGTAATATTGACCGCGGTCGGGACGAATGACAGTTTCCATTCGGACATGTGGTTCGCGTTCGATATTTCAGCCAGCATGCGGATCATCTGGTCGTTCGAATCGAGTCCACGCATGATGATTTTCCGCTGCTCGTCACTAATAGCTCCCAGGTCTCCATCGATCATCATCTTGAAAATCCATTTGTTCGCGGTCAAGGGCGTGCGCAGTTGGTGCACGATCATGGACAAGAAATCGCTCTTGGCGGCGAGTTCCGTCCTGAGCCGCGCGACTTCTTTTTCGAATTCCAAGGTGCGGTCGTTCATGGTCCAATTATAATCTATCCGAAGAAGGAAGGGAAGAAAGTAATCAATAAAAGATAAAGAAAATATTTCTGGTAAAATCCGCAAATTGTGCTAAGATGGCAACCTGTACCGAATACGGAACCGTGGCGGAGTGGTCGAACGTACCTCTTTGCTAAAGAGGCAGGGCTTTACCGCCCTCGAGGGTTCGAATCCCTCCGGTTCCGCCAAACTTTTTTAGACAAGAAAACATGGAGGATTGGATGAGTGGTTTAAATCAACAGTTTACTAAACTGTCGAGTCTTAATCGGCTCCGTGGGTTCGAATCCCACATTCTCCGCAGAGAGAACTTAGCATCGGAGCATACCCATGTGGTCTTATATAAATGACAGAAAATGAAAAAATCCAGAAACATATGCCTCTGGATTTTTTGTCTTTTCAGACAAACGCCCATAGTTTGGGGAAGTGCTTTTCTATCAGGGCTTCGGCAGCTTTCGGATCAGTGCAGTCAGCAAGGGGAACCGAGATATTCCAATAGTCGCCGGGGATGTGATGCGGCGCGCTAATGTATCCCTTCTTGCTTTCCAATACGCCCTCAACAAGGACGGCCCCTTGGAATTCCTTGGGGAGATACGATCGCATTTCCTTAATGAATTCAATCCCCTCCTCTCCTGGGATCGACTCAAGGCCTTCTTCTCCCCGCTGAACGGTGACACCCATGAATTCTATGGCTGGGACGTTCCGCCGGTCAAAGCCATCGATCTTGATCCACCAGTTCCACATCCTGCTTTCAAGTTTCCCGTCTGCAGAAAAGTGCGCACGTCCGCGAAGGCTTATTTTTTGATATTTTTCCATTATTTTGAGTTTTTTCCAACATACCTCTTTTGGTCGGCTTTATCAAGGACTCCAAAAAGTCTCCGGCTCACGCGCCTAGTATTTAACCCACGTGGCCTGCATTGTGTCTTTGACAAGATATTTCCAAAAGAGTACTATCAAGAAAAACAACTCCATATGAATATAAATAATGATTTACAAGCAAGGTTTAATGCGGTTCAAGAAGCGTTTCCTCCAGACTCTTGCTCTGTCAGCTTGAACCTTGAAAGCAATGCAGGATTCGAGGAGACTGCAAAAGATTATGTTTCTGCGCTCGAAAGGCTTGACGCATATGTCAAAAATGGAAACAGCACCAAGGGATTGCCATTTTCATATAGCAATATAGAGGTGTATTAGAAAATGATAAGTCTTTCCAGAATTTCAAAAGAACAAGCTTTCCTTGTTCTTTTTTATTTCTTGGTTTTGGATTTTTTTTCCAAGACTTCAGCAACGCGGAACTTGGTAATCTTGGTTATAAGCGCGAGCGGAAGCGGTTTGTCGATAGGGAATTGAATCGCGCCTTTGGATGTTTTGTATTTGGAAAGTTCCTTTGAAAAATGCGCGATGCCGGAGGGTGTCGGATAAAATCCGATATGGTGTTCGTATCCTGCAAAATGAACCAGATTCTTCTTGGCAAGTTTGAATGTCGGCATGCCGTAGGCGATGGCTTCCTCTGCGTTCGGAGCGATGTTCAGAATTGTTTCGCGCATTGATGCAAGAAGCCCACGGGTATTCTTGGGAAATGCTTCGATATATTTACTAATCGGAGATGATACTTTGGTCATGATGCGATTATATCAATTCCGATTCTCAGCTGGCAATCATATGATATGATGATCCTATATGGAACTCACAGAATTTTTCTCGGATATTAAAATACCGATGACGGTCGTTCATGTCATCAGCGTCGTGTTCGGTATGGGAGCGGCGCTGATGTCGGACGTGCTGTTCAATTTTTACGGCAAGGAAAAGAAATTGTCGCGCGCATCCCTTGCGACGCTCCGATTTCTGTCGGTTGCGGTGTGGTGGGGACTTCTCGTCATTGCGATTTCCGGAGTCGGATTATTTTTGTCGGACATTGCCAAGTATGCGCATTCGATCAAGTTTCTTTCCAAGATGTCGATTCTCGCGGTGCTCGTTTTAAACGGATATGTGTTGCACGCAATCGTGTGGAAGCATGTCGCCAAAAAGGGATTCCTGACAAATCCGAAAGAATCCTTGATGCGCAGATTGTCATTCGCGTGCGGCGCGATTTCGCTCATTTCATGGGTTGGAGTCTGCGCGCTCGGGGTACTGGATGCGGTGCCGTTTTCATACGGAACGATGATGACGGGCTACGGTGCCATTATTGTTTCAGGAGTCGCGCTTGCGCTGATCATTGAATCGCATGTTTTTGAAAGCGGCAAGAAATAAGTTTTTAGAATCATGATTAATCGTTCCCAAAAAATATTTTACGCCAAAACGTCCGTAATTGTTGCGGCGATTATTGCGCTTCTTATAGTTACGAAGCCGGCGATTTTATGGTTCACGCCGATCGCGATTATTCTCGGATACCTCTTCGGCAAACTGACATGCGGCGCGCACTTCAAGAAATTCGGCATCGTCCTGACAGTGCTTGTTTTCGCGCTTGTGAACTTCGCGCATTCGCTCGTTGACGGCATTGCATTCCTCGGAATTTCGGGCGCGGCCAGGTATGCTGCCGTTTATGGCCACGAGCTTGTCAGGCAGCCCTTGCTCTACGTTGTCTTCTTGGCAATGCTCGAGCCGTTTGCGATTCCAAGATGGATGCGAATCGTTCTGGCAATCTTGGTTGTGACGGGTATCTGGTTTCTTGGCTATGATGCCGGATCGCATCTCTCGGGCATTACGACGGTCGTTTCCGAAACGGTTCTTGTTCAAGGCATTTGGTTTTTCATCGGCGACATCGTCCACCACCTCGCCGACGACCGGTCACGCGCATTCAAAAAACAGCACTAGGCTGTTTTTCTTTTGAAACTATTTTGCATTATTGAAAAAGGTTTCGTGCCATATTGCGAGCATCAGGAGCGCGAATATTTTTCGGGAGTTGTCGCGGCGTCCTGTTGCGTGATCTTCCAATACTTTCTTCACGATTGTTTGGTCAAGATTCTTGGCAAGATAGCTGTTTTCCAAAATTGCCTTCTCGATTTCGCTTTGATGCGCGGCAATCATCGATTTCAGCGGTGTAGGGAATCCGAGCTTCTTTCGCTTGCGGGTCGTTTCGGGAATGACGGACTTTGCCGCCTCGCGGAGCAGATACTTTGTCTGGCCGTTGTGCCATTTCTGGCTGTCAGTTAATTGGGATGCAATCTTGGATACCTCGATATCGAGAAACGGAACGCGCGCCTCGAGCGAATGCGCCATGGTCATCTTGTCGGCCTTGGCAAGGATATCGCCGACGAGCCACGTATTGATATCGACAAGTTGCATTTTTGCTGAGTCGGAATGTGCGCCTTTCGCGTAATCTTCTACTGGATGAGATGGGCTAAATGGCTTTCCTCGCCACAGGACCCGCGCCTCATTTCGTGACCAAATCGTTGCGTTTCCGATGTACCAATCTTCGAGCCGCTCAACCGAACGCTTTAGGTAATTTTTTCCGGGAAACGAGATTGGAATTTTTCTTGCAAACCATGATGCGGCTTTTCGAATGAATAAAGGAACTTTCTGCAAACTTCTGCGAGCATAAGGTTCTAGGTAGATATTGTATCCGCCAAATAATTCGTCAGCGCCCTCGCCCGAGAGAACGACCTTCACTTTCTTCCTTGCTTCGCGCGCTAGAAAGTACAAAGCCACTGCAGACGGATCGGCGACCGGCTCGTCGAAGTGGTAGGCAATTTTGGGCAAGGTTGAAAAATATTCCTTCCAGTCGAGATTAATTTCCTGATGGTCGGACTTGATGACGTCCGCGACTTCGCGCGCGGCGCTCCATTCGTCCGCTTGATCCGATCCTATTGTGAATGTCGAGAGCGTTCGTCCCGTTTTTGCCGCTTCGCGCGCTGCATAGGTTGCGATCATTCCCGAGTCAATGCCGCCGCTCAAAAACGATCCGACGGGTACGTCCGCGATCATGTGCGCCGCAACGGATCCGTTCATAGCGGATTCTATTTTTTTCTCGACGGATGAATTGGATTCTTGATTCGGCTCTATTTTAAAATCCCAATATTTTTCCTCCTTGAAATTTCCGGTTGCAAGATCTATCAGAAGGGTGCTTCCTGGCGCAAGCTTGTAGATATTCTTGAAAAAAGTCTCGTCAGTTGGGTTGTACTGGAACGACAAATAATTTAACGCAGCTTCATGGTTAATCTCTCGTGAATATGAAGGATGTTCAAGAATGCTTTTTATTTCGGAGCCGAATGCAAGAATCTTGCCTTCTTGTTTCAAGTAGTACAGAGGCTTGATTCCGAAGTAATCGCGCGCGATGAATAGGGACTTCTTCGTCTTGTCGTAGATCGCGAATGCGAACATGCCGCGCAGGCGCGTTACCATAGTTGGGCCGAATTTCTGGAACATGAGAAGGATGGCTTCGGTATCGGAATTCGTCTGAAACACGATTCCCATGGCTTCAAGTTCCGCGCGCAGGATTTTGTAATTGTAAATCTCGCCATTGAAGACGATTGTGAAATTTCCATCGGTTGTCGTGATCGGTTGCTTGCCGTGCTCGATATCGATGATCGAGAGGCGCCGCATGCCGAGGGCGACTCCGTCATCCAAAAAAACTCCCTCGTCGTCGGGGCCGCGATGGATGATCTTGTCGTTCATCTTTCGGAGGACATATTCTTTTTTTGTAATCTCACCGACAATTCCAACAATTCCGCACATATGAGGGGGATTATACGCTATTTTTCGAATGTACGAAATCCTCCTCTGCGAAGGGGAGGTGTCCGTAGGATGGAGGGGTTTTGTTATTTCACGACAACTGCTTGGTTTGTCAGCGCTCCCCACATGTTCATGTGCGTCATCAAACGCTCGGCGCTCCAGTATTGGCTGTCGGCTCCCGTTAGCGGATCGTTGATATAAAATCCAGTCGGGTCGAGCGGGTCGCCAAGAATGCCTGTGATTACGCGGACGTGTTCGCCGCGGTACGCCGTAATCTTGGTTCCGTCGACGGTGTTCCAATTATATTTGAGATACGGAGGCGTTCGGAAGAATCCCCAGATGATGACCGGATATCCTTTTGCGATTTGCTGCGCGATAAAGGGTGCGGTAACCATTGAGTAACTTTGTGCTTTTCGTCCGAAGGCAACGGCAGCTTTTGCAATCGGAGGTGCAAATGTTCCGTAACCGTTTTTCGTGTTGATGTTGCCGACGTACATTTGATATGGATTGTCCCAAATGTTTTTCGCATCAATTGCTTTTGGGTTGTAACCGACCTGTTGCACGATCGCCATGTCATCCGTCTGGATTCCGTAATAGGCGAGCGCCATGCGGAGCGATGCTTCCTCGCAGCTGTTTTTATACTGTTGCTTGAACATCGGAACGCCGAGCTGGATTTGCTTGAGATCCGGATCTTTCGGCGCAGTCTCGCGGACAAGGGTTGCCAAGAATGCCTTGTCGCCTTTGTTTGCCTCGGCCGAAGTCGTAGGTGCATTTCCAATACCATCTTCTGTCAGAAGAGTTGCGCCGACTAATATATCTGGAATAACAGCGGGCGTGCTTGTCACGACAGGGACGGGAATGTCGGCCGTCTTCTTGTCATGCGTTCGCACGGCAAAAAAAACGAGAAGTCCGACTGCTATTGTAAAAAGGATGATGGAAAGGGGAGAAAAAAGTTTCATGATTGCAAAACCCATTCTAATTGAGAACGTTCGTTTTTACAACAGATTCTCATTTCGAGAAATGTTCGCGAAAGAGTAACCAATGCTATACTTGGATTCTGATGTATTTCAAGAAATATTTTCTTTTTGCAATCGCCCTTACCGTTGCCGCATTCATCATTCCGAACATCACGCGTGCGGCAGGGCTTTGGTATGGAAGCATTCTTAATATAAGCGGCGACACGGCCATCTTGGAATATCGAGGACTCGAGACCAAGCATTACGCGACCTGCAGCGTCGCAACGCTCGCGTGCCAGGAGTTGCCGAGCGAGCCGACGCTTCCTGATTCGCTTCTCGGTCCCAACCCGTACAAAATTTCATTTCCTTCAAATGCGCTTCGCGAGAATGTCTCGAACACGGGCAGGTTCGGATTTTACATGAGCGACAATGCGAAGACCAAGATCCGTACAATGACCCTGATCGACGCAAAAGCCAAGAAGAATTATTCGGTGACGGACTCGCTCGATTTTTGGAACCTCGTGGACGAGCAGCCGCGCGTGTCGCGATTCGCGTCTGATGATTCGAGCATGCTGTATGCGAGCGACCGAGGAGGATTCGTGTCGCTTTACTTGGCAAAACTAAAAACACCATCGAAGACGGCTTTTACAGGAACCAAGATTACAGCCGGCGTTACGATCGGAAGCTTTGCTTATCAGGATGCAAATACAATTTTATATGTTGCTAACACAACGGCGAATCCGTACAACTGGGTTTTGTATTCTTACAAGATAAGTTCTGCCGAGAAAAAAACGTTGGCGCAAGGGCTGACGTTCGATACGACGCTCTACGTTGTCGGAAACAAGGTCGCCTTTACGAGGCTTACGAACTTGGGAACGGAACCTGCGACGGTTGATTTGGACAGCGGGGACGTCAGCGCGTTTAATTCGGGAATTGCGGCGCCGGCGGACGATATTTCAATTTCATACAGTTACCAGAAAATCGCCGGCGCCGCGACTGTTACGATGAAGTCAAAAACGCCGACGTCCGGCCCGCATCCTTTGATCATCTGGCTTCATGGCGGGCCCTACCGCCAGGCGAGCTTCAAGCGTCATACCTATATCAGTTACGGAGTCTACGACTGGACGCTCGAGCAGGCGGTCCGCGCAGGCGCAACGGTCGTGAAAATCGATTACGCAGGCAGCTATGGAAACGGGCGCGCATGGACGGAACGGATAAAAGCTGCAGCAGGACTTCGCGATGTGTCGGACGTGATGGGAGTCATTGCGGCAGTTACGGCGAAAACCAAATATGATGGAACATATCTCGTCGGCAACAGCTACGGAGGATATCTGGGGCTGCGCGCCGCAGCGGGGAACGCATCCAAAATTTCAGGGGTTCTCTCGATCAACGGCGTCACCGATTGGCCGATGCTCCTCGAATTCTACCAGGATTCTATCTTCAATTCGTTTTTCAACGGGACGCTCAACGCGAAAAACAAATCGCTTTTCGCGCAGGCTTCGATCATCGACCGAGCCAAAAATCTGACCATGCCGATCACGATCGTTCAGGGCTCGCGCGACACGACAATTCCGCCGGTGCAGGCGACGACGCTCAAAAGCGTACTCGACCGCCTGGGCAAGAATTCGAATCTTATTTCGATCGAAGGCGAGAACCATGTTTTCCTCAAGGATTCGAGCATCAATACGATTTGCAACGCGCTCTTCTCCTTGGCCAAAATGGATGCAGGTCCACTATGCAATCTTGATAATTAATCTTAATGAACTTATAGTTACTCTATGAATAATCCAAGCCAGTTGCAGCAGCAGTTTCCCTTGAGCCCTAAAAAAATGAACAAGAAGATGATCGGCGTCGCGGTGAGCGGTACCATTCTTGGAATTGTCGGCGCGATCATCGCGGTCAGCGTTTCGATGGTTTCATCGATTGGATCTGCAAATGCAGGTACGACGACTATTGTTTCGGCATTGTGCGCATTTGCAATTGTGTTTATTATTCGATATATCATCGGCGTATGGTATTGGAAGTCGTACATCCGAAGTTATTTTTACGACGCAAGCGATGCATTCTTGACCATTCGAAAAGGAGTCTTTACGCCGACGGAAATCCACGTGCAGTACCAAAAAATTCAAGATGTCTATGTCGATCAGGATTTGTGGGACCGCATTCTCGGCATCTATGATGTCCACATTGCAAGCGCAACAGCGACATCGGGAATCGAGGCGCATATCGACGGCGTTGACGGGGCAGTAGCGGAAGCATTGAAAAACTTGCTGCTTTCCTCGATCAAAAACGGCGGACTGACGCCAAGCAACGGTTCATCAGCTCAGCCTGTTCAAGCAGCTGCGCCTGCCGCGCCACTGCAGTCCAGGACGTTTCAATCTGCGCAAGAAGTCTCGCAAAACACGTTTCCGATCAGCGGAATATGGATATTTCAAAAAGTGATCAGCAGCATTTTCAGTTCGGTTGTCGCAGTCGTATTTTATTGGTTTGTCGCAATCCGTAACACTGCGCAGATTATCGGCGGCACTGCAGCTCAGGGCGCATGGTCGACATTGGGAACGGTCGTGATTATTTTCTTCATCGTTTTATTGTTCCAGATAGGAAGCGCGCTGATCTGGCGTTCGAATTTCAAATTCCAATTCATGCCTGACTATGTTTACGCGCGCCAAGGAATCATAAGCGTCGAGGAAAAGCATCTGCCGTACGGCACGATCCAGGATGTCGTCATGTCACAATCTTTTTTCGAAAGGATTTTCGGCATTGCAACCGTTACGATCCAGAATGCAGCTGCCGCACAAATGGTCGGCAGGCGAATGGTCTCGAGCGGCATCGCCCTCGTAGGCCAGCCTCTTGCCAAGGCGCAGGAGCTTTCAGCGATCGCGAAGGGGATCATGGCCAAGCAGGGGCAAAACCAAACGGGTCTCTAGTTTGCAACAGTAATCGCGATTACATTTTTCGCGCCGGCTGCAAGCAATACTTTTCTTGCCTCGAATAATGTCGTTCCCGTAGTCGTGATGTCGTCAACCAGGACGATGTCGCGATTTTTTATTTTTTTGGCATGCATGACTTGAAACGAGCCTTCTATGTTATGGATGCGCTCGCTTTTATTTTTGGTCGTGCCTTGCTTCTTGGTCTGTTTCGCTTTTACAAGAATGCCGCGGTCGATCTTTCTGTGAAGCAGTGATGCGAGAGGGCGTGCCAGCAACAATGATTGATTATAGCCGCGCTGCCGAAATCTGGCGCGCCCGATAGGGATAGGAACGAGGATCACATCGCGCAGCTTTTCGTTTGAAGATTCATTATATTTTTTCAAATCAGAAAAAAGTTTTGTAGAAAAAATTTCTGCAACTCGTTTGTTCGGATAATTTTTAATATGCCTCATGACTTTCTCGACATTCGGATCACGATAATTCCATACGCTCACGATCCAGTCATAGTTGCTCGGCTTTGATTCCTCGAAGCTCATTAAGCACTTCGTGCAGATGTCAGGTCCTTCCGTATTGCAAACGATGCAATTGGTAGGGAAGAGAAAAGAGAGAATTTTTTCAAGAATACTCATACTTTCAAATTCTACAATTTGAAAATCAAGAAAAAATAAAATAGCCGAAGGTAAAACCTTCGGCTACATGAAACCATGTCAGTGTTTTAGATATAGACGAGCATCTGCTGTTCGCCGTCAGTATCGAGGACTCTTTCGTATGTCCCGATCTGGCTGTCGTTTACATCCATGATTACTCCGTGCTGCGTGGTCTTGATTTCCATTCCGTCGATTTTCGCGCCGGTCGGAACTCGCGATCCTTGCCACTTGAGGAGGAAGGTCTTCTTGGAATTATTTTTGATCTTCTCAAAAATCTGGGCAGCCTTCGTTTCGGCGTCCGCATCTCCAAGATCAGGGCCTTTCGCAAGAGCTCCCAGAAGGTGGGCAATATCCATTCCCGTCACTTCAGTTACGTTGATAAGTTTTTCAGGAGAGTAGGTCGGTGTTATGTTTTCCATGTTTTAATTTTAAAGGATTCTAAAGAAGTTAAAAAGCTTATAAAGAACATAACATTTATTATCATATAAGTCAATAGCTCGTCTTGTTCTCTCATCTCCATAAAACCTTGCTAATACTGACGGCAAATTGCTAAGATATCTCTATATGTCATTTCTCCAAGATATTCTCGCCAAAGGGCAAAGCCTCTTGAAATTCACTCCCGCGGTCAATTCGGTTGTCGGCATCGACATCGGTACGTCCGCGATCAAGATCGTTCAAGTTACGCGCGACGGCGGAAAAATTAAATTGGAAACGTACGGCGAGATCGGACTCGGTTCGTACGCCAATGACAAATCCGGAAAAGTCGTAACGCTTGCACCTGAGGTGATTGCAAAGGCAATCACAGATTTGTTGCGCGAATCAAATGTCACGACCAAGAATGCCGTCATCTCGATCCAGTCGCAGGCGACATTGATTTTCCTCTTGGAACTTCCCGAGGTAAAAGATTCCGAGCTTGCGACTTTGATTCCGAACGAGGCGCGCAAATACATTCCGGTCCCGCTGACCGAGGTTTCGCTCGACTGGTATGTCGTTCCGAAAGCAGAATTTTATGTTGACGAGGTTTCATCCGCCGATAGCGCATCTGCAATTCGCAAGAAAAACGAAGTCGTCGTCGTTGCCGTCCGAAACGAAACGCTTTCGCAGTACGCGCAGATTGCCGACAAGTCCGGCATCGTGTCGCGCGGAAACGAGATTGAAATATTCTCGGCCATCCGATCGGTCTTTCACCGCGAGATCACGCCGACGCTCGTCATTGATTACGGCGCAGGCACGACGAAGGTTTCAATCGTCGAATACGGCGTCGTCCGCGCGTACCATGTCATCAATCGAGGCTCCGCGTTCACGTCGGAATCCTTGGCGCGCTCGAAGGGAATTGATTTCGACAAGGCCGAAGAGCTCAAGAAGACAGTCGGACTGACTGCAGTTCCCGGCCAAGAAGAAATCGCGAAGGCGATCGAAACGGACACGGCTTACATTGTTTCCGAGATCCAAACCATCCTGATGGGCTACGAACGCCAGTCGCACAAGTCCGTCACGAAAATTTTGCTGTGCGGCGGGGGATCGATGATGCCCGGGTTTCTCGAAAAAATTTCCCAGACATTCGGAGTTGAAACAGTGTTTGGAAATCCGTTCGGCAAGGCCGAGGCGCCGCAGTTCATGGAGCCTGTTCTCAAAAAAGCCGGTCCCGAATTTACCGTTGCGATGGGTCTTGCACTCAAAGATTTTGTCTAGAATAAAAAGATGTGCATAACTTGCATATCGCAATGCGCGTGAAAAAGATTTCTGATATACTTTGACGGACACACATATCTTATTTATGGACAACCAACTGACCACAACCTTCATTCCGAAAAAACCTCTCGGCGATGCCGCTCCACAGATGGGATCCGCTCCCGTTTCCCGCCCGGTCGGACTCCTTTCGACGATCTCGGTCATTTTGTTTTTCGTTACGATCGCAATTGCGGTCGGCGTGTATTTTTTGAAGGCATATGAAACCTCTCAAGTTGCGACGCTTTCGGCGTCGATTACGGCCGTGGAGAAAACATTCGAGCCGCAACTCATTACCAAGTTACAGTCCTTGGACAAGCAGCTGAAAAACGCCAATGGCCTTCTTGCATCGCATACGGTCATCTCGCCAATTTTTGACATGCTCGAGGCGTCAACTCTCAAACAGGTTCGCTTCAACAAGTTCGACGTCGCGTTCGATGACGTGAAGGGCGTCCAGATCAAGATGTCAGGCGAAGGCGACAGCTACCAGTCGATCGCGCAGCAGTCGGATGTTCTGGGATCAAATACCTTTCTTAAAGACGTTCTCTTCTCGAACTTCTTCCTGACACAGAAGGGCAAGGTATCGTTTGACCTCTCCTATGGCGTTCGTCCCGACTTCACGGATTTCGAGAAAGCTCCGCTTTCAGGATCCGGAAATGCCGCGACGGCAACGACCCCGGTGGCTGCGCAGTAACTTGATTTCTTAAACACACTATGAGACTCACCTTATCCATTCTAATGATCGTCGCCGTAATCGCAGGATTCGTCGTGTTCATCGTGCCGACCTATCAGGATATTGGCGCTCTTCGCGCGCAGGCGGCGGACTACAATACGATTCTCGACAATGCCAAGGCTTTGCAGCAGCAGCGAAACAAGCTGGTTGCAAAATACAACGCATTTGATCCGAATTCCTTGGCCAAGCTCGGTACGATGCTTCCTCAGAATCCGGAAAACGTTCAGCTGATTTTGGAACTCAACGCAGCCGCATCGCAGTACGGGATGGTGCTCCAGAACGTAAAGATCGATACTCCTGATACGAGTACGCCGGCAGCCGGCGCGGCACGTCCGGGCGGCGCAGGACAGAGCCCGGATCTCGGGTCTCTCACGATCACGTTCTCGGTTTCCGGTCCTTACAACGGATTCACGAACTTCATCAAGACGGTCGAGAAGAGCCTCCGCATCATCGATATCAAGAAAGTTACATTTACAGCTCTCGACGACAAGACCCAGAACTACCAGTACACCGTCGCAGTCAAGACCTACTGGCTCAAGTAATTCATTATTCATTTCTTATGAAATCAAAATCCTCAACCTTAATACTGATCCTTGCGGTGGTCCTGGTGGTCGGGATTTTGGTGTACTTCTTCGTGATTCGCAAGCCTTCATCGCCAACCGCCGATGCGGGACTTGTTTCAGCTTCAACAGGAACAGCGGGCGCGGTGCCGACAGCCTCATCAGCTGGTTCAAAACCGGGAGACGAAGTCGTCTCGATCCTGAGAAACCTGACGGCGATTTCGCTTTCAGACGCGGTGTTTCAAAATCCGTCGTTTGCAATGCTGACAGACTTGTCGATTTCGCTTCCTCCGGCAACCAACCCGGGACGACGAAATCCGTTTGCTCCGGTCGGAGCTGACGCGGCAGCCGCTACTCCTATTGCAACATCAACTTCGACGATTACGCCGGGCACCACATCGCCTCAGCAGCCGACAGGTCCGAATATTGGATCAGGACTTTAATAAAAATCCCTTCAGGGGATTTTTATTTGCACAACGTGTTATGAAGTATGATATAATTTTTCCATATGGGATTCCTTGAACAACTCGTAACAACGGGGATTATCAATCGCTATCAGATGGAGGACATCATCGAGAAATCGAAGGCTCTTGACGGTGACATCGACCGCGCGCTTTCGAACGCGGGCGTTTCATCCGACGCCGTTCGTTCGGCAAAGTCCGCATTCTTCGGCCTTCCCGAGCGCACGCTTAACGTTCAGAATTTCTCGGGCGACGTTTTGAAATATGTTTCTCCCGACGCTTCTGAAAATTACAAAATCGTCCCGATCGGAATCAACCGCGGAGTGCTTGAAATCGGAATGCTCAATCCTGGGGATGTCGCGGCCGAAGGAGCTTTGCAGTTCATCTCGTCAAAAATCAAGATGCCGATCGACCGGTTCGTCATTTCATACGACGACTATCAGAAAATTGCCGAGGGTTACCACGGCGTAAATACGCTGGATTCCGACGAGGGAGGAAACCAGAACGCATTTGTCGACGAGATTCTCGACGTGCCGGTTGATCAGAAGGACGAAGTTTCAACTTCCGGCATTGCGGGATCGATTACCGAGGATGCGCCTGCGACAAAAATGATCGGCGTCATCGTCAAGAATGCCATCGACGGAGGAGCGTCCGATATTCATATTGAAAACGTCGGAAGCGAAGTCCGCGTCCGTTACCGAGTGGACGGAATTTTGCATACATCGCTTCGTCCGAACAAGTCATTTGCGTCGGCATTGGTTGCTAAGGTAAAGACGCTTGCCAACTTGAAGCTCGACGAGAAACGAAAACCGCAGGACGGGCGGTTCGTCGCGGTCGTCGACAAGGGAACCGGAAGCGAGCGAAAAGTCGACTTCCGCGTTTCAACCCTTCCGACGTTTTACGGCGAGAAAGTCGTGATCCGTATTCTTGATCCTGAACGAGGAGTTAAAACATTGGATGATGTAGGGCTATCGCCGGAACATTTGGCATTGGTGCGTTCAACTTTGACGCGCCCGCACGGCATGATTCTGATGACGGGACCGACGGGAGAAGGAAAGTCGACAACTTTGTACGCGATGCTCAAGGAGCTCGACCGCGAGAAATTGAACATTGTCTCGCTCGAGGATCCGATCGAGTACAACATTCCCGGCATCAACCAGTCGCAGATCAAGCCCGAGATCGGGTACGATTTCTCCGACGGCCTTCGCTCAATCTTGCGACAAGACCCGGACGTGATCATGGTAGGGGAAATCCGCGACAAGGATACGGCGCGACTTGCGATCCAGGCGGCGTTGACTGGACACTTGGTATTTGCGACGCTCCACACCAACTCGGCCATTGGTGCGATTCCGCGTTTGATCGACATGGGAGTTGATCCGTACCTCATTGCGCCGACGCTCTTGATGTCGATGGCGCAGCGTCTCGTTCAAAAAATTGTCCCGAACACTGGTCGCGCCGTTCCTGTCGAAGGCGCGATTGCAGAACAGCTGCAGAAAGAATTTGCAGATCTTCCACCTCAGTTTTTGGAAAAACTTCCGATTACGAATACTGTTTATGAACCGCAGAAATCAGACCAATCTGAATCAGGATTGCACGGCCGTCTGCCGGTTGCCGAAATGTTTACCGTCGACAAGGAGATCGAAAACATCATCCTGACGAACCCGACCGAAAACGCGATCTATGAATACGTTCGGAAGAACCAAGGCATGATCACGATCAAGGAAGACGCGATGCTCAAA
This sequence comes from Patescibacteria group bacterium, assembly GCA_028286885.1. GTDB lineage: Bacteria > Patescibacteriota > Minisyncoccia > Phycocordibacterales > UBA1006 > CAIXMG01. The sequence goes on from JAQBQS010000014.1 coordinate 30,695, forward strand.
TCAATGGCGGGGAAGGTGCCGTGGAGCGAGGTGAATAGTTTGTAAAAAAGCCTTATCAAGTAAGGCTTTTTTAGAGGTTAAAAATACTTTACAAATACAATTATATATGCTATACTTTTAACAAATATTTTATTACTCTTTTAAATAAAAATAACATGAAAAACCAAACTGAATTAGAAGCAAACGAACAAGTTGCTTTCTTAGAACCTCCGCAAGCTTTCTCTCAAACAGATTCAAGAAATTATGAAAAAGTTACTTCTGATGATTCATGGATCGAAAGATTGAGCTATCAAAAAGATAACCTGCTAGAGATTTATTTTTCTGAGTTAAAAAAATTTCCAAAGCTTTCATACAAGGAAGTTGAAGATTTTGCAAAAAGACTCGAAGAGGGGGGTTAAGTAACTTTTTGTGTTGGTATTTTCCATACGGGCGCGGACGAAAAATAAGCACGGAAAATAAACTACCCTTGTAATATAAAGCTCCTCTTCGCGGTGAGGAATAAATAAAGCGCGAAAA
>JAQBQS010000005.1 GCA_028286885.1 Patescibacteria group bacterium
GTATAGGATTGGTCAAAAGAGACAAGATCGCTTGCATTAGCAAGTAATTTTGTCTCTGGTGACCAACACGAGATGCGACTTAGGCCTACTTCCTGATGAAAATTCCCCAATGCCCAATAAAAATCCGAAGTCATACCACCCGCCGTTGTTATTCACATCGTAGACGGCTATGTTCGAGTTGAACAGGTGGCCAATGAATGCGAAGGGGGCGATCATTCCATCCCAGAGCCCGCCCCAGAATCCAGACGGAGAGCCGATAACGCATGTATTCACATGCTGGGTTGCTGCACAGCTGGAAAGGAGGCAAAGGGCGATACAAACTGCCGATAAAACTAAGAATTTCTTTTTCATGCTATTTGGTTTTTGATTTACATAAGCTTAGCATTTTAAAGCATTTTTGTCAAGTAAGTCATTTTATTTATAAGAAAACCCCGGCTTAGAAAAATGTGTCAAGAAAAAAGCCCTCCTTGATATTTCAAGAAGGGCTCAGGTTAGAAAGTTTCAGAATGCTCATAACAATAGAAAGGCTGTTCGGCATCATGCGGATTTTGTTCGGGCTTTAGTCCGATCTGGCTCAGACCGATCCTGCAAGGAGTACCGCCCTCGCATCCGCAGGTTGTTGGATATTCGGAGTATAAAACTCCGAACTCATCTTTCCCTTTGCCTGCTTCTTGTTTCTTTTCCTGGTTTGGAACTTCGGTTTTTTGAGTTCCTTTCGGTATGTCTTTCCCTAAGATTTCTGCGATGGTTGGCATGGTTATAATATTTTATTGATTCTATATTAACATATAAATTTAAAAAGGTCAAGTACCTCAAAACCCTTGGATCATGGTACTATTCGCCCATACAAACCAACCTATTTCTCATGCAAAACGATCCAAAAAACCGATCCGACCTCCCCGGAAAAAACCAGCGCGTATTTCAGACCCACAAGAAAAACGACTTCTTGAAAAAGCCTTTCGAATCTCGACCTCCCCGCCCCGTCGACAATTCATCTGTCACCGGCGACGTCCCTGATAATTTTGAGGGAATGTTTAAGGTTGGAAAAAATGGAATCGGCTACGTCACGCACAAGGATTCCGGATTCGCCGTCATGGTCAATCCGCAACACTCGATGCACTCCATCAACGGCGACCGCGTTGCAATCAAAATTTTGGACAAGAAGACAGGTACGGGCGAAGTTACACAAATCATCAAGCGAGGAAAAAATGCCTACGCAGGAATTATCGAGGCGCGAGGAAACGATATTTGGTTTGTTTCCGGCGACGGACGAGAGCCCGAGATGCGCGTAGAGCCCGTGAACGGACTTGCAAAAGATAACTTGAAGAAAAAAGTCCTGGTGAAACTCGGTGCATGGATCGGAGATATTCCAACATGCGAAGTCATTCAGATTATCGGTACGCCCGGCGAGAACGATACCGAGATGAACGCAATCGTCCTTGAAAAGGGATTCGACGGCGCGTTCCCGCAGGCCGTTACTGACGAAGCGAACACGCTGCACGGCTCAGGCATTCCAACGGACGAAATTCCAAAGCGCCGCGACATGCGCGACGTGACGACATTCACCATCGACCCGGTGGACGCGAAAGACTACGACGACGCGTTGTCGTTTAAAATTTTGGACGATGGAAATTATGAGATCGGCATTCACATCGCGGATGTTTCGTTTTACGTAACGCCGGGTTCTGCACTCGACGACGAGGCAAAGGAACGAACGACATCGGTCTACTTGGTAGATCGCGTGATTCCGATGCTCCCGGAAGTTCTCTCGAACGAATTATGCTCGATTCGCCAAGACGAAGACAAACTTGCCTTCTCATGCATTTTTAATATTGAGAAAGAAACAGGAAAAGTGCTGGACACGTGGTACGGCCGAACGATTATCAAGTCGAACAAGCGGTTTTCATATGAAGCCGCGCAGGAAATCATTACCGCAGGTTCGGGGCTTTTCTATGACGAACTCAAAGAACTGATGCGCATCTCGAAGATTTATACGCAGGAGCGCTACAACCATGGAGCTATTTCGATGGATACCGACGAGGTACGATTCATCCTTGACGAGAAAGGCACTCCGATCCGCGTAATGATCAAGACGCGCATCGTGTCGATGCGCATGATCGAGGAATGGATGCTCATGGCGAACAAATACGTCGCGATGAAGCTCTCCGAGAAGACATCCGCGGGACTTGCCGTGTATCGCGTCCATGACAAGCCGGCGCCTGACCGCGTCGAGGACTTGCTCGTCTTCTTGAAATCAATCGGCTACACGCACATCAAGACGGAGAAAGGAATCATTCCTCCGCGCGAGCTGCAAAAAATTCTGGACGAGGCCGCAACGGACGACGCGCGCGACACGATCCAGGGATCGATCGTGCGTTCGATGGCCAAGGCGATTTACTCGACGACCAACATCGGACACTTCGGACTCGCCTTCTCGTACTACACGCACTTCACGTCCCCTATCCGCCGATACCCTGACGTCATGGTTCACCGCTTGCTCCAGCTTACGCTCGATCATGAAAAGGTTGCGCCCGAAGACGTCGGCGAATACATGCGCATGTGCGAATACTCGTCAGCCCGGGAAAAAGATGCGCAGGACGCCGAGCGCGAATCGATCAAGTACAAGCAAGTGGAATACATGTCGACGCGCGTCGGCAACATCTATGACGGAATCATCACGGGGCTCGGCAAGTTCGGCGTCTATGTCGCCGAGAAGGAATCCAAGTCCGAGGGAATGATCCGCTTGATGGACCTTGGAAACGATTACTTCGCCTATGACGAAAAGCGCGCAGCAATCGTCGGCAAGGCTTCGAAAAAAGAATTTAGGTTCGGAGATCGAATCAAGATCAAGGTAAAGGAAACGAATTTGGAAAAGAGGACGATTGACTACGTACTCGTAACCGAAACGAAGAAAGAAGAATCAAAATAATTCCTCGTAAAAAATCCGAACTCCATTCGGATTTTTTTCTGGTAGAATGATTACCATGAACTCCCACTGGAAAATAATAACCTTCTTCATCATCTGCATCGCAGCCGGACTCGGCATTGGAGTGGGCATTTCGAAGGTGGTAATGAATAAAAAAGAAGTAGTGCAGCCAGTCTCTCAGACGAAGGTTAAAAAAACTTCGGAGACAACACCACTCGTTTCAGACGATGTGCCTTCCCTTGCTGCGACAGGGACAGACAACGCATCGCAGTCAGAAACCGTGGCAGTCGCAACGGACAAAGCCGCAGCCGTTCCCAAGCCGGCTTACAAATGCGCCGTAGCGCCCGAGGGCCAGGCCGACCAATGGCTCGCGCCAGTCGGTCCGGATTACGACTTGGGCAAAACGTATATCCCGAACCATCTCGTCGTTCTTGAAAATTATGTCGTTACCTCATCGTCGACGATGTGTTTGAACGCATCTGCCGCCCTGAAATTACAAGTCATGGAATCTGCCATGAAAGCCGCAGGATTGCATGTCGTCGTATCATCCGCATATCGCACGGCAAATTACCAAGAAGGCCTTCTTGAAAAATCAGAAGCAAAACGCGACAAGATCAAGAATCCCTATCCGCTCGTCGCGCTCGCCGGACACTCGGAACATCAGCTCGGCATGGCGGTCGACCTCACCGCTGCTCCTGATTACAGTCTCGACAATTTCATCAATACTCCTGAATATGCGTGGCTAGAACTTCATTCGTACGAATACGGATTTATCGAAAGCTATCCTTCGGGATCCGAAGCCATCACCGGATATTCAACCGAGTCATGGCATTACCGTTATGTCGGCGTGCCAAATGCACTCGCCATTCATAATCAAGGAATCACGACGTATCAGTACTTGAAAAATCTTGCGATCCAAGAATCCATGCAACAAAAAGCTGCCCCGATTGCGGGACAGCAGTAGCTTAGCCGAAGACTTTCTTGATGATGATTGATGTTGGAGGAACCTTTACAGCCACGAGCAGTGCGATTCCAAGAAATGTAAACGCACTAAATGCGACAGCTTGTTTCCACAGCGGAACCCCAAGAAAGCCTTTCTTATGACGCGAGACAGAACTGTTCTTCATATGCATGAATTTTAACAAGTGTACTCCCGTAAAAAATCCCGCACAAGTGCGGGATTTTTATTTCGCCACTTTCACCGCTTCTTCAAATTTAATCGAAAGCAATGTCGATGCATCGTCAGACCCGAGCGTCACGCCGTACAAGATGTTGGCTCGGCTCATCGTTTCGCGGTTATGCGTAACGACGACGAGCTGCGTCTGGCGAGCCAAGTTTTCGATCATGTCGCCGTACTTCTGGCTGTTCGCCTCATCGAGCGCAGCATCCGTCTCGTCGAGCACGAGGAACGGCGGCGGATTTACTTGGGACAACGCGAAGAGAAGCGCGATGGATGTGAGCGATCGTTCTCCACCAGAAAGCATCTCAAGATCCTTCACCTTCTTGCGAGGGAGCGAAACATCGATGTCGATTCCCTGCTCTTTTTCCTGCTCGTCCTCCTCGATATCCTCGGCAACTTCTTCATCCGTTTCATCAGTCGATGCTTTGCGCTTTCGCTTTTCGATATCGACAACGGCGAGTTTCGCCTCGCCTCCGCCGAACATCAGCTTGAAGAACGTTTCAAATTCCCTGTTGATCTTGACGATTCCTGTCTTAAACTCGCCTTGCAGTTTTTCCTTCAATTCCTTGATCGTAGATTCAAGCGTTGCAATCGCCGAATACAGATCGTTGATTTCACGCTCCAAGAAGGCATCGCGCGAAACGGTTTCGTCATGCTCGGCCAAAACATCGCCGGATCCTCCTCCGCCCATGTCTTCGAGCCTAATCTTCATGCGCTCGATTTCGTGATGATTCTGCCGGATTGCGGATTCATTAATCTCAACATCATGATTTACAAATCTTGATTTCAAATCAAGAATGCCGCTGCCGACAAGCGCTTCGGCTTGGACATATTCGGATTTCAAATTCTCGATTCTCTCGGCAACATGCGATTCCTCGTTTACGAGAATGGCAATGCGCGACGCGATTTCGTTTCGCTTCGCGGACAGTTCATATTTGGTGCGTTCCGAATCTTGCGACAATTTACGAGACTCTGCTACTTGGATTTCGATCGTTTTGATCTGCTGTTCAAGCGCGCCAGTCTTATGGTCGATCTCGGCAATCTGAGTCTCGAGTTCTGACTTTGAAGATTCGAATTCAGACGTGTCTACCTGGATCGGTTCCGCAGGGCTTCCTTTCTTGTCTGTTATGTACGCGCGCAGTTTGGCGATCGCCTGATGCAGGTCGAATCCGCCATTCTTTGCGAGAGCTTCAAATTCATCGGCGAGATTCTCGATATCAAGAAGCGACACGGTCGAGACGCCGACCTTGCCCGGCTTGGTCGCCATTTTTGCCGCCTCGATCATTCCCTCGACGCGTCCGATCTGCCGTCCGATATCATCGCGATTTCGCGCAAGGTTCCGAATCTCGCTTCGGACGCGCGCAATTTCCGTTTCAAGATGCGAAACAGAATCGACGGCCGAACTTTCTGCAATGTGCGCCATGCGATCTTCCACCATCAAGAGATCGGTTTCGAGATTTTTCTTTTCTTTCTCGGACGCGAATTGCTTGCGCGCGATGGCGCTTTGTTCCTCGACCAAATATTTTTCGTATGCGGAAACAAGGGCGATTTCGATCTCGCGCGCCTTCTCGATTTTTTCAACCTGCTTCTTCAAGAACTTGATATGCGGCGCGAGTTCGCGGCGGATCGATTCGGCTTCGCGGACATGCTCGCGCGTTTTCTCAAGCTTGCGCTCTCCCTCCTTGATTCGATAGTGATAGAGTTTAAGCCCCAAAGATTCCTCGAGCATCTCGCGGCGCTCCGCAGGTTTCGAGTTAAGAAGCCGGTCGGCCTCGCCCTGCGAAATAATATGATGCCCCGATGATCCGATGTTTACGGATGCGATCAGCTCATGAATGTCTTTAAGTCTCACATCGTTTCCATTCAGCGTATATTTGTTCGCACCGTCGGCGAACACTTCTCGTGAAATAGTTATTTCATCAAAATCCAAAGACAAGTTTTGATCGTCCACGCTTGGCAAGGAAAAAATGCGCTTTGAATTATCAAAGGTAATGGCAACCATCGCACGTGACATTTTGCCAATTTGCTTGGATCCTTTGAAGATCAAATCTGCTCCTGTTTTGGATCGCATGGATTTCGTCGACTGCTCGCCGAGGACGAACCGGATCGCCTCCACAACGTTCGATTTTCCGGAACCGTTCGGTCCCACGATCGACGTTACCGGCGCCGAGAAGTCAAAAACCGCCCGCTTCGCGAACGACTTGAATCCGTGCATTTCGAGGCGCTTCAGGGTCATACGTTATGAAAATTATAACAAAAAAAGGATGCGGGTGCATCCTTTTGAGATCACAGAAGTTCTTTAAGAAACTTGTTCAAAATGTCTATTTTTTCTTGCTCTGATTTAATCTGGTCTTCCTTTTCGGAAATAGTCTCTTTCAGGGATTTTGAGAATGCTTTCTTATTCGAATTGAAATACGCGAGATGATCATAGCTCAGAAATTTTTTCAGCTTTGATAATTCAAAATCTTCTTGTATACCTTTGGAGTTCATCGTCGTAACCATATTTTCTTTAGAAATTCCGATGATGAAGAAGTATTCCGGATTGGAGGGAGTTCCTTGTGGAGAATAGTATATGCAAGCATAGTACTGTTTCTTTTTAAAAGCTTTTACACTTGTTATTTGTTTTTTCATTTTTTGGTTTTTAATTTACACCACCATATCACATTTATTTTAACAAGTCAAAAATAAAAAGGATGCGTTTGCATCCTTTTCTAAAAAGTTACGGTTTTGAATGGTACGAGCCGACGAGGTATTTCTGATTTGCATGAACTTCTATTTCAGAGTCTTGGAAATAATACTCCCTGTAAAGTTCGCCTATCATCTTGGCAAGCGAATCCATCGCACTTGCTCCCCTAATAACCTTGTCTAAAACCAACGAAACCGACGCCAGGCATTTCTTGTCGCCTGTTTCTCCGGCAACATTGCTCGGAATGAAGTTGATGACGACGTCGTTGTCGGTGAGTTCAGCCTGCCAGTCCGTACAGATGCTTCTGAGGCCTTCCTTAATCTTTCCCTTTTCTTGAACTAACGCAAGAAGTTCTTTGCTTGCGAACGTATTGATGATGATCATATGCTGTTGTTTTCTTGGAATTATATATGAAAAGTTATAAATGTCAAGGTAAAAAGGATGCAAGAGCATCCTTTTAGTTCAGTTTTGAATCCAGCGGCGCAAGAAGATCACAAATCTTCTGTATCTGAAATGTAGTTTCCGCAAGCTCCCGTTCGAGTCTTTCGTACGATTCTAGACCTTTAGTGTATTGGGACTCGCGATTCGGTATTGCATTTCTCAACAATTCAACACGCATCTTGATATCCGCTATCTCCGCAGAAGAAATCGGCGTCTTGGCGAGATCGAATCGGCTAGGACCGACAGCGCCGAGAAGAACTGTCAGCTCGCTCGAAGCCTTTTCGAGCTCGCCAAATTCCGTACGCAGCTCTTCACCTCGCTTGCCAAGTTCCGCTTGCAGCAGGTCAAAAGATTCCATGCTGGGCGCGCTCTTTATGCGAAGTCCCGCATCGGACTCCGACACGACAGCTTCCTGCGCGTCTAACCTGTCTGATCTCGCACTTCCTTCGACGATATCCCTCGTCGCAAGATCCGACTGCATTTCGTCGTCATTTGTGACACCAGGATTCATTATGCCAAGTGCTTTCTCGGCAATCGCCTGATTTTTTAAAATGTCGGTACCCGATTTGTGCCAGGAAAATTTTTCATTCATGTGTTTTGTTTTAATTAAGATAGCATTTTTAAGAAAATTCCTATTCCCTCAGAGACTTTCTCTTGTACAAGAAGAATTTTAAAATTTCATTAGCTACCAAGTAAATCGCCATCAATCCGACTATGATGCCGACCTGGGCACCGGAGAGCGCATACAAATGAAATGCTGCCCCGACAACAGGAATGAACGGCAGAGCAATTGCCACAATCGCACATACCAGCATGACACCGCCAAGGATATTCGAGAGTTTTGGAGATTTCCAAATTGAAAGTTCCGAACGAAGCGAGAAGACGATTGTGAGCTCGGCGAAGACCGAGAAGACGAACCATCCTGTGCGGACGACCGAGATGTCGTACGACTTGAAGAAATAGAAGAACGTGAAGTCAAAAAGCGAACTGAGAATCGAGAACGCGATCATAATCGTGAAAAACCTTTTCGCGTTTTCGCGCACTGGCTTTTTCGTCGTCTGAGAAGATACCGTATCGGCGATCAGGAAGATAAGCGGAAAATCCGTCAGCAGGTTATTGAGGAGAATTTGAATCGGCAGCATCGGAAGCTCGCGAAGCGAGAGCGTAACAACCGTGAGCGAAATAAGCGTTCCGATGTTTCCCGTGATCGTGCACAAAAGGTACGTCCGAATATGCTCGAACGCGTCGCGGCTCATCTTGATCGCGGCGAGAACCGGCGAAAGGCTTTTTTCAAGAAGAATCACATCCGCGGACTGCCGCGCAATGTCTGACGCATTGTCGACAACGAAACCTACGTCAGCCCGCTTCAGCGCGAGCGCGTCATTGATTCCATCGCCGATAAATCCAATGACGCCGTGGCCGAGATATTCATCAATGAGTTCCGACTTCTGATCCGGCTTGCAGCGCGCATAAATTTCATACGTTTCAATATCGGCCGGCGCCTTGCCTGTCCATGCATCCATCGAATACACGCTTCCGGCCCCATCCTTGCCCGGATCAAGAACGCTTCCGACATAGGCGGCAACAGGAACGCTGTCGCCTGTCAAAATTTTGATATCAACGCCGGAATTTTCAATCTCTCGATAAATATCAATGACGTCTTCTTTGAGAGGGTCTTCAAACACAGCAGCGCCTTGCAGAATGTACATCTTGTCGTTGATCATTTTTTTCGCATACGCGATCACACGGAATCCCTGGCTCTCAAGCTCCTTGCACGTGTCAAGAAAGCTGTGCGGCGCAACGGACGCTCCCGCGACGAACGGATACTGGCCCCGGATGATTTCCGTCCCGTCGGAAAACGTGTACGACGCATATCCGCGAACAACTTCAAACGGCGAAAAGGTGACGTGCGCCGGCGCTTCCGACGTGCGCAAGAATCGCTTTGACGCCTCGTCAAATACGGCATCCATCGGAGTACGCTTGTAGTCCGCGTTCGCTACCCGGCTCATCATCGTCTTCACGTCGTCCAAATCGACAACGGTATGTACCGACAAGTTGTTCTGCGTGATGGTTCCCGTCTTGTCCGTAAACAAGAAATCCATGCTTCCCAAGTTTTCAAGAACTGAAAGCTTTTTTACGAGCACGTTAGACTTTGCGAGCGCCAACGCCTCGCGTGTCAGTATCAAGGTAACGATCAACGGAAGAAGTTCCGGAACAACGGATACGAGAATTGAAATTGCATACAGAATATATTGCGAAAAGAGCATCGAGTGCGAAATCAAAACATTCCCGACAAACACGATCGACAAACAAAGAACCGTAAAGACAAGAATTGAACGGCTGATGTGGTTTAGGAATCGCTCGAAGTTGCTGCTTTTCTCCGTCGAGGAAATCTTCTCCGCGTATTTCAAAAGCGAGCTTTCCGCTCCTACTGCCGTAACTTGCGCTTCAACCGTTCCGCCCACCAGGCTTGATCCCGCAAAAAGCTGTTCCCCGACTTTTATTTCCTGCGGAAGGGTTTCGCCGGTGCGCACGGAATTATCGACAAATGCATCGGTTGCCGTACGCACGACCATGTCTGAAACGAACACATCTCCCGGCTCGCAGATAATAATGTCGCCAAGCACGACCTCCGTACTTGGAACCTCTGAAATCTTGCCGTCGCGGCGAACCGTCACCATGTGCGTCACAAGTTTTTCAAGCGCCTCGGTACTTTTCGTCGCGCGGTATTCTTGGAAAAAACCGATCACGGAGTTAAGGAGCGCAATGACGATGAATATGCACGCGTCGACATTTTGATGCAGTGCGAACGAAAGCGCCCCGGAGACGATGAGAAGAAAGAAGAAAAACGACAAGACCTGGCTTCGCGCGACGCTCCAGATCAGTCCGGCTCCCGTATTTTTTATGCGCGAAACATTTCGCGGCGCGCTTTTCGCCTGTTCGCTCGTCAGCCCTGTGGCGAGATTTGTTTCCGGATGATTCATAGGTTCAGAATACCAAAAAAGAATGCTCCGTGCATTCTTTCATTAGCTCCACTTCTTGGCTTCGAGGGCTTTTCTCGCAGCTGCAGTTTCTGCCTCCTGCTTGGAACTTCCCTTTCCTTCTGCGACCTTGTGATCGCGGAAAAAAATGCCGACAGTGAAAACCTTGTCATGATCAGGGCCTGATTCCGAGAGAACTTTGTAGATCGGGGTAACACCTTCGTTCTCTTGGGATTTTTCCTGCACGAACGACTTGGCATCGCGCCACAAGTTCTGCTTGATAATGTTTTCAAGTTCAGGAAACAGGTGCGCCTCAATAAACTTTTGAGCCGCATCGTATCCTTGGTCAAGATACAAAGATCCCGTAAACGCTTCAAACGTGTTTGCCAAGATGTACGCCCGCGCCTTGCCGGTATCTTTTGATTCCCCTTTTGAAAGGAGAAGATAATCCTCAAATCCCAATCGCTTTGACGCGTCTGAGATCGAGTTCGTGTTCACGAGCGACGCGCGATACGCGGTGAGTTCGCCCTCGGGCTTCTCGGGAAATTCTTTGTACAAATAGTCCGTTACGACAAGTTCGAGCACGGCATCTCCCAAGAATTCCAGCCGCTCGTTATGGGCCATCTTGATCCCCGCATTTTCGTTCAAATATGAGCGATGCAAAAACCCCTGCATGAGCAAGTCCTTATTTTTAAATTCGATATTCAATTTTTTCTCCAGTTCCGAAAAATCCTTCATGGCAATGTTATACATTAATTTGGACCTTTTTTCAAGTTATAAAAAATCCCGAATCATTTCTGATCCGGGATGGTGTTTTTTTGGATGTAGCTATGCTCACTAAGACTTATCGCTGATAATCAAGTATTTGATTATTCTGGGCTTAAGAACAAAACCGTCCGGGAGACTTATCCTGCACTTGCTGCATAAAGCAACAACTTCGGGCTCGCTATGGACAATAATTTATTTCTGTTATTAGTTTAGCACACTTTGTTTAAAAAGTCAAATGTTTTTATAACCATGTAAAAAATCCCTCTCGGGAATTTTACATCGCTACTATTTTTTCAATGGCCATCGCCATGAGCTGCGTCACGTCGTCATACATCGTGAGATCCGTTATCTCGGACATCTCGAACCATTTCGTATCCTTGAGTCCTCCTGACGTCGATTCCAAAACGAGCGGAACAAACGGGGCGCTCGCAAGGAAGTAAATCACGTGCTTGCGAACCTTGCCGCGCGTCGGATGATTTGCAATGTATTCGTTTTCTCCCAATTTCTCGATGATCGTAATGTCGAGTCCGATTTCCTCTTTGAGTTCGCGTATCGTTCCCTGCTCCGGAGTCTCGCCTTCTTCGATCGATCCTTTTGAAAGAGTCCAATATCCGAAGACGTCATAAACCATCGCGAAGCGGATTGTTCCCGCCTCGTCTTTCGAGAATACAATCGCACCTCCTTTCATATCAACCGGATACTGGGACGGGTCAAGAGGCTCGTGAGGATGCTTCTTCTTGGAAACCTGGTCCTTGCCCGGCTCGCCGATTTCCTTGTAAATGGCGCCAAGGACGCCGTTTACGAACGGTCCTGATTTCTCGCCGCCGAAGGACTTGGCAAGTTCGATCGCCTCGTTGATCGCAACTTTGGGCGGAACCTGCTCGCGATCGCCGAAAAGGAGTTCGTACAATCCGAGGCGCAAAATGTTCCGGTCGACTGTCGAGATCTTCGCAATCGGCCATTCAGGCGCCGCCTTTTCGATGATCTCATCCAAGATTTTTTGCTTGCGAACGATGTTCGTAGCGGTTTCGCGAATGAATGTCGGATCATCAATTCCCGCGCCAAATTCCCCCAGACAATGGTCCAGCGCCGCGTCCACGCGCGATTCTTCGAACCCGTTAAAGTCGAGGTCGAACAGGGTCTGCATGATGATTGATCGGGCGAGATGTCGATGAGCCATAAAATAAAGGTACTAGGTGAGGTTAAAGAATTGATTGGGTTACAGGAGACAGTATACACGTATCTGCCGTAACCTTTCAAGCCTCTAATAATAAAGTTAAGCTTTCTTCTGCTTTTTAACCGCTTTTGCCGTGACGTCAATGACCTTCTTGCCCTTGTACATTCCGGTCGCCATGTCGACGCGGTGCCGCAAGTGTGAGCTTCCCGTTTTCGCATCCACCGTAAATTTAGGAGCCGTAAGCGCGTGGTGGCTTCGGCGGCTCGCTGTCTGGGACTTTGTGTGTCGCATTCGTACTACCATAATGGGAATACTTTACACGATTTTGAAAATAATGCAAGGAAAACCAAAAATATCTTTTCCAATGAAAAAGCGCGCCGAGGGCCACGCTTGGGGTGTGTTTGCAATGTTACTTTTTCTTCTTCTTTTTCATTTCTTCCCGGTACTCGGTCTCGGCATCAATCATTTCTATGACCTCGCGGGCATAGGCCAGATATCTGCCGTCGGCTTCGTCGGGAGTATTTTTCAAGAGAAGACCTGAATCGTCATTGATGATTTTTTCCATCAGTATCCTCGATACTTTCAGGTGGTTGTTTGGAAGATACTGGATGATTTCCTTGAACTCAGGATTAATCGGCCTGCCTTTTTCCGAATCATTCTTATTCTTTCCTGGAAAGCTTATCATTCGAGGTATGAGGCTGACATCGATCCTGTTGCCATAAAACGTCTGGCGGTGGTCAGGATTGTCCTGGCTTCCGGGAACGTTCCACTCGCAGATATCAAAAAGTTCTTCCGTGTTGATATGGATTCCCGTTTCTTCAAGGGCTTCCCTGAGCAGGACTTCCATTCGGCCTTCGTCATCCGGCTTGTCCTCCTGTTTCGCATCATCCCTTTTATAAGGGGTTACGATACTGAGTATTTTGCCGTCGTAAAAGATAGGAGGAGCCCAGCCGACATACTCGTCGCCGACCTTGTTGCGTCCGCCCGTAAATTTCAGATTCGAGTACCCTTTTGCATTTTTTATAGCGCATTTTTCCAACAGCTTATGCAGGGGGATTCTTGATGTTGCTGTCATTACCATTATTTATTATGTATTTATTTGAGAATGTGGTTCTGTGGCGTAGTTAACCATTTTCAGGATTTATTGTCAACTACTATCCCCAAAACCTTTATTTTTCCTTTACTCCTCTGACGTCCTTCAAAAAGGACTTTCTATGGATCCCGCACAAGCCGAATTTGCGGATCATCTTGTAATGATCCGGCGTTCCGTAACCTTTATGGGCGTAAAATCCATATTCAGGAAATTTCAAATCGTAGCTGTTCATGAGTCCGTCTCGATGAACCTTGGCAATGCATGACGCGCAAGAAATCACAGGAACCTTTCCGTCGCCGTGAATGATCGTATGCTGGCGGAAAAATGATTTCGGCGCACGAAGCCCTCCGTCCAAGTAGACATCGGCATGCTCCGGGTGAATGTTTAGTTTTTTCAAAGCCATCTCGATCGCCATGAAAATGGATTTCGTGAGGCCTTTCTCATCGACGATGCTCGAGGAAATTGATGCAACTTGATACACGCATCGGCCGGCCTTTTTCAGTTCTGCGAGTTTTGCAGCAACAACATCCCGTTTTTGCTCCGAGAGGACTTTTGAATCCTTGGCGCCGATTCCGTCCAAAAGCTTCAGATCAGTCTCCAAGATGGCAAACGCGCAGATCGTAACAGGCCCCGCGAGCGGCCCGCGCCCGACTTCGTCGATTCCGATTATGTAGCGAAGTGTCGGCATAAATGTATGGCAAGTATATCAAAAATCAATTGCAAACAAGGTATGTTTTCAGGGACGTATATTGCAACAGGTTAGCCTTGTCGAGATGGTCAGTATTGATCGTATCAAGGTCGGCGCAGGCTTTTTTGAGATACGAATACTGAAGCTCGTTCATGACATTGCTTGATCCCGGCTTGGAAAGCTCGTGGTCGGTCGTTGCCAAGTCGACCTTGGTAAAGTCGTCATCAGGAGCCTTGTCCACTACATACGCATAATCATCCCGGGCGCCTTCGTAGTCTTTCAGGGTAAATTTTTCATAGGCTCGAGCCTTGTAAGCCTGCAGATTGTTGGGATCCTCGACGATAGTTCTCGTATAGGCGTCAATGGCGAGATAATGATCCCCCGTTAACGAATAGAGCCTCCCCTCGGCTTGCAAAATATTCGCTCTGAAATCCGGCCTCAAATTGTCTGAGTCGAGCGCGCCATTGTAAAAGATAATCGCCTTTTTGTAGTCACCCTCCCTTTCGTACAGGTTTCCAAGATCGGCCGAGAAGTCCTGGCTTCCTTCGGGAAAAACCGCGACCGCCTGCAAAAAGTCGTTTTCAGCGTCTTTCATTTTTCCCAGATGAAGTTCCGACTCGCCTCTCAACCCATAAGCCCAAGAAAGGTCCTTGGTCGGGACATTTTTTCCGGCAACCACGACCGACAGCTCTCGGACCGCATCGTCGTATTTCTTGGCGTCAAAATAATCGCTTGCCTGCGAAAAATTTCCACTGTAGCGAGAACCGGAATTCGCAGACTGAGGGACGCCGATAATGAAAACTCCGGCCACGATGATGACGCTCATGAGGCCGTTGATGAATCTTACTGCGGGTATTGTCGGATACATAAAATTACAAGCCGGTTGAGGCGTCCTTGTTATTAATAATGATTTTGCCGACGATTCCGTTGATCAGTTCCGCATTTTTAACGCTTTGGCCGACAATGAACGTAGCGCCTCCGCTCGAAGCGTTTTCAACGGAGACGCCGGCGAGACCGAACAATCTGTCGAGAAAATTCTGGCTGATCGTCGTATTTTGGATCGTGCGATAAGGAACGTGCGTTTCGCTGCGGGTAAAAACGCCGGTCTTCATGAGAATGTAATCCTCGGTGAATTCAAAATAATAATTCTTTCTCCAGATCATCAAGATGGCAATCTTCGAAATCGCCCAGACGAGATAGGTTCCTATCAGGAACGCGAAAATGCCGATACTGTGGAGGCTTATGTTTCTGACCTTCACGGCAAGAATCAGGGCTACGATAACAAGACTGATCAGCGTTCTGCCCGCGGAGACGACCGATGCGACAAACAACCATTTAGATTCAATGGGATATTCCTTGCTCGAGATGCCGTCGGCGGATTTCCAAGAAACCTCTTTTTCTGAATGCTTCTTATCGAGTGCGGCGACATGTCCATGCGTTACAGGATTCTGCGGATTTTTTATCTTTGAAAAAATGTATTCCTTGAGAAGTTCAGCCGTTTTGTAATCGACGCCGTCGATGTGAGCCTCAATCGACGAACTCATCGTCGCACTCGCGATATGCACGTCGTAAAGCCCCATGATCCTGTCGACGACATCCTGATCGACATAGACATCCTGAATCTTCGAATACTGCACATGAATCTCAGCCGACGAAAAAACACCTTTGCGAATCGTTATGAAATTGTCATTTGCATCATAAAAATAAGACTTGATATATGCTTTCCAATACAAATAAGCGCATGAGAGATAAATAAGAAGAAGAGCGACAACGGCCCCTATCACAAATCCGTGAATGTGTTCTTCTCGTCCAGCATTAAGAATGATGACGAGTCCTCCTATTGACGCAACGACCGTCAAGATAAGTCCGCTGAAAACGGACCCGATCATTTTCTTGATAATTTTAGATGATCTTAACGGGTACTGTTTCTGGAAGGAGGATGTGTTCATAGAAGTTATATATACACGAATTTTCACAAGAAAAAAAGCCCGTCATTCGACGGGTTTGAAAATTGAAATAATGCTTCCTTTGGTTATTTCTTGAGGATAATGGCGCTTTTCGATCGTTTCGAATCGCAAATAACCTTCATCTTGATAAACCAAGCCGACGAGTTCAACGTATTCATCTTGGTCACCGAGCACGAATTCACGCCCTCCTTTATAGGAGTTATTGAAATCGAGAGATATAAGAGGAACATTGATGCCCCATATCCTTGCACCTGACAGGTTCTTGGGAGACATTTTATAAGCGAAGAAGAGCCCTGAAAATCCGAAGGAAAGCGCGTTTCGGGATTTCATGAATTCGATGACTTCCGCTTTGGAGAAATCCTTCTCGGTCTTGAAAAATTCGGCCGCGTACCTTTTGCCCGGTTCTGGTTTGTCTGTCGAGACCAGCTGGTCAAAGCCAGCCACCTTGATCACTTCACCCGGAACACCTTGCGACAAAGTACCTGAAAGTTTGAATGTTTTTATAAATTGAAGTTCTTTATAATCTGCTGGAACTTCTATTATGGAATCACCGTTAAGGATGATTTTTTTGAATCCTGCCTTTTGTGCTGTTGCCATGCTTTTTAGTTTTAATGTTTTGAAAACTTTATCATTTTAAATCAATTTCGTCAACTGTCTTCTTGTCTGCTATAATCACCCGACTTATGTGCGCAACCCACGACAATTTCGTACACCTCCATGTGCACTCGCACTATTCGCTTCTTGACGGCTTGTCCAAAGTCGAGGATTTGGTGGACAAGGCAAAGGAGCTCGGGATGACGTCGCTCGCGCTTACTGACCACGGCGCCATGTACGGCGCGATCGAATTTTACAAGGCGTGCAAGGATGCCGGCATCAAGCCGATTATTGGCGTGGAAACCTACATTGCAAATCGTACGCGTTTTGACCGCGAGCCTTCTATTGATAACAAGAGGTACCACCTGACGCTCTTGGCGCGAAACGCAACAGGTTACAAAAACTTGATGAAGGCGGTTTCAAAATCCTTCATGGAAGGCTTTTATTACAAGCCGCGCATGGACAAGGCGCTCCTCAAGGAGCACGGCGACGGAATCATCTGCCTCTCCGGTTGCCCCGGTTCCGAGTTCATTTCACTTCTTCGCGAGCATCGCAATCGCGAAGCGCGCGAGCTTTTGGAATATTACGTCGAATGCTTCGGCAAGGAGCACGTGTTCGTCGAGGTCATGTGCCACACCGAAACGGATTTTTATAATGAGTGGTACAAGGCGCTGATTCCGGAGATGAAAAAAATCTCCGATGAACTCGGACTGCCGATGGTTGCGACCTGGGACTCGCATTATTTGTGCGGCGACGACGCGGAGGCTCAGGACACGCTGCTCAAGATCAACACGGGCGGCGACGGCATGAAAATGACCGGAAACTATTCCTTCATCGACCAGAAAACGGCATGCGAAATGTTCGTCGGACTCGAGGAAGCGGTAGCAAATACGGCAAAAGTTGCCGACCTTGTGAACATCGAAATCGAACTGTCACCTTGGCGATTCCCCGAGTTTCCCATTCCTGAAGGAAAAACATATGACGAAGTGCTGCGCGACAACGTGCTCGAAGGACTGCCCGGCAAGGGATTTACCTATGAAGGCGTGATCAAGGAACGCGTGGACTTTGAACTTGAAATCATCAAGAACAAGGGATTCTCGTCATACTTCTTGGTAGAGGCCGACCTCGTAAACGCGGCGACGCGCATGAAAATTTATACGAATACCCGAGGCTCCGCTGCCGGATCGCTTGTTTCGTTTGCAACGGGAATTACGAACGTGGATCCGATCAAATACAAGTTGCCGTTCGAGCGATTCTTGAATCCGCTCCGACCGGGAATTCCGGATATCGATTTGGATATCGCCGACGACCGGCGCGACGACTTGATTTCGTATGCGCGTTCGCAGTACGGCGAGCGAGCCGTAGCGCAGATTGGAACGTTCGGAACCATGGCAGCCCGCGGTGCGGTGCGCGACGTAGCGCGAGCACTTGGTTATCCGTACGGGCTCGGCGACCGCGTTTCCAAAATGATTCCGATGGGATCCCAGGGGTTCCCGATGACCATCGACCATGCGCTCAAGATCGAAAAAGATCTCGGCGAATTGTATGAGGCCGACGGACAGGTTCACGAGATTATCGACATGGCGAAAAAAATCGAGGGCAACGTCCGGCACATTTCCGTGCATGCGGCCGGCGTAATCATCGCGCCGACCGGCGACGTGACGGATTTCACGCCGATCCAGTACGACCCTAAGGGCGAAGGAAAAATCATCACCCAATATGACATGTACTCCGGCGGCCGCGACGGCGTGGTTAACTTGCCAAAATTCGACTTCTTGGGACTTCGCAACCTGAACTTCATCGCTGAAACCGTAGACCGCGTAAAAAAAATCCGCGGCATCGATATCGACATGGAAAATCTGCCGCTCGACGACAAAAAAGTATTCGAGATGCTTTCGCGAGGAGAGACAATGGGAGTCTTTCAAATGGCCGGAGGCGGCATGACGAAATGGATCAAGGATCTGCAGCCGACAAAAATCGAGGACCTTATGGCCATGGTGGCCTTGTACCGCCCTGGGCCGATGGAAGTCATTCCCGAATATATCGCACGTTCGCGAAACCCAAAGTTGATAACTTTTCCCGATCCGCGACTTGTCGACGATCTCGAAGCGTCGTACGGTCTTCTGGTTTATCAGGATGACGTACTCTTGACCTCGATCCGTTTGGCCGGATACACATGGCTCGATGCCGACAAATTCCGAAAAGCCATGGGTAAGAAAATTCCCGAGGAAATGGAGAAAGAGAAAGACAAGTTCTACAAAGGATGCAAAGAGTTCGGCGGACTTGGTACCGACAAAATCGACGAACTATGGAAGAAGATCGAGCCGTTCGCAGCCTACGGATTCAACAAGGCGCATGCCGCATCCTACGGACAGCTCGCCTATCGAACCGCCTGGCTGAAAGCTAACTATCCCGCCGAATACATGTCGGCCTGCATGACCGCCGAGTCCGGCGACATCGAGACGGTGAGCGCGTACATCGTCGAAGCGAAGAAAATGGGATTTTCGGTGTTGGCGCCGGACATCAACGAATCGTTCAATGACTTTACCGTTGTGGTACGTGACGACGGAGAGGTCACAAAAAATATTCGCTTTGGTTTGAAAAATATCAAAAACTTCGGCGAGGAAATCGGCAAAGCCATCACCGAGGAGCGAAAGAACGGAAAATTTACCAGCATGGAAAACTTTCTGGAGCGCGTGATCCATAAAAACGTGAACAAGAAGTCCATGGAGGCATTGATCATGACGGGCGCGTTCGACGCATTCGGCAATCGCGGGCAGTTCCTCGCAAATCTCGATACCCTGCTTGATTTCAACAAGGAGCTCGCAAAGGGCGCGGGATCTCAAGGATCGCTCTTCGCGGGACTTGATGACGCGCCGCGCGCCATCTTGCGACTCAAAGACGTTTCCGACGTTCCCCAGAAGCAGAAGCTCTCGTGGGAGAAAGAGCTCCTCGGCTTGTATGTGACCGGCCATCCGCTCGAACAGTTCTCCGACCGGCTCTCGAACGTAAAGCTCAACATCCACACGATCAAGTCGATGGAGCACGCGCCGGGCGAAACCGCGATTGCGGGAATCGTCGAGGAGTGCAAGGAAATTTACACCAAGGCGAAGAACGAGAAGATGGCGTTCCTTCGCGTTGCGGATCTGTCAGGATCGATTGAATGTGTTGTCTTCCCTAAAACATTTGAGGAAGTGAAAAAGTTCTGCGGAACGGATCAACTTGTCTTGATCAAAGGAAAGGTTTCGGAGAGAAACGAGGAGCGAAGTATTATTGTCGACAAGATCCAGGCGCTGGTTTAAAAAATCGCCATGAAAAAAATCCCAAGATGTATTCTTGGGATTTTGTGTCTTACGGATTTCCAGGCATGCGGTTTCTCTTATAGAACTCACGCATATACCTTAGGTCGACATTGAAATTGCGCGAAGGACTTCCCTCGAAGCAACTTAACCGAGTAAAATGATCAGGGGATGTGGCGTTTTCAAAGTCTCTCATAAAGCCCTTGCGCCTCTCCGTCCATGTCGGCTTTTTTGGAGACACTCTTTCCCTTCTACGTATCTCTCGACTATGGTCGTTACCGGAGATCAGAACTGCTATGCGAAATTCAGGTGAAGCTTTAAGTTCCAGGATAAATAGCCTCCTTGATTCTATGCTCGTCAATTTTTTGAATGCTTCCCATGAGTTTTTCAAAAATTCCCGTGCATCGTCTATTTCTTTAAAAATAAATGGTACTTTCTTTGGCATGCTGTTTTATTTAGTTTTAATTACAATAGCATGAAATAGTGAATGAGTCAAAGGACTCCCCAATTCCCTCCCGAAATGCTATAGTTCCCAAACTATGGAACAAGAAAAACTCTCGCACATGCGCCACACGCTCGCCCACATCTTGGCGCAGGCGGTCTTGGAAAAATATCCGAACGCGCGCCTCACGCTCGGTCCTGCCGTTGATAACGGTTTCTACTACGATATTGATTTCGGCTCGGACAAAATTTCCGACGAGGATATCAAAACGTTCCAAACATCGATGCGAAAAAACTTGAAGAAGTGGACCGCGTTTACGCACCGAGAGGTTTCAAAAGAAGAAGCTCTGAAGGAGTTCGCGGGAAACCCCTATAAAGAAGAGTTGATTAACGAGATCTCGGATCGCGGCGAGAAGATCACGCTCTATACATGCGGAGAATTTACTGATCTGTGCCGAGGCGGACATCTTGAAAATCCAGCAGAGGAAATTTCATCTGACGCATTCAAACTCGACCGACAGGCCGGAGCCTATTGGCGAGGAGACGAGAAAAACAAGATGCTCACCCGTATCTACGGACTCGCATTTGAAACGAAAGAAAAATTGGACGAGTACATCCATATGCGCGAAGAAGCCGAGAAGCGCGACCACCGAAAGCTCGGAAAGGAGCTCGACCTCTTCATGTTCTCCGACGTCGTCGGAAAAGGGCTTCCTTTGTGGACGGAAAAAGGCGCAACGATCCGCCGCGAACTTGAACGGTTCATCGTTGACGAAGAGCTCAGGAGAAACTACAAGCACGTC
Organism: Patescibacteria group bacterium; assembly: GCA_028286885.1. Lineage (GTDB taxonomy): Bacteria > Patescibacteriota > Minisyncoccia > Phycocordibacterales > UBA1006 > CAIXMG01. Next base: position 21,042 of record JAQBQS010000005.1, read on the forward strand.
TATACGCCGGATATCGCCAAGCTCGACTTGTACCGAAAATCCGGACATTATCCGTACTACAAGGAATCGATGTACGCGCCGATCGTGATCGATGACGAGGAATTCATGCTCCGTCCGATGACGTGCCCTCATCATTTCGAGCTCTATCTCTCAAAGCCGCGAAGCTACCGGGAACTCCCGATGCGCATCGGAGAACTTGCGAAGCTCTACAGGTACGAACAGTCAGGCGAACTCTCTGGCTTGCTCCGCGTGCGCGGGTTCTGCCTTGCTGACGCGCATATCATCTGTAAGGATGCGGCTCAGGCAGGATCAGAAGTGAACGGTGCGCTCGACTTGATCGAGTACGTCTGCAACGTCTTTGGCCTCGTTCCCGGCAAAGATTTCTGGTATCGCCTCTCGCTTGGCGATCGTGCAAATACTGAAAAGTATTACGATGATCCACAAGCTTGGGACACTGCCGAGAACGAACTCCGAAAGGTCCTCCAAGGCCGCGGCGTTCATTTTGTCGAAGCCGAGCAAGAAGCCGCATTCTACGGGCCGAAGATCGACATCCAGATGCGCGATGTCCGCGGCAAGGACAACACGGCGTTCACGGTTCAATACGACTTCGTCATGCCGAAACGATTCAAGCTCAACTACACGGATTCCGACGGATTGGAGAAAGAAGCAATCGTCGTTCATCGCTCGTCAATCGGAGCCATCGAACGCGTCGTTGCATTCTTGATCGAGCATTGGGGCGGCAACATGCCGACCTGGCTCTCGCCGACACAGGTTGCCATCGCGCCGGTCAATATGGAAAAGCACGGAGCGTATGCCGAGGAGCTTGCAACAAAGCTGAAAGCCGAGAATATCCGCACCGATTACATGGATGACGACGATTCGATGGGCAAGAAAGTCCGCCGCGCCAAGAGCGAACGAATCCCCTACACGATCATCATCGGCGACAAGGATATCGAAGCCGGAACGATCACGGTTCAGCACAGGTCGCAGGAACAAGGAGAACAAACGACGCTCGACGAATTCATTGCAAAAATTTCAAAGGAAATCAAAGAGCGAACGCTTGGATAATAAATTCCGCCACTGGCGGTTTTTTATTTCGTGATATACTTGCTAAGTATGAAAAATAACAACCTGTACAACCTGATGACGCAGCTGACCCAAGAATCGCGGAGCCTTTGGCGGATCAAGAACGAGTACAAGAAAGACGCCGTGAAGAACAAGGAGCTCGCAGCGTTTTGGAAGGAGCTTGCTGACGAGAAGGAGGCGCTGATCGAGGATTTGAAGATGGTGATCAAGATCGAAATGGAATAAATAAAAAAAATCCCGTTTTCGAACGGGATTTTTGCTTCAAGACTCGCCCCATTTCCCGAAATACGATTTGTACGAAGTCTTCGGATCTCTTCTCAAATCGTAATCATTCAGGCCGGGGAGACGCCTTGCTTGAGACAGGGCTTTTAGCATCCTCCCTGCTTCTCCTTCGCGAAATGCCTTAACGCCATCGAGGCTGGATATCTCCAAATCCGAGAAAAATTCCGCGATTTCAGGATCAACCTCGGTCGAACCTCTTTCTTCTTGATAGTAATCTTGGTTAGTCATATGCTGTTGTTTGTATTAGGAATACCATGAATAAAAAAATCCCACAAGGGGATTTTAGTCCAGATAAATGATTTCAATTCCGAGCTCCTTGGCGCGATCATGCTCCCAAGATGCACCAGTTGACGATTCCCATCCCGGCACGAAGAAGAATTTCTTGATTTTACCCGACTTAAAAAGTGGTAAGTAGAATTCCTCAAGAATCGGCATAGGATAGCCTTCCTTGATGTGCGCCACAAACTCATTCATTTTGGTATCAAATGGCGCCTGATCGAAAATGATATGACCTTCCGAAACAAGACTTGTGATCGCTTCATCAAGCCTTATAAGATTCGCCTCGCGCGAACCCAGCCCGCCGGTAGAAATCGGTCCCGAGACCATAGCGACTTCGCCAGAAATAGCATCAATGACCTCGTGGGCAAGGATTACCATTTCTTCGAATGATTTCAGATCAGGTAGCTTATGGTGATGATTAGCCCAATAATGCTGCATAAGAATTAAATTTTGATTTACACGAGGATACCACAAACCAAAAAACCCGCAAGGGGTTTTATGGGACAATATCGCTATCCTCTTGCATCTGTTTTATAAGCATTCTTTTTTGGTGATTTATTTCTTGAAGCTCAACAAAAAGCTTAAGTCTTTTTTGGAGCGAAACGGCATATCCGCCGAAAATATCAACAACTTCGTTGAGATGATCCATCATTCCACTCTCCGCGAGCGCTTCATCTTCTCGATTGAAAATCTGACTCTTAAGGTCCTTGAAGAATTCAGTGTTGTCTACGATCTGCTCGAGCATATGTTCTCCTTTGTTGAATTTATCGATTCCTGCAGCAAGAACCTCCACAGGAGTAGCTGCTTCATCCTCAAGACCTTCGTATCCTTCGTCCAAAAGAGCCTCCGTTTCTGCTTTGAACAAAGTATCTTTCTTAGTAATCATTTCTTCACAAAGAGGAATTATTTCCTCGAGCATAGCATTAACAAAGGCAGCCTTGCTTGTGACTTGCTGTAGAACCGAAACTCCTTTGTCGAACTTTTCGCTGTAAAATTTCCAATCTTCAGGAATTTTTTCCAACGATCTTGTTTCAAATTTATTAGTCATAATTATTTAGATATCCAATTCAACCATCTTCGCATTGTTCTGAATGAACGACTTGCGCAGAGATACGTCAGTACCCATGAGCATGTCAAACGTCTTGTCCGCGTCGAGCGCGTCGTCGATCGTCACCTGCTTCAAGATGCGCCGCGCTGGATCCATGGTCGTTTCCCACAATTCCTCGGCATTCATCTCTCCAAGTCCCTTGTATCGCTGCGTGAACACCTTGCCGACCTTTTTCGACTTGGCTTTAGTATCTGTTTCTTCAGCCTCTTCATCACCCTCCTCTGTGGAATCATCCGCCGTCGCCATGACGCCTCCCATCTGCTTGATGATCTGGTCGCGCTCCGTGTCCGAGAACGCGTAACCGACTTCCTTTCCTTTTTTCAACTTGTACAAAGGCGGCTGCGCGATATACAAATATCCCGCATCGATCACCTGGCGCAAGTAGCGATAAAACAATGTCAGAAGAAGTGTCCGAATGTGCGCACCGTCGACGTCGGCATCGGTTGCGATGACGATCTTGTGATAGCGGATTTTCGACAAGTCGAACGTCTCGCCGATCGATGTACCGAGAGCGATGACAATCGATTTGATTTCCTCGTTGCCGATCATCTTGTCGAGGCGTGCGCGTTCCGTATTCAACGGCTTACCTTTGAGTGGCAAGATGGCCTGTGTCTTCTTGTCGCGTCCCTGTTTCGCCGTTCCTCCAGCCGAGTCTCCCTCTACGATGAAGATTTCTGAATCCTCCGAATTCTTGGACTGGCAGTCTGACAATTTCCCGGGCAATGTAAATCCTTCCAGGGCTCCCTTGCGCAGGATGGAATCTTTTGCGGCTTTCGCTGCCTTTCGCGCGCGCAAAGCAAGCACGGCCTTCTGGATGATGGCTTTCGCCTCGTCCGGATTTTCCTCGAGGAACATGCCAAACGCCTCGCCGAAAATTTGCTCTACGGCTCCGCGGGCTTCAGGAGAACCGAGCTTGGCTTTCGTCTGACCCTCAAACTGAATCTCGGGCATCTTGACGGTAACCACTGCCGTCAAACCTTCGAGCACGTCGGATCCGTCGAACGTTTCGCCGTCCTTGAGAATTTTCTTCTCCTTGTTGTAGTTGTTGATGAGTCGCGTGAGCGCCGTCTTGAATCCCGTCAAATGCATTCCTCCTTCCATCGTGTAAATGTGGTTGGCAAACGGCACGATGCGAGAAGACATGTCATCCACATACTGCAACGCGACCTCGACGTTGATGTCGCCCAAGTCCTTGTCGACGTAGAAAATCTTGTCCTGCACTTTCTTGTACTGCAGGTTCATCGAACGAACCATGGATACTAGTCCTCCCTCGAAATAAAATGTTTCAGACGGAACCTCGTACCCGAGATCGTACATGTACATCTCGTTGTCCAAATTTATTTTCCCGGCATAATCGCGCGCGTCAATGACAACGACTTTGAGTTTCTTCGCCAAGTAGGCCTGCTCACGAAGTCGGCTCACAACTCGCTCAAAATTAAACTTGATGTCCTTGAAAATTTCAAGATCGGGCTCAAACGTAATGACAGTTCCGCGGGCTTTGGTCTTGCCGACGGCTTTGACTTTGAATTTTGGTTTTCCTTGAGAATATTCCTGCGTCCAAACCTGGCCGTCCTGATGGACTTCCGCTTTCATAAAAATAGAAAGAGCGTTTACTACCGATGACCCTACTCCGTGAAGTCCGCCCGAAACTTTGTATCCAGAATCATCGCCTCCGAATTTTCCTCCGGCGTGGAGCACGGTCAAAATCGTCTCGAGTGCCGAGACTTTTGTTTTCGAATGGATGCCGACCGGGATTCCTCGCCCGTTGTCGACGACACGAATTTTATTCCCAGGCAAAAGTGCGACCTCAATATGGTTGGCATGTCCGCCCATCGCCTCGTCGCGTGAGTTGTCGAAGATTTCCCAAATCAGGTGATGAAGCCCATCCGTTCCGGTCGAACCGATGTACATACCCGGTCGTTTTCGGACCGGATCGAGGCCCTCGAGGACCTGAATCGAATCAGCTCCATAGGACTCCTTTTTCGCCTTTTTTTCTAGTTCTTTGGCCATGATTTAGGGGATTAATTAAGTCCTACTATTATATCATAAGGATATTTTGAGTGTACTTGACATAAAATAAATGAATTGCTAATGTAAAAAAGATAGTCGACTTTTGTTCATCTTAAATCAATACACCATGTTAAGCCTAATGGGTCTTTCACTTAATTTTACCAACGGAAACCAAGACAAGGAAACGGAACGTCTGGGAATTTTCGGACTTTTGGTCCTAGCCGCAGGATTTCTGGCAGCAGGAATCTTCACCGAACTTTTTCCAAGAGACACTTCTCGCATCGGTCTCTATTGCGTGATAATCATGCTGACAGCAGGGTGTGTCTCAATGTTATTCTCGGGACGACTTATGAAGTCTACAGGCATCTATCCTGAAGATTCGATACGTTTCAAGTATGCCGCTCGGAATATAGATTCCGTGAGGACGATTACTTGGATATGTTTCTTGACGATCATCATCTGTTTCCTGATCGCATATGTTGCAAAGATGACCGGTCTCGCATAACTCTTAGACTCAATCAAAATGCCAAGTTTGAACTTGGCATTTTTTATTCCAATCATGGCTTGACAAAATGATTTTATAAGATACTATAAAATAAAACATTTTAATGAAACACGTTACGAACTGGATCATGGAAAACAAAGAAGAGAATATCGCTCTTCTCCGAATCGACAAGGAAACCGCCGATGCGATTCAGTCAACAACCTGTGTCGTAAGATTTTATCGAGAAAGGATCAAGAACTGCCACTCTGGCGCATTCGAACGTTGGAGAGAATTCTTTGACTTGGACATTCACGACGACGCGATTGAAATCCTGATTGATTCTGGAACGGAACTTCCTGAAGAATGGCACAGGGACTTACAGTGGGGACACCGTTTTATTCGAGACGTCAAAAAGGTTATTCTCGGAGAAAAATTTTTCTGAAATCAAAATGCCAAGTATCCCTTGGCATTTTTTATTTCAACTATTTTATATCCTTCTCAATGCGAATATGGTCCCGCAGATAATCTCTCGTGTCTCCCACCTTCTTTCCCGGATTGAAAATCGTCTTCGGATCAAACAACGATTTCGTAAATTTGAAGAGTCCGATGATGAACGGACCGTACATCTTTTCTAAATACGGCGTGCGGACGATTCCGTCGTTGTGTTCGGCAGTGAGCGAACCGCCATATGACAAGACGAGATCGTATACCTTGTCTGAAATATTCAGGATGAGTTCCCTGTTCGCCGGAACGTGCATGTCCATCAGCGGAATGATGTGGAAATTTCCATTTCCAACATGTCCCGCAATCGTGTAGACGAATCCAGCATTGTCCAAAATCTTTTGGATCTTCGGCATAAATTCAGGAAGCGTCGCAGGCGGAACAATAATGTCGTCGATGAACGGCGCCGTGCGCTTGCCGTGGACATGCTTGCGCAAGAGATTGAACGACTCGCGTCGGATGCGCCAATACTTATTCGCTTCCGCTGCGTTTCTTGCAATATGAGTTTGAAATCCAAATTCCTTGATTGAAGATTCTATCTCGACAAGCTTGGCTTTCACTTCTTTTTCAGTGTTTCCTGCGACTTCAACCAAGACAATTAATTTGGGAATTCCGCCGCGCAAGATCTTGATTCCGTCAGGAATCATGGCAATGCCAAGCTTGATGAATTCCCACAGTCCCATTTCTCCCAAGAAGTCGAAGAAGAATTTGAACGCGAGCTTCAGGCTGTAATCGTCGAACGACTCGATGCTTTCAGGATTGAACGTGACAAGCTTCGCGGCAAGGTCGCCGATGCGGTCAATCTTGTCCATGTAAATTGCCAAGACGTTTGTAACAGGCTCGACATCGACAAGTTTGAATGTCGCCTCGGTAACAATACCAAGTGTTCCCTGTGAACCAACAATCAACTTGTTCAAGTCGAACACGCCTGTCTTCTTGTCATAAATATTCCACAAGAAATATCCCGCCGAATTCTTGGAAACCTTCGGCTTGGCATTCTTGATCGCGTCGTAGTTCTTTTCGATCGTATCGAACAGGCTTTTATACAAGTTTCCCTCGAAATCGTTCTGCGCGATTTTCGCATCAAGCTCTTCTTTTGAAAGCGGCTTTACAACATATTCATTGCCGTCATTGAAAACGACTTTCGTCGCGATAACATAATCTTCAGCCTTGCCATAGCGCAGGGTTTTTTCACCCGCACCGTTATTGCCGACGATGCCGCCCATCGCGCAGATTTCTTTGGATGCCGGAAACGCCGGATACATCAGATTTTTTGCAAATGTTGCTTTCTCGAAATCCCGATAGAAAACACCGGGCTGAGTGACAACTATTTTTTCATCGGCGTTTACCTCGCCCAAGATATTCATGTAACGTGTGAAATCGCAAATCACCGACTCGTTGATCGCACCGCCTGACATGCACGTTCCGGCTGACCTTGCCGTGATGGAAATTTTCTTTTCCTCGGGGCGGAGCTTCGCATTCTCCGCATTCGCCCATTTGACAAGTGCGCACACGTCAGCCGCATCATGCGGAAAAACGACCGCGAGTGGATACAGCTGGAAGAGGCTCGCATCTTGCGAATATTTCTCGAGCACGGACTGGTCGGTTTCGATGTCGCCTTTGAAGGCGGATTTGAGTGCTTCGAGATTCATGCGACCATCATATCAGATCGGTGAAAAAAGAAACTCTTGACAATTTTTGATAAAAAAAAGCCCATCTGATGATGGGCTTCGGAGAAGGTCGCGGAAGATCATTGATCATATCTGCGGCCATTTCCTTTTTTAGCTTTTAGCTTAGCTGCCTCGTACTTCAGTGTTCCGCTACCTGAGATAAGATACTTCTTATCTTCGAGGATGTAGACATACTTACTGTCAGAGACAACGTGGGTCGTTGTAAATTGCTCATCGCCGGAGATCGTACTGTTTGCTGCACTAGGAGACACAGGCGAGAAAGGTACCAAGATATCAGCACCGTCTTTAGTAGCGAACGAAACCAGAAGGATGCGATAATTTCTCGTTCCTACGAGGGTTGAATCGACAACGTTTCCCAGTTCGTCGTAGCTCTTCTTGTAGACCTTGTCACTTTTTGACTCGATCTCCATTACCTTGCCTTTGGTGCCGTCTTTGTATTTAACTGTCACCATTTCTTTACGTTTTCCTTTGATGTTCTCTGATTTATCAGGAACTTCTTGGATAACGATATCGCCATCGAGATACATCTGCAAAGTTTGAAGATCTGCATCTTCGTACGTCGTATCTACTTCATGAGTGTAGAACTTGAAGTGATCCACTTTCTTACTGCCGAGCGCAACTGCATCGCGGCTTGTTGTAGCTTTGAATGCGATTTGAGCTTGTGCCGAGCAAAGGGATACCAGGACGATTACTGTTAAGGTTAATTTTTTCATTTCTATTTTGGTTTAATGTTTTATGAATATTTGAAAAGGACTTTATCTTTATACCTCTATATTAGCATACATTGTTATAAAAGTCAAGTACCCAGGGAGGGTTTTCTTGATATACTGAAAACCTATGGAAAATAACGATATTTTGGCAGAATTGGGCTATTGCGGCCGGCTTTGCATCCTTCCCTTCGACCACCGGTCCTTTTTCGAGGAACTCCTCAAATTCAAGGAACCTCTGACCGAGGAGCAGAAAAACCAGCTCACGGACTATAAAAAAATCATCTACGGCGGCTACGAAAAGGCCTTGATCCTCGGCGTTCCTGCGGGCGAATCGGCCATTTTGGTCGACGATGAGTTCGGACTCGACATTTTGACTGATGCCAAGAAAAAAGGATACTTCACCCTCCAAAGTACAGAAGTTTCCGGCGATACGCATTTTGAATTCGCGCACGGCAATGATTGGCAAGAATGGATCGAGAAAGTCCAGCCGACATTCGTCAAAGCCTTGGTCAGGTACAACGCCGACGGCGACGATAAGCTTAATGCGAAGAGCTTGGCAGGACTCAAGAAACTTTCGAATTATGCGCACGAGGAAGGATACAAGTTTTTGATTGAACCTCTGGTTCCGGCAACTGACGAGCAGCTATCATCTGTCGATAACGACAAGAAGCGGTACGATGCGGAACTTCGTCCGATGCTGACGGTGAAAATGATTTTCGAGATGCAAGAGGCGGGCGTTGAGCCTGACATCTGGAAAATCGAAGGGTTCGCCAAGGAAACCGCATACGAGGAAGTCGTCGCTGCAGCACGAGCCGGGGGCCGCGACCATGTCGGCGTAATTTCCCTCGGACGAAATGAAACGGACGAAATTGTCGAAGGCTGGCTGCGAGCAGGATCTCATGTTAAGGGTGTGATCGGATTTGCGGTTGGCCGCACGATCTTCCTCGATTCCCTTCTGAAATTCCAATCCGGGGAGTTTACTCGAGAGCTCGCGATGGAAACAATTGCAGAAAGGTTCAAGCATTTCTACGATGTATTTACAAAAAAATAAAATAACCAAGAAAAATCTCTTTCAATCAGCTCGTTCAAAGTTCTCTCGAACTCAGAAACGTGGAACTGTCATTGAAAGAGGTTTTTTCTTGGTTATTTTATTTTGCAAACAATCCTTTCCAGTCGGCAACAAATTTCTCGATTCCTTTGTTCGTCAGTTCGTGATGAATATCATACAAAACCCAATCGCCTTCCGAAATGTCACGGTACGGAATCGGCTTATTATCTGAAATGGCGAACTCATGCTGCGCGGGATCATTGTTGAGGCCTTGTGCCTTCCATAGTTCTACGATCGACATCGGAATCGTAATAATGTCGCATCCGGCATTGATGCAGCCGAACAAATGGTCAAGGCTTCGGATGCTCGCGCCGAGAACCTGGACATGACTGTTCCAGTTTCGGTACATGAGAAGAATATTCTTGATAAGGTCGATTCCATGGAACCCAATGTCATCGAGCCGTCCGATGAACGGCGACACATAGACCTGGCCCGCAGCGCCGACCGTTGCGCTGTGAACGGCAGCAGCCTGCTCCTGAGAGAAGCAGAGCGTCATGTTCACGTTAATTCCCTCCGATGACAGCGCTCGCGCGGCAACGAGCCCCTCGTGCGTCGTCGGAAGTTTCACAAAGATTCCAGGAAACCATCCCGCCAAGTCTTTGCCTCGATTGATCATCTCCTCGTGCGGCGTTTCAAGATCCGAGAATACCTCGACCGAAATCGAGCCGTGCGGGATGATGTTCCGGATTTCCTCGGCAACCAATTTATACTGCGACCAGATCGAATCCTCTGAAAGGCTGCCGGCATTCTTGAGCTCGACAATGCGAGGATTCTTGGCAACCAAACTGGGATTTGTCGTCTGTCCGTCCAAAAATCCCAAATCAGTTAGCGCTTGCTTGGTCTCGAGAGGATTTCCCGAGTCGAGGAATATTTTTGTAGTGAGATATGATGGTTTCATAATCCAATTATAGCATGATATAATTCCCCCATGAATATTTTCGGAACTAAAAAAATCGACTTCTTAGCTATCGGTGATGTGACAACTGATACGTTTATCAGACTCAAGAATGCCGCCATAGCGTGCGATGCAAACAATGAATGTACGATATCAATGCCCTGGGGTGCAAAGCTTTCCTATGATTTTGCCATCGATATTTCAGGTGTTGGAAATGCCGCAAACGCAGCCGTCTCCGCTGCGAGGATTGGACTCAAAACAGCCTTCTTGTCCCATGCTGGAAAGGATCACAATGGCGACACGTCCGTCTCAGCACTTGATAAGGAAGGCATTTCGACTAAATACATAAAACGTACAGACGGCGCATCGAACCATGATTTCGTACTATGGGAAGGTCCTGAGCGAACGATTCTCGTCAAACATGAATCATCTAATTACGAGCTTCCGAGCGACCTCCCTGTTCCGCGATATGTATATCTCTCATCAGTCGGAGATTCGAGCGGAACATTCCACGCGAAACTTGCCGATTGGCTCACAGTCCATCCTGAAATCGTATTCGCCTTCCAACCCGGACGCGAACTCGCCGACGGATTTGATGTTCACAAGCACCTCTACGAGCGTGCAAATATCTGCATCATGAACAAGGAAGAGGCCGAAGGACTTTTGAAACTCGGCGAAACTGATATGAAAGATCTTTTAAAGGAACTTCAGTCTAAAACTTCAAAACTTGTCTTTATAACAGACGGTCCAAAAGGCGCGTATTCGTTTGATGGAACCCAGATGCTCTACATTCCAATGTACCCGGATCCAAAACCTCCCTACGATCGAACCGGCGCTGGCGACGCATTTGCCTCGACAGTAGTATCAGCACACGCGCTTGGCATTCCTCTTGAAAGTGCAATGACGTGGGGACCAATCAATTCAATGTCGGTCGTTCAGGCGGTCGGCGCTCAAAACGGACTGTTGTCACGAGAAAAAATTGAAGAATTTTTGAAGAATGCTCCGACTGACTACAAGATTAAAAAAATCCCTTAGTGGGATTTTTTTAATTCTTCTTCTCTTCTTTTTTTGCAAAAATAGAAGCAACTATTCCATGGAGCCCGGCAGCCAATTTGTCGAAGAGGTTGTTTGTTAGATACTTGCCATCCTTCTCGTCTGCTTCGATTTCCGTACTCCACAACCATCCGTAAAATAAAATAAAGAGAACGGCTTCAATAATCTTGAACACAAGTCCCGACTTCAGGAATAAGAAGAAAAATCCAAGAATGAATACAATAACCGTGACGGCGAGCTTGAATTGTCTCACAGGCCCCATTTTGGTATTCCACCAAAGCCCGAACTGGATCCGCCACTCGTCTTTCAAAGAGTATTGGCTTGGGCTTGGACCGAACGACTTGAAAAACTTCCGAAAATAATCGATAAAGTCCTCCCAGTCTTTTTTCATGAGATCGTAATCGAAATCCTGTTTCATAAGTAACGATTATATTACATATTTAATATAAAATGTCAATCTATTCGCCGATATATTCAAATCTTGGAACAGTCTTCCCTTCGAATTCCACATTCTCTAAAAACATACCGAGGGGGCGCACCCACAAATCCGACAGCTCGTTGGTTCCCATGTGATCATACACGACAAGATCTTCAAGCGTTTCAGAATGCTTGGCGACACCAAGAACCTTAACAGTGTGGCCTTTGTAATGTTTATAAATTCCTATTTTCAAATCCATATTATTTCCGCTTGAGCGCATCGCGCACGGCATTCTTAATCGACTCGACGTCGAGCTTGTAATGATTGAAAAGCTCCGCCATGGTTCCCGATTGTCCGAACTGGTCGCGAACTCCGATGAATTCGATCGGAACAGGATGCTCCTCAGCCAAGACTTCGGCAACCGCGCCTCCAAGTCCGCCCGCAATCTGATGCTCTTCGCACGTGACAATTGCGCCAGCCGATTTTGCCAAATCCACAAGTCCTTCGCGGTCGATCGGCTTGATCGTTGCCATATTCAAAACAACCGCATTGATTCCCTCTCCGGCAAGTTCATTTGCCGCAAGAATTGCATTATGAACAAGCGTTCCGCACGCAACAATTCCGATATCCGCGTCAGCTAAATCACCAAACATAATTTCTGATTTCCCAATTTCAAACTGCGTCTCATCGGTCGTGAATACGGCCGTTTTTTCACGCCCCAATCGCAAGTATGCAGGCTTTCCACTTTTTGCAATCGCGAGCGTCGCGCGCTTCGCCTCGTTCATATCGCACGGAACGATCACGGTCATGTTCGGCATCACGCGCATGATCGCGACGTCTTCGAGCGCCTGATGCGTCGCACCATCCGGTCCGACGGATACACCCGCGTGGCAACCGATAATTTTCACGGGAACATTATTGAGCGCGATCGTCGTTCGAATCTGTTCCCAATTTCGCCCAGGCGAAAATGTCGCGTAACTCGTAATGAACGGAATCTTGCCGTAGTTCGCGAGACCCGATGCAACCGTCGCCAAGTTCTGCTCGGCAACGCCCATCTCGATAAACCGGTTCGGAAACAGTTTCGAGAATTCCTCAACGCGCGTGGACTCTTTGAGGTCCGCCGAAAGAGCGACGACATTCTCGTCGAGATTTCCGGCTTCTACCAACCCAATTCCAAAACCGTCCCGCGTCGCCTTCTGGTCGAGCGATTTCGGATCGAGTGTTTTGTCGTTTAGTTTTGCAATTGGGTTTAACATATTAAAAATTTAATCCAAATGCCCTCCCTCGATCTTTCCTTGCAGCGTTCGAAGTTCTTTAAGCATCTCATTGCCCTGTTCCGCCTTCTTCCAAACATCTTCGGGTCCCGCTCCGGGAGGAGCCCCGTGCCAGCGATAGTCGAACTCGATCTCCTTAATTCCCTTTCCAGGAATCGTATGCGCGATGATCACTGTCGGTTTCTCGACGATCGTTTTTGCCAAGTTGACCGCGTCGACGATTTCGTTGAAATTATGCCCGTCGATCTCGATCACGTGCCAGTTGAACGCGCGCCACTTGTCGGCAAGGGGTTCGAGCGGCATGATCGTTTCGGTCGTCCCGTCGATCTGGATATTGTTGCGATCAATGATTGCCGTCAGGTTGTTCAGCCTGTTGTTGCCCGCGAACATAATTGCCTCCCATGAGTTCCCCTCGTCAAGTTCGCCGTCGGACATGCAGCAGAAAATATGATTCTTCCTGCCGTCCATACGAAGACCCAAGGCCATGCCGGAAGCTTGCGAAAGTCCTGAGCCAAGAGGACCAGAGGTATTCTCGAGTCCTGGAAGTTTTTCCCGCTCGGGATGGCCCTGTAAACGGGAACCGAATTTGCGAAGCGTTAAAAGTTCAGGCACCGGAAAATAGCCCGCGTGTGCCATCGTGGCATAGCGGACTGGAACAATATGACCGTTCGACAGAATCAGCCGGTCGCGCTCCGTCCAATCGGGATTCTTGGGATCGTGATTCAAAATATGAAAATACATCGCCGTAAAAATATCAGTCATGCCAAGAGGTCCGGCCGTATGTCCGCTTCCTGCAGCAACGAGCATTTCGATAATCGATTCCCGAATCGCGACGGCTTTGAGCTCGAGGTCTTTTATTTGAGAGTCAGATAACATGCGTTTATTGTACCAAAGATTCCAGCTTTTCAATATTCGATTTCGGATCGCCTGAAAATACGGACGAGCCGCAGACAAACCTCGTCACACCCACCTTCGAGAGTAAGCCAATGGTATTCTCGTTTACGGAACCGTCCACTGAAACAGTCAGTTCTGGATGCGCGATTTTGAAATATTCAGCTTTGGCAAGAACCCGCTCGTCAAACGGCTGACCCTGGCTGCCAATCTCGGCAATTCCCATCAGCTGAACAAATGAAATGTCGTCTGTTATGAATTTCATCAAGAATTCATTTGGTGTATCGTTTGAAATAGATAATCCGATCTCGACCCCCTTTTCTTTCAAATATGAAATACAGTCCACAGGGTCGGCAACGGCCTCAATATGCAAAACAATCCTTGCAGGCTTCATTGTAATATATTGATCGAGATCGTTCGGAGATTTTACATCAATCATCAAATCAAGCTCATATGAAATTTCGTCCGCATGCGGCAAGCTTGAAAATTCAGTTTTATTCGAAACAAACTTCCCGTCGCAGACATCTACTTGGACAAACTTTACCAAATCCAAAATGCTCGATACTTTCTCATCGAGTTCGGATTGGGATTTTGGGAGGATGGCTGGAATTATTTGATTCATAGTTTCGGAAAGAGATGTTCCTGAGGAGTAATTTCCAGGACGAGCTTGTCGAAGATCTCGAGAATCGTCGGATCGATTTGCAGGCGAGGCCTTTTGTTCGCAATGAATGCGGAAAGAGTCACGCCGTTTCGATGCCATGACCTGCCGTTGTCAGCGTATATGTTCAAAGGCGCAATCACCTTGTCGAGAGCATAGACAAATCGGCTTTCTGCATTATCTTGGAGTTCGTACTCGTCGATCAGGTCATGAAGCGTACCGAACTCAGGAATATTCGTTCTCATGGCATTCTTGGCATGCTCCTCGCGCTCGTGCTTGGTGGACTTGTCCTCTGATCCCGCACCGAAGTTCGGCGTGTCTCCTGCATATGCCTCGACAAGGTCGTGGGCAAGGCAATATTCAAAAACCTTCTTCATATCCAAATCAAGCTTTTCGGTCTCGACCAAATACCACGCGACGAGCGCCATCTGATAGCTGTGCTCGGCGTCGTTTTCAAGGCGGTCCTCGCCGGTCGCGTAGATCGAACGCTTCACCTGCTGAAACAGGTGCGTAAACTTTATGAAGTTCAGCAGTGGGTCTAAATTCATATTAAAATTTCGAAAGCCTTCTCGCATGCTTCTCGTCTTTCGAGAATTCTGTTTCCAAAAATATTTTTACTGCCTCCTTGGCTTCGTCTTCGGGAACAAATCGCGCGCCAAGCGACAGAACATTCGCATCGTTGTGCTCACGCGAAACTTTCACGATTTCAAGATTGCCGCCGTAATACGCCGTTGCGCGAACGCCCTTAAAACGATTCGCACACATCGCCTCGCCCTGTCCCGATCCGCCCAAAATAATTCCGCGAGCATTCGGGTCTTCAACGACGGCGTATGCCGCAAGCGAAATGAAATCAGGATAGTCGTCTTTTTCGTTCAGTTCAAAAGCTCCATGGTCGGTGACTTCATGGCCAAGTTCTGTCAGATGAGCTTTGAGTTGTTCCTTCAGATCAAATCCGGCGTGATCTGTCGCTATATGAATATTCATGATTTAAATATTTTATGAAACAAAGTCTGATGACCGAGTACTTCGCAAGTCGTATTCTTAAAACATCCAAAGTTACTTCCGCATATATCCGTTGTCTTGCAGGATTTAATTGGAATCTGAATGAAAAATGTTGCAATGATAATTATTGCGAGGATGATTATTGAAATGAGTTGGAATTTTTTCATAATTACGATTCCTCCAAAATAATCCTCTTGTCGAACGCTCCTCTGTCTGCCACCTTGGCATTTTTTATTTCAAGGATATCCTCGTCGGAATAATTCTTGTATTTCTTGATCGCATCGATTACTTCCAAGATGTCGGCAAGTTCGTCGCGCGATTCGTCCTTCTGGAATTCGGCAACTTCTTCGCCGAGTTTTTCCTTCAGCTTCAGCCAATATTCGGCATCCTCGGCAATATGAGTTTTGTGAGGCACGCCCTTGGAATCCAGATATTCCGGAATCAGGTCGCGAACGAGTTTGTTATAGACTGTCATATTCCGAGTATACCAAAAAACCCCTCTTGCGAGAAGGTTTGGTTGGTGTCTGAATTAAACGAATGTGAGGGCGATTCCCTTATTTGAGCCTCGTCCTGTTCGTCCGATTCGGTGAACATATGTTTCGTATGATGACGGAATTTCGTAGTTGATCACGTGCGTGACGCCCGAAATGTCGAGTCCTCGCGCCGCAACATCAGTCGCGATCAAGACCTGTGAAGACCCTGTCGAGAATGCTGCAAGCGCAGCCTGGCGCTGTCGGTGCTCGCGGTCACCGTGGATTGATCCGACCTTGAAACCTCGGTCGAACAATTCGTCATGCAATCGGTCTACCGATCGTTTTGTTTCGACGAAAATCAGAACCCTTGAGAAATCCTTCGTGCGAAGCATTTCAGAAAGAACTTCCAACTTCTTTGTCTTGTCGGTAACTCGAACGACGTCCTGGTCAACGTTCTTTGATGTATCTCGCGTCTTGACCGAAATCTTGACGGGATTCTTCAAGAACTGGTGAACAAGAGCTTCGATTTCCTTGGCCATTGTTGCCGAGAAGAGAAGCATCTGTCGCTCCGTCGGAATTTCCCGGAGGAAATAACGAACGTCGTCGATGAATCCCATGTCGAGCATTCGGTCGGCCTCATCGAGGATGACTGTTTTTACGTCCGAAATGTCGAGCTTCTTGCGGTCAAGCAAATCTTTCAATCGTCCCGGCGTACCGATGACGATGTGATGCGTGTGTTCGAGATTTTTCATCTGCGCGCGAATCGGAGCTCCTCCGACGCATGTGACGTTGAAGATACCGAGCATCTTGGTCAAGTCCATGCACTCCTTCTGGATCTGGAGAGCCAGCTCGCGGGTTGGAGTGATGATAATCGCCTTGTGCTTCTTGTCCTTCAAAATCTTGTTGATCGTTGGAATCAAGAATGCGGCTGTCTTGCCGGTTCCCGTGTTCGCAAGTCCGATGATGTCTCGTCCGTCGATAACGTAAGGAATGGTCTGGTCCTGGATCGGGCTCGGAATGACATAGCCTTTCTTGGCGATGTTATCCTTAAGCTTCGAATCGATTTTAAAGTCGTTGAACGTGTGGTTCGGCGTAAAAACTTCCTCAACGACGGTCTCAGCTCGGTTAATGAACTTCGAGATGTCGATGCGGTCGCCTGAGAACTTTCGTCCTCCTCGGCCTCCGCCTCCGTTTCCTCCTCGAAATCCTCCTCCGCTTCGCCCATTGCTAGGCTGTCGTGAAGATCCTCCTCGGGAATCAGAACGAGAATCGTTTCGTCCTCCTCGCGGAGCTGTTCCTCGTGACGGTCCGCCACGTGAAAATCGCGGCTTTCGCCCGCCAAAATCGCCAATAGGCGCATTGCTAAGTGTATACATATCTAAAATGTGTGTCTCAAAGGGCTTTCGGCCCGTGCCGTTGCTGAGAATGAATTAAAACGGCTTCGTCATCTGACCTCTTGAAATCGTGAGGCACATGAGTGGCCTCGGTTCCGCGGTGCTCAATTTCGAGCGAATTGCGGGAAAAATAAAGAGAAAATAACGCTGTATTAAAATAGCATACTTTCATTTTAAAGTAAAGCCCTCATGCAAAAAGCCCCTCTTGGGACTTTATGCGGCCTCCTTATGCGACTTCCCAATATGGTTCAAGTCATCCTCGAGTTCGTTAATTTTCGTTTGCAATTTGTCTCGGGTTTCAAAATCAGAATTCGTTTCATTTCCCATTGCAAACCTTTTAGTTATCGGATCGAGCTCTTTCTGGCATTTTTCCAGTTCCTTATGAAGCTCAATCGGATCTTTCGGCTCTTCGTCTTTTCTACCCCAAGAAAGTTTTTCCAAAAGTCCCATATTATTTGATGCTCTGCCCTGTCTTGATCACATGTTCGACCAAGCTCGAGGTGTATCCCCACTCGTTATCGTACCAACCGAGAACTTTGACAAGATTGCCGCCAACCACGCGCGTCATCGCGAGATCCGCAATCGATGCGTGCGAGTTGCCGAGAATGTCCGATGACACAAGCGGCTCGTTCGTAACCGAGAATACCTTCTTCCACTGATCTGATGCTGCTGCATCCGTGAGAATCTTGTTCACTTCTTCAGCCGTCGTCGGCCGCTTCGCGATGAACGTCACGTCAACGATCGATCCTGCAGGAACCGGAACACGCAAAGAAATTCCATCGAAGAGTCCTTCGAGTGAAGGATACGCTTTCGTAACAGCAATCGCAGCCCCCGTTGAGCTTGGCACGATGTTCTGGGCAGCAGCGCGCCCTTCTCGCAAATCTTTTTTCGAAGGTCCGTCAACCAATGATTGTGATGCCGTGTATCCATGCGTCGTATTCAAGATAGCTTTCTCAATTCCGATTGCCGCATCCAAAATTCCGATGAGCGGTGATGCCGCGTTTGTCGTGCACGAAGCGTTCGATGTAATGTCGCACGTTCCGAACTGCTGTTCGTTCACGCCCATCAGGATCGTCGCACCTTGAACACCGGCATCATCGCCTTCCTTCGCCGGGGCCGTGATGACAACCTTCTTGGCACCGTCATCGATATGGAACTTGGCCTTATCAAAAGCCGTGAAGAGTCCTGTCGACTCGACAACAACGTCAATGTTCAAGTCCTTCCATGGAAGCTTTGTCGTGTCTTTCTCAGAAATAAAATTCACCATCTTGCCGTCCAAAATAAAATTCTTCTCGTCGTGCTTTACGTCGTGATGCCACTGCCGATACACGGTGTCGTATTTGAGCAAGTATGACAGGCTCTCGAGGCTTCCCAGGTCGTTGATGGCTACGATTTCAAGTTCGGGACGATCCCATGCGATTTTGAGGAACGCGCGCCCGATGCGCCCGAATCCATTAATTGCAACGCGAATTTTTTTGTCTGTATTCATGACAAAATTATATCACAAATCAAAAAACCGCAATTACGCGGCTTCTCTGAATACGTCTCGAGAAATCAGCGGCTGGCCGTCTATTCCGAGGATATCCTTGCAATACTCGCGCAATCGTTCATCGTCATTTGCGAGCGAGAGCTTGCCGGACTCTGTCACGGTTGCGCGCGGAAATCCGAGTTCCTTGTTAATGAGGTTCGCCGCTGCTGCGCCTGACCAGTCGCGGTCAGGCGATTCGGGAAGCTTGAATCTCTCCTTGTAAGGCCTGGTAATCTCGTCCCTGTTTGGATCGTTCAAGTACTCCCACGCTTTGAACTTCTTCCCATAATCCGGCACATCTTCCAGATATTTGGGTATCTCGAGCTGATTATCCTTGTTTACAATCATTTTTAGTTGGATATTTTCATTCATGGGATAAGTATACAGAACTTATTGCCAAGAAAACAGAATATTTGACAATAAAAATAAAAAGAGTATTATAAAGAAAATTTTAAAACACTATAAATAACAATTTATGAGATCACACCTGAGAGTTTCCCAGCTCACCCCTCTTGATACGACTTTTTTCCTAAGGATGTTTTATATCCTGTGGAATGCAGCTCTTACGGCTATCTTGTGCTTATCAACGACTCATGAACGTCTGCCCGTTCCTCCGCTCGAGCATTACATGATTTATGTATGCGCATGCATAGGAATAACAGCAGTGTCATATCTGCTTGGAATAAAAGTAAAGTTAAGTCCAACCTTGGGATTCATAGAGCCGTCATCTGAGATAAAAACAAAAACCAATTTTTGGCTTTATCCCTTCTCGCTTCTCGGACAAATGACCCCGGTTTGGATGTTGTTATTCGGAACGCCGGTTGCTGTTCTGATACTTATTTCAGCAATTTATCTGAGCGGCAGAACTATCAAGGTAACTATTTTTCAGTAAAAATTTAAACCGCCGAATATATTCGGCGGTTTTTTATTTCCCAAAAATCATTTCCATCCTCTTGCAGTATTCGCACTCGGTATTCCCTCCGTACGATTTCTCATTACACGGTCGGTCGGTCCACGAACCGGATTTCAAAGCCTGGTCAAAATCTGAAATATCCTTGATGAGAGATTCGATTTCGTGATCAGTAATGTGCGTTCTGTATATTGCATTCTTGTCTCCTGATTTCGCTTCGAGAAATATTAATTTTGATTCTGCGACATGCGTTCCCTTCTCGGCTCCATTTAATAAGTAAGAATACATCGCAAGCTGGCGCATGTAATTGCTCATCCGTCCCTCGTCGGTGATTTTTTCGATCGAAGGTTTTGTTTTCGACGAACCTGTTTTGAAATCGCTGACGATTACGCTGCCGTCGGGAAACCGTTCCGTCAGATCGATTTTTCCCGTCATCGAAAGATTTGGAAATTTGAGATCACGGAAAAATACGTTTCGTTCGGTTTCGTAACTTTTGGAAAATTCAGGAAGAATATTTTTTACCCACGACGAAATCACGGGGATAGCCTGGCGCGTCATAGTGATAACTAAATGCCGATAATTCTTGCATTGGTTATCCGCAACGCGCGAAATGATTTCCTTGATTGCCTTCTCATCGGGGATAATTCTTGATTTCAAGATTTCCTCGATCACGGAATGCACGATGCTTCCGAAGATGAGCGACTCGGATTCAGGTTCCGGCATTTGGATGAAATTCCTGAAATACCATTTCCACGGGCATTCGAAAAAGTTATTGAGGTGCGTTACCGAAATGCGCTGTTTCTCGTATTCTCCTGCAACTAATTTTGCAATATCAGATTTCGTTGCTACGGCAGTTTCACTAATTGAAATTCCGTAGATTTTCGGATCATGCGCAAGAATGATTGACTCTGCCTGCGTTGTGGTTTCGCGAACGGCATCCATGTCGGCGAAAATCGGCGAGAGAGATTGGTCGCCGCCCGTGTATCCCTTGCGGGCGTATGAGATAGTGCAAAATCGTTTCGCGCGCGTAATAGCGACATAAATCTGACGCTTCAAAACTTCCTCGTCGCGATCCTCAATTTTTTCCAAGATCGATTCGGGCAATGTGAATCCTGATCGATTTTTTCCGCCAAGCGATTTCTCGTCCATGTGAGCAATGAATACGGCTTCGTATTCCAAACCCTTGGACGCATGGAGCGTCATGATGCGCACGCCGGAATCTCCGGCAATAATGGCAAGCGGGATATCAGAGCCGTATTCTTGCAAACGATCGATATATTCCAAGAATTCGATCAAACTTACATTTGGATTTCGCTCCAGCTGAGACGTTGCAAGATGGATAAACGAACGAACGATTTCGATCCGCCGGATCAGCGTCGCATGGTCTGTCGCCGTTTTGAACAAAAGTTCGTCTGCGACTGTCTGGATAATTCTCGTGACATCGGAATTCCCGAGCGAAATAAATGAAGACAGTTTCTCGCCCCATGCGCGCACGGGATCCGTCTCAGGAAGCAGCGTCGGCTGCTCTTTCCCGACAAGGTCGTCTATCGAAAGATTTCGAGTATTGGCATCGCGCAAAAACCGATGCGCAACAATCGGCGGAATCTGTGAAATTTCATCGAGAACTGATTCTGCGATGAGTACAGGAGAAAACGGCGCGGAAATAATTCCGAGCACGCGG
The DNA here is from genome assembly GCA_028286885.1 of Patescibacteria group bacterium. GTDB lineage: Bacteria > Patescibacteriota > Minisyncoccia > Phycocordibacterales > UBA1006 > CAIXMG01. Next base: position 42,478 of record JAQBQS010000005.1, read on the forward strand.
CGGAAAGCAACGCTATCCGCCGCGCTAAAGAGCGACGTGCTCCCGCCTTCGGCAACCGCAATTCCCATCCCTCGAAGCGTAATTGCCGCAGACTTAACATGCTTGTTCTTCGGAACAAGAATAGCAATATGATTCGGATCGATTCCATCATCGATAAATTTCTTAATCCTGATTCCCGCAAGCAAGATTTCATCGCGCGCGAAATCGCATTCGGAAATGACAACCGGCGCATCGCCCGCCACATTGCTTTTAAGTTTTCCATCGGCCATGACGCTCGAGAGAAGCTTGTCGGCGGTATCGAGAATCACTTGAGTCGAACGGTAATTCTCGACAAGCGTAATCAGTTTCGTATGCCCGAACATTGTTCTGAAATCTTCAAAATAATCGAGCGATGCTCCGCCGAATCCGTAAATGAGCTGCCTGTCGTCGCCCACGACAAACACGTTCGGCTGCTCGACGTCACCCCACACCGCGCGCAAGAACTGGTTCTGCACGCCGCTCGAGTCCTGATGTTCGTCAATCAGGACGTATTGGAAATTGATTTGCAGATCCGCACGGACGTCTTCGGACTCCTCGGCAATCTTAACTGCGTATTCGAGCACGTCGTCGTAGTCCATGAATCCCCTTTCGCGTTTTGCTTCCTCGTATTTTTCATAAAACGAAACGACTTCTCGCGACCGCTCGAGCCCGTCGATTTTCGACTGGATCTCTTTCTTGATCTGCCCTTTCGTCTCGCCGCGGCTTGAAATGCTTGCAGGGTCTTCTTGCAAACTTTTTATCTCCGCATCAATTGCAGATCGAAAATCATTCGGCGACAAACGCTCGCGCTTCATGATTGAAACGAGGGATTTGAGTTCTCGGAAATACATCGCCCCGTTTCCGCGCGGGCGGATATGTTCCCATACGTTTGTTTCAAGAATCTCGTCAGAAATTGAAATCGAATCCGTCTCGTCCATCAGTTTCGGCGCGGCGAAAAATCCAAGCACCGAAAAATTCTTCTCGACGATGTCGGACGCAAAGCTGTGGAACGTCGAGACGCGGACCTGTACGGATTGTCCGCCGATGTACCGCGACAATCGCTCGCGCATCGCACGGACGCCGGCATTCGTAAACGTCAGGCACAGAACCTCGTTTGCCTTGGCGCGGTTTTCCGAAACGATGTTGATGATGCGCAAAGCCAGGACTTCGGTCTTACCCGTTCCCGGCCCTGCCACGACCATGACCGGACCTTCCGTCGTGTCCACCGCCAATTTCTGCTCCTTATTGAGTTTTTCATACGCGGTTTTAAAAGCGCTTTGCATGCGGAAAGTATAGCATCCGAGGTTGCTTGACATAAAATTCCTCCTTGGTATAGTATCCTCCAACGATTTTCTTTACCAAACCAAATCAACAGCTATGAGCAGTCAGCAAATGGGAAGCGATGCCTTCCATGTATCATGCGATGTGAATGTCGCAAAGACGATGATCCGAAGCCTTTATACCGATTTTGTCTCAACAAAAGACGAGGAAGCGAAAACTATCGCAGCCCTCAGTATGGACAAGATCGCCAAGGACCGAGGGGTTTCCTTATCCGAACTTGGACTGGGAGTGAGCGAAAACATCTCCGTGATCAAAGAAGTGGCGGAATACGAAGTAATTATTGCCATGAAGAAAATCAACGCGCCCAAGGAAAACCTGGTGGAAGTTAGCTAAAAATCAAGACATGCGGCCCCCATTGGAGGTCGCATTTTTTCTTGACTTTAAAATTACGCGGTGCTATAAAAGTAAGGAGATTCTTTCATTAATTTAAAAAACCAACCAGAGCTATGTCGTCAGGTACTTCAACAGCAACCCCTGCAACAGGGACGGGAACCCAATTACAAATCCGAGTAACCAAAGTCTACGAGTCGACCCGCGAGGGATACGGCAAGAACGTGCACTACCTCACAAGGGTGGACACGAACAAGGACGGCGAAAGGTATTATGTCCAATCCAATGACAAAGATCCGAAAATCCGAACGGACAGAAGGATCAGCGTAAAGGAAACCGGACAGGAATTTAATTCCCAACCTATTGTAGAAATAGCAGTATGACAAATCTCATTTAATTAACCAAAAAAAACTGGCCTCCCGTTCGGAAGGCCTTTTATTTTTTCAGATTAATGCGGCCGTTTTTAACTTCAAGAATTCCCTCGCGTTCCATTTTGGAAATGATCGTTTCCACGCGATCGACGTCGCCGGAAAGATCAGAAACGTTTTTCAAGATTCCGGAAAGGGAATCTTTTTTCTTGTCCAAAAGGATGCCGAGAATGCGGCTGCGGATTTCACGGTCGCTTCCCTCGAACTTGGACTGCTTGGAATAATGGCGGCTTTTGACATTCGGATTGTATTTCTTGCCTGCACGTTTCAATTCCCTACCAAGATGCGAACCGTAATCCATGAGCGCCCAATACCATTCCCGGATATTCTTCTCGGGAAGCGTCTGCAAAACTAAATTAAGAATCTCGGAATCATGGATTTTTTCAGCTGAATTCTTGAAAAAGTAATTTATAAAAACTCTCCGAATATTCGTTTCAATCATGACGGCTTTTTGGTCATACGCAAACGACATGACCGCGCCGGCCGTGTACGGACCGATGCCGGGAAGTTCCATGATTTCATCGAGGGTCTTTGGAAATTTCCCGCCGTATTTTTTCACGAGAATTTCCGCCGCGTTTTTCAAGCGGATCGCGCGAGAGTTGTAGCCGAGCCCTTTCCACATTTTAAGAACGTCGATCGTGGGGGCGGCTGCAAGGTCGTGGGCCGTCGGAAAGCGCGCCATCCAGTTTTCGAAGAAGAGCACGACCCGGTCTACTTGCGTCTGCTGCAGCATCACCTCCGAAATCCAGATCCTGTAAGGATTTATCTTTTTGCGCCAAGGAAGCGACGCGCGCTTGTTCGCCTCGTAGTAGTCCATTATGAGCCTTTGGAAATCAGCTTTTCTTTTCGGCGAAAGTTTCATATACTGCGCCCATATTAGCAAATTAACGGCAAATTTACATGGATGTATTAGTCAAGAAAACAGGCGGGTTCGTAACGGAATTCAAGGAGTTCGCAATGAAAGGTAACATGATCGACCTCGCGGTCGGCGTCGTAATCGGAACGGCGTTCAACGCGGTCGTCACATCCCTGGTCAACGACATCATCATGCAGGGCGTAGCGTGGGCGTTCGGCCAGCCGAATTTCAATGCAATCGTGATCGGACCGATTCATATCGGAAATTTCATTACGGCGCTCGTGAACTTCCTCATCATCGCTCTGTCGGTCTTCGTCACGATTAAAATTATGATGAAATGGATGCCGAAGAAAAAGGAAGTATTAGTTGTAGAGGAAGCAAAGTAATTTGCAAGAAAAAAGCCTTTTTCAAAGGCTTTTAATGTTTTTATATGAAGTCTATCTTACGATTAAGCTCGTCAAGGAGCACTTCGTTCCTCATTGTCCTTTCCACAAGTCTTCCGTATCCGAATATCAAAAGTATCAGCGACAAAGGATTTTTTAAGAGGAACTTCCATTTCCTCTTTTGAATTTCTTTGTTCCTTGAATCATTTATCATTTGATTTCTTTTTTTCGCATCTGCGACGCTATCAGGTGTTGCCATATTCTTGAATTTTATTTGTTTGAAAATACCATTTAGATGATAAAAAAGCAAGCCTACGCTTGCTTTTTTGGAATAAATTTCATGCTCACCGAGTTTACGCAGAACCGTTCCCCTGTTGAAATAACACCAGGCTTAAACTGATATCCCTTGATCGGCCCATCAGGAAAAACATGCCCGAGGTGCCCTCCGCATCTACTACATGTTATTTCAATGCGGTGCATATTTTCCGTATAGTCGTCCGTAAAATCCACACTTCCTGGAATAGCACGATCAAACGCCGGCCACCCGCATCCGGAATCATATTTGTAGGTCGAGTCAAAAATAGGCTGTTCGCATGCAGCGCAAACGTACGTTCCATCTTTAAACGTGTTCTCGTATTCTCCTGTGCCGGGATATTCCGTTTCTTTTTGGCGAAGCGCGCGATACTGCTCGGCGGTAAGCTTCTCTTTCCATTCCGAATCGCTTGTATTCTTGTTTAAATTTAAATTATTTTGTATGTCCATATTTTAAAATAATTACTTAAGGGACTTATAATAATCTCAATCCCATTTTGACGAGAATCAAGATTCCCAATATGCCGAGCAATGCGCCCGTAACGTAATTGATCGCCTGAACGATCGCATGTCTGTTTTTCTTGCGCAGATAATGGATCACATTTCCAACAGCCAACCAGAACAAGAGTGTTCCAATCGGTATCGCGATGATAAATACAAGCGTACCCACGAAATTAATTGGTGCGCCATGAAAAATTTTGCCGAGGATTGTGAAGACGAGAGCGAACCCAAACAGCATTACGGGATTCAAAACATTGATGATAAATGTCGAGGTAATATCCTGGATCGGATGTTTTTCCGTCTCGTCATCGTCAAGTGAAATCTTTTGCCGCATGGCACGGATGCCGATCCATACCAATACAAATCCTGCTCCAAGTTCCGTATAGGTCGAAATGGAAATGAGGAAGGCCTGGATGCGATGCAGGCTGAATCCGACGACAACTGCATAAAATACATCTGAGAGCGCTGCGCCAAGACTTGAAATAAGTCCCGATATCCGGCCAAAAAGGTAGAACCTCCGAATGATGATAAATCCGACCGGACCGTAAGGAAGGCCGAGTGCGATACCTGCCACAAGTCCTAAAAGAAATAAAATAAGAATATGCATAAGTATGGTCTATTATATCGTATTTTGATACAAGTGTGCTATATTCTTCGGACAAAACGGAGGCGTCGCATAGCGGTCTAGTGCACCACCTTGGAAAGGTGGCAAGGTGTCAAAACCTTCGAGAGTTCAAATCTCTCCGCCTCCGCCCTAGGTACTTAGTATCGGATGACCCTTAAGGATTAGACTTTACTCAATACCAATAAGCTGCCTAAACTCATCTTCAATTTCGACCCTAACTTTTGATGATTCATTTTTTGCATGAGCCCATGCCTCATGCCACTTATCAATATCGTGACCATTCCCCGTATATCCCCCCTGCGAAGAAGCCCACTTATTCCATACGAGTTTAAAATCAGTATTTAGACTATCAATTTTTGATTCAAGTGATTTACTAAAAAATATTTTATTTTCGTCAAAATAGACCAATAGATCATTAGCATTTTTTACGAAAACGGCTCTTTTTGCACTAATAGGGTCCTCTCCATTTAACTGTAGCGGAGAAGTCACTGACAGTAGCGAATCGTGCGTTGTAGCTATCTTTTTATAAATGTTCTTTATTACATCAGCTCTTTCTGCATGAAGCTTTTCATATGTTATACGAAATTTTTCATTCTCTTTTTCAAGCGATGCCCTATATTGCTCAAGTTTATTAGAGAAAAAATGATCAGCTATCTTTTTTATTAACCAGACAAAGGCTGGCATTATGACTACCAAAGAACCAATATAAGTTATAAAATTTTGCCAAAAATTATCCATATGTTTATTGAATCTTAGGGCTTTATTTTCTTAGAAAAGATATCACTAGTAGAATGAGTATTAATACTGCCGAAATTCTATTTATCCAAAGCATCCCATTTTCATCCAGCTTATGCTTAAGCAATCCGACACCGAAGCTGAGAATAAGCCACCAGAATGCTGAACCGACGAATACACCGACAATAATGAGCGCAGGTGCAAGGTGCCCCGCGGTTGTCGCGATCCCAAGCGCGGCGAATGCCGCGATAAACGAGAATATCGTCATCGGGTTGGTAATTGTGAGGAACACTGTCGAGAGGTAGGAACCAGCGAGGGTCTTAGTCTGTTTTGAAGAAGCAGATTTTTGCGAAGGCTTAGACAACCAAATCTTTAGCGCAAGATAAAGAAGGAAAATGCCACCGACGATATGGATAGGCCAACGATATCCAATGAGAAATGATGAGATAGCACTCAATCCAAAAGCTCCAATAAATCCATATATTGAGTCAGCTGTGGCTGCGCCAAGACCTGAAACAAATCCATGAAGTCGCCCTTCGGAAAGGGTTCGCTGAATACACAAAACGCCGATCGGTCCGACCGGTGCCGCGATAGAGAATCCCAAGATGATGCCTTTAAGCAGGAAAAACATATAAGTAACCTTATCGTACCATAATCAAGATTTCAGACTAAGACCCGAGTGCCTCAGCTTCCATACTAATAATTTCCCGAATAGCCCTTACATGACCTCAATCCCCTGGTACTTAACTCTAGTGGCCCGCCTTAGATACTTAGTATCGGATGACCCTTAGTGGTTACAATCTGTTACAATACAAAATATGAGAATAGGATCAACAATTACACCGGAATTGAAAGTTTTCGATTTCCATGAAAGCTTAAACTTCTATACAAATATTGCCGGATTCAAAATTCTTTATTCTCGCCCCGAGGAGGATTTTGCCATGCTCGAGATAAGCGGCGCTCGCCTAATGATCGAGGGACTAAGCGATAAGAGTAGAACCTGGAAGGTTGCCTCGCTTGAAAAACCTCTCGGCCGTGGGATGCATTTCCAGATTCAAGTCGAGGACGTTGATGCTCTGTACAAAAAATTCAAGGATAATTCATATGCAATTTTTCATGAAATGGAAGACAAGTGGTATCGCAAGAATGATCAGGAGGTCGGCAACCGGCAGTTCCTTGTTCAGGATCCGGATGGTTATCTGCTTCGATTTTTTGGAGATTTAGGAACTCGTAAAATAGGATTATGAAGAATCAATACTTCGGCGACTTCGGAGACTACCAAAAGTTCTCCCTTCTTAAATACCTGCGCGATGTCGGACAGCTGAACATTACCGTCCACTGGATGAAGACCAGAGACGATTCGAGCAACGATGGCGCGAAAATCAAATACCTTGCAAACCCGTCTGAATGGAACTCTTTCGATCCCGAGATTTTCACATTCCTCGACAAGCACATCAAGACAAACAAGCGGGATCTCTCGATTTACGAAAAAAGCTCTCATGCCAAGGATATCAAGTTCATAAATGATCATGTCGAAGATATTACGATTCGTAACAAGTCCATTCAAGGAATAAAGGCTGACAAGAGTTCAGGTGTTATATTTTTCGACCCTGACAATGGCATCGAGGTGAAATCCACTAATGCGAAAAATCTCCACAAGTACGTGACTTGGAATGATGTTAAATTTGTGTTCGATTCAGGCAAAAGTGTTTTAGTTTATCAGCATTTCTCGAGAATGAATCGTGATAAATTTATCAAAGGAAAGCTTGATGAATTCGCCAAGGTCTTCAAATCTCCTGTTTTCGTAATCCGAGCCAAACATTCGGTATATTTCCTTTTGACCCAGAAGAAACACTCTCTCAAAGTATCAAAATCCCTTAAGATCTACGAAAGCAACTGGAAAGGTCTGATTACCGTATCCGATCCGAGTGCCTCAGCGAAAGCCAAATAAAAGTGCCTTATTATCCTTACAAGGCTTCAACCTCCTGATACTTAAATCCTCATCCCCGCAAACCGAATTTTGATATACTGGACGCACATGAATCCTGACTTTATTGTTACCTGTCATTCACTCATCGAAGCCTTCAAATCAGGCAAACTCGGCCAGACGATCATGCCCGAAGATTCGCAACCGGAATTCAAGAACCAAGAAGAACGTCTTGCATATTTTACGTTGCCAATGGCGCTCAACTATCAGCGGAACAGCTATACGCTCTGGGAGTCGGCGCTCAAAACCTATCAAGATCCGGAAACGAAAAAGGTTTTCGATCTCGCTTTTTGCGCATCCGCGTCAAAAGAAGAATTGCAAAAACTTCTAACAAAACACAAGGTCGCGCTCCAGCCAAACAAGCACATCAACACGTGGCAGGTCATCGCCAAGACCGTCGATGAAAACTGGGGATCTTTCTCAAAACTTTTTGAAGCGGCGGATAACGACTTTCTGAAACTTCAGGAGATAGTCCAAAAAACTCACAAGAAAGGCTTTCCCTATTTGTCCGGTCCGAAGATTTTCCATTACTGGAGCTTTATCATTTCGACGTACGGAAAAGTTCCTCTGAAGAATAAGGAATTCATCGATATCGCCCCTGATACGCATATTACGAAATGTTCGGTCTTGCTCGGAGTCATTACCGCAGAAGAAGCCGAAACGCTTTCCAAGGAAACAATTTCTGAAAAATGGAGAAGCCTTCTGAAGGGCTCTGATATCACTCCGATCGACATGCACCCGCCGCTCTGGTTCTGGAGCAGAAACGGATTTATCTATAAACTATGAAAAACTCATGGCGATTCTTTTCGCATATTTAGCAAAAGAAGAAATGCCGACAAAAAGAAAACCCCAAGCGACGTGTGCGCTTGGGGAGTTTAAGATTCTTAATTTAAAGAGCAGTTATTTGAGGCTGAGAGGAGAGTTCGTTTTATTGAACTTCTTCTTCCAATCATCCGTGAACTTGGTGCACATGTGGTGAATAGTGTTGTATTTTTCCAGCATGTCCAAAGCCTGTCCGATGATGTACCTTGCGAAATTGTCTTCGTCTTCTCCGTTAAAGTCTTTGCCGGTGTTTGCACCCGTTGCAAATCCTTTTTCGTTGAATGTTTTTACGATTTCTTTTCCGGGGATTTCAACGCCCACTCTGTCGGCAGCGGGCTGCAGCTCACATAGCCAGTTTAGAACAGCTACGTTGTCATTGAAGTTGAGTGCCGGCAGTTTTTCAAGCAAGCTCTCGGCTTTTTTCGTCAAACTGTTGCGCTCATCAAAATTTTTCTTTGCGTCAGCTTTGCCCGCAGGTGAATTCTTGTACTCCTCTGACCGTCTCTTGGTTTCCAGTTCGTAGAAGCTGAGAATAGATTCAACGGTAGAAGACCCATCAACTGTTACTGTCACATCATTGAAGTTCGCGGTTATCTGATCTACTTGTCTCGCTTCTATCGCGGAGATCATAGAATCAGTAAACCTTGTAATCCATTTTGCGTCAGCCTTGCTGAGATTCCTAACCATTGCGTCAAAGACAGCAACGGCATCAGAGCGACTCATGTTCGACTGATTAGCTACCAGCTGATTAATTTTGGTAATTCCCGAAAATAACTTGATCATGCTAGCAGCGAATGAATTAAGATGTTCGCCTGCGAGAGAAACGTTTGTGAAATTGATTGTGTTCATGTGATTGTTGTTTTTAGTTTTGAAAATTACCGCATGAACCAAATCTTGGTTACTGGGGTAATTTTCAAAACGCTTCCAACAAACCCTTGTTACAAAGTACCTATCCATATATATCTTAGCATATTAAGTTTAAAATGTCAAGTACCTGAAATAATCCTCTCATTTAGGGCTTTTTTGCATATACTCTTTAACCTTCTTGTTGCAGTTTTGATAGTTCCGTTATACTGTCAGCATGAAAGACCTCATAACCGCCCTCTGGAGCAAACCGGAGCTTCTCAAAGAAAACCAAGACGAGCATCGAGGATTGTTTCTTGATTTTTTCAAGAAACTAAGCGACGGATCAATCCGAACCGCGGAATATAAAGACGGCATTTGGAATGCCCATCCCTGGGTCATCGACGGCATCATTCTCGCCATTCGAGCATTGGAAGTCATTCCGAATTTTGCACTGCCGGACAATCAGACAAAAGAGTCACTGGGCGTTCGAAACGTGCGGAAACTTTCCGGCTCGGAAGTGAGGCCGGGCTGCTATATCGGCGAACATGTCGTTCTCATGCCCTCGTTCGTAAACATGGGAGCCTTCGTCGGCGACCATACGATGATCGATACGTGGGCAACCGTCGGTTCCGGCGCCTATGTCGGAAGCCATTGCCATATTTCCGGAGGCGTCGGAATCGGAGGCATGCTCGAACCGCGGCAGGAAAAACCCGTGATCATCGAGGACAATTGCTTCATCGGCTCCCGCTGCATCCTGACCGAAGGAGCCCATATCGGCACCGGCTCGGTCCTTGCGGCCAACACGATCATTACGAGCGGAACGAAAATATTCGATACCAGATCGGGCACGGCCATCGAATGTCCCCGCCTCGTGATTCCGCCCCGCGTCATGGTCATTCCTGCAACATACCAGACGAAGACCGGGCTTCATCGGCCGTGCGTTGAAATCGTGAAAGACGTCGACAAGAAAGTTTTGGAGAAAACCGGAATAAATATCGACCTAAGATAAAACCCCTGCGATATGCAGGGGTGTTTGGCATGTGAATCAAATATTAAATTAAAGGACGTTGATCTGATTCGTAATTTGCGGTCACGACACGAGCGATAAAGATTCGACGATTATGCCCGAGAGTTTCTCGTACATTTTTTTAGCAGCGCTCTGTTTTGCAGAAAAATTATTCGGAGCAGTATTTCCTTTCTCTTCATACGCCATACCTTTGAATGCTAATCTGCAAACTGACGTGGCCTTGTATCCTTTTGAATAACCGCCGATTAATCTATATGAAACTACTGCAGTGTACTTGTCTGCAAAAAAACGAATTGCTAAAGTATAGTCATCGTTTTTGACCTCCGGAAGTTCCCATACGTTTTTAGAAACAACTTGCAGGGGCTTTGGCTTTATAGAACCTGCAGGAAGCAAGATTTCATCCTTCATCTCTGCAAGTTTTTGATACATAACTTTTGCGGCATTCCTTTTTGCAATTTTATGAGTTGATGCAAACTCCCCTTCCAATGCGTATTCTGTTCCGTTTAAAGAAACATAACAGGTTGCAAATCTCATGATCTGTTTTCCTATCGGCTTCTCTTGGAAATCAAATCTCATGGTACCGCGTTTCTTAATGACAAAATCGTTTATCACCGAAATATAGTTGTCATTTTCGACAGCAGGCAAATCATCAAATTTCCGCACTCCTCTTTCAAGCAGTCCTAATATGAGTCCTCGAATCGAACCTTTGTGACGAGAGAGCTCTGAAAGAACCACTGTTTGATAGTCTTCCGTATGCCTTATAAACTCTTTAGCAAAGGCAAAAGTGTCGCCGAGCTTTTTATCGAAGAATTCTTGCCTGAGCTTCTCTATCCATGAAGTTCTCAAATCGTCCCCCGGCAGAAATGCCCGCGACATGTAGTTAGCCAAGATAACCAGATTTTGTTCTGAATACTTGACTGGCGTACTAACGCGCATAATCTCCACTTCGTTGAAGTACGTCACTGTTTCCTGGGTCAGCATGAGCTTCTCATAATTCCAACCTGCCGGATACTCGACTGTCTGCATAAGTTCAGGAGCAAGCTCCGAGAGCCATGCAGGATCAATCGCCGTGCAATGGGTAAGTATCGGAATAATAGCAGTTCCCTCCTCGGATTTCTTGGGTACCGGAATGTCGTAAGGAATACCTACGATCAATTGCGGATAGTCTCCGCGATTGATCAGGCTCTCCTTCGAGAGGAACCGCACGTCTCTTCCCACATACTTGTTTTTCTGGCCGCCGTAGCGATACACATGATAGATCATTCCCGCTGCGATGCATTTAAGCACTTCGGAATCATCGTTAGCATATTCGTTGTATTCGGGACCCGTGTGATATCCCATTTTATGCAAGAGGAAAACGAGCTTCTGCCTGATATCAACAGCTTCCAGATAGGATTTCCTTTCAATTCCATGATGCTGAAGAGTTGTAATATCCTGATAGCCAAATTCCCATAAATCATACTCGGCAAGCAGGTCTGAATCGTATTGCTTGTCCGACGGAACGGCTTCGCTCCATTCTTTGACGAATTCGGGATAATCACGATTTTTTGATCGCGTCAGCTTGATCGATCTTTTAACGGTACTAAGGATAGCGGCAAACGTTAAAACTCTTGTCAGGCATTTGCGCTTCACGCCTTCCAAGATCATTCTTCCAAGCATTACTGATGTCGGAAAAAGTCTCAATTGGCGTCCAAGCTCGGTAATCGCTCCCTCCGAATCCAAGGCCCCTATGGTGACAAGCATCTTTTTGGATTCTTGCAACAAGACGGGATCAAGCGGATGGAAGAAATGAAGATTCAAAGATTCAAGACCAGATGTTGCAATAGCCAAGGTAAGCTTGTCGATGCACTTTTCGTAGATCTCAGGCTCTCCATAATCAGGAAGCTCTTCATAAGGAACGTCGCTGCAAAGGACATACGCTCCTTCTTTCGTTCTTCCCGCTTTGCTCGATCGCCTCTGGATGGCGGTTTTTGGTAGATGCTTTTTGACGAGCCTCTCGACGGCGTTTACCAGCTCCAGCTTCGTTTGAAGGCCGGAATCGATAATGCAATCGACGTTTGGAATTACCAACGACTGTGCTATGTCCGTTGCCAGAATCAGCACGGGCTTGCCATACGTTTGAAAAATCTTAACCT
>JAQBQS010000016.1 GCA_028286885.1 Patescibacteria group bacterium
TTTGTGCGCCCTAGAAAAGCTTTTATCATAAAAAAGCAGCCGAAAGGCTGCCTACGACTAACTGAGATATGTTGTCGGGGGATGCAAGCCGACCAAGCAATTGCACCCGAGGTTCCTAAGAACCCTGACAAATGAAAACCCCATAGCCGCCCAGATACCATAGCACATTACATGATATTTTGTCAACCCATGGTAATTCATTATTTATTACATTACCTTTAGTTTTCAAACATCTAAATATAAACGACATTTCAAAAAGACATCCAGATTTATAAACGACATTAGTATGTCGTTTATATAAGAAAAGCAATATAAAAACTGTGGATAACTCGGGGGTAAGTGTTGATAAATAAGCACTTTTCATTTTCAATTATGTCGTTTATACCTGTCAAAACGACATATATTCACTAATTAGTAATGTCGTTTACAAATAAGTCTTATTTTATAAGCTTTATTTCAAAAAGACATCTTTAGGGCTTATTTCGAATATGTCGTTTTGACAACAAGTATTTTGATATGTTTCACGTGAAACATATGCACATTATGTTCAATAAAAACCCTTTTTTATTGTTTTATTTCATGTGAAACGAGTTTATCAAAGATTTATATAGCTTTTGTATTCTTGATTATATGAAAGTTTTTACGTCACAAAATCAGAAATACGGCAGATTAGGCGAACAAATAGCCTGTAATTATTTGATTCATAAGGGTTTCACAATCATTGAACGCAATTATACGAAGAAAATAGGCGAAATAGATATCGTTGCAAGCAAGAATTCAGTTATTTATTTCGTAGAAGTAAAATCCTTGGTCAAGAATGTGCCACGTGAAACAGGTGCAAATGGAGAATCGGATGTTTCACGTGGCACATACAGTCCTTTTGAAAATATCAGCAAGTCGAAAATACGAAAGTTCTCCCGGACATGCGAATGGTATCTGCGCGAGAGAAACGTGCCACGTGAAACACGTTGGCAGATCGATGCTATTGGAGTTACCGTTACACGTGAAACAAAACATGCCAAAGTGGAAGTAATGTGGAACGTTATTGTTTAAAAGTTTAGAAGTATTCTTGAGATTATGAAAAGATGAACATTGGAGATTTTTAGGCTTTTGTTCCACGTGAAACGTTATGCACATAGAGAGACAAATGGGTTGCTATTTCCTATGGAAGTGATACGTTGATTAGGAATGTATTTATTTTTTCTTTAACTTTTAATTAACCCAAAAACTTCAACATGGAAGCAACAGTAAATCATGTCGTCAAAAGCGACATAAAAACAGACAAGCCTTATGGAACCAAGGGAAAGCGTACTCATGAGAAGCTCCACAAGCTCCTCCTGCGGTTCAGTCCACGCCTCGCCAAACTCCTCGATCTCGGACGAGAGAAGGGAAGCGCGCATCTGAAGCACATCGTCCGGATCTGCAAGCGCATGCTGCGCCTGGACATGCAAAAGGCTCAGGGATTCTCGAAAATGTTCGATGCCAAAAAGGCAGCCGAGGCAATCGAGAAGCAGATATCCGTAAAGTTTACGGATGGAGAAAAAGCCATGGTGAACATGCATCTTCAGGAAATGATGAAGGAGGTGAAGATCGCCATGAGAAATGAACTGAATGAATTCGAAAAGGCTGTGCTCGTTTCTCTTCAAAACATACTGGAGTTCTTCCACCTATGTCCTGTAGAAGACTTTCACAAAGTGAAGGAAAACTTCTTCGCTTTCTTCGGCGACTTCTTCAAGGAAATCAATCCTGAAAAGACAGACTTTCTCGACCAGCCGCTGTGCGCGAACTAGAACTATTTATTCAAAGCCTGTTTCAAATGAAGCAGGCTTTTCTTTTTGACGAAATATGCTAGGATGTGTGGACGACGTTTCACGTGGAACGCCGCAATATAACGAGATGTAGTGTAACGGTAGCATCCATGCTTTGGGAGCATGTGGTCAGAGTTCAAATCTCTGCATCTCGACACGAATCAAGAAAACCCTCGGACCGAGGGTTTTCTTGTGCATGGATCCGTTGTATACTCGAATTATGAACAAGCATGCAAAAGCTATTCTTATTATCTTGACGCTCGGTATCGTTACGATCGCAGTTGCCGTATTCGTGGCGATTGTTGCGACGCCTCGCAAGGTGGGAGCCCCGTCGGATCCGGCTTCCATTCCAGCCACAGCCGTTACGGCTTCGCCTGTGGCGCCGATTAGCCTTGGCAACTTGGCGCAGAACCAACCGATCTCTTTGCCGTATCAAGTAACAGGAACGGCTCCCGGAAATTGGTTTTTCGAAGCAAGCTTTCCCGTGAAGCTTCTTGATGCGAATTCAAATCTTGTTTTGCAAACTCATGCGCAGGCGATAGGAAATTGGATGACGGCGGGGTCGGTTGCGTTCGCGATCAGTCTTCCGGCTAATCCCTATATCGGAAACGCAACGCTGGTATTTTCGAAGGATAACCCAAGCGGCGAACCGCAGAATGATGCAAGCGTTTCGATGCCGATTGTGATTCAGTAATTTCTATATGAATACGCTTAACGTTCCTTTTTGCAAACAAACGAATGGCGTTTCTTGTGGAGCTGCCTGTCTGGTCATGATATATGAATTCTACGGCATGCACAGTGTTACACAGGAAGATATATTGGATAAATATAAGATCCAAGATCCCCACAATCAAGGAATGAGAATATTGACCAGCGACCTGGTTTCTGATGCGAGGTTGCGAGGTTTCACGTCAAGTATTATTGCGGCAGATATTACAGACATTAAAAGCAGCATGGCTCTGATTAAAACTTTCATTAAAAGAGGCGTTCCAATTATTACATGCCAGCAGTATAGTCAGGAAAAGTCTTTATCGGGCCACTTCAGAGTTGTCATCGGAATTGACGAAAAAGATGTGATCTTTCACGATCCTAATGATCTTCTTGAAAATGGCGCGTTACAAAAAATGACTCACGAATCTTTTTTCGAGCTGTGGCAGCCGACAGGGGAAAATGTAACAGGCGGAAGATTCGTTTGGATTTCAAATGAATAAAACTCAAAACAAAAAATCCCTCTTGCCGTGCCGAAGCTTTATGCGAAGGCAGGAGAGGGATTTTTTGTTTGGATATTATTTATTTCTTCATTCCATGCGCGCATCCGCATGTTCCGTCTGCGCATTCGTTGCAGTTTCGATGCCCAAATCGGCAGATGCTGTATGCTCCGCATCCTGAAAAGAGGACTGCGATCGCTACTGACAAGAGGAGGAGTGGTGCGAATGACATCTCGATTCCGACAGGACCTGTTACCTTGATGATGGCAACGATCATCGTGATAGCAAGGAGGAACGAGAAGAACTTGCTCCAAAGTCCTAGGATGAGGGACGCTCCTCCCAAAATCTCGATAATGGCGACAAGCCATGCGAAGAAAGCTCCGAATCCGAGTGATGCGAAGAACGCGATCGTTCCGTGCATGTCGTTTAATTTCTGAATTCCTTCGTAGAGAAAGATGACACCGGCTACGAATCTGATGATGAAGAGTCCGAGAGCTGGCGAGTGGAAGTGATGACGAATTGATTTCATGTGAAAATGGCTAGTGGTTAATAGGACAAGTATATCAGGCTTGAAAAAAATTCCAAACCTGCTATGATGGAAAAACTTCCGCCTTCGCCCCCTTCGCTTACGCTCAGGGCTACGGCGCGATAAAAGCGGTGCTAGTTTAGTGGTAGAATAACTGCCTTCCAAGCAGTGGATCAGGGTTCGATTCCCTGGCGCCGCACAGTAAGAGATTTCTCGTCTAGTTTTTCTTCATTTATCTTGAAAATGAAGGTCAGTTTTGGTGTTCGACTAACTATTTCTTCGTATGTCGGAAACTCTTCGAAGAAGAGGCTATAAAGTGTGATCTGTTCTCGCTTATTCTCAATGTTTTCAAGTATTTTTGTAGGGTGTTCCATTAAATCTTTTGTATTTTTTATAAATTCGTGAATTTGGTCTTCGTTGATATCGAGCTTGTTTCTTTCGTTTTGTGCCCGACTCAGTTCAATATGGATACTCTCATACTCCTTTTCGAGGTCGGCTTTTACGATTGGAGAATTTGCAGCTTCAATTGCTCTAAGTTTCAACTGTTTTTGTTCTTTTATTTCGAGAATGCGCTTGCTTATAAAGTTTGATTTGTCAGCAACAGTACCTTCTTCTCGGCGATATTTATAAACTAAAGCCCTCTCAATTATCGAGATAAATTCATCAGTAAACTTAATAGTTGCAAGGAAATTATTGAAAGTATCCTCGGCTTCCTTTCGAGGAAAGGCATATCTTTCGTGTTTTCTAGAACAATGATACGCAGGATATTTGTTTCCTAATTTTCCTGTCGAAAAACTTCCCAAAAGTGGTTTGCCACAGAGCGGGCATTTTAAGATATTTTTAAAAGGGAAGTCGGGTCGGAAATCATGTCTTTTGTCCAAGAATTTTTCAAGCTTTTGGTCATAAAGAATTTCAAACCTATTTTCTCCAAGAGAATTTATGTAGACCTTGCCACGATTGGCTTTATTAAAAATATCCATTGAAACAATCCCATTCCATTTTCCTTTAATAGGAAGGTAGTTTGTCCATTTTTCACAAACTATTCCGCAGTAAATTGGTCTTGTTATTATTCTTTGGAGAGTTTTAACTGTAAGTCCGAGCGATTCCGTCTTTCCTGTAATTTTTGTTTTTGAATTATTCCATTTCTTGCGAACTTTTGATTTAAATCCCATTGCGTTTATCTTCGAAACAATTTCCTCATCAGAGTAAATACCCTCCGCACGAAGTCTAAACATTTCAGAATAGTATTTACTTCTCTCGGGATCAGGTTCAAGAATGTATCGTTTCTTCATATCAACGTCCACCTTTTTTGAAACATATCCGTCGTTGGCTGGTCCCATATGATAACCGTCCCTCACCAAAAGAATTTGTGCCTCGATAAGCTGTCGAAGGATTCTCTTTCGATCCATTTCCGATCGTTTGACTTCCATTAGCTCGCTCGCCTCGCTTGGGCTTTCTGTAGACCACTCATACTTTAAATTATATTTATCAAAGTGGTTTTTTTCTGCCTGAATGATACCAGTAACATCTCGTAATTCAGTTCCGTGTTTTAGTAGTTCCGATTTGATCTCGTAATAATTGTCTACTTTTCCGCGTGTCATTCGACTGATTATGCGAATAATAAGGAACTTAACTTTCCCGGGATTGTCCTTTAAAATTTGGATTATTTCGTTGTAAACAGGGCGTGATTTTGTTTTTCCGCTAAAAGGCTCCTCGAATACTTTGTTATCAGGGAATAGTGTATATCCGTTGCGGTCGCAGTAATTTCTTATATCTTGCTCCTGTCCTGCAAGACTATCGCCGCCGACTGCTTGTTTTGCAGTGCTTACGCGCGCATATCCAATTACATAAATTGGCTCATTCATAAATCTATTTTAACATTATCCGTTTGTTTTGACTCATTTTCAAACCAAATTTTATAAGCTGTATTAACAAATATCATAGAAGCTTCATAAATTTTTTGTACCTGAAAATCTGAGAACTTTTTCAGCTCCTCATGAGTAAGTACATTCTTTTTGAATTCTTCCAAGCTCATTATTTTGAGATTAAAATCGAGATAACAAAAACGCCCCAATATAAGGGCTTTTTGTAAGCAAATTACCTGTTCGTAGAAATACGTAGAATTGGTAATTAACTAGGCAAAAAGCCTAACGAATTACCAACTCGACGCATTTATTTATCCTGAAGTAAACATATCGTAACTTGTAGATTCATCGGAGATCTCTAGTGTTTTTTAGCCACTTTCTAACTTTTTCTAACCTCCAAATGAAACAGGATGAGACATAATCAGGGTAAAATGCAATGTTGATCCGTTTTCTCGATATGATCGCTCCCTGCAATAGTTTTTCGAGAAAACTTTATTAAATTATCTGGGGCAATGAACTGACTGACTTTATTATAGCAGTTGTTTTGAAAAAATCACCTCCTAGACATTACAGGATTAAAATAGTACGCTTTCTAACATAACCTAATAAAAGTAGCCTAAACTCGTCTAACGGCGAGCATGGTGAAAGCAATGTCCAGTCAGACATAAAAAACCCATCATATGGGGTTTGTCTGACTGGCTGCATTTGGAAACGAATGCAGAGGGCGAAAGTCCTCAACCTATGTGGTGGGCTTTTTGTATCTCATTTATTAGAACAGTCAGACTAATTTATGAAATTTAATCCTTTTAAGATAATTTTAAGTGTCGCCAGTCTTATTTTAGCTGGAAGTGTGTTTTATTACTTTATTATTTATTTGCCCTCTGAAAAGCAGATGGAACATTTTCGAACCGAACAGGGGAATAGTTTGAGAAACTCGGCATTAAATCATTGTTTTCAGGATGTTCAGTCTGAATATCAAGATGATATGACGAAAAACTGTTTCCAAGAAGGTTTTGATGATTGCTCCCTGAATCCACATGTTGCAGGAAATATGATAGTTGTTTTGAATAATAAATTACAAGCAGATAAGCAAATTTGTATTAAAGAGTACGGGACATGGAATCCATAATAAAAACAGCTTAAAACCCCTAATTTAGGGGTTTTAAGCTGTTTTTATTTACTATTTAGAGTGCCCGTATTGCCTAACTTTTTCTTACCTTGAAACCTTTTTATTTCGCACTTTTTCGTACCAACATTTTTAATTTAAAGTGCCTAACTGGCAACATTAAACTTGATATTTCTTGTTTTTTCCAAAATATCCAAAGTAGCTTTTACAGAAGAATTAGAAGTATTTTTTAAGATTAGCCTATCGCCGTATTTACTGACCAATGGGCTTAAAAATTCATCTCCCCATGATGGAGCGAATGTTAAAATTCCAGAAAAATCCAAAATAAGCTCTTCTGAATCAGAAAAGTTTTTTAATTCAGGTTCAAATGCTGTAAAAGCTTCTCTTCCTCGATCCCGAAATACCGATGTGTTTCCAAATTTAACTAATTGAATTTCCATAATGTTTATTATACTAAGCTAATATTTAATATAAGCAACACAGCCGCGTAACCAACGAACGGCAGGCCTAATATCTAAATTTGAAGAGTCATGTTTAATTTCCAGTTCTGCGTTACCACTTTGAAATCTAAGTCCGATTAGATTATTTGTTACGACAGTCCTTACAAATTTTAATCCGTTCCCACGAGACTCCTGAGTCCTTCCAGAAACAACCTCGGTAAATGCTGTATTTATAGCACTACCATCATCTATCAGGTCTGGGAGGGCTTGCCTTAATGTTGTTAAGATCCCTAAGCCTCGGTCAGCGAGCACAACCTCTCTTTTGTCTGTGTCGTATGCAAAAAATATGCCTGCTTCGTCTGGCCAGCGACCTAAGTTATGATCGAAAGAGTTTCCTCCAATTTCTCCAGAAACCGATACCACCAAAGAAAATATATCTTCGAGGAGAGGTGATTTCAGAAGCTCTTCTTGAAACTTGCCAAGCTTGGTCTGAAAAACTGCACTATTCTCAGCATATGCATATCTAGGGATGTGCGGTATTTCTTTTGAGTCAGCAGTTGCCCATTCAAAAGCTGTTTGAAAAAGATTGTTTGGAAAGAACTCCAGATCAATCTTTCTGTAAAATCTATCCCCGCCAGGTGATTTCCTAACGGCTCGCAATTTTCCACTCTCGTCCCAACGCCTTAGCGTTGTTATTGAGACATTTAAAATTTTTGCTGCCTCCCCTACTGGTAATAGTTCATTCTCCATAATTTAAGGTTATATTTTGAATTATACACTAATTTAGGCAAAAACTTGTGTAATACCTACTCATAATATATGCTAAATCTACTCATTGCAACAAACATTGATTTTATACCTTTAATCCCTATAAATTGCAATCTGATTAATAGCTTATAATCAAAACATATTTATGGCAGTAAGAATTACTTGTATTAACAAAGATAATGGAAATCATTTAAATCCTCATGCAGGGATAACGCACTTCGGATGGGTAAATGAACAAACCAGGGCTACTGGTAAAAGCACGAAAGCTGTTATGGTTGATTTTTTGACTAAACAAGGAGGGAAGGCATATGTAAAAGATGCTAGAGGGAATATCGCTTATGTTGGCGTTATTACGAATCATATTCCTCCATATCTTAGAACCTACGCGGATGGTAAGTGGTCGGATAATTTGCTCAGTTTGGGCGAATGTTAATTTATGAAGTTGGTTTTTATTGATGAGACAGATCGGCAGGCAAGTTCCACAGTCCACGCATTCTTTTCGATTTGTGGGTTGGTTATTGATGAGTCTGAAATTATGGCAACGACAAACGAACTTGAAGAAATTAAGAAAAAATACAATTTTTCGAATCTAAAGGAATCTAGAAAAAGCGGTCTTTCCGAACAGGAAAAAGTTATTATTTCTACAGAAGTATTTGATTGCCTCAAAAAACATAACGCATCAATTATTTCAATCGTCTTGGGAGATTTTTCCATGAGCTTTAACATGCCCAAAGATGACCTTTACATGGGAGCAATACAATTCTTGATGGAGCGTTTCTGTCTTATTTTAATGAAAGTAAATAGTTGTGGTTTGGCAATATTTGATTGTACAGAAAAGAGATTTGAGAAAAAGCTTAGAGAAAAATTTTACGAATATATTCAGACTCAAACCGTTCATATGGCTTGGGAGTCAAAACCAAGAGGTCCCATGAGAGATTTCATTCAACCAACTTTATTTTTTGCAGATGATGAGCAAAGCATTCTTATTCAAGCGGTTGATCTTATTGCTGTTTCTTTAAACAGTGCGATCGTTAATATTACGCAAAGCAACCCAAAAATCATGGTTGCAGATCTTCCTTCTGGTAATAAGTTTCTAAACATATACTGGCCACTTTTTGCTTCAAGTTCTTCAGGTAAAGTCGAGGGGTGGGGTGTAAAAGTTTGGGATTAATCAAATGTTTTATGATGGTTCTACAACCATTAAGGTGTTAGTTTAATATTTACAAAACCATAATAAATTGAATCAATAAGGCTTTTGAGTCAATGAATATTTTGTTCTCATTGCGGATAAGACTTCGTTCCATGTTAGAATCATATTCTGCAAGGTGTTCCATTCTAGGGACATGATGCGCACCACTTCGCAAAAAAGCCATTCGTCAAAACGAATGGCTTTTTTGCGAAAAATATGAGTATGCTATAGTAACGAATATGGAACTTGAAACGCAACGATTAATACTTCGAAAAGGCAAAAGGGGGGACTGGAAAGACATTGTTGAAGGAGCTTCGGATCTGAATGTTTCAAAGAATATGACCACGGTGCCTCATCCCTATGGCAAGTCCGATGCGGAGTGGTTTATCAATGACTCGATCAAGAAGTGGAATCAAAAGAAAGGATACTCTTTTTTCATTGAATTGAAATCGGAAAAGAAAGTTATCGGTGTGATGACTATCGGCGGGATTAGCGAAACCAACGGCACAGCGACAACGGGTTCTTGGGTTAACAAGAAATATTGGAAAAAAGGATATATCACAGAAGCAAAAATAGCGGTAAATGATTTTGCTTTCAATATGTTAAAACTTCGACGCCTCAACTCGACCGTTTTTACGGAAAATAAAGCATCAAATGCTACTCAGTCAAAAATGGGTTACAAGATGGAAGGAATGAGCCGAAAAGCACAAAGATCCAAATCCACCGGCAAGATTCACGATATTAATATTTACGGACTTCTTAAGGAAGACTGGAAAAAGGCGAGAAAAAATCTTGTCCGAAAAAGTAAATAATGAAACGAATATTCACTCCCTACGAACTCGCGCAACTGGCGAAACACACGATTACGGATTTTGACTTGGAAAAAATTTCAAAAGGACTCGGCGAAACGTTTTTGGATATTCCCGTTGAATACATAACAGGATTCTGCGAGTTTCGGAAACATGATTTCCAAGTAAGCCGCGATACCCTGATTCCGAGAATAGAAACGGAAGAAATGATTGATATCGGATTAGAATGCGCAGCGGGTATTCTTGAAAAAAACATCGACAAGAAAACAATCGCGTTTGCGGATATCGGAACAGGATCGGGAATTATTGGAATTTCATTCGCAAACGAACTGTCCGAGAAGGGAATCATCACCAAAGGCACTCTGTCGGATATTTCGCCAAATGCGCTCGAAATTGCAAAGCAAAACGCAAAGCGCATTCTTGGCGAGGAAAACGATCTCGCATTTTTGGAATCGAATTTGCTCGAGAATTTTCCAGTCTCGAAATTTGATATTGTGTTCGCAAATTTACCCTACATTCCATCTGGGAATATGAAGGGCTTGGATTCCTCGGTGAAAGACTTTGAGCCTGTATCGGCACTCGACGGCGGACCCGACGGATTGGACTTGGTCAGGAAGCTCCTACAGCAGGCTCCTGCATTCTTGAACCAAGATGGCATCGTGATTTTAGAAGTCGATGATTCGCATCTTGATGCAACTGAATTCTTGGAGAACTTTCATGTCGAGATTAGAAAGGATCAGTTTGGAAACAACCGGTTTTGGATCTTGAAATTAAAATAAGATGAAACATAAAATCCTCCATATGGAGGATTTTATGCGTGTTTGTGAATCGCAAAAAGGAAACTATTTGACTGCGTCCTTCAAAGCCTTTGCGGCTCGGAACTTTGGAACGGTTGTCGCTGCAACCTGGACTGTCTCGCCCGTCTTCGGGTTTCGAGCTGTTCGTGCTGCGCGCGCTTTCGCTGAGAAGATTCCGAGTCCGGCGAGCGAGACTTCACCTCCTTTTTTCAAAGTTGATGTGATCTCGTCGATAAACATCTGGACAACTTCCTCGGCCTGGACCTTGGTTCCGCCGATTTTCGCGTGGATCAAATCGGCAAGTGCTGCTTTGTTCATGTTCATAGGAACGTGTGCGTCCGTCCCGCCCGTCGGCGGTTCGGACAAAATGATTAGGACTTGTAATTAGCTGATCAGCCTTTTGCTTCCAAAAAGCATAATCATTGTAGCATAAGGGTTTTTAGGGACTACTTGACTATAAACTTTATTTATGACATGATGTTTTGGAATAAAACCGTTATAATTGAACATTTTAAACTAAAAGACAAGAATATGGCTATAAGAAATCAAGACAAAACAGTCATTGTAACCTACGGGGGAAGCTTGATGAAGGACTATTCGCTCATCAGCGAACGGTGTGAATCAGTTTGTGATGCGGTAGAGCAGAGTGAAACCGATAAAACATACATTATTTTGGCAGCAGGATTTAATCCCAAGGAAAAAACCAATAAGCCGTTCAAAGAGTTAATGGCGGAAGACATTGAGATTATGCTCGAAGGAAAAAGATATGAGCGTATCGCCGACGGTATGTCAGCTGATTTAGTCAAAGGAGAGCATCTCGTCAAAATTATGCCGACAGCGGGAAACCATTGGGGGACACTCAAACAGACGGAGGCGATGCTGCATGAAATAGGCCTTCTGAAAGATGTCAAAACAATTCATGTTGTCATCACCGAGGAAAACATTCCTCAGCTGAAATTTATCTGGCGGCTTTTTTACAAAGGCGATGCCAAGCTTGAATTCTCCGGCAAGCCGCGCGGCGGAAGAAGCCATTACTACAGGTACGTGCTGGAAAATTTGCGCAAGGTGAGAGCGCTCCTCTACTGGTTCTTCAAAAAGGATCTGGAGCGAACGCTTGATATCGATGAATGATTTTAAACACAATATCCGCACATTGCTGTGCGGATTTTTTATTTAAAAAACTTCTAAGCCACCACACCAAATTTCCTTTCCTTAAAAAGGAAATTTGGTGTGGTGGCAAGAAAAAAGCAGCTTAGGCTGCTTGGGGTTCGAGAAAGAGAGGTTCGAGTTCCTTGATCACTCCGCAGAAGAATTTGATTTCCGCCTTCGGAACGTCCGAAACGAATTCGGGATAGCGATTCTTGAATACCTCGTGGTTTTTCCAGAGAATGGTAATTTTGCCGTAGATGAGGTCGATGTTTTTCGGCGGAATACGTTCTTTGTGCAAGGAGACCAAAGTCTCGATTGTTTTGATCCGTTCGCAGAAGCCCAGGTGAATAGGATGCGATCCTGATTTCGAATACGACTCCATTTTCTGGGGCAAGTTTGCGAATACGGCTGTTACAGCAATGATATAGTCTTGATTCATAACAGTATTATTTTGTCTTATGAGCGTACTATTCTGCTTTATTTTTGTAAAGCAAAACGCCCCCGGCGTCCTGGTCTTATTGCGCCTGATTCCATGCGATATCAAACAGCATGCGCATGAACATGGCGATGGATCTGTTGGTAATAATGACTGAATGAAGCCCTTTGTCCCAAACAGTAAGCGCGACATGGTCCGTCCAAACGGACATTTGCAAGTTGGAATTGAAAATCGCCTTGGGGAGGGCGCGCACTTCGCGGAATTTGATGCGCGCTTCGAGGCGTTCGTCATCAATATCTGGAAATTCAGGCAAGAGAAGTTTTGTTTTGATTTTCCGTTTGATACGAAGCTCGCGATACTCCTTGAGCCTGTCGCGCGCAACCGTAAACCGCTCGGGGTCTCCCGACATGCGCAGTACCTCGCCGCCTTTTTCCTGATCAAGGGATTTCATGAAAACCTTAACAAATCCGTCCTCTCCTTCCAAATGCTCGATGTCGATCTTTTCGGATTCGCCGCGCAATGCAAACAGGCTGCGCAGTTCCGGCATGACGAGTTCGAGCTCGGACACCTTTTTTCTCGTTTCGAGTTCCTCATGCTCGAGGAACTTCCGTATCTTTTCAGGATTTTCGACATAGAACACGCGGCGTTTGCCGGAAGCTGTTACGCCAAGAACGCCGCGTTCAACAAGGCTTTCAACAGCAAGGTGAATAGTCGAGCGGGGGAGTTTTACGCCGCCTGCAATCGCGGCAATGCTCGAGATTCCATTTTGGAACAAGAAAAATACTGCCTGAATTTGAGCCGAGTCCATGCCGATATTCTTGAGTGACGACTTCAATTGTTTCGGTATTTCGATCATGAAACAAGATTATCACAAGTAGTTTGAAATGACAAATTTTTATGACACTTTGTACAAAAAACTATAAAAACCAATGAAATTGCCATTTTTACAGAAATAGGTATCAAAATTACTTGTCAAAACTATTGACTTTTGTTTGCGCGCGTGATACAATGCTTGCAGGAAGATAAGAAATAATTCTTCGAGTTCTTTCAAATCCGCGAGATTGCATCCCATTCTCGAAAGGACCGTTCCCGATATCATAACGTTTGGTGGTATTTGGAACAGTCCTTTCGAGGAAATATTAATAAGCGGCAGCGACTATCTGCCAGGGTCCCCGTGCTGAAGCGATTTGACTTCAGGGCGGGGGTAATAACTTGGAGATCCCCATCCAGGAATCAGACACTTAACGTAAGTTCCTCTGACCAACCAATCTGGCGGGCAAAAAACCATTCTGCGGGAACAGAATGCCAACTCTATAGACAAGGTTACAACCCCTACGTTAAATGAGTTAAAGTTTTTATGTACAGAGCCGCGTTTCTCGGCTCGTCCTTCCTTCATGTTCCTAACCGGGCGCAGGGACATGAGGGGCGTGATTAGGTCACGCAAGAAGGGAAGATCTTTGCATTGCATTTGCAAAGGAAGAAAATGCGCGTAATAGGGAGAGGTCTGGCAAAGGGGGCCTAGAGGGTCATCCTGAGGACCGGACACCTCTCCCTTTCTATCAGGATCTCGAAGAAATTCGAGGTTCTGTAGAAATTATTCTTTCAAAAAATATAAAGATGTGCGCATGTAAAAGTCACGAGAATAAGAATGTGAAAATTGAAAAATTTACAATTATTCATCATTCAAAAACTTTTATTATGCAAAACATGTTAGTTGTTACAGCCGCGGTGGGCAGCTTTTTTTACGAGGGACATGATGATCCGAAGACATTTTTCCTAAGCGTAAAACCTGGTGATTCTTCGGAAGAGCTTGTTTCTACGGTAGTGGAAAAGTTGTATCGAGTTTTTCGCCCAGAGGATCTTTCCTTCGGGAATGGCTTCGTTGGGATAATCCACGACCTCGATCCCCAGGGCGGCCTGATTCGAGAAATCGAACAGAAGTTTAAAGAGCGTTTGGGTAGGGACGAGATCACCGTTCAGGTGAATGGGTAATACCAAGTATTGGCGAGAGTTTCTCGCCATTTTTATCAGAGTCTTGAATTTAATTCGAGGTTCTGCAGAAAGCACATTCAAACAAAATATAAATATACGTGCTGTTGTATCCATGCAAAATTATCTATTCAAAGAGTTGGAATAGAAAAAAACAAAACAAAATTTTGCAAGATGGAAAAAACAGTATCACGACGTTGTTCGCTTAGGTATTGCAATTCCTCGGTAGTGAGCTCACTTCAAGTGATCCACTACGGTGCCAGCAGGTTTGAGTTTTCAAAGTTTAATCCCATTGCGAACCACTTCGGTACGTATGGAATTAAACCGAGAAGCGGCGGTCTTTGGACCTCGCCGGTTAACTCAAATCATTCCTGGAGAGGTTTCTGCGAAGGTGAAGATTTCAATCTTCATACCTTGAGTTCGTCTTTTCGCCTCTCGTTTCATGGTTGCGCCAAAATCGCAATCATTGACTCGTACGGGGACTTGGAGAACCTTCCGATGAGGAGTTTTCCAAAGTCGATGGCTGAAACCGATGTCGATTGGGAGCTTGTTGCTCGCAATGCAGACGCGGTTTGGCTTACGGCGAAAGGCGAGACGAGGACGAGGCTTTCGGCCCCGTACTTGTTGAACGGATGGGACTGCGAAACAGTTCTCATCATGAATCCGAATTGCTTCTACCTCGTGTAGAGCAGTTTGTATTCATAGGACAAGGAAACTTGTCCTCTTTATCAGGATCTTGAACACGTTCGAGGTTCTGTAGGGAATATTTGATCACCTAAAAATAAATAACGTATGATAGCTGATATTTTTGACGAACTGCTTGCAAAAATTACTCCCCAGGAAAGTTGGACGGTAAAAAAGTGGTTTATGCACCGCTACGGAGAAAAAGGCTGCATCAGGAGAACTAAGACGAGACGCATATCTCTCTTTCGTCCGAACGGCCCGAAGGCGAGGAAGAGAAAGTACCCGCAAGGCCATCATCCGGAAGATATCTTTTAGTTTAAGTAAACATACGCAAAGAGCGGTCTCTAAAGACCGCTCTTTTTATCTCGCATATTCAATCACTCTATTCTCCCGAATCACCGTTACCTTGATTTCTCCTGGATAGCGGAGCTCCTGTTCGATGCGGATCGCCATGTTGCGAGCCGTTTCGCGCGCCTGCATGTCGGTTAGGACATCGGGGCTTACGAAGACGCGGATTTCGCGGCCGGCTTGGAGGGCGAATGATTTCTCGACGCCTGCAAACGTGTTGACGACTGATTCGAGTTCGCGCAAACGCTTCAAGTAATTCTCGAGCGTATCGCGGCGCGCGCCCGGGCGTGCGCCTGAAATCTGGTCGCAGACCTGGACGATGACGGCCTCGACGGTTTCGTGCGGCCAGTCATCGTGGTGCGATTTCATGGCGGTGATGACGCGCGGATCAACGCCGAACTTTTCCAAGATGCGGATGCCGATTTCGATATGCGTCCCTTCAACTTCATGATCCAAAGCTTTCCCGATGTCATGGACGAGTCCGGCAATCTTGGCGACCACGGGATCAGCTCCGAGTTCTGTTGCGAGCATCTCGGCCAAATGGGCAACCTCGAGCGAGTGCTGCAGAACATTTTGTCCGTATGACGTTCGATATTTCAATCGTCCCAAGATGGCGATGACGCGCGGATCCAAGGTATAGATTCCGCATTCGTGAACGGCATCTTCGCCCGCCTTCTTGACCATCTCATTGATTTCGGATTTTGCCTTCTCGAAGAATTCTTCGATTTTTGCAGGTTGGATGCGTCCGTCCTTGATTAGGTTTTCCAAGGTTACGCGCGCAACCTGGCGGCGGATCGGATCAAATGAGGAGATAATGATTTCATCAGGCGACTCATCAATAATGAGCTCGACGCCGGTGATTCGCTCGAACGTTCGGATGTTGCGGCCTTCGCGTCCGATGATTTTTCCTTTGACATCGTCTGATTCGATTTCGACTGACGTTGTCGTCATCTCGTGAGCGGTTGAACTCGCGAGGCGCTGGATGGAATTTACCAAGATTTCACGCGCGCGGGATTTGTATTTTTCCTCGCCTGTGATTTCAAGTTTTCGGAGCCTTACCAAGATGTCCTCCGAGTATTTCGCCTCGGCATCTGCAACGAGAAGATCGCGCGCCTCTTCTCGGGTCATGCCGGCGAGCTTGATGAAATCGGATTCCTGCTTTGCCAAGTTCTCCGTCGCCTTTTCCTTCAGGATCTGAACCTCGGCAACTTTCTTTTTCAGGTCTTCGTATTCGCGGTCGACATCTGATTGGCGGGCATCGAGCGTCTTTTCCTTGTTCACCAAAAAGTCGCGCGTTTTCTTGAACTCGGTTTCATGGTCTCGTTCGATGTGGCGGAGCTCGTCGGTTCGCGATAGGGCGCGGCGTTCAGCATCTTCGACAATGCGCGTCGCGTCTTCGCGTGCGCGGAGCATCAATTCTTTGACGTTGGTCTCGAGGCTTCGCTTCTGGAATCGTGCGACGATTTTGCGGATGAAGTATCCGAGAAACCCGCCGATGACAAGCGCCGCAAAACATGCGGCAAGGGCAATAATATAGTGGCTCATAAAAATTCAAGGTCGCGCTAAGAAGTAAAAATCAAAAATAAACCAGAGAGGGAAGAAGTGCTGAATAAAAACAAAATAAGAATTTCCCTATGTTTAAAGTATCAGGAAAAACGCACTTTGTAAAGAAACTTGACGCCTGCTTGAAAGGATGATACGTTCATTCATGATAAAACTCTTTAAACCAAAATAACTAACCATGAGAAAAGCCGTTAACATTTTTGCCTGGATCTTAACTACGATCATTCTTTTATCAACATTTTTCTTCGCGGTGGGAATACTTCCCGGGCCTTACGAGATCTGGTCTGTCTACGCTGCCTATGTGATCAGCTTCGGATTCTGCGTATGGGTGATCACGCGAGAAAACGTAAACGAGGTCGTTATGGTCTCGACGAGCGTTCTCTTCGTACTCCTCATCTGCACGCCATGGATTTTTCCTGCAGGCGTCCTTTTTGCCGATACTATGGATGACAGAATGACCTCGATGGCATTTTGCTACATGCCCTTCGGATGGTTCGGGATCAAGAGTCTCGCGTTCATGACGGTGCTTCCGGTAATAGTCGTAAGCATTCTTGATTCATATTGTCACGAATCGTCAAAGTCGGAGGAATTGGCATAGCCATTAAAACAGTCCCTACGGGCTGTTTTTTATTTTGATGGAAGGCAAGTAATATTTGACATTCTAGTTTTGAAATGGTAAATTCATTTCAATATCTTTATTCTTTCATCAAACATTGAAAACATGAGAAAAGCATTTATTGCCGGCTTGATGATGTTTATGACGGCAGCGCTGATCGCCCAGAATTCATTTCCGGGAGATCTGGACGGTATGGATACTTTACAGTATCCGGCTGCTGCGCCATCAAAGTACGTTCTTCGGATCAAGAATCTTTCTTCCAATGCGGTCTTCGCCATTGCGTTTGCCTGTACCGCCAATACATTCTATGACGGAGATACGATCGTATTGCAGGAAACATTTTTCAAGGATGCGCCGTCCGCTCAGATGAGCATTTGTCTGGAGACGGTCGAATTCACGAAAAGCTCGGTCTGCCGAAAAGTCGCCAAGGAAGACACGGCGATCATTTACACGAAATGCGTCATTTTGTCCGGAGGCACGGATCCCAAGAAGCCGTGGCGGTCATATCATTACACGCGCAACAATTCGGGCTAAAAGCCTTTGAAATCCCGGTTATGCCGGGATTTTTTATCGGGAAAATGCCGTATTGGATACTTGACATATTATATATATTATGCTAATGTATAAGAGTATTCTTTTAATAACCGCATAAATCAAAAAAATGAAAAAAGTAATGTTCATCGCTACGGCGCTTATCGGCCTTTGTCTTGCATCATGCACCCAATCCCAGAAACAGGATCAAACGGCTGAAACCAAGCCCGCCTGCGACTGCAAAGAAAAGTCATGGACACAAGACGGCATCGAATACTCGCAGGTGTGCCTCGAAAACTGCAAGTCGGAAGTCGACAAGGAGCAATTCGACACTCTTGTCAAAAACGGCGTGAGCGTATACATGCACCGCAAATGGGTCTACGGAGATACGGCTTGGGCTGCTTGGTACATTGACCAGGTGGAAGGCAAGAACGTAACCATCACGCCTCAATCCGACCAGGATCTCAGGCGCGAACACATCAGGAATGCCCACAAGGATGGAGATCTGGTAGACGTTTCCTTTTGGGGAGATTCGCTTGCAGGCCCTAAGCACTGGAACGGAGGCTATTTCAAAATCCGCGTTTACAAGAATCGCTTCGAGATTCCGTGTGTGGACCATAACATGTATCCTGACCTGAGCGTCACGCAGATCGATGAGATGAATGCATTTCTGGCCAAGTACAGATCCCGCTTCACAGCCATGATGCAGGCCGCATCGGATCCGAAGCTGAAGGACTTCCAAGTCCTGTCGCCATTTACTCTTTAGAGAGAATCACATTCCTTTAAAGAAAACCCTTCCAATAAATGGAAGGGTTTTTTATTTTTACACGAAAAAAATAGAGATGGATATAATTTGACAATTAACATATATTATGCTAATATAAGAACATATTCTTTTAATAACCACATAAACAAACCAAATGAGAAAAGTATTTTTCGCAATCGCAATAATCTCGGCATTGTTTCTCTCAAGCTGCAATTCCAATGATACGCACAACATGATTCGAGTGATGAACTTAAAAGATCTCGCCGATAAGGAAAATCCCTTGGTATCGCTCCAGCTCAAATCCGATGCACGGCCCCACTATGATGGAGATACTGTCGTAGTCGGCCAAACGATGTCAGGATTCAGCCTTAACTGCTTCATCGAGACCAAGCCCGTTGTATTTCCGAAAGGAAAGATGGAAGTACAAGAAGACCAGCTGGTCAGCATGATAACGTATACGAAGATGGTTATCATGAGAGGCGGTGACAAAATGCCTTCCGTAAATCTCTAGTTTGCAAATTATGCAAACGCAAAATCCGAATTCATTTTATGAATTCGGATTTTTTCTTGGCACCTATTTTTAAAAACGCGCCAAGATTACCGCTTCGTAATCACCTTGTCGGCGATGCCGTACTTTACGGCTTCTTCGCCGTGCATCCAGTAGTTGCGGTCGGCATCTTTTTCGATCTGCGCCAAGGTCTTGCCTGTATTCTTGGCAAGCATCTTGTAGAGCATCGCCTTGTTTTTCAAGATATGTTCTGCGACGATCGCGATGTCGGACGCCTGGCCCTCGGTTCCGCCGAGCGGCTGATGGATCATGACTTCGGAGTGGGGAAGGACGAATCGTTTTCCTTTCGCTCCTTCCGACAAGATCATTGCGCCCATGCTCGCCGCCATGCCGACGCAGATCGTCGAGACGTCGCATTTCAAAAAGTTCATCGTGTCGATGATCGCCATTCCTGCGGTGATGACGCCGCCCGGAGAATTGATATAGAGCGTGATGTCTTTCTTGCTATCGTCGTTTTCAAGGAAGATAAGCTGCGCGATGATGATGTTGGCAATCTCGTCGTCGATCGGACCCGCGAGGAAGATAATGCGCTCTTTCAGGAGGCGCGAATAGATATCGTATGCGCGCTCGCCTTGGGATGTTTTTTCGAGGACGGTTGGGATTAAATATGACATAGGAATATTAGAAATTAGGTTAAGTTCGGATTCCTCCCCTGCGAAGGGGAGGTGCCCGTAGGGCGGAGGGGTATGTTCGGATGTGTCTGAGAATCTGAAAAACCCGCTATGACTATAGCACAAAAAGAAGGCCTCGACTGAATTCTTGACATATTTATACATCTCTGATAATATGGATCCCCGACGTTCTTTTTGAAAACCGCATCACCCAATTTGATTTTTAAACCAAACCAACATATCCAAATGGAAGAAACCAAGCCAACAGCAACGGGGAAATCCCCAAAAGCAACCGTCTTGATCGTGATCCACGATCATAACTGCCACAAGCCGAGCAAGAAGCTCTTTGGCGAAGCGGTCGAATTCCTGATCGAAAGGTCGGATGCCGACATCGCGTTCACGACGAATGCATACGATCACCACGAACTGGTACTCTCAATCACTCCGGAAGGTTCTACCGAAGGCGCCATGCCTGCGGCCGGAATATTCCAGGAAATCGGAGCGGAGCTCAGATGGATGGGACGGAGCGACCGCGGCGACGCGCATCTCCTCGACTTCAAGCGTGTTCGCGAACCGCACGTCGCATCAAAGACAAGCCTCGAGTTCAATGCCCTCAAGCATGCCAGATCGATACGCAACTGCGTGCCCGGCATCATGAAGATCGCCGAACTCAAGTATCAGACTATGAAACTCAACAGCGGCGGAATCCCGCACATGGTCGTGACCGTGCCTGCTGACAAGAAAGTATTGGAGCTTGTCGAGTAACGAAAGTTCAAATCCCAATCAGAGCGTCTCTTAGGAGGCGCTTTTTATCTTGACAAAATCCATTTTCGTGATAAACTTTTCGCAAATAAAATTACAAATGAATAAACATCTAAAAGCAGCATTTCAACTTTTTGTGCTCTTAGCCGCTGCGACATGGGTTATTACAATACTCATTGGGGCATATGTGGACCTGTTAAACACCATCAAAGCTGTCTTTCTTATCGCCCTTTCTCGATTCCTCATCCCGTACGTTGTGGCAATTGCGTTAATAATATTTTCTAAATGGATTTCGGAGAAGAATCAAGAAAAAATTTATACTGTTGCAACAACGCCGGTGATCGTGGTGCTGATAACCGCTTATCAGCGGGATCTATTTCGGAATCGCATCGGGCATAGCCTTTGCGCTCTCGTTATTTTTTCTCTACGGCATTCCGTATTGCAAAAAGATATTTCAGAAAACATAATCGCACATCAAAACGCACCTCGTCAGGTGCGTTTTTTATTTTACCTATTTCAATCCTTCCAAGTATTCAAATGCTTTTGCGTTCGTCAGAATCTGCGTGACATAGGCGCGTACGCGTTCTTCGGAAACATCCTGCGCGTCCTTGTACATCTCGAGAATCTTCGCAGTCTCTGACTGGATTTCTTCCTGATTAGGTTCAAGCTTCTCGTCTTCTGCAACCTTGTCCAAGATGAGCTGCATCTTCGCGCGCTTCTCGGCGTTGATGCGCCATTCGGCTTTCAATGCATCTTCTGTCTTCTCGATTCGTTTCAAGTAATCGTCCATCGTCATGCCCGTCATCGAAATGTCGTAGGCGAACTGCGACATCATCTTGTCGAGTTCGATGTCGACCAGGAGATCAGGCAAGTCAATCGAAGCTCCTTCGATAATTCCGTCGATCATGGTAATTCGTTTCTTCTCGTTTTCCTGGCGCGTTTTTTCCTTCGCCAAGTTTTCGCGAAGCTTCGTCTTGAAATCTTCGACTGATTCGAATGCTCCGAGCGTTTTTACAAACTCATCGTCGAGCGCAGGAAGATCTTTTTCTTCGATGTTCGCATGGTTGTGATCCGTGTGGTCATGTCCGTGCTCGTGCATCAAATGATGCGCGCGCATCTGGCGGAGTTCCTTGATCGAGCCGTCCACCTCGTCGTCGGTTACCTCGACTGAAATGGTTTCCTTGTTTGTCGACTTGGCAATTTTTTTGTAATCGCCCAAATCGATTTTCGGAACGACAGCCGTGATCACGGAAAATTCCAAGTCGTTGCCCTTGGCAATTTTCTTGATATGGATTTCTGGTCGGCCGATTGCCTCGATCTTATTATCAATAATGACCGTTGGATATGCGTCGGAAATGGCGAGTTCCGCCATTTGTTCAAGGATGCCCATTTCGCCGACGTGTTTTTCGATCATGTTTGCGGGAACCTTGCCTTCGCGGAATCCGTCGATTTTGACGCGGCGGCCGATCGCGGCGATGGCGCGGTCGCGGTAGCTCTCGAATTTTTCAGCAGGAACAGTTCCGCTGATCTCGATGCGGGAACGATCCAATGGTTTGATTTCGGGTTTCATAGTGCGGGTATCGTAGCAGATTTCGAGGAAAATAAAAAGCGCCTTAGTTGAGCGCTTTCTTGAGGTTCAGTTTGTTTTCGAGTTCCCGGACCTTCAAATGAATGAAGAATTTCGAGAAGGCGCCGATCGACGGATCAGCCTCCTGCTTCTTGAGAGTTACAAGCTGGGCCGTCATCTGCGCGACGGGGTCGGCAGAAGTCTCCGTTGAAACAGTCGTTTCAGGGGCTGAAACGGTTGCATCAGCAGAAATGGTTTCTGCATGAGCATGCGCGGCTCCGAAGGCTACGATTGCGATGGCAAGGCTAAAAATAGCGAGTTTTTTCATAACTCTCTTACTGTACCATGAAACGGGTCGGTTGTCAGGTGAGATGTGGATAACAAAAAAACGCTATTTAGCGTATTTTTCGTCATAAAGCTTAAATGACTCTTCGATATTTTCGAGCGCCGTCTTCTTGTCATGGATTCCGTTGATCGAAACCGTTCCTTTCTCGCCCTTCTTGAGCTCCTTGTACGTTTCCCAAAAATGCGTGAACTCTCTCAGGTTGTGCTTGTTGATGTCGGCCAAGTCCTGGATGTCTTCGAACCGCTTGTCATCCACCGGAACGGCGATGATTTTCGCGTCTGATTCCCCGGTGTCGGTCATATCCATCACCGCTACCGGCCGGACGCGTACCAAGATTCCCGGCATGATCGGATAGGTCGTGAGCACGATCACGTCGAGCGCGTCGCCGTCGTGCCATAGCGTCTGCGGAACGAATCCGTAATCGAACGGGTAGGGTGCCGCGGAATAGTTCGCACGGTCGAGCGCGATCAACCCTGTCTCCTTGTCGATTTCGTATTTGTTGCTCGAACCCTTGGGGATTTCGATAATGACGTTCAATTCGTTTGCGCTTGTTCCGCGCGAGATGTCGTGCATGAGATTCATATGGACATTACAGTACCATTTCACAGGCATTCTTGCAAAATTATCAAGAAACAAGAATGCCTTCTTGGCAAGTTGCCAGATTCCCAATAAGGAGTAGATTGAAATCAAGTAAATCTTTAAAAAATGAAAAGAATATATATGTTGGCAATGCTCGTCGTCATGACGACGGCTGCCATGGCACAGCACTTTCACGGCAACGGCTTCGCCGTCAGAGGCGGATGGAATGTCAGCTTCGGCGTGAGCCGCGGCCTCGGATGGGGAACCAATCCCGGATACTACAACAATTTCGGAAGGTTCGGATGCTCAAGTCCGGTTGTCTATGATTATGGATACAACTACCGGTATACCTATAATCCGGGCATCTATCTGACGCCGGCCTATTCCGCTCCGACGGTAATCGTACAACAAGCGGCGCCTGCGTCTGTAGTCATCATCCAGCAGCCTGTCGTGATACAGGAATCGAACCCTTGCTATTACATTACCGAGTACCACAAGATCGGTGGGCAACAGGTATACGATGCCAACGGCAATCCGGAATCCCGGCGCGTCCTCCGATGTGACTAATGAGTTTTTTAAAAGATCTGCTTCTTGCGGATCTTTTTTATTTTTGCTAGGATGCGAAGGCGAGATTAAGGCGCGGCGGCCGTAACGGGCCTCCTTCAGGGCAGTAGCGACCGTATCGGCCGCCGCCCAAACGCCCCACGCTCGCGCCAAAACAATCCCCTGTAGCTCAGCGGTAGAGCAATCGACTGTTAATCGATTGGTCGTAGGTTCGATCCCTACCGGGGGAGCCAGTTAGGGGTA
Source organism: Patescibacteria group bacterium (assembly GCA_028286885.1). Classification (GTDB taxonomy): domain Bacteria; phylum Patescibacteriota; class Minisyncoccia; order Phycocordibacterales; family UBA1006; genus CAIXMG01. Next base: position 23,859 of record JAQBQS010000016.1, read on the forward strand.
CTAGCAAGTTCTAGTACCAAGTTCCAAGGTTCTCGCATTGTAAACTCTAGGTTTTTTCCATCTACAAGCGGGTTCTGAATGAGATAATTCACAAAAGCTCTTTTTTCATGTGTATCAGAACTTTCAAAAAGTTCAGTTGCATCATGAGCAAGATTAAGTATTACGCCTACAGTGATTTTGTAAGTGTGATCTGCTTTTGTGTGCTCATCAAGTTCGATAGAAAGTCGCGCCTGTCGGTCTTTAAGCTGTTGCAACTTTTTGTCATAGTCGTCAGGGGTAATTCGCCACTCCGATCATATTTCAGCCCGTACCGCTTAAAAGGCTCGTTATTGTGCTACATTGATGAATATGCAAGAAGATAAAAGGATCGCTACAATGGAAGCTCTGTATGAGAATTCAAAGAGCTTAATAACATCCGCCGACTCTCTTATAGAGTCAAAAATGCCCGTTGGGCATGCTTTTGCGCTACTTCAAACAGCTTGTGAGGAAATCGGAAGAATGTTGGCAATTTTACAAATCCTTCAGAGTGTTAAAGTTGAGCTTCCAAGGAATAGGCATACTGTTAAGCACTCCCATTTTCTTAGATTTATGTCGATTCAGCCTGTAGGGCATCGACCTTACTTTGAGATCATTTCCGAGATTACTGGCTTTGAAATCAATCAAGAGAACTCAAAGGACGATGTTGTTCTTGATAAAATTCAGAAGTTTAGAGAGTCTTGCTTATATGTAAACGTTAATTTCGATAACAATCATACGATTTCATCCCCAACTGAAGAGAGAATACAAGGTAAGGTTGAGCAGGTAAAGGAGCTAAAAGAAATTCTTGTAAATTATATGAATGGCATGCTTAAACCACTTATAGAAGCTCACAAAAACGGGAAGACGATATTCTCTAAATCTTAAGGTCTTATGGAAAATCTAAAATCTAAAAAACAAATACTTTTAACAGGGGCTGGCTTTTCAAAAAATTTCGGAGGCTTTTTAGCCAAGGAAATGTTCGATGAGATCTATAACAGCGACCATCTTAAAAAGTTTCCAACATTAAGAGATAAGCTTCTTGCCACAGGTGATTTTGAGTTTTTTTATGCGGAAGCAATGCTCGATAAAAACCTAACTCCCGAAGAAAAAGGTGCTGTTAAAGCTGCAGTGCAAGAAGCTTACAATAACCTGGATAAAATCTTTCAGAGCTCTTTTATATCCAATGGTGATTTGCTAATGAGCTGGGGTGATTTTCTAAGTAAAAACTTTTCTGGTAATGGGTCGGCTGTAGGGTTATTTTTTACTCTCAATCAGGATTTGTTGCTGGAAAGAAGTTTTGGGAATGTTTGCCCTGGAGTCAAGTCATTTAGAATGAACGGGCTTGGACAAGCAGATTCATTTTCTTCCTCTCATTCGGTAGTTCTACCACAAGACACTAAAAGGGCAGAGGCAGACATTTTAGTGGGTAACCTTTCCTATTTTAAGTTACATGGTTCCTATGGGTGGAAATCTTCTGACGGTACAGATCAGATGGTTGTAGGAAGTAATAAGTCAGAGCTGATTGAAAAGGAGCCGATCCTGAAGCTTTATTTCGATGTTTTTAAGAAGGCTATCGCCGAGGGAAACAAAAATATTTTAATAATAGGGTATGGGTTCAGGGACAAGCATATCAACGATGTCTTGATGGACGGGGTTGAAAACCATGGATTAAAAATAGTTTGTATAGGTAACTCATCAATAGCTGATGTTATTAAAAAAGCGGAAAATGAATACCCAGAATGCGTACCTTTACTAAGAAGGGTTGATAAGTACTTCCCTTACCCTTTAGAAAGAATCTTAAATAATAATGCAGGAGACACAAGCTTTCGAGATAGGATCGAGGAAAATATTCGATAACCTTAGCAATTCTTAGCATTATTTAGAGAATGTTAGATTTTCATATAATCGCAGATCCATCTTAATACTCCTCCAATTAAGGGTTCTGAACTTGCTTACGAGGGGGAGCCAAGTATTGACGATTTATCGAATATATTGTAATGAAAAATCACCATATTAATATGGTGATTTTTCATTTATGTGCTATAAGATAAATACAACTAAATCAGTAGCCTAAACTCTTGAGTGATCGAGAGCATGGTGAAATAAACCCAGTAAAGATTAAAAAACCCATCATATGGGGCTATCTTTACTGGTCGTATCTGGAAACGGATACGGAGGGCGAAAGCTCTCACCTATGTGGTGGGCTTTTTGCTTGAATTATTAGTTTTATATTTCGACTATATCTTCTAAGAGAAATTATTTTTTGAGCTAAGCCTATAACTTCTCTTTAGAAATAATTTAACTCGCTTTGATAAGGTAATTTACCTATAAAAAGCCTTCAGTAAATGCATTTTCATGGAAAAAAATAACAAAAAGAGTTCGTTAGGAAAAATTGTTGCGATTATGTTCTTTAGCGGATTTGTTCTTCTGATTGGGTGTCTTGTCTTAGGATTCAAATATGTATGCCGGCACGAGGCATGCTCGATTTCTTCCCAGAAGCCCTATGTGGTTTCCATAAAAACTGAGGAAGGGAAAGGTGTGCATGTTGAAAATAAAGGATCTATTTTCTCGATTTTTTACAAAGTCCAGAATGGAAACGGACCCGCTGAAGATTTTTTTAACGTTGATACAAGTAAGTTTGCAATTCAGGACTTGTCAGTCGATTTGGAGAGCCCCTTTTTTAGTTGTTCTCAGCGAAGAGAGAAGAAGATTATATATGTCATTTTAGATGTTTCGAAATCGGTTGTTCAATCGGCAGGCGAGGACTATTTCAGCAGAGTTACTTCTACCATACAAAATATTTTAGCCTCGGACAGTCTTGAGCCTGGCGATCAAATTCGAATTAGATTTATGGGAAATAATAATGACGCGCTTGATAATCTTGATTTTACCGGACCTCGTTTCAAATATTCAGTTCAAAAGAATTCAGTTCAAAAGAAAATAACTCTTACTCTTACGGATTACTCGCGTGATCATTTAACGAAATGTCAAAATACATCAGGCGCGATTTCTCTAGAAGATGTTATTGGTCATATTCAAAGTTCATATGAGAAACGCATCCAAACTCCGGATAATACGACGAATATTTCCGGTTTGTTGAAACAGATATCAAATGAAGTTTCTTTGGAACAGGAGCGATTTGAATCGGTTCGATACATCATCTTTACGGACGGTGACTCTACTGACGAATACGACGGATGCGATTACTTGTCCGCAGATAAATGCGGAACTGACATCAAAAGTCTCAACTTGAATCATGACCTTTCAAATCGCGCGTATGTCATCTGGGTCAAGGATTCGTGGACACAAGGAGTGTTTAGAAAACTATTCGACGGCATGTCCGTTAATTTCCAATAGATTATGAAATTATTTAATTCTGACTACAACAAAGGATACAGGGCTGCCAAAAGCTATGTGCGGATTATCTCGCTTCCGAAAGACGTTACAAACAATATCAAGTCGTTTCTTGATTCCGTTTATGTAAGTGCTGTGAGCGGACTTGCCCATATCCTCCAAGAAAATCTCAGCTATGCGGAAAACAGAATACGAACTATTGAAGTAGAATTGAAATCACTGAAAGATCGTAAAGAAAAACTGATTACGGAAGCAAATCAAATCGACGAGAAAGAAGTAACGGAACTTTTTTTGGGACAGGCTTCTGAGATCGAAGCCCGGATACAGGAATTTAATAGGAACATCGAACTTCTCAATGATCAGCTCAATGAATTAAAAAAAGAACACATTCAGGTTTCTTCGAAAGAAAAGCCAGTTGAAAAGACAAATAGCAAATCAGCTAGCTTCATCGGAAGTGTTATTCAAAAGTTACAGGAATCAGCAAAAGAGTTTTCTACGATCGGACCCTGGTTTCTTCTGGTTTTGGTTGATTATGGGATTGCAGTTTCGTTTTTTAGTCAATATGCTGAAGGGCAGGGTTTTCTAGTTGAGGTAGTTGTCGGGTATCTTCTTCCTCTTGCTATAACACTTATTTCGATGGTTGCCATGCATATGGTAATAGATGGAGTGAAAAAACTTCAGTCCGACGATGCAGCTCCATCCACGGCTATATCAACTGTCGCGGCAGTCGTTATTTTGGCTTTGATTTTCTTCGGAATCCTTTTCATGAGAGTTCTGAATGATGGTGACAATCTTGTCATGCAAATCGTCATTTGGGTTCTCTTCGTAGGACTTGTTATCGTAGTTGGATACGAACTTCATAAGAAAGGAAAAAGCCCTGGTGTCATTATCGAATATCCTGCAAAGATGATCGTATGTACATTAGGTCTCATATGCGGAGCAATTGCATGGCCATTCGAGCAGATCCACAATGTAACAACGAAACAGAGAAACATAGGTCCCGAAGCGGAACTTAAGAAGAGTATGGTGTACATCCAAGAGCGCATCAATAACCAATTTGCTGAAAAAGCTAGGCTTGAAGGAAAGCTTACTAATCTTCCGAGAGAGAAAATGCAGTTTACTTCCACGAATATCGCGATTCTGAGACAGCAGAAGATGAACATGGCTGAGAAGGATATTCAAGAAATAGATGCAATCATTTACGATAATCAAGCCGAACTTGTAAAATCAAAAGCAGCCGAAAAATCATTAAAAGATCGTTTGATGGAAATACGAACGGGATCAAACGATGGCGCCATGAAACAGCTTATGAAAAGATTGAGGCAAAAGTCGTAGTATGTTTGCGTTCATACTCTTTGCTATTTTCTGTTATGGTATCTACGAGCTTTTCCGTCATGGAAAAATTGGAATTGCGATATTTCTTATTCTCGCATTCCTAGTTTGGGCGTTCTTCAGCTTTTTGTAAAAATACATAAATGCTTGCAAGTGCAGGCATTTGTTTTGAAACTCAGGTGGTTTATCAAAAATTTAACTCTATATGATAAAGTATTAATATGAAATTTATCAAAAATATATCCCTCGGGATTATTGCCCTTCTTGTTGTTTTTGCCATGGCGCATCCGGCCTTTGCGAAATCTTCGTATTATACGAATTCATCGCATGTCAAAGTTCATGTTCCGACATGGGAACAGCGTGTTCCTGTTGGTGCGACGGCGCAGTGCAGAGATCGGTCTTACAGTTACAGTCAGCATCGTCGCGGGACGTGCTCGGGGCATAAAGGAGTTGCGAGCTGGCTATAACAAAAAATGCCCTCGAGGGCATTTTTTGTTATAGTGCCTACATGGCAAAGTTCATACTCCACGGAGGCTTCACTCCCGGAAACACGCATGAAGACAATAGCGATTTCTATTCTGAAATCCTGAAGGATGCTCCTGAAAATGCACGGATCCTCTTGGTTCTGTTCGCGAAAAGTCCTGACCGCTGGGCGGCAGGCGAGGAAAAACTCAAGGTGGAATTCAATAATACCCGCCATGCGGGGAATATTTCATTTGAAGTGGCACAGGAGGATGGATTCATGGAACAGGTCAGGACTTCGGACGTAATTTATCTGAGCGGAGGAGTCAGCAAAAACCTGCTTGATGTTCTTGAAAAGTTTCCTTCATTTGAAAACGCACTTGCCGGCAAGACGGTTGCAGGAGAATCAGGGGGTGCAAACGTCCTGGCGAAATTTTTCTACAGCCCGTCGGCGAGCCAGGTGTTCGAAGGTCTTGGAATACTTGCCGTCAAAATAATTCCTCATTATTCAAAAGAAAAAGAAGGATTGCTTGATAACGTAGGAGAGGGCTTGGAAGAATTGTTCCTGTCGGAATATGCTTACAAAGTTTTCTATAAGGAATATTAAAATTATGAAACCTATCAAAGCCATCTGCTTCGACCTCGACGGAGTTTACTTCACTTCGAAGGGCAAGAATTCCTTCCATGAAGCGCTTATAAGCGAATACGGAATATCAAAAGAAGTCGTAGATAATTTCATGTACCGAGGTCCCGAAATGGCAGAGCTTGTTCGCGGACAGATCAGCAACGAGGATTTTTGGAACAAGCTCCGCGAGGCGACAGGCATTACTGCATCGGATCAGGAATTGTCCGAACGATGGGTGCGCGATTACGAAGTGAATCAGGATGTCCGCAATGCGGTTTTGAAAGCGAAAGAGCTTGGCTATAAAACATGCGTCTGCACGAACAATAATGCAATCAGATTGCCGATCCTTTCCAAGCGCTTCAACTTGAATAATGATTTTGACGTTATTGTTTCATCGCACGAGGTCGGACATACAAAGCCCAACAAAGAAATATTCGAAGCACTTATCAGCAGATTGAATGTTGAGCCGGAAGAACTTGTCTATTCCGACGATAATCCCGATCGGCTGCAAGGCGCTACGGACTTGGGAATTCGAACCTTCGTCTACGAAAGTTTTGAACAATTTCTGACAGACTTGAAAAGTTTTGGAGTCGAGTTGCATTAAGAAAGAAAAAACACCGGCCGGTGTTTTTTCTTTGGCGAGAACAGAAAGTATTCAAAAGATTATGGATTATTCACCTGTCTCCATCTGCGCCGCTTTCAAGCTTTTCTTCATGGCCGCCGTCAGAACCTTGTCCGCATGCTCTTCCTCGGCAAGCGTTTCCGAAAGAAGTTTTGCGGCATCAGTAAGTCCGAGCGCTTTGGCTTCCTCGATGGCGGTCATATAGCCGGCCATCTCATAATGCTCGGCATAGCGCGCGGCACCTGCGATCATGCTGTCCTTGATAGTATCAGGAGCTTCCTGCTTCGTTGCCCACTGGCCGTCTTCGATAATGCCGCGGATTCCCTCGCATGTCGTCTTGCGGGAACTCGTTCCTAATATTTCGAAAATCTGATCAAGTCGCGCGCTGTGGTTTTTCGTTTCCTCGAGATGGTCCAAGAATCCATGGGCGAGTTCGGGGTCGGATGATGCCTTTGCAAGTTTCGGTAGCGCCTTTTCAAGTTGCTTTTCGATGTCGTAGAGTGCCTGGATCTTGAGCGTAAATGCTTTTGTCGGAGTTGTAATCGTTTTCATAATGTTCTTAATGTGATTAAGCTGGTAATTATGATAGAGACGGGCAGGGGTCCTGCCACTCTTAATTATAACTCCGGCATAAATTACTCTTCAAGGGTCCGGTGTGCACTAAAAAAAGCCTGTGAGAGGCTGTACAAAATCTTTCTGCCTTCTTTCCACAAAAAATGCGATCTGTCGGGATCGCATCAGAACCTAGCTTTTCTTCCACTTCCATTCCTTCATCGGCCCGTTGATAAATCCGACGAGCCGTTCCGAGAGCGGGGGTTGGAATGCGTAGGGAGCTACTTGGTCAATTGAAATTGCGCCGCTGTTTAAATTTCTGACGATGTCTGAAAACTCGGACTCGTGTCGTTTGAAATTGCTGTCGAGCCAAATGACGCCTTGCGGATCAATATGACAATCGGCTTTCAAAAGCAACGAGTCCCAATCGCAGCTGTCGATGAACGGGAACCAGCACAGTCCGTGAAATGCAATGCCTGATTCCGAAAGCATGTCTTGAAGCTTTATGCATTCTTGGTACATATATATGAACCAAGAAATCCTGTCCGTAATCGTTCCGCGAATGTTCGTCTCGCTGATCATGATCGGCAGCCGGTAACGCTCCGCATATTGCATTGCAACCTGTGCGCAGCCGATCGGCTGTTCGTTCTCTCGCCGGCGCACGCCTGACGGATCGTTTGCATCCTCGACATATTCGAATTCGCAGTGGGCATAGTAATCAAGTCCCAGCACGTCGATGATTACGGGCGAATGCGCGAAGCTTTCGATTTCCTCGCCGCTCATTCCTTTCCTGAACTGCTCGTACAATAGATGTTCATGATTTACTCTTCCAAGAAGCAGGTCGAGCAGTTGGAATCTTGTGTTGTTGCGATGTTCGGCGTACGCTGATGATTTCTCATCGAAGCCCCTGTGATATTCCGATGCATCAATGTAGACATGCGTGCAGCCGCGGTCTCGCAGCACATGACTGATGTCCCTGATCGCGAACGCCACGTTCCGAAGGCTTTTGTAAAAATGATCATCGTCCGCGTGGAACGGATACCAGATTCCCGCACGTTCGCAGAAAAATGTCGTGACCAAGGGTTCATTAATAATTGTGTATTTTTTTGCCCAAGGATACCTCGTCAGTAGGTGCTTGATGAAGCGCTCGTAGAGTTTGGGAAATCCGGAATTTGAAAATCCGCCCACGAGCCATCTTGGAAATGACGTGTGATGCAACGGATCCATGATGGGATCGAGCCCGAGCTCGCGTATCGCGTGCATATAGTTGTCGAGCCATGTCCAATCATATCTGCCCGGCGCATATTCAATCCGATGCCAGGGAATTCCTGCACGGAATGTCGAGATTCCCGTTTTAGAGAGCAGTTTCAAATCTTCGGAATAATATTCGTAATGAAGCGTTTCCTCTAAAACGTCGCGCACGCCTTTGCGCGGTTCGCCCCTTTGGATAATGCGTGTTGTTTCAAAGCCTGTAATTATCGGGAATGCGGGCTTTTTCTGTGGTGCCGTAGTATGTCTCATAATATTTTATTTTAATGGTACTGTTCTTTTTTAACTTATAAAAAGATGGATTTTTTGTCAAGATTACTCGCAATTTATTGACATAAATCATTCCAAGTGCTACTTTAATATCAAGATAGTTGTTTAACATGCCAAACTGAACTGTCATTTCTTTACCTTCAATCCAGTTACTGATGAAAAAATCACTCAGCCTTTTTGTTCTCGCGCTTGCCGGAGGAATATTCTTTTCCTCGTGCAGCAATAATGCCAACAGCTCATCGTATCAGTCGAGCACTGTCGCTCTCGATACGCCGCCGACCATTTCCCCGATTCCGCAAGAGCACGACAGGGCGAAGCTTTTTCAAAGAATGAGCGCGGCAAGGCGGTGCGCACTGCGCCTACTCGAAGAATACAAGCGCGATTCTGCCCTGAATCCGCAAATCGAAACAGTCGTAAAGTATGCCACGTTCTATAACGGGGAAATGCTTCCGGGAAGCACGAACATGGTTTATCATCCGCTTGATTCGTTTCGCACGCCGATGATGGTTGTTGCCGTTGACCCTTCCGGCATAGCAACTGTTAAAGGGTCAGACGCTTCCGCGGTGCTAATGCTTACTGTCGGGCCGTTTAAAACGGACATGTCGCCTCAAAGCATGAGCATACTAATCAACAGGCAATTGCTTTTTGAATTCGACACGCTCTATCTGGGTTCCGCACTGATCCACGAGGCCATCCATGTTCTCCAAGGACCTAATCGGGCAAGCATGGGAGACTTAGAGTTTGAGCCCTACGCGATTCAAACAAGAATACTGAAACATCACTTGTCTGTTGAGCAAAAAAAGATCTACGAACTACATTTGGCGGCACAGAAAAAGCTGCCTTATAACGTGGCTCAACTAGACAAAGATAATTCTGGATGGATCACGGAGGTGTTCGGTTCCGCGAACGGATACATCGACAAGTTCGGCTTTGATGTTTACGGAAGCCGGTGGTACACCCACTGACCGTGCTGAACGAAAGGAGATTATCACAAGAATAGCTCCCCCAAACCCGTCGGTTGTCGACGGGTTTTTATTTATCTTCCAACGATCTCCACAGCATTTCAAACTTCGCTCGAACAGGTTGAATTTAAGAAGACGGAGCAAGATTGACAAAACGAATTATTATTGATAATGTCAACTCAATTATAAGTTCCTTGTCATGGGGAATTATTCGTTGCGTCTTTCTTGCATTTCTTATGCAAGCGGAGATGGTGCGATTTTTTCAAACAATTAAAAAATAACAATGGAAAAAGCATTACGAGGAGGAAAGGAGCTAGGTCTTCTTGAACTTCAACAACACGCCCAAAAGTTCGGTTATTCCATACCTGAATTCTTTGTATTGCCAGAAAGTGGCAACGAAGAGGAAATAGCTGGAATTTCCGATCACTTCAACGGCAAGAACGTTATTGTCCGGTCCAATTCTCTTATGGAGAATGCCGAGTTCGGCTTCGATGGAATCTACAAAACTATCGTTGTCGAAAACTGCAACCTGTCGAAACTCAAAGAAGCATGCAAAGAAGTCTCGGATTCACTGTTCTCCGAAACTGCCATCGCATATCGCAGCAAGGCTGGGATTGCGCATGACTCCATAAGAGTAATCGTGCAAAAATTTATCGACCAGAGCGAAACCGGTTCCGGCAAGGAACTGAAATATTTCGTTATGGAAACGTCGGTAAACGCTCAAGGTGATATTTCGATTGTAACAGGCAGCGAATACGACTTCGTTAATAGCGGTGCCGATTACGAAGAAATGCTGCTTGATAAGGACGGAGAAACAATTATGGCCCCTAACAAATTCCTTCTTTTCGGAACAGAGCGAGTATTAACTAAGCTGCAGCAAATCGCAGCGGGACTTAATGGAGTATTCGGGCCTGTCTCCTTAGAGGGTTCATGCATCAGGAACAAAGAAACTCGCAATGTAGAAATCTTTTTGTTTCAGCGCAGGTTGCTGCCGAAAGAAATTTACCATGCGCAGCCGGAAACGGTCCCGGCCAAGTATGCCGACAGGGACATTTTATTCCGCTCAAGTACCTACAGAGGGGCGGGAAAGCTGGAAAACCTTCCCGTTATCGTGATGCCCGGAATAGACAAGGTGAGCGTTTGGGAAAACGAACTGCGCAGCCGCATCAGCCAATTCAAGTCTGATGTGATTCTCTTCGTGCCATCGATGGCATTGGGCGTGCTGAGCGTAAAGATTCTCAATGACTACTCGGTATTGACGGGCGTCAAAGCGATTATCTCCCGCGAAAAAATCGATTATTCCTCCCACGCATTCAAAGTCGCATCTCTGGCGCGCATTCCGTTTGTCTCGATAGGAGATTTTTCTCGCGTTGAAACCGTTAGCGCCGGCTCCCTGTTTTTCACTGAAAACGAAGCCGTGTTCTGCATAGACGAGATACGGGATGAATTTAACTTTGTTCGCATCAAAAAGTCCGCTGCGGCATCGCTGGCGACATTGCTGAAAAGGAAAGGAATCACGGTAAAATTTTCGGAAGAGGAACGAAAGCTCGGATTTCAGCTCGATCTTAATCATTTTTCGTTTGACGAGCTCAAGGTCTCATTCCACAGACTGTTGGAGGACGTTTCCGGGGAGGTATGGCTATTAACCGGAAACGGCGTAAACATAGGCTTCGTGTGCGAGAACTCAAAAGGCCACGTCATCAGGTATTCCGGATGGGCCAATTACCTCCACAAGGAAGGGCATATGAGGTTAGACAATTTCGACGAACGTTTTGAAAATAACCGGATTGAATGGAATCTGATTCAGAAGATCGCCGTGCAGCTTGATGGAGCCTGAAAGCTCTTTGAACCGACTCATTCGTGAGCGGTTTTTTATTTCCTTCAACCAATCCCAAGAAGCTCGGAAAGCTTTTTCTTGGACCGTTCGTACTTGTCTTGTTGATTTGAATACGCGTAGAAGCTCAGGCTTCCGAGTCCGATGTACGCCTGGTAGCACAGTACGCGCTTGCGGAAATCGGGAATGTCTTCTTCCTTCAGGTTATGAAAATCCAGATATGCCTGTTCGTAATCGAAATCTTTCGTGAAGAACTGCATCCATGAGACGTCGTAAAGGAAGTCTCCGTACATCGAGTTCGCCCAGTCGATCACCCCCGTTACTTTTCCGTCCTTGGCCAGCACGTTGTCAAAGTTGTAATCCGAGTGGACGAGATATCTGACTTCGGGGCAGGCCGGAACCAGCTCCGCGTATTTGCCGTAGGCTTCGTTCCAGAAGTCTTTCTCCAAGATGGAATTTTCAAAAAGACTTTCGGCGAATTCATCGACGTCGAGCAAGACGCCTTTCCATGTCTTATGCTTCGCCTTTCCGTCGGCGTCCCAATCGCCGTATCCTTCGCTCTCGGATATGTCGGTCTTGTGAACGGAGTCGAGCGTTCCCAAGAGGCTCGGAAGCGACTCGTCGAATTCTTGATCCGAAAGATCTTTGAAAAGGGAACCTTCGATTTTTTGGGATATCGCGAAATGGTTGCCGTCCGGCAAGGTTCCGATCTCCTTGATTTCCGGAATCGGAAGCGCCGCCGACTTGAAATGAACATAAGCGTAGAGGTCTTTCTTGAATGCGCGATCGCCATGCTTGTTTACGCGAAGGATGAGATGTTCTCCGTCGATTGCGAAGCTGAAGGCCTGCGAGCCTTCGCCCCCTGAAATGGCAGAAAGGTCGGAAACGGGCTTTCCGTAATGAGAAGCTAAAAAAGACTCGGCTTCGTCGAGGCTTACGCGCGTTTTATGGGTAGATGATGATGTGTCCATATGGATTTCTTTTAGAAATAAGAATTGCTTTTATCGATGAATGCATCCCGCCCAGCAGCACGGCCGGCGCATACCTTTGCGCATCTTGTCGAGTCCGACTTCAATGCGGTGGGCGCGGGTCTCTTCCTTCTTTGCGGAAGTAACCCAGCAAATCCATTCGTTGCGGGCCAAGGGAGTTATGTCCTGCCATACGTCCTTCACCTTGGAGTCCGAAGCGATAGCCTTCTTGAAATCATTCGGCAGCGTATGGACAGTTCCGTTCGGAAGAGAATTCTTGGTCATGGACGCAGTTTAGCAGGAAAAGGCTTTCTTGAAAATTTGTAATAAATGGCATAAGAAAAACAGCCCCTACGTCGGGACTGCTTCAAGTACTTCGATCGCCGTTGTAATCTTGGCAACGAGCGTTTCCATCGTCTCGCTTTGAATCTTGGAAAACATCGGCAGATAGATTGATGTCGTCTCGAGAATCTGGCTGGCTGCCCATTTCGTCTGGGGAGGAAGCGTGCGCAAGTTGTGCAGGCGGTCGACGGCTTTCAGAATCTGTGCATCCCCATCCTTGGCAAGTTCTGTGATATAGAACTGGTACCATTCCTCTTTCGTATGGAAACGGATCTTGTCTTCCGACGGCTTGGTCAATGTCGTAACAAGTTTTGCAACGCGTTCTCCGAAGACGAGCGTGATGCGGAACGTTGCAATTCTGATGAACTCGTCATATGAGCCTTTCACGTTTCCGAGAAGCGGCGAATCCTCGCCAACGTCATGTAGGAGAAATGCAATCAACAAATCGCGATCATAGATTCCAAGTTCGTCCATGAGGATGATGCATCCAGCGCGAGGGTGTTCGAAATAACGACCACCGAGTTTGCGACTGTGCGTGCGGTGCGCTTCCTTGGACAAATCGTAGGCGAACATGATCAAGTCGATGTCATGTGCGGACATCTTGCTGATCAGGCGATCCATAAATGTTTGTCGTGTTTCGTTGATTTTTTTCATACATGTGTTGGGTTAGAGGTTGTTAATAGAGGGCACCATGTCGGGACTTCTGATTCGTTGCGAGTGTTGTAAGGCCTGCATGCGGTTGTGATGTTCTGGTTTGCCTTCGTGCAGTAGACCCTTACATCGTCGTCGCAGAACCAATCGTCAGGATCCGGATCGGCAAGCACCTTGTGGAAGGGGCAGTCCATGCAGTTGCTGATGTTGAGCGTTGCTTGCGGCTGTTGTTTTTCTTGCATAGTTAGTTTTTTTGTTGAAAGAATGGGTTACGTTTTCACTCTAACAGTAAAAAACAACTTGTAATCAAGAAAAGTACAGTTTTTAGCCGGCGCATTAAAAAACTATTTACTTATATAGGTAGATAAGTTATATTATAAGTATCATTTTGTAAAAAAACATTTACAAACTATTACTTATGAAATACTTGGAATCATTTAAAAAGCTTGGAATGACAGCCGATCAATCAAAGATCTATGAGGTTTTGGTTGCAATTCCGCTTGCGCCTGCGCGCATGATCGCGCAGAAAGCTCGCGTGGGCAGGGAGCTGACGTACGTTGTCCTCGGCCAGCTCGAGAATCTCGGACTTGTTGAGCGTTCAACGCAAGGCAAGATTATCTTGTTTCGCGCCAAGAATCCGCGGACGATTAAAAAACTTGTCGAAGAGAAGGAAGAAGAGGCATCAAGCGCACACAAAGCCTATCAAGATATCATCGGAAACTTGGTGAGCGATTACAACATGAACCACGGCAAGCCGTTCATTCGGTTTTACGAAGGCCTCGACGGACTGCAGAAAACATACGAGCATATCTTGAAGCATGCCAAGACGGTGTATGTGATCCGTTCGCTCTTTGATTATGAGCATGCCGAAATTCGGTCTGCGGTCGTTGCGCAGCTCGAAGCCCAGGCGAAAAAGGGAATCAGATCGTACGTCATCAGTCCGAAGCTCGACCACATGGGCTCTGAAAAAGTGACCCATAACATGACGCGCAACATCACGCGAAAGGTCGTTCCAAAGGAAAAGCTGACGCTGCCTTCGCAGATCGTGATTTATAACAATACCGTCAGTATTACCTCCATGAAAAAAGAAATCATTACTACAGTGATTGAAAACGACGATATTGCCCAAACATTCAAGAAGCTGTTCGATTATTTGTGGGAATCGGAAGTTTAATATAACGACATATATTTATTGTTTTACGATAAACTATATGCTACAGTATTCTTGTATGAAACAAAAATCAACCCTTTTCCTCAAAGCCGTCATTGTCATCTTTGGTCTTGCCGTGCTCGCATTGTGCGTTTTTGCCTTGCCGACCCTGTTCCATGGTCCGGTTGCGGCATATCCCGGTATGCCGTATGCCGAAACGTTTATCGGAATCATCATGTATGCCGCGGCGATCCCGTTTTACATCGCGCTTTATCAAGGTTTCAAGTTATTAAACTATATCGATGCCAACAAGGCGTTTTCCGAATGGTCCGTCAAATCCCTCGGAATCATCAAGTACTGCGCGATTGCGGTCAGCGTTTTGTATTTTGGAATGCTGCCATTCCTGTATCCGATGGTCCAAGTCGAGGACTCGCCGGGCCTCATGCTGTTTGCGACGGTGTTTGCGACCGCGCCGCTCGTGATTGCGGTATTTGCGGCGGTTTTGCAAAAGTTGTTGCGAAGCGCGATTGATCTGAAATCAGAGAACGATCTAACCGTTTAATTTTATGGCAATCATCATCAATATCGACGTCATGCTCGCAAAAAGAAAGATGAGCGTTACCGAACTTGCAGAGAGAGTCGGAATAACCATGGCTAACATTTCGATTCTCAAAAATGCGAAGGCAAAGGCGATTCGGTTATCGACTTTGGAATCTATCTGCCGGGCATTGGAATGCCAGCCGGGAGACATTTTGGAGTACAAGCCGAATATATAAATATGCTATCCTAAAAGCATGGAAAAAGAACCTAAAAAGCAAGGGAGAGATTTGATCAAGAAGGCAACGCTCTTCGTACCGACGATACTTGCCATGCATAATATAGAAGAGGCGAAAACAGTGCCTACACATCTCGATAATATGAATCCGTCGCATAATGAGGCGGCTTCAACGTACATCGAAAAGAGATCCGAGAAAGATGTTCCCTATCAGGAGGCGCTCGCGGCGCATGGACCTGATTCATTGCATATTGAAAAACAGGATACGCATGCACAAGAGGGACAGACCGCAAATAGCAATACAGCTGAGACACACAACCCGCAGCCGGAGAGCACAGCTACAACTCCTGATGTTTCCAAGACGCCAGAACCTTCCCCTGCGCGAGCTGTTGAATCGCATCCTTCGGTTGAGATTGCTCCAAACGAAGTTCTCGGCTATCTCACGAAAATCATCAAGAAGGAGCTTCCGTTTATCTGCAAGCTCAAGGACATAACCGTCGAAGGATCCGACAACGGCAACAGCCTCAAGATCAAAGTCGTCGTCGGAGCTTTTGGAACAGAAGCGACCTATACGGGAGATTTGATAGGAAACAAAACTCTTGCCATCCAAAACGGTGTGCTTTTGCCGCAATCTGCCGAAAATACAGCAGGAAACACCGTCAGGTCCAAGCTCGCAAAAGCGCTCGAAGAACTTACGCGCCAGCTCAAGGAAAAGTACACAGGATCGCATCCGGGCTCGATTGCCGGACTTACGACAAGGGACGGAAAGCTCGCGATTGATTTTGAAAAATAAAAAAGCTAATTTGAAAAGAAAACGCTCGGGATTTTCCTTGAGCGTTTTCTTGTTCCTAAGGGAGGCAACGTTTGTGTTATGATTTAATCATGAATAAAAAAACCGGCGGAGTTATTATCGCACTATTAGTAATCCTGATCGCGCTTGTTGCGTACGGGGTATTCAAGCCTAAACAGGTCAGTGTAAGTCCGGTTTTTGATGTTCCGACACAGGAAACGCCTATGATTCCCGCACAGCCGCAGACAGCTACCATTGTAGCTCCCTCTACTCCGTCCGCCGCAATTGCGCAAAACGCAAAGTTGTACAAAGCTTCGGGATTCTCGTTTCAATACGACAAGGACGCGACAGTCGAAGTTCAGTCGTATTCGTCAGGCTCCCTGTTTTATAACGTCTTCAAAGTCGGCGGCGTCATGGAATGGACGAGGTTGTTCAATGAAAAAATTACGTCATACGAATCATTCTGCGGTCCCGGAAATCCTACTCACACGTTTATCGCCAACAACAAGACATTTACCTACTGCGATTCGAGAGGCGAGCCGGGACGAACCTATTTCTACGAGAAAAACGGCAAGACCGTCATGATCAGCACGCAGGGAACCAACGGAAAGGCGTATTCCAACATCATTCCGGAATCTGTAGAGATAGATTAAGTTATTTATTCAAATTAAGATCATTACATTCTTATGCAAAAAATCATTCCTCATCTTTGGTTCGACAAGGAAGCCAAAGAAGCCGCAGAGTTTTACGTTTCCGTTTTCCCCGATTCGAAAATCACGTCCGCAACCGTTTTGCACAACACTCCTTCGGGCGATTGCGACATGCTGTCGTTTGATTTGTGGGGATATTCGTTCATGGCGATCAGCGCGGGACCGATCTTCAAACTCAATCCGTCGATTTCGTTCATGGTTAATTTTGATCCGTCGCGCGATCCTGACGCCGCGAAGCATCTTGGTGAAATGTGGGAGAAATTATCCGAAGGAGGAAAGGCACTCATGCCTCTCGGCGAATATCCGTTCAGCAAGAAATACGGATGGATACAGGACAGATATGGCGTGACGTGGCAGCTCATTCTGACGAATCCGAATGGCGAGCCTCGTCCGAATATTGTACCCTCGATCATGTTTGTCGGCGACAACACAGGCAAGGCGGAAGCCGCGACTTATTTCTACATGTCGGTGTTCAAGGATTCAAAGCGCGGAACGCTTGCGCATTATCCCGCGGGAATGAAGCCTGATCCGGAAAGCTCGGTAATGTTTACGGACTTCCAGATCCTCGGCCAGTGGTTTGCCGCAATGGACAGCGGACGAAATCATGATTTCAAATTGAACGAAGCGATTTCATTCTTGGTAAATTGCGAAACGCAGGAAGAAATCGATTACTACTGGGACAAGCTGTCCAATGTGCCCGAATCCGAGATGTGCGGATGGTGCAAGGACGCGTACGGATTGTCATGGCAGATTAATCCGGCCATCATGAACGAGATTTTCAAAAACGGGACCGAGGAACAGATTGCTCGCGTTACCCAGGCATTCTTGAAAATGAAGAAATTCGATCTCGCGGAGATTGAGCGCGCTTATCGAGAAGGGTAGATATAAACTCTTGACAATATATTTTAAATATGATATATCAGTCAGGTAAGTTATTTAAAAACAAAATAAACCAATATGAACTTAAACCCGCAAACAATCAACATTTTTGTCCTAAGGAAAGGATTCTACGAGGCGGTCATATCGACCAAGGATGACATCAGCCGCAGCCATGAAGAAAAACTGACGCTCGAGCTCGAATCTGCAAAACCGTGGAAGCGCGGCCTTCACTCGGGCCAGTTCGGTTCCTTCAGCGCCCCAAACGAAGAGATACCAAAGTACAATGATGATGACTATTACTTCCTCAACATTAAGGATATCTTAGGAGAGAAGAAACCTATTTATCTGGCGCTCGAAAAGCAGCATGTAGAAGATGGAGGCGAGCACTTCGCGAGCGATATCAGAAGTTCTCTGGGAAACCATAGGTCAAGAATGCTTCTCTTTGTGGACTAAAAGCTGATGCAACAAACAGAAACCCTTGCTTTTCAAGCGAGGGTTTTTTATTTGCATTTCCAAATTAAAAAACGCACAAGACAATCCTTGTGCGTTTGTGTTTTACAGGAAGGTGAACTTGCCGTTCTCGTAGATGACCACCTTTGATCCGTCTTCGAGCGTAGCCGTCACCTTGCGATTGGCGGTGCTTATGATGTCGGTATGGACTTTCAGGCATTTGTTGAAGCCTCTTTCTTCCCATTCCTCGTCGCTTACATTGATGATCGGACCGTTGAGCGTATCATGGTACGACATGCCTACGGCGATGTGGGTGTTTCCGAACTCGCCTCCGATGTTTTCATCGTAGAGCGTCACGGCCATGAATTTTTCGATTTGCGAGTGCCTGCTGTCAGTGAGCGAGAATTCGCCGAGCTTATTGGCTCCTTCGTTCGCGATCATTTGCAGGAGCGCGTCTTGGTTTTCCGTCGCGGTTGCCTGGGTGATGACGCCGTTTTTGAAATAGAGTTCGATGCCCGAGATGCGGTTGCCTGACCAATAGAGCGGCTGGTTGAACCTGATCCAGCCTTCCGTGCCGCGCCAATCCGGCGAGGTGAAGACCTCGAAGCTCGGGATGTTTTTCCCGCTGCCCGCGTTCCATTTCCGGTCGGAACCGATCTTGATCTTCAGATCGGCGTCCTCGCCTTCGATATGCACCCACTGGATTTTCATGTCGGTGAGCTTTTGCTTTACCTCGGACATTTCTACTTGCAGGCGCTTCCATGTGCCGACAGGATCTTCATCCTTGAGGTAGCAGGCCTTGATGATCTGGTCCCAGTACTCTTCTGTCGACATGCCGGCTTCTTTTGCCATGGACTCGCTTCCATAGAGGCAGAGCGTCCAGTCCTGTTTGCCTTCGGCTTCTTTTTCCTGGCGCCACTTCATGAAGGGGGATGCCACGCTTGATAGTTTCGCAACTTTCTCGGCAGGCAGCCCTTCTGTGTTGTGGACGTCCGGCTCGCAGATGATGAACATGATATGATCGGCCTCGTCGCAGACGCCTTTCCATACCTTGTTTGCGAAAAATCCGAGCTGCTCGTCGCTTCCGAGCTCGATGAGCTCACGCGAAAGACCGTAGCGGCCGATCTCGTTCGGCAGGTAGCTTGTGATCGCATTTCCCCCCGATCTCCATATTTCCTTCAAAACGGCCATGAAAAGCGGCTTGGTATATTCGCATCCGGAAAGCCAGACGGTTTCGCCGGGCTTGAGGCCTTTGCCTCCGCCCATGGCATAGTGCACCATGACCTTGGCATATTTATCAAGAATGTCTTGGTCGGGAGTGTAAGCACCCAGTAGTTGTTTCTGCATTGTTATTTGTTTTTGGTTAAGAATTCATATGCGGTTGTATCATTCTAAAATAATAAAGTCAACATATAGTGCGGGTCATTTCAGAATTCATCTAACCATCATTGATATCAGGATGAAGCTCCCTGATATTGCCGTTTTGCAAATGGCTTAATGCCTTAAGGTACGCCGCGTAATCTTCTTTGGAAAAAGTAACGAGAAAGCCGGAATGATTATTCTGCAGATGCTGGTATTCTTCGCGAAAATGTTCGAAGTCCCTCTCCATCTCGTCAAAAAACCACGTTACGATGATCAGCATTTCCTCGCGGGTCTTCTTGTCGGTTTCATTTTTTTGAAACACGCCAAAAACGGATTTGAACGAAGAGAGAACGAATATTGTATGTTGCTGCGAGCTCAATTCGGCGAGCTTGGCCCGGTATTTGGCCATAGACGGAATATCGTCCGCGTCGCTGTTCATTTCGGAAAGAGTTTCTTGGCTCGGAGAAAACAAGTCTTCAAATCCAATCGTTTCGAATGTCGCGTTTTCGAATTTGCCGCTCTCTGCCATCGCTTTCAGCAAAGCATCATTCGCAATCTCCGAAACCATCGTGCAAAAACCGGCGCGGCTTATTTTCCGCGCGATCGTGCTTATTACCAAAGGATCAGTGCGTTCCTGATTATTTTTAGGACCGATCCATTCTTTCATTGAGTTGATGATACCACGCGGAAATCAGATTTCATAAATCGCACTATTGACTTAATCAGAAAATATGCTATTCTTGCATCGATTTGTATTTTTGAAAATTAAATAAAAAAGAATGGCAGATTTTGAAGAAATTAAAAAAGCTATAGAAGAGAAAAGATTTGTTCCAGCAAAGCCTAAGGAAAGACCAAATGAAAAAGAAGTAGAGATCATCAAAAGTCTTGATGAGGCAAAAAAGTTAAGAACAACAAAAAAAGCTGACGGCAACGGATATGTTTTCGTAAACGGAAACAGACCTGCCGAGATCGAACTCTATACGCTTGGCATGAATCCATCGGGCAATAAATATCCCAGTATTATCAAAGATTTGGGCTCCCTCGTATTTCCTCCTCAAACGATCATTTGCGGAGAGATAGCATTTGAGGTCGATGGGAAGCAGAGGCGCTCCGAAATAGGGAGGATCAACAGCTCTGGGTTAAAAAATGCGTTGAGGCTTCAGGAGTCCAAGGAAATCATTCCCGAGCTTTTCCTATTCAATCCATTAATGTGGAACGGCAAAGACATTACTAACTGGTCGTATGACGACCGTTTCGAATGCCTTGCCGAACATCTTGCGAAGAAACGTTTTGATTACGTCAAACTGATCGAACTTTTAAAATGCTCATTGGCTGATGCCCGCGCAATGGCAAAAGAAAAAGAATGGGAAGGCCTTGTTTTGGCCGATGCAGAATCCATGACCGGTTTTTCTATCAAGGAAACAGCGGATGAGGATGCACCAATTCCGCGGACGAAAGGCCTTTGGAAAGACAAAGAAGGATTACTTCTTGATTTCGTCGCGTATGACGTTAGGTTCAGTACTGCAAAATCTCGCCTCGGTGCAATAAAGGATTTCAAAATCGGCATCATCGATCCGTTTACGAAAGAGATCATTCCTTGCGGGAATTGCGGAAAGCTTCGAGTGTCGGATGCCTTTGCATATGCTGATCCGAAAAAGCTACCTGTAGCCGTCGAGGTTAGATTTGAGATGTGGTCACATAACGGTGTCCCGCTCACTGCAAGCGTCGAACGCATTCGCGAACCAAAAGACAAGCATTACACACAGTGCTTTGCGTCAGAAGAAGACATGGCGGAAATTCTTTTCAAGAATACAAGAAAGAGAATCCCTCTCTCATCGATCAAACCGAAAAAGTAACACTTACATCCTCTGGTACGCCAGGGGATTTTTCTTTGTAAGATTTGATCTTTTAATGCATACTGCTCGGCATAAACCCTTCGCCTAAAAAATATTACCCCTTGCTTGACGCCGTGCGCATATTCGCGGCGTTTTGGGTGATGAATTTCCATTATTTCGGCGAGATTGGAATATCCAATAGTGTCACATGGTACCGGTATGGAAATCTTGGCGTGCAGCTCTTTTTCATCGTCAGCGGATTCGTAATCGTCCAGTCGCTCGAAGGCAAAACGTTCAAGGAATTTGCGAAGGGCAGATTCGTGCGCCTGTTTCCGCTGTTTTGGTTTTTGTGCACGATTACGTTTTTGCTCACTCTTGTCGTGCCCTATGCGGATCATGTGAACATTGGCGGATACCTGACGAACATGACCATGCTTCCGGATCTTATCAATAAGTTTTCGCACGGCACTCTGGTCGATGCGTCGTACTGGACGCTGACGGTTGAACTTTTATTCTACGTTGGCATCGGATTATTTTGCTCGTTGTTTTCTTATAAAAATATTCGCATCTTTTTGGGCGGATGGCTTCTTGTCAGTATTGCTGCGTTTGCGTTTCATGCGGATCAGAACTTTTACGTAAAGCTGCTGTTGGTTCGCCATGCGTCCTATTTCATCTTCGGAAGCTCCCTTGCGTTGATTGCGACGAAGCATGCTAAGAATGCTTTTGAAAAGTATTTCGATTGGATGTTATTGGGCGGGAGTGCCTTATACTCTCTGGTTATCAATACAGTCGCCATTCCTCCGTATATAAACGTAAATTCGCACGACAGCATTATTGTCACATGTCTTCTTATTATATTCTTTGCGGGAATTCCGCTTCTGGTCTATGTGTCGTCACGAATAAAAAATAAAAATATGATTGGATGGCTTGCGCTTCTCGGCGGGCTGACGTATCCGGTGTACTTGCTGCACCAACGAATCGGAACGCTCGCTATTAATTATTTCACGGGCAGGTTTGCCGTTTCTCGCACTGTGTTTGTCATTTTGTTTGAAGTCATCGTCATCCTTCTTGCATACGTGATCTATCGCCAAGACAAAAAAGTGCGCGCGTGGCTCGGCAAAAAAATCGGCTAGAGGATTTGCAATTCTCGCAATTTGATTGTATGATCACTCGTGAGTTTTTTCTTGTATAACCAAATAATTAAACAGCATGAAGACAAAAGTCCTCGTTATTGGTGCCGACGGGCGCGCAGACGCGCTGGCACGCCAAGCAAGCCTTGGAATCCATTTTTCACATCTGTACGCATTGCCCGGCAATCCGGGAACCAAGCGATGGGCGACAACCATCAGCGGTTCGATAACTGATTTCGTAGCCATCGAAAAGGAATGCCTCAAGCACGGCATCACGACGATCGTAGTCGGTCCGGAAGATCCGCTTGTAAAAGGCATCTCGGAGTATTTTGCAGCCAGCCAATCGTCTGCCCATATCAAAATCGTGGGACCATCTGCCAAGAATGCAAAGATCGAAGGCAGCAAGGCGCATGCGAAACAATTTATGGATCGCCACGGCATACCGACAGCGCCTTTCCAGATTTTCAAGGAAGACCAGCTGGAACTGGCCAAGCTGTACATCGAACAGCTGACTGTATTTCCTACTGTCATCAAGGCCGACGGCCTGGCTGCAGGAAAGGGAGTCCTCATCTGTCATACGCCCGAAGAAGCGCTTGCGGCAGTAGAAGGCATGCTCTCCGGTGCCAAGTTCGGCGATGCGGGAAAGACGATCGTCGTCGAGGAATTCCTTCCGGGAAAAGAAAGCTCGTTCATCGTCATCACTGACGGAACGGGCGCGTGGAAACTTCTGCCTTTGGCACGCGATTACAAACGCGCGGGCGTTGGCGACACAGGTCTCAACACAGGCGGCATGGGTGTCATCTCGACGCCGTCTCTCGTGACGGAATCATTCAAGCAGATTGTCACTGAACGCGTCATCGAGCCTACGATCCAAGGATTTATCGCCGATGGAACTCCCTACAAAGGATTCCTTTACATTCAGCTCATGGAAGTAGAGGGACAACCGTTTGTTGTCGAGTACAACTGCCGCCTGGGAGATCCTGAAACGGAAGGCATCCTGCCTCTGATCAAGAGCGACTTCAGCGAACTTCTCGCGGCGTGCGCAAACGGAACTCTCAAGTATACGAACCTGGAATTCCATGAAGAATGTTCGGCTGTGATCGCGATTGTTTCAGGAGGCTATCCCGGGGACTTCGAGAAAGACAAGAAGATCATGATTAATAAGTATGCGATCGGCCGCATCGGATGCAACATTTTCTTCGCAGGCGCGAAAGAGGAACATGGCGAACTTGTTACAAGCGGCGGCAGGGTTCTGTATCTGCAGGCCAATGCCCCTACTCTCAAGGAAGCGTTGAACCGCTGCTATGAAGCTGCCAAGCATGTCTTCTTCGACAATATGTACTTCCGTACCGACATCGGCGCCGAGGTGCTTGCGCTTGAAGCGATCGGACAGGAAGCATAATGAGCATCTTCGAATCCGCCTTAACCGGTGGATTTTTTAATGGCATTATCCGACCTCATGGCATTTTACCCCCGCTCCTTTTCGTGATAGCATCAATGGTATGAATCTCAATCCTAAAAACTGGTTCGAACTCCAGCAGAAGCGCAAGGCGGTGCGGGCGGACTTGGCCAAGGAAACCGGCATGCGATCCTCCGAGGCTCTCGACAAAAGCGCGGAAGCCGACGGCATGAACGACCTTCTCGGTGCAATTGCGAGCGGAAACCTCGCGAATGTTTCGCTCGACACCGGAGCCGTCGACGGCGTCGCAAAATCGGAATATGTCAGGCATCTGCAGGAAACGCTGCGGCAATTGAACGAGGAAGCCGAGAAGTTCGGCCCGGTGACCGAAGAGTCGGTCGAAACCTACCGCCAGCAGTCAGGCGAGCATTACGCCTATAAGAAAGTGAACCAGGAACTGCTGAAGCTCGACACTCTGCGCGAGGAGACGGACCGCGCGATTTTCGAAATTTTGAAAAACGGCAAGGGCGAAGGCTTTACGCGCATGGACGAAGCGAAGCTCGCCGAGTACGAGAAGATCAAGGGCGCGATCACGAACCGGACGGCGTCGCTCGAACAGAATCCGGAAACGGCGCTGTTCGTGCGCATGCACACGCTCGACTCGTACCACGATCAGCTCGTCAAGGAAAACTACATCGAGACGCCGTCGCGAACGGAATACATCGACTGGATCAAGGACCAGATGAAGAACCACCGCGCGGTGCTTCTTGAAGGCGCGACGGGAACCGGAAAAACGGAGCTTCTGATCCATACGTCAAAGTCGCTTCTCGGCAAGAACAATCCCGAGATATTGGCCGGAAATCCGCACGTTACGAAATACGATCTCTTGGGAAGCCAGGGATTGGAATCCGACGAGCATGGAACGAAAACCGTCGACAAGCCTGGATGCCTGCCGCGAGCGATGAAGGACGGCAACCTGCTGATCCTCGACGAGATGAACCAGATCGAAACCAAGGTCCGATTCGCGCTCAAGCCGTTTTACCGCTACTCGGGAGTCCGCGGCGGCGAGGTTTCCGTCGAAGGCGTGAACTATCCGGTCAACGACGGATTCCTGATCGCGGCTACCGCGAACCTCAAGAGCGAAAAGCACAAGGACCGCTTCGACCTGGACGCGGCCGAGTCGCGCGTATTCGCGATGAAGCGCATCGAGTACCCTCCGCAAAACGAGCTGTACGACATGGCGCTCGCGGCGCTCCGCAGGAACGACGGAACGTACCTCGTCTCCGAAGGTTCGGCGAAATCGACGCTGAAGTATCTGGTGGACGCGGCGCGCGACATTCAGGAAGGCTACGAGAAAGCGCTGTCCGCGGGATTTGACCCGTCATCCGGAAAGAAGACGTCGCTTGAAAAAGCGGTGCTCGATCCCGGCGAATTCATGGCAATGGTCAAGTCGTACACGGCATCCTACGCGTCCGGAAAAACATTCGAGGACCACATCGACGCGCGATTGGCCGATTTCGTCGCCAAAGGATCGTACCCGGAAAAAGACCGCGTGCTTCTCGCGAAAATTCTGACGTCGAAGGGATTCCTCTTGAAAAACTTTGATCCCGAAATGCTCCATTTGACGGACGACACGCTGCGAGATTCCCTTGCCCAGTGGCCGATGCCGGCGCAAGACACCCTTGTCCGCGAGCGCGGCACGATGACGGAACGCGAAGCGGCGATGCTCGATCCGTACGAACTGCGCAAGGAAATGATCGCGAAAACGACCGACAGCTTCGTCGGTATGATTCCCGAGGAAGAAAAGCAGATGATCCTCAACGCGGCGGAGCGCGGCATCAATTATCTCGAAGCCAAGGAAGCGATCGGGAAAGAAAATTTCCTCGGTCCCGACGAGATCAAGTTCCGATTCTCGATCGACGTCAAGAACGCTCCGAAGGTTCCGTTTTCAAAACAGGAACTCATGGACGCGAAAAAGCTCGGCCAGCAGCTGGTTCTGTACGTCGACAAGACGAAAGACGGCAAGCCCCTGACGATTTCCGCCATGCGCGAGCAGACGAAAAACAAGACGAGCCAGGCAACCGGACTCTTCGCGGACGGCGACGATTATTTCAAGAACAACGGGCTTGATCAGGAAACGCCGCGCGTCGGCTGGCGCCTGACTTCCAAGGAGTGCCTGCCGAATTCGGAAAACAAGAACTATTTCGGACAGACGCAGGTTGCCGTCGATTACTTGAAAAACGAAGTCTTCAAGGGAACTAAAATTCCCAAGGAATACGCCGAAGCGTTCGACGAATGGGAAGCGGTCAAGAAAACGAATCTCAAGGAGCAGTCCGAATCGGGCGACAGCGCGAAATGGATGGCCGCGTCGCAGCAGCTCGCGAATCTCAAGATTACGCAGCTGACCCGCGAGCGATTGTCCGAAGTCATGTACCGCCTCGCGATTCAGGAATCGAAAAACAAAGAGCGTTTGCTCGATTCCGCGGGCCGCACGGTCTACTATACGTGGACGAGCTCCCGTGGTTCCGATGGCGACTTGGCTCTCGCCGGCCGCTTCGATTCCGACGGCGTGGATGTGTGCGCGGGTGGGAGCCGAGGGATTCCGGCTCGCGCATCGGGGTTTGTCTCTCTCGCAGTTGAATTTAGGATATCAGGAATTTTTGAATCATGCGGAACAAACCGCCCGGATAGGGCGGTTTGTGGCGAATGAAAGTGTGCTAGAATGATCCGCACCGGGAATGCGAAGGCATCAATGATGCCTTTCCCCGAAACATACATTACTGCTTGCCTTCCTCTTCGCGCGAGTATTTCGACAGCCGCGGCGCGCGCGAAAAAATGACATCCTCGACCTTCTTATGATAATTAAGAACGAAGAAGAACTGACCCGGACGGGGGAAGGCAACAAGCTCCCGTGATTCCGATGGCAACTTGGCTCTCGCCGGCAACTTCGATTCCGACGGCGTGAATGTGAACAGGTGGAAGCCGAGGAATTCCGACTCGAACATCGGGGTTTGTCTCTCTCGAAGTGATAACATGTCAAACGAAAACGGAGCGGGCCCTTCAGGGCCGCGCTCCGTTTTCACTCTCTATTTTTTTAATCCAACCGCCGATGATTTTTCCAAGTTCCGCCAAGTGTTCCGAGAGGATCACATGCGCCCGGTCGGGAAGGCATTTCGCGTCGTTTGCGATGCGCAGCCGAAGCTGGATGCTTTTGAGTTCGACGTCGATTTTATTAACCAGCAACAACTGGCTTGCACCCTTCTTGGACCGCGCGAGCATTCCCATCTCGAGCGCTTCGAAGGCCTTGGGGATGATCGGAAGTCCGAGGGCGTACCGGTCGAATTTTGGCATTTTGCCTACATACATATGCAACGCGACAATGAACTTGCACATTTTGGCCGCGAAAGCGCTCGACGCCAAAATTCGGGGGGGGGGGGGGTGATTCAGGACACCTATTCTAACATCATCTCGCTCAAAAACTTGTTCACCGCGTGGAAGGAATTTATCATCGGCAAGAAAAATAAAGCGGACGTTCTTGAATTCGGCACGATGTACGAGCAGGAATTGATCGCGCTCCACGCTTCGCTCGATCTCGGACGGTATTCGCACGGCGGCTACCACGCGTTCATGGTCTGCGATCCGAAGCGCAGATCGATCAACAAGGCCCGGGTGCGCGACCGCGTTTTGCATCACGCGATCCACAGGCTTCTCGTTCCGATATTCGAGCCCGGGTTCATTTTCGATTCCTATTCGTCGAGAAAAGCCAAAGGCGTCCATGCGGCGCGCGAGCGATTCCGCGAATTCGCGCGCGTGCTGTCGCGGAACAATACGAAAACAGTCTGGGTTCTCAAATGCGACATCAGGAAATTTTTCGATTCGGTCGACCATGCGGTTCTTATGGGCCTTCTCGCGCGCAGGCTGAAGTGCCCGCGGACGCTCGCGCTTCTCGGCAATATCATCCGAAGCTACGACTCCGGCGCGGGGAAGGGAATACCGCTCGGCAACCTGACAAGCCAGCTGTTTTCGAACGTCTACATGGATCCGTTCGACCAGTTCATGAAAAGGATCGTCCGCGCGAAATGCTATATAAGGTACGCGGACGATTTCGTGATCCTTTCCCGCGACCGCGACTATTTGGCACGCCTGATTCCGACGATCAACGCCTTCCTGGACAAAGACCTCAAGCTCCGGATGCATCCGAACAAAGTCGAGATCAAGAAATGGCATTCCGGAATCGATTTTCTGGGGGCGACGATGTTCCCGCATTTTCGCGTTCTGCGCACCAAGACCAAAAGGCGCGCGTTCAGAAAAATCAGGAAGAACATTATTTTTTACAAGAACGGACTCATCCAATACGAGGATCTTGTTTCGATCATCCGTTCGTATCTGGGAATCATGCAGCACGTGGACTCGTTCGGCGTCAGGCGAGACCTCTTGTCGATGATCAGGAGCATGGGATCCGCAGGTGTGGAATTCTCGAAATTGTGATAGTCTTGGCACATGAAAGGCCCCGTTTTCAAGATCGAACAACAAGACGCCGGCGATAAAAACGCGAAGCAAGAAGGCAAAGCCGCCCGGGTATTTGAGACCCATAAGGACTTTTTCGCCAATTACACGAAACACGGCAACTTGGAAATCAAGCCCGCAACCGACGCGGGACTTGAAACGTCGGCGATCGATTTGTCGGATCCGAAGCGTCCGAAAATATTCCTCCACGACGATTTTCTCGAGGAAAAAAGCGGCGGAAGCGACATCGCGGGACTGTGGGCCGCGTCGCACGAGTGCGAGCATCTCGTGGAACTTTTGGGGCTCTTGAACGAAAAGGACGGGCCGGGAATCTGGCGCGACCGGCAGGCGGCGATCGATGCCGATCCGAGCTTGCACATTCTGGACAATTGCCTGGACGACGTGAAAATGAACCGAAGCGTCGTTGCGAAGGCTCCGGTCACGCGCGGCAGCTTCCATGAAATTTACGACAAGAAGCTTTTTGCGGACACGGATTTTACCAAGATCCCGAAACATCTGCAGTTTGCGTACGCGTTGCTGAACGAAGACCCGATCAACGGAGGGCGCGCGTGCACCGTTTCGCCCGACGTGCGCCAGGAAATTACGCGCCTCCGGGCCGTTCAAAACGGGCAAAAGCAAAATTTGTTCAACTTCATGACCAATCCCGATGTCGGAATGAAGGACCGCCTGAAGCTGCAGGAAATGTTTTTCGAGCCGGTCTATAAAAAATTCAAGCGGGACGACGACAAGAATTGGGAGCCGCCCAAAGACGGCGACAAGAAAGAAGGCGAGGGAAGCCCCGATCAGAATCAAGGACAGCAAGGCGAAGGGCAGGATCAAGAAGGCGGCCAGCCTCCAAAGTCCCAAGACCAAAAACCTTCCGGCGACGGAAAAGGCAAGCCGGAGAAAAAAGAAGGTCCGTCCGAAAACGGCGATCCGAAAGATTCCGAATCCGAACCCGGAGACGGCAAGAAAACGGATGAAAAATACAAGGAGCTCTACGACAAGTTCAACGAGGCGATGAAGCAGGCCGTCCCGAAAGATCTCGAGGAAAAAGCCGTCGAGGAATTCATCGACAACAAATCCGATCGGAAAAGCTACGAGGAGCAATCGCTCGAAGCGTACGCGCTCGCCGAAGGCGTGACGGTCGAAGATTTGAAAGGCTATCGCCGCTACATCGACCGCGTCGAGGAATTGCGCAATCCCGAGACCGACGAACTGCTGATCGAGGAAATCCGCAACATTTTCCGCCGCATCATCGCCGAGCGCACCGCAAAGCTGCCGCAATCTAAAATGCCGCAGAGCGAAGGCGTCACGATCCGGTTTCCCGCCCAGGCCGTCGTCCAGACCAAAGCCGGAAATCCCGAACCCGAAGTCTGGCAGACGATCGAAGAGAAGGAGGCGGTCAAGGAATTGATCGGCAAGTTCGACGTGACGCTGGTGTGCGACCGGTCCCGCTCCATGGGTTCAGGCGGAAAACTGGAAGCCCAGCGGACGACGTCGGCTCTGGTTTTGGAAGCTTTGCGCGAGTTCGGCACGGACCTCGAGGACGCGGCGGCGGATTTGGAATCGAATCTCGAAATCAGGACGGAAGTTTGGTCGTTCGGCGACGACGCGCAGTGCGAACTTTTGAAAGCACTGTCTCCGACGCTCTCCGAAAAAGAACGGGTGCTCGTCTATCAGAAGCTGTCGCAGGTGCCCGGAAACTCGACCAAGGATTACCAGACCCTCGAAAAGCTGCTGAAGAGTTTGGACCCGAAAGATCTGGACGCGATCGCCGAGAAGAAGCTGCGCAAAATCGTCTTTGTCGTTTCCGACGGCGAGAGCAGCGACGTCGCCGCAACGAAACGGATTCTCGCGAAGCTTCGCGAAAAAGGAATTCTCGTCTACGGAATCGGCGTCACGAACGAAGCGCGATCGATCGAGACGACCTATGCGCCCTCCGGCCGCGTCTGTCCCGACCAGAACCAGCTCCCGGTTGTCATGGGCGAACTCTTGAAAGAGCAGCTGGAGACCGTCTGATTTCTTGGGTAAGGGATGCGGATAAAATAAGCAAGAATAAAAGCCTTTCGATTGGATCGAAAGGCTTTTTTGTTGAGGCTCTGCTTCCTCGAGGCTCACCGTTTAGTATTTATTTGTCAAGTACTCTTGATTAAGCCTTTAATTGCAAAGGAATGCTCCCCATGGTACTGTTTGCAAAATCATTCACTCTTAAAACAACATAATGATACAACTCATCAACGCTATTTTTGTCATGGGCTGGTATATCGGCGCCGGACTTTTTGTACTGCAGTCGTACAAGCTCTATAAATCCAAGGATGCAAACGGCGTTTCGATAATCGCAGCCGTCGGATTTTTTATTCTCAATCTCAATTCGAGCTTCTGGATGTATTTCCATCACGAGTATCTGACGATCATCGGAACGATGGGAATCGCGCTTGCCAACTTGGCCAATGCAATCCTTGCGTGGAACTACGGAGGAAGGCCAAAGTACGACGCCGTTATTTTTGATCTGGACGGAACAATTTTTGACACGCAGACGCCTGTTCATGCGACGGCCGAATGCAGCATCCTCGCGACCCATGGAATTATTCTTGAACCGGCAGAAATTTCGGAGCGCTTCGCGGGCATGTCCACGCTCAAAGTCTTCAAGGATCTCGCGCCGCATCTTGACGAACATGAACTCTTCGACCAGAAGTGGAACATGATACGCGAGATGCTCGAATCGAAGCATCCTGAACCGATTAAAGGGATGGACCGACTGCTCGCGCATCTGCGACTCAAGAAAACATTGACTGCCGTCGCGTCTGCATCACCTCGGTGGTACATCGAACTCATGATGAAGAAAAATATCGGCAAGCGCATTTCCGAAGCGGTAGGTCCTGTTTTCAGAGATACGCCGCTCGGATATTATTTCCAGCAGAATTATGTTTCAGCCGACGAAGTCGAGAATCCAAAGCCGGCACCCGATGTATTCCTAGAAGCCGCAAAACGTCTCGGTGTCGATCCTCAAAGATGTCTCGTCATCGGCGACGGCATGTCGGACGTTCGTGGCGGAACGGCTGCGGGGATGGATGTCATCTTCTTGGGCAAGGCGAGCGAAGAACTTGAAAAGCTTGATAATGTCATTTCATTTTCAAACAGCGAGGACTTGGTTTCGTATCTGATCAAGCAGAAGAATTTCTTTTGAAAGCAAATCACACTGGAAGGTGTGATTTTTTATTTGGAAAGTAAAAAACTGCGCTCGCCGTGAAGGCTGCGCAGTTTGAATGCTGGATGATTATTCAAATTCAGTGGTAGCAGGGGGCTTGGGAGTGTAATCCCAGAACACCCTGTTGACCAGCGTATGCTTGGTAATCTCGTTCGTGATTCTCTCCATCACGTGCGGCGCCAGATACATGGGCTTGACCGTCATGAAGTCCGACGTGGTGATCGGACGAACGATGATGGAATAGGCGAGCGATCTCGCGTCTCCTTTGACTCCCGTTGTCTTGGTTCCGTCGAGCGCGACAACCAGCTGCGATATCTCATCGTAGCAGTTCTCATCTTTGAGGATCGCGGTGACGATCTTGTCAGCCCATTGGACCGTCTTGATCAGGTTTCGCGTTGCCGGTATGCCAAGAATGCGCAGATACAGTCCCGGTCCCGGAAAGGGTTTCCGTTCCGCGATCATCGCGTCAAGGTTGAGGCTGCGCGCGATGGCGCGGATCTCATGCTTGAAGAGATGAGACAGCGGTTCGACCTTCGGTATCGAGAAGTCCACGATGTTGTGGTGCGACTTGATCAAGGCGGATTTTCCTTTCTTTCCCGACTCGATCAAATCCGTTGCGAGCGTTCCCTGGATCATGTGGGTGATCCGGTATTTTGAAATGATCCGTTCGAATGTCTCGCGATAGGCCTTCATGAATCGCTTGCGCTTTTCTTCGGGATCGGTCGCCTTGCCGATGGTTTTAAGAAACCGGCTGCTTGCCTTGACGACATTGATCGGGATCCCCGCCCGCGCCATGGTGGCTTGGACTTCTTCGATCTCGCCTTCTCTCATCCCGCCGTGATCAATGATGAACGAGACGAGGTTGTCGCCCATGATAGGCGCCAAGATGGCGGCGAGCGTCGTGGAATCAACTCCTCCGCTTAAGCCGAGGAGTGCGCGACCGCCGCCGACCTCTGTCAGAACGTGGTTTCTTATTTCATCGATCGCGTTTTCGGAATTCCAGTCAGGGACGCATTTTGCAATACCTGCGAAATTTTTCAGGATCGAGTTGTCATCGTCGGTTTGGATAACCTCGGGATGAAACTGGAGCGCGATAATTTTTCCGAGAGGTGAAATGATTCCCTCGATGACTTTTCCTCCGTCCGTTCCTGATGATGCGATTTCTTCGAATCCGTTTGGAAGATTTGCAACGATGTCGCCGTGGCTTGTCCACGCGTTCAAATGCGTTTGGAGATCTGCAAAAATCCGTTCTTCGTTGTTGATGCGGATTTTCATCGGGCCGTAGCCTTTCTGATCCGTATTTCCTTTTTGCACCGATGAAGAATCTAAAAGGTGTGCAATGAGCTGCATGCCGTAGCAGATGCCGAGGACGTAGTAGTCGCCGTTTAAAAGTTCTACGGGAATGGTCGGCGCATTCTCGTCGTAGACGCTCGCGTTTCCTCCGGAGAGGATGAGCGCTTTCGGAGAATTTTCTGCCAGGCATTCTTTCAGTTTTTCAGGGCTTGTGATAACCGATCTGAATCCGAGAAGCGCAAGAGTCCTTGCGATGATGGTCGTGTACTGCGAGCCGAAATCGATAATGACGAATTGTGGTTTATTCATGTTGTTAATGTTTGTTTGCGCGAGCGTATCATTGTTTTGGAACAGTGTCAATTAATTAAAATGCGGATCCGTAATTATGGTATTCTTCTATCATGAAAAAACTTCCCTCAGATTTCAAAGAGCTTTCTTCAAATCCGGAACTCTGGAACGAGGTCATGGAATACAATTGTTCGTCAGGAACCTACGAACAATGGGAAGGAAAGAGAAAATTCATCGCGGGTGCGATCAACGGCGACGGCACAATATTGGATATCGGGTGCGCGGGCGGAATGTTTTTGAAGTCTCTTCAAAACTGGTCGCAGTTTGAACTTGTTCCGTATGGAATCGATATCGACGAATCGTACATCGAAGCCGCAAAGAATCTGTTTCCGGAATGTCCGGATCATTTCGCCGTGCGCGGACTCGCGGATGCGGGAAACCTCGCATCGGCTGGACTTCCCGAGCGTTACGACTTCGTATATGTCAGCGTCATCTACAACGTAAAATGGGTTGAATTTATCAAGAATACGCTGTTGCCGATGGCCAAGAAGCGACTGGTTCTTGGATTTTATGCGCCGAATAAATTCGAGTTCGAAAGCGAAGGATGGAAACAGGAGCGCGCATGGCTTGCCGAGATTATCCAAAGCCTTAAGGATGCAGGTTTGGAATGCTCGGAACCCGTATTTAATCCTGACAGGTTCAACCAGTCGTATGTCTGGATCGACAAGGAATAGGGCAGCGGGATACTTGACTTTTAAGCATATATATGCTATCGTTGCTTTGACAGCATTTTATAGTTCACTCATAAAATCCAATAAATAATATGTATTCAGCAAAGCAAAAATTCTGGACAATATTTCTTGCGTACCTTTGTTACAAAATCGAGAAGAAGGTTCAGAACCTCGAAGACGTGAAGTATGTTCTTCCTATCTGGAATGAGCTCGGTCCTAAAATCATGGAACAATGGCTAAACTCAGGCGACATTTTTCCGGAACATCACCATCAGACGTATCTTCATTTTAATTATGGAGGCACATATAACGGCACGATTTTTGGCAAGGTGTTCGGCGAGAAGCTGGAAGAAGCCTACGGCCAGCACGTCATATCGCCAGGGATGAGAGATGTCTCAATCAAATTTGAGACTGACATCGCCCCGTTTCCTGAACGTGAAAAGAATCTGTACGAGAATCTCCGTCTTGAAATCAGGGAAGACGATCGTGTCACCCAGTTCAGTGAAAACGGCGGATTCGCTGCATATTACGACATCCCGCATATGACTACGGTCATGACGGAGTCAAAAAAGGAAGCATTCAGGGAAGGCTGCAAAACCAGCTTCAACGATGACTTCATGGATTTCTTCGAGAAGAACATCGGTCTCGAGTTTGAAAAGGCACTGATCTTCTTCTGTGATGTAATTCCCAGAAGACTGAAGCAGGAAGTTCCTGCTTAAAACATTCGCCACCCTCTCTAGCAATGGAGAGGGTGTTTTTTACTTTCAAATAAAAGAGCCTTTTAAGGCTAATTTATCATTGCACCCATATTCTGCCTAAAGGTTATTCTATCCCTTCCTTTTACAATTCCTCCCATGAGAGTGTTGGCGACTACCTTACCGCCGGGTTCTATGGTTATTATCCCTCCCATCAGTTTGTCGAGAATAAGCGTAACGCCTGACTTCACTGTAACCATTCCGCCCATAATTTTATTGATGGTTACGGTCCCGGTTCCGTTAAGTACGGTGTTTCCTCCCATTATCTTGTCCAAGCTTGGTGACGTACTAGCATCAATCGTTTTACTACCCATAGCTTCGGAATAATTTCCCTGTGAAGAGGAAGTAAACGTTGAAGAATAGGTTGTTGATTTGCCGTAGGATACGTCTCCGGACGACGTCTGCGTTGTTTTTATTTTCCCCTTTTCAAATGTGATAGCCGAGGTGCCATTCATATCGAAACTGGTTGCTCCGAACACGATCGATCCTCCCGTGCGGACCGGCTGGGGCACGCCCGCATCTTGGGCCATTTTTTCGGAAATCGGTTTTTTGTTGGAATCGAAATAGTGCACCTGTCCGTCCTTGATCAGGACATAGACAGTGGCATTTGGAGCTCCTTCGCGGTTCGGCTCCCGTCTCGGCTCTTCTTTCCTTTCGCGCCGAGGCTCCTCTCTGGTTGCTTCCTGTTTCGGCGGATTTGCGAGTATTTTTTCAATTTTGTCGAGCATCACTGCCTGATCTGAATTGTTCTCTACGAGAACAGCTTGGATCGCCAACAGAAGGGGCGTCAGTTGTGCCTGCATAGAGGGCCGTTTCTCGTATTCATCGGTAACGAGATCAGTTGCTTGGTAAATGTATGCGACGCGCTTGCGAAGTTCTTCGGGGAGCCTGTCTTGGTGAAGACGCTTCCAAAAGAGTCTTCGGAATTCTTTCATGCTGAAGTCTTCCATATTATTCTTCGGTTGGCCGAAATTTGAATCGCCTGGCATTTTCATGGTTCCACTATACGCGAGGAACGGATGCTTGGAAAGTTCTCTTGACTTTATTTGATTATAATGTCATTATAATCCCGAGAATAATTCAAAACCAAAATCAAAACAGATGAAAAGAATACTATGTACATACATCGTGCTTGCCATTCTGGCTTCGGGATGTTCGACGGGCTATCGTCCGTACGGAAAGGCGAAACAGCAAAAGGCATTTGAGAGCTATCAAAGAAGCGAAAAGCGCAGGAATGCGCATTCAGGCAGATGATCCAAAGGAATGTTTTTAAAGCCGGTAAAAGCCGGTTTTTCTTTTGAACAAAGTCTTGACTTAAATTGTTTATTATGTCACTATAACCTCGAAACATATTTAACAACCAAATAAAAAACATGAAGAAAATAACAAACCTTCAGATCGCCCTCTGGATGGAATTGCTTCCGGCAGAGGTTTCCGGAATGATACGCCAGAGCAATGAAGATGATCTGGTGAAATTTCTAAAAGGGGACTCGGTCGATACGCTGTTGCTTCTCGATATATGCAAAGAAGGAGTTGCACAATCCTACGCAGCGGAACTGCAGCTTGTAGAAATGCTCCCTGCATTCTTGGAGCAGGAAAAGAAACTCACAGCGCAGGTTGCGGAACTGAAATTCGGCATACCTCATCCGGACGAAAAATTTTGGAACACTGGATGTGGCTTGGTCAAACTGCTCTGCGAGACATGCAAAGTAAAAGAATGGAACACTGCCGGAGGTCATAAAGTCGCTAGTCTCTTCGAGACAAAAGATTTTTATGTTGAGTTTCAGCCAACATGGATAAGTATGGTCGTAGGAGGCGGAATATTCTTCAAACCTCCAACTTCAAAACTTGGGCTCCTAGAAATTCTCGTAGCCGTAGAGAATTTGAAAGAGCTCGGAATGACGGGAATAAGACAGCGAGGAAACTAACTTTTTCAAACCAATCACAAACGTGTGATTGGTTTTTTATTTTTCTTCAAATTGGTATGATGAAGCATATGCCAAACATCAACGTAACCCCGTTCCTCTGGTTCAACGACAACGCCGAGGAGGCCGTGAACCTGTACATGTCGCTGTTCCCAAACTCAAAACTTGTCAGCATTGCCAAGTATCCAGACACATTCCCAAGTCCGTCGATGGCCGGAAAAGTTCTGACAGCAGTCTTTGAGTTAAACGGTCGCGAATTCCGCGCAATGGACGCGGGTCCGCACGCGGAGTTTACCGATGCAATCTCGCTTCAGGTTGATGTCGATACCCAAGAAGAAGTCGACCATTTGTGGAACGGGCTGACTGCGAACGGCGGAGCTGAAAGCCGGTGCGGATGGTGCAAAGACAAGTTCGGCGTTTCTTGGCAGATCATTCCAAGAATGCTGCCAAAGCTTATCGGAGATTCTGACCGCGAAAAGTCAGCGCGCGCCATGGCTGCGATGATGACGATGGGCAAGATCGACATTGCCAAGATTCAGGCGGCGTACGACGGGCAGTAAGCCCGTTTTGTTTTGGAAAGCTGGTATACTTCTAGCATGAACGAACAACTTCCCGCGAATAATCCGATCGAGAGCCTTGAGAAAAGGAAAGAGAGAAAGGAGAAACTGCGTCTCGAGATAACGTCTTTTGCCGCGGAGATCATCGCAAGCGGCGAGACATTTCCGTTTCCCGGGCTCGACAATGAAACGTATGTGAAATGGAAGGAAAGCGAAGAATTCATCCCTTCGGAATTTGCTTTCACTTCGATCGACGAGATTCTTGAAAAATTCAAAACCGAGGGAATGAAGCTTTCTCTCGGCGACGTATATCCCGCGGATGCGAAGCATAACGGTGCGGTCTATGTCCTGCCGGTTTCAAGCACGAGCGTGAAAGAGGACGGATTGCTTTTGAAAAAGATAATCATCGACGGGTCGGCAGATCCTCGCATTAAAAATCTTTTCTCGAAGGTCGAAGAATATGAGAAAATAAATGTAAGAGCTGACTAGTTTTCTATGCAATCAAAAAATAAACTTATTGGCGTGAGCATTCTGTCGCTTGTCATCGGGGTTCTCATAGGTTGGCTGATCTGGCACGGAGTTTCTTCAAGTCAGAGTGATCATATGACAACCCATGTTATGCCGGACGGTACCGTTATGAATCAAGATGGCAGCATGGCTATGCAGATGGACGCTATGACGAACGGGCTTGCCGGCAAAATCGGCGACGAGTTCGACCGCGCATTCCTGACAGAAATGATTGCTCATCACGAAGGGGCTGTTGCAATGGCGAACCTCGTTCTCAAAAATTCCAAGCGTCCGGAAATGATCGCGTTTGCGCACCGCATTATCGACGCGCAAAGCGGCGAAATTATCCAGATGAAGGAATGGCTGGCGCAGTGGTATCGTTAATTGGATAAATATAAAAATCCCTTTTTGGGATTTTTATATTTCAAGAAAAGCTTTATTGTAATTCTTCGTCTTGGTTGGAATCATCAGCATCCGAAGACGATGATGCTTGAGAATTTTCATTTTGTTCAGATGGATGATATCCGTTTGGATGGTCTGTTCGTCGTTCTTCGTCAGTCATTGAATCATTTCGCCTCTCTCCGTTCATAGTTGTATTCATAAAATGCAATAAAATAACCTGATAAGAATTCGACTCGAAAGTGTGGCGCGCCACACTTTCATTGTAAATCCCTTTTTAATCAGTGTCAGGAGGGACGGTGGATAAAAAAGCGGATTAAAATCCTTTTAAAAATAAAGGCTTAATATGGAGTTTCTCTTCGTACGTTCGTGCTAGAATTGGCTCATGAATATTTTCGAACGACTTTGTTACAAGTTGCCGAGGGCGTTACAAAGTCTTGTTACGTTTCGCGCGATCGCGTGGTATTTGCTCGCCGTTGCCGCAACGTACGCGATCGTCATGTTCGGACTCGATGCGAACTATTTTATGTGGGCACAGACGAGTTCGCTCTACGGATTTTTCTCGCTCGCGGGATTCCTTGGATTTTTTATTCCGTTTTTCATCTTCCTTATATTTTTGGTTGTCGGATCAGTAACGAAAAACAAGCGCACGATGATGGCCGCATGGATGTCGGCGCAGGCGGGAATACTCGGCTTCGGGCTTTCATCATTCGTCAAGATTTTCACGGGGCGCATCCAGCCGCCGCACGGAATCGTTTCGAATGTTTTGCAAGTAAGCCACGGGTTCCGGTTCGGGATTCTCGAAGGCGGAGTCTTCTGGGGCTGGCCGTCATCGCACACGGCGACCGCATTCGCGATTTCAGTTGCGATCGCTGTCTATTACAAGGACAAGAAATGGCTCGGCGTCATCGCAATCTTGTATGCGCTCTATATCGGCATCGGCGCGTCGATGAGTTTTCATTGGCTTTCCGACGTTGTTGCGGGACTTATCTTGGGATGCGTGATCGGGGTTGCGGCGGGAAGGAATTTTCGAGAAAGTAAGAAATTATAGTTGACAAGAAAACGCCTGAAGGGAGAGATAACGAGTTAGAAAATATCTTTTCATTAATAAAAGTAATATAAATATTCAAAAACAGCGATTTCCAAATCGCTGTTTTTATGTTACTGTAATTTCGTACCCCATAGACCTTAGAATGCTCACCTTTCCCGAAGGATGGCTGCTTTTATTATCTGTTATTGATAAACAAGGGCAGTCGAGTTCCGTAACAGGACCTCTTTCGGGAGGAGCACTGTCTATGGGGTACAGCTCGGCTGCCCCTTTTTGTTTTGTTCGAAATGAAAATGCGCGAGCTATTACTTAATTAGTTTTTCGTATTATGTTTGCGATTTTTGGATGGGGAAGAAAATCAAAAAGTTGGCTCCTGCCGGACGGCAGCCATGTCCTGGCTTATTGGCGTTATTTTCATATATTTTGGTGTCCTCTTGCATTTAACATTAAATGGCATTTGGTCGGTGATAATCGTTCCGAAGACAAGGTAATTACTCATGAAAAAGTAAAAGAACTGATGCCACACAATACTCCCGACTTGAATGCTTGGCAGCGATACGGGCTTCTCATGGCGGCGGGAGTTTGCATTCTTATAGCAATCATTTCCGGAGCAACATCCCAAGACACATCTTTTGCATCTTCCAACGCTCAGCAGAGCCAAGCTTCCTACAACTCACTTCCGACCGGTACAGTTCTTTTGAAGTTGCCTAGTTATTTTGAAGGAAGTGGAAGGTTTACTATTAAAAACGGCACCAGTGACGATGCAGTTGTAAAACTTGTAGATAATTCTGCCAATACGTCCATATATTCGGTATATTTAAAGGCGAATAGTAATTATACAGTTGAAAGTATTTTAGATGGGAATTATAAAGTCATATTTACTTCGGGTAAGAATTGGGATGCGAGCAGTAACAAGTTTCTCGTGAGTCCTGATTATGAGAAGTTTGAAGATATTCTTAATTTTGAAACTACAGACGATCAGTTGACGCATTATTCGTTGACTCTCAACCCAGTAGTAGGGGGTACTGCTGAAACTGCTACGATTAATCCATCAGAATTTAATAGTTATTGATTATCGTAATTACTCTTTCTTCCTGGCCTGGTTTTTTATACAGTCCGATGGTATATAGTATCTATGTCTTGTTTTCTTCTCTCGACAGTTTAATGCAAGAACTTAATAATCAATTCGAAGTAAGAAGCATTATTTGAAATGAAAAAAATTCTCAGAAATCTTGTAATCGGAATGGCTGCATTTGTTGTCGCATTCGCAATGGCGAGTCCGGCATTCGCATCCAAATCGTATTACTACACGAATTCGTCGCACAACCGCGTTCATGTTCCTACATATCAGAACACGGTTCCGGCAGGAGCTTCGGCGCATTGCCGCGACGGATCGTACAGCTATAGCCAGCATCGACGCGGGACATGTTCCGGGCATCATGGAGTTGCGTCGTGGTTATAATATCTAAAACAAAAAATCCTGCCCATGCAGGGTTTTTTGCCAGCTGTTTTCTTGACAAAAATTTCCAATTCAAGTACGGTGTTTTAAAATCACAACAATGAATAGAAAGAAGCATATATTCTTCGATTTCGACGGAATGAAATTCGATACGATACCCAAGCAAGTTGAATATCTGAACCAGCGTTACGGGCTGAACCTCACGGTTGACGATCATACGGACGGACTTTTTCTCGATGAAATCCTGAACAAGCATCTTCCCGCTGATAAGCACGTGACTCGGATCGATGCCTATCGCGACGTTTCAAAGTATTTCCTCGAGTCGCATGAGTGGCACGAGGGCATCATGCCGATGGAAGGAATGGCTGAAACGCTCGAAGCGTTATCCAAGGAGTATGTTCTTTGGACCGTAACGGCGCGCCAGATAGGCGGGATAGATGTCATCAAGCAGGTGCTCGACAGGCACGTGCCCAACTGCATCGAGGATATCCATTGCGTATGGAGGTACCAGGATGGAGATTTCAAGGCCGTTAGCAAGCGAGAATTCATCGAAAGTATCGACGGAGAAAAAGTCGGGTTTCTCGATGATTCGCCGTCGGAAGTGGAGCAGATTCAGGACATCGTTCCGTCATGGCTCTTCGATCCGACCGGCAAGCATGACTCGAATACGAAAATCAAGAATCGCGTGCGCAGCTGGAGGGAGATCAAGGGCCTATTCCTCAAAAACCCAGACAATTAATACAACCCGCTCGAAAGGGCGGTTTTTTATTTTCTAAAAGATCCAGTATGTGTTAATGTCATTGCATGTGGCAGCTCTACGTCTTGGGATCGCTCTTCGCGTCCGCAACTGAAAACGTGATCGAGAAGGCTTCGATCATCAAAAATATTGCCGTTGATTTTTTCATCGCGTCATTCTGGCGGCCTTTTCTTTTCTTCGTCGTGACGGCATTGATCGGGATTATCGGCGTTGTCGGTCCGCTTCACTTTTCGTTTCATTGGACAATCTTGCTTCTTGCTCCTTTTGGGGCGACAGCGTCGTTGTTTTACACCTACACGCTCAAGCATGTGGAAATTACGAATGCTTCCGCGATCGCATATGCGGCGCCGATCGTATTTTTATTCATCGATTCGAAAATCTTCCATAACGGATTTCCGTTTGCCGTGGTCGCCGGAATTTTCCTTTTGGTTCTCGGAGGAATCGGTTTCTCTCTTGATGCGACGACGAGAAAACTAAAGTCCGAACTGACGCCGAAGGTATGGGGAATCCTGCTGTTCGGATTGGTTTGGACGGGCTTTGAAGCGTACGCGTTCAAATATTTAAACAGTATCCAAGGAGTAAACGGCGTCAGCTTCTTCGCAAGCATGTGGCTTCTTGTCTCGGCAATTCTCTTCGTCGTTGTCATCGCGAAAGGGAAAGCGAACCTTCTTGCCAGCAAGGCGACATTCGCATACGTGAAGCAGTCCCTGATGAGCAAGACGCTCGACGCGACAAGCACGGTACTGTGGGCTCAGGCGATTGCATTTGCAACGGTTGCCCAAGTCAGCGCGCTCGATGCGCTCTATCCGCTGATCATCTTTGCAATGGCGGCTATCGTGCAGGGAATCTTCCGCGTGAAGCTCGACGAGAAATTGGACCGGCGTCATGTCTTCTTGAAGATAATTGCGACGATTATGCTGGTTGCCGGAGCGTTTCTGATCGGCGCGTAATTTTTGAAAAAATTCCGCAATAGATACATGGCCGCATTTTTATCGAACATGCTAAAATGGCCATACTAACAATTAACCAACCAAACCTATGAATCCAGTCGTCCATTTTGAAATGCCCTATGAAGATCGCGATCGTGCCAGCACTTTTTACGAGAAGACATTCGGCTGGAAGATGAACAAGCTCGGCGCGGACATGGGCGATTACGTCGTCGCGCATACCGGTGAGACCGATGAGAAGAATATGCTGAAAGTACCTAACATGATCAACGGCGGATTTTGGAACAAGACGATGAGTCCCGCAACTGCTGTGCCGTCAGTCGTCATTGCCGTTACCGACATGGACAAGGCGGTTGCGGACGTGAAGGCAAATGGCGGAACAATGCTCGGCGAACCGCAGGAGATTCCGGGCGTCGGACTTCACGCAGGATTTACCGATACCGAAGGCAACCGCGTAAGCTTGCTCAAGCCGAACCAGATGTAAAACCCGAAAGGGTTTTTATTCTTGACAAATTATCATTAAAAAGTATAATCCTTCTTAATATTTCTTAACTAAACTAAATAATCAATCATGAACGGCGGAATATTTTTTAACGGAAAAGCGGTAGGTATCTTGGGATGCTGCGTATTGGCATTGGGTCTTCTTGTATGTACTACGATCTGGAGCGATAAAACGTCTGATTATAATCCATCCTATGAGAATCGTGGCGGAAAAATCGCGAAGCTGTACATCGAAAACGGATGCAGAGTCGCCCTGGTGCAGGACAAAGTCGATACTCTTCAGTATATGAAACTGTCTTCATGCGATCAGACATTCGGAGACGTCATCGGCGAGTTCTGGTTTAAAAACCATCACGAAGGCGACAGTGTCCATTTCGAGAGGGTCGATAAAAGCCGGTATTTCAAACTTCAGCCGAGTTTGGCGAAAAACTAATTGCTTGAAACAAATCCCTTTCCTATTCGGAAAGGGATTTTTTATTCTTGACAGAACAGTAATAATTTTGTACTCTGCTTTTGAAATTGAAATTTTAAAACATAAATATCAAAAAATGAAAAACAAACATTCTGTCCAAATATTCTTGGCAATTTTTTGCGGGGTATTGATCGGACTTGGAATTGCGCAAAGCGTTTCAGGATCTCTTGCGTCATTAGTGCTCGGCTTTATTGTCGGCGGGCTTGCTGGCTACATCGTCTATGATCCCAAAGATTTCTTCCAAGGAATCAGAAACGCATGGAGCATGTCGCATTCGCGCATGGGGAAACTCAAAGTCGAGGCGGTTTATCAAGTATTCCGTACATTTGGAACTATTTGCGCGTTGCTCTTTTGCGTATTCTGCATCCCTGTCTTTTTTGTGTCCTTTTTCGCGGTCAACGGATACCGCGAGTTTGGAATGTTCTGGCTTCATTTCCTTTCGAGTTCTGCCGGAGTTGGTATTGCATTTTGCATTCTTTGCTCGTTTGCGTATCTTTCTCTGATGGGATACTTCAAACCAGATAAAAATTTCGCAATCTTGTTTCAAATGATTAGGTCTGCGAAAAAAGAAGCCAACGGGTTCTTACCCGAA
This sequence comes from Patescibacteria group bacterium, assembly GCA_028286885.1. Lineage (GTDB taxonomy): Bacteria > Patescibacteriota > Minisyncoccia > Phycocordibacterales > UBA1006 > CAIXMG01. The sequence continues at coordinate 67,548 of JAQBQS010000016.1, forward strand.
GAAAACCCATCCTTTCTGAGATGGCTGCTCTTGATCACGCCGCCGGCGTTCATATTCCAATGGTCTTCGGTACTATGGAGGAATCGTAAGGAAATTGCCGAGGTTGTAAACGCGACAATACCTTTCTTGGTAAAAACAGCAGGTCAAATAGGTCTGTTTATTTGGAATTATATTAAATTAATTTTTAACCTAGTTCATTCCAACGAACGCATGATCTGCCTCATTTACTCGGTCATAGGCATCGGTGTCGGATATCTGCTTTCTTGGCACCCGATCATTGCGGCGCTTATCAGTGCGACGGTCGGTCTTGGGGGATACAAAATCTTCATGGCGATACGTCCAAGAGAATCACAGACAGCCCGTTGAGATACACAAAACCCTTCGCATCTGAGTGAAGGGTTTTTTACTTGACATTATTAGAATAATACTATATTATATTTTCGAAAGCATCCATTCTCAACAACTTAAATTCATACGTATGCAGCTCATTATTATTTCAGCCATTCTTGGCGCAGCACTTGTTGCTCTCGGATTTTTCATCGGCCGCAGGAGCAAGACTCTTGACCTCAAACACACTATTGAAGAATATTCCTGGTATAGGGAACACTATCTTCAGAGAAACGGATGCATGGTCGGCTACGGATCGTATTTGCTCATGTCATTTGACAGGGGTAGGAACTGGTATGCCGTCGACAGGTCGTCTGAAAAAGGCGTGGTGATCCTCGGAACTGCCGAAGAGAAATTCCCGGGCCTTCTCAAGAATCTCAAGATGTTCGACGACCTCACATCGCATGTCAAGAAAAACGGACCGCTCTCCCTTGGCAATGAAAGCGACCTCGTCAAACTCGAAAATATGGGATTCACCATAGAGAGGGGAAAATCTTCTGAAAGCAAAAATTGATCTCATTAAAACCGCATTGCTTTGCAACGCGGTTTTTTATTTTCGCTACGATGGAATTTTTTCGTCGAGCGTCAGTTCTCCAGGGCTTTCTTCCTTGGCGAGAAGCTCCTCCTTGTATCTGAAGATGACCGGAATGCTTGCCGCAATAGGCAGTGCCAAGAATGCGCCTGCGACGCCGAAGACTCCTGCGCCGATCACGACTGAAATGAAGACGAGCGCGGCCGAGAGGTTAAGCGCTTTGTTGTAGATTGCGGGACCGATGACGACGTCCTCGAGTTGATTGTATGCGATGTACAAAACCAGTACGAGAATTCCGCGCACAGGAGAAATTGCGAATCCGAGTACGAGCGCCGGGATCGCACCCAACACTGGTCCGACAACCGGAAGGAGATCAAGAATTCCCGTGAAGATCGCGAGCGGAAGGGCAAACGGAATGTGCATAGCGGCGAGTCCGCCGTAGATGACGGCAATGCAGATGAGAGAGATGAGGAGGTTTCCACGAATGTACTGTCCGACTACGCTTGAGAGTTCATTGGAAAGATTGCGCGCATTGAGGCGTTTTGATTTGGGAAAGAGTCCCGCAAAGAGCGAAAACAGATTCTCGGCGTCAAGCATGAAGTAGAACGTGAGAAAAATCGTGGTAAGGATTCCCGTAATCGCGAGCGCGACTTCCTTGGTGGATTCCGCGAATGCCGCGAAGTTTCCTTGGACGTATCCGGTGATGCTTTCGGTAATGGATCCCGGCGCGATTCCGAACTTGGCAAGAAGCGGCGAGAGGAGCGCGATCACCTGAGGGAACTGTTTTGCGAACACGACGGCGGTAACGGTAACCAGCGCGGCAATCGGAATCAAAAGAAGAATGATGACGAGGGTTATCGCGAGCACGCGCGGAACTTTCCACGTATTCAATTTTTTCGCCATCGGATAAAGCGCGGCCGCAAGAATCATTGCGATCAAAATCACGACAAATACGACGATCGACTTGATGACGAGATAGACAAGAATGCCTGCAGTAATAATACGTCCGAGGGCCGCCCAGCTGAAGGGATGATTTTTCTCTTGCATGGCGCGAGTATAGCACGGACGCGATATTTGACAAATTCATATAAAACTGTTAGTTTAAAACAAAAAATAAGATTATGAATCCACTGATAACCGCGAAAGGCGTTTATGCTCCCTATGTCTGGAAGCTGGACCAAATCAACATGTTCTTCAGGCTCTTGTCGTTCAAGCGCTTTGCTAAAGATCCTATGGATCTCGACGGACTGATCTCTTCATCGTTCGAACATTCCGTCAAAAGGCTCGGATCGGAAAGATGCCCTCTTGAAAGGTGCCCGTCCGTTTATGAAGAAGGCTCGTTTATGCGGGCAGATTTCGGAGTCCGGCTCGTGTGTACGACGAAAGAAATTTTCATCGTCGGCGAAAACGGAGCTCTCGAGGTCCGCAGGGTTCCCGAACTCGATCTTCTGTGGGGCGCCATTAAAAAAGCGAAGGACATCAAGAAAGCATTGTTTTGCTACCAGGTTTGCTATGCGAAAGCGGGCGACAACGGAGGCGACGCATGGGGACGGATCATGCTTGTTCCCGGATACGCGCCAATCGAAAACCCGCAGTGATGCGGGTTTTTTTATGACAATAACATCTTGTCGATGACGCCGCCATGCTCGCGCAGGTATTTGCGGATGTGCGTCCGGGCAAATGTCGTCTTGCACATGTCGAGCCATTTGCGCGTTGGCTTGCAGTTGTCCTTGCGCAGGATTTCGACGATGTCGCCTTGCTCGATTTCCGCGTCGATCGGAACCATCTTGTTGTTGATGCGCGCACCGAACATATGATTGCCGATGTCGGAATGAATTGCATAGGCGAAGTCGATGACGGAAGCGCCGCGGGGAAGCTCAATCACATCGCCCTTCGGCGTGTAGGCGAATACGCGCGTTTCGAAGAAGTCGAGTTTCAAGTGTTTCATGAAGTCCTCGGGCTTTTCCATGTTGCGCTGGGCCTCGAGAAGTTCCTGGGTCCATGAAACTTTTTTGTTCGGATTCGGATTGTTCGAACCGCTTGTCGTACGTCCTCCTTCCTTGTATCCGACATGGGAATAAATTCCGTATTCGGCCTCCTTGTGCATTTCCTCGGTTCTGATCTGGACTTCCATCACGCTTCCTTGCCCGTCGAAGATCGCCGTGTGCAATGACTGGTAGCCGTTCGGTTTCGGAACGGCGATGTAGTCCTTGAATTTTCCCGGAACCGGCTTATACAATCCGTGGATGATTCCGAGCGCCTGATAGCAGTCGGCGACCGTCGGGACCAGAACGCGCAAGGCGTAAATGTCGAATATTTTTGTCTGGTCATAATCGAAAAGCTTCAGCTTGTTCCATAAGCTATACGCGTGTTTCGTACGATAGTTGAGGCTGGTGATATTCGCGTCGAGTATCTGCAGTTCCTCGCGGAGATTTTCCGCGACGCGCATCAGATGCTGTTCGCCGAGCGTTGTAAATTCTTCAAGGACGCGCCGCGTCTTCGCGTACTCTTCCGGATACGCGAATGGAAACGCGAGGTCTTCGAGCTGCGATTTCATTTTTCCCATTCCCAGCCGATCGGCAAGGCGCGCGTAAATGTCGATCGTTTCGATCGCGATGCGCCGCTGCTTTTCCTTGGGAACGTGTTCGAGCGTTGAAACGTTGTGCAAGCGGTCGGCGAGCTTGATCGTGACGACGCGGATGTCGTGGGCGCTCGCGACAAAAAATTTGCGCAGGGATTCCGCGTGGCGGGCGACGCCTTTGTATTTGATGTGGCCCAGTTTCGTAACCCCGGCGACAAGGGTAATGACCTCGTCCCCGAACTTCGCGCGCATTTCGCCTTCTTCTGCGTTCGTGTCTTCAAGGACGTCATGAAGAAGTCCCGCGGCGATCGTGACCGCGTCCGCGTGCATCTCGGCCAGGATTTTTGCCGTCGCGAAGACATGCGTGAAATAGGGTTCGCCGCTTCCGCGCAATTGTCCCTCGTGTGCGCTTTTCGAATATTCGTACGCGTCCGTCACAAGCCGCTCTTCTTGCGGGGTGAGATTTTTGCAGACGGCGAGCAGTTCTTGAAGCGGGGGAATCATGGGTCCATCATACTGATTTTAAAATAAATTGCGAATGAAAAACCTCCCGAATATTCGGAAGGTATGCGCTTTAGGCAGCAAGTTTTTGGATTTCATTTCCAGCTTCTTTGCCGTATTTTTTCCGGATGAGCTTCTTGAGATCGAGAGTCCTAACGATGCTTTTATCCTGGGGCAGAGATTGGATCCATTCGTAAATCATATCAGCGAGGAGTTTCTCGTTGAAATTGAGTTTTTTTAGAAGCGCATCCCGAAATGCCGCAGGTCCGCCGCCGGCATATCCCCATGTAAGCGAGTTGATTTGCTCAGGATTAAGAGGTTCGAGAACCTCGCCGTCGATATAAACGATGTTCTTCTTGTTGTGCGCATGGAAGAATTCGAGTGCGATGATCTGGAAGATTGTTTTTTTATGTCCTAACATAGTTTTTTAGTTTTGATTCATGGTCGATGATACTCTTCATGCTGCTTTTGTCAACCTCACGTCCTCGTTGAGTCGCTACATTCTTATTTTGCTATACTCGTCTCGTGAAACAAAAAATACCTCAAGAAAAAACAAATTCTCTCCAAATCGCTCTCCGTTCGCATGCGGATCCTGCGCGGGCGCACAACGTTTCATTGTTCTTCAAGACGGCGCCGGGACAGTATGGACACGGCGACCGGTTTTTAGGACTGTCAGTTCCGCAGGTGCGTGCGTGCGTGAAATCATCCGGCGACCTGTCATGGCCGGATATAAAAATACTGATGAAGAGCCCGTGGCATGAGGAACGGCTTGCAGGCGTGATTGTCATGTCCGAGATGGCAAAAGGTGCGGCGAGCGTAGCGAGCCGCGCCGAAGTTTGCAAAAAGTATTTGTCGCTGAAATCAGGAATTAACAACTGGTATCTCGTCGACGCATCAGCGTCCAATTGCGTCGGCATGCATCTTGAGGATTTGAATTTTTCCAACCAGAAGAAGTTTTTGGAATCCTTGATCGTTTCACAGAAAATATGGGATCGGCGCATCGCGATGATCGCGACGTTTCACATGATTAAGTCTGGCGATGGAAAACTTGCATTATGGGTTTCACAAAGGCTTTTGAATGACGAGCATGACCTGATGCACAAGGCCGTCGGCTGGATGCTCCGCGAGGTTGGCAAGCGCGCAAGCGTTTCAAGTCTGGAACTTTTTTTGAAAAAACATTCCAAAACCATGCCACGGACAATGCTTCGCTACGCGATCGAACGCTTTCCGGAACCGATTCGAAAAGCTTATCTGTCTCGTTGACTAACATCATAAAAAAGAGTAAAGTCTTAAAAACATTTTCTCACCTTAAAAACTTACATAATGATAAAGGGCATAATAAAGACAACGGAGCCTGATCAGACGCTCAAAAGGATGGAAATCGGCGAACTCAGAGCCATATTTATCCAAGACATTTTACTGACAAGAACGGATATTTACATTTCAAAGGATGCCGAAACGTTTACTCCGGAAGAAACCGGGCGCGGCGAAGGGGCTGATGAGCTCGGCAAGAGCCTTCGCGACATTCCATGCGTCTGGGTCAAGCGAGTCGGCGATGGGTTGACGCAATTCGATTTCGATCTCGACTTCACCGAAGTCATGGAACCCATTGAAATGATGCCCGAGAGCGATCGCCGCGAGATCAGAGATCAGCCTGAACTCTTCGTGAGATTCACGGACTGCAATATCGTCATCGTTGACGAGAAGGAGGAAGAGGAAAAAGACGAATTGACGTCTCTCAATGAAGCGCTTGCCGTTGCCGAGAGAGAGGAAAATTTCGAAGAAGCGGCAAGGATACGCGACGCGATCTCGAAACTGGGGAATGTTAAAAAGAAAGTCAAAAAATAACTTCAAATCCCGCAGCAATGCGGGATTTTTTTATTTCCGATATATCCTGCGCGTGGTATTATTTCCCCATGCAAATCATTCTTCCGAATCCGTCGAAAAAGCGGGCTCTCTTCATTGTCGACGTCCAGTCCGGATTTGAAACCAAGCGCGACGCGTGGATTATTCCGAATGTCGTCGCTCTCATCAAGGAAGGCGATTACGCGCTCTTCGTCGATGCCGTGTTTCACGCCGACAAGAATTCGCTCTGGGACAAGGAAACACGGTGGACGATGGACGCGTCGCCGACGGTTCCCGAAATAAAATCGATCCTCGATCCGCATAAAACCGTTTTCGTAACCAAGGAAACCAAATCGATTTGGATTGCCGACCCGCATCTCGTCGATTATTTAAAATCAGAAAAAGTCGAAGAGATCCATGTTGTCGGATACGACATCAACGACTGCGTGATGTGCACGGCCAATGATGCGTTTGATTTCGGATTCTCGACCTATGTGATCGAGGAAGCAGCGGACTCATCCGAATCAGACGATCTTCGAAATGACGCCCTTGCCATCTTGCGCGAGAACGAGATGACAAACCATTCCGAATTGATCAACGAGAAAAAAATCCTCGCGGACTAATCCGCGAGGATTTTTTGCACCCGCGAGAACGCGTCGCGCACCTCTTCATCGTAATTGCGTTCGTCATAGAGTTTTATCAAATACAGTCCGAGATCGAGCTTCAGTATCCGGAGCGTGGCTTTGAAGCTGCCGTCGAACAGTTCTTTGTTCAGGTAGCCTTCCATCAGCCATTTCGTTGGAAACTGTTCGCTGCACCAGTAATCCCAAATCGCGAAATCATGAACGGGACTGTGGCCCTTAACAGCGCCAAAATCGATGATTCCGGTAATTCGATCGTCGAGAAAAAAGAAATGCTTCGGCACGTAATCGCAATGGTTCAAAACGGGAACCGCTTCAATAGGCTGTTTCAGGAATTCTCCGATTGCCGAGAATGCATTCTCGATGACTTCCTTGTCAAAGCCGAATTTTCCCGCGACGGCCAAGACGGCTTCCCGGTTTTGAATTCTCGAATTTAAAAATTCCTTGAATGTTGCAAACGTCCCCGCTCCGTTCGCGTCGAGCCTTCCGAATCCTTTGACCGGAACAGAATGGATTTTCGAAAGAATTGCGCCCGCTTGGACAATCAGTCTTTTTAAGACAGTTTTGTCGAGCTTTCGCCAGTCGGTATTTCCGCGCTCGATGGAATCGCCGGGAATCTTGGATTGCGCCGAGATGGAAATGATTTTCCCTTCATGCTCGGCGTCTTGGATGAACAGAATGTCCGCGACGGGAACGCCAATGGTCCGGCACATGTTCATCGCCCATTCCTCCTTGCGGAATTCCTCGGGGCCTTTCCGTGAAATGCGAATGACGACCGGGTGTCCGCTTGAAAGCCGCGCATCGTAAACCTCGTTGTCCTCGCCCGCGAAGATTCTCGTTTTCTCGAAAATCTCGGCGTGCAGATTTTTTTCAACGGCTCTTGAAATGATTTCGTCGGGCGTTTTCATGCTCGGATTATACGCGCAATCGCGCAAAAGCGGAAAGCGTCCGCACAACTTTGCATTCTTGGCAAAAAGGCTATACTGGACGTGTTATTATTTCCTAATCCACATTATTTTATGGCATCAAATCTTACATGCGCTCTCTGCGGAGCGGAAGTTATCCAAGAGGGGGCGTACCTGAAATGCCAGAATCCGGGATGCCGGTCCGAAACGCCGATCGATACCGCGGCCATCAACACGGCCATTTCGATGGACAAGTTCGAGGCGCTCGACGAGGCGAGCAACGCAACGGAATAAAAACAGCTATGAAGACGATCCGATCATTTTGGAACAACCAAGACGGCATTCCGCGAGGCGTGCGCGTTTTGACATGGGCGACTTCGGTCCGGTGGATCGGCTGGGGCTTTGCGGAATCCTTGATTCCCGTGTTTCTGTTCGCATTCGCCAAAACATACGCGTCAGCGGGACTCTTGCGCGGAGTTTACGACATCGCGTTCATTCTCGTCATGCCGATCCTGGGCGTCCTTGCGGATCGTATGCGCGCGACAACGCTCATCATTATCGGACTAAGCCTTTACCTGGTAGTGGGATCGGGATACCTTCTTGCGGGAGTGACGGGGCTCGCAATCTGGATCGTCATTGCAAGGCTTGCCAACGGCATCGGCTACGCGTTCGACGGAATCGGCCGCGAGACGTATTTCCAGCGCCATGCCGCAAAGGAAAAACTCGCTACCGTTTTCGGCTACTTCGATACGATTGCGAACTTTTGGTGGTGTGCCGCCGGAATCGCCGGAATATTCTTGGTCAAGTTCGTCCCGATCCATTGGCTCTTGTTTCTGATCGCGCCGACCGTCGTCATCGCGATGTTCATCGTATGGAAATGGGCGCGTCCGACCGATAGTGCGCCAAGCGTCCGCGCGTCCGAGCGCGCACGCTATCGCGACATCGCCCGCGAATTCGTCACCTGGGACTGGAAATTGAGATCGCTCGTCGGATTCAGCTTCTTTTTGTCGTTTGCAAATGCGATCATCGCGTTTTTCCTGCCGATTCAGATGTTCACCGAAGGCGCGGGGTACGTTCCGATCGTCATCATGGGAATCATCCTGACGATTCCGACCATGTTCGGATGGTTCCTCGGAAAAATATTCGACAAGCGGGGACCGCGGCTGTTCGCGTACGGGCTCCTCGCGTTTGCGGCCCTTACCGCGGCGCTCGGATTCGCGCATGCGTATTGGATCCAGATCGCGATCGCGTTCGTCATCGGCGTGATCCAGGAATTGGTCTCGATCGGAAAAGTCGAGCTCATGACGCGCTTCGCGAATCCCGAGCATATCGGCCGCGTTGACGGAATATCGCACAGCATTTCGGACATGGGCGCGCTCATAGGGCCTCTTGCCGCAGGCGTCATGATTGACGCATGGGGAAATCAAATTATGTACGTAGCGCTTGCGTTGCTCCTTCTCGCTCTCTCAGGAGTGCTTGCGTTTGTTGTCCATATTGCGACAGAGGAGACGGCATAACTCATTATGAATATCATCATCGTACTTGTTGTATTTCTGGAGGCATCGCTGTTTTCGCTGTTTCATTTTAATATCCGCAAGCTCGAGGAGAAGGGCGTTACGTCGCGCGGAATCGCGGGACTGCACCGCTACGCGATCATTCCTTCGGCCATTCTGCTTGTCGCGACGTTTAAGGTTGAATACTGGCATTACATGTTGGCGCATCCCGTTATATTCTTATGGATTGTCGGCATCGGCATCGCTTGGGCGGCCGCGCAATATGTCGGATACGCGGTGCTGAACTCGGCGAGTTCGCTTTCGTTTACGTATACACTAAACGCGCTTCTTGACGTGCCGGTTGCGCTCGCTGCGGGGATCATCCTCAACCATGACCATCCGCATCTGTGGGCCCTTGTCGGACTCGCGTTTCTCGCCTTGGCAATTCTCGTAAAGCCCGCGCAGAGCGTCCATAACAAGAGGTCTCTTTTGAAATACGGAGTTCTTGTCGTCATCGGCATGAGCCTTGTCGGCATTGTCGGCCACGCCATTGACGGGGGATTGTATCGCAATATTCTCTTGTCGTTTCCGCATGCGACATTATTCGGCGCTTCCGTTTACATGACCGTAACGTCGTTCATGCTCAACATCGTCTATTATCTGCCTGGCGTAAAAGGCGATACTGACGAGGAGCGTAAGACGATCAAAAAGTATTGGTGGACGGCCGCACTTATTCCCGTCATATGGTTCATCGCGTCCGTTCCCGAGGGATTCGCGTTCGCGCATGTGCCGCTCTTCACACTCTCCGCGCTCGGTGCATTTACGTTTTTGCTTAATCTTGCGTCCGACATAAAAAACGCACGCGTATCCTGGAACATGCGCACGTTCGTATTCGTCCTCCTAGTCATTGCGAGCATCGTCTTCTCGGCGCTGTCGCTCTGATTTTATTCTTATCAAACTGCCGTCACGGCGGTTTTTTCGATCTCGTCCGCGCCGACGCGCTGCGAGCGGATCATCAGTTTTCCAAGGATCATGAACGCTCCTGAAATGAGAAACGCGTACCAGCCGATGAAATAGACGCCGATCGTAATCACAATCATTGCGACGACATGCGCCGAGTGCCAGATGGTTTCATGCGCCGCGACGAACGATATCGTATTGGCTCCTCGAAGCTTTCGGTAAAACGCGGTCGAGAATGCCGTCGAGAAGAGAGGGCGGATGACGCTGTTCATCGTTTCGCTCATGATCGCGATGTAGGGATGAAACGATGCGAAGACGAGAATTCGCGAAAAGATGCTTCCGGAGATTCCCAGGCTGAAACCGCTTTTCTTCTGATCCACGCGGCGGCCGCCGACGTAGTGCGCGCACATCTGCACGAACGAAACGACGGACGTCATGGCGCCGAGCGCGCGAAGCCCGCCGAATAACTTGTATAAATAGAGCGAGTCCCAGATCGGATCGCTCGATCCGTCGAATCCGTTTCCCAGCGTGCTGATCACGACGTCGCGGTTTGATTTCCAAAACGCGCGGTAATGCGAGAATCCGCGCAAATGAACTTGGCCCTCGGTCGGAATTTCCGGAGAAAATAAAAGGGGAATGACGGCAAGAAACAAAAACCCGGATCCGACCATGAACATGTACTTGAATCCGAAGATCGAAATTAAAACGGCCCCGACGAGCGGCGTTGCAATTCCGACAACCATCGAAATGATGGCCATGAGCGCGACTTCGCGACCGGCCGAGCGCTCGTCCATTTTGAGCGACAGGAACGAATGGTACGAGCATGAATAAAGCGCGTTTGCGACCGCGGTGATCGCGGCCCACAGCGCAATCCACTCGGGCGCGGTACCTTGCCTGATGACGGCGAACGATGCGATATAGAGGATCGTCGTTATGACGAAGGTATGCTTGATCCCGATTTTCAAAAGCGCGATCCGTCCGATCAGGTGCGCCGTAATTCCGTGTATAAGGCTTCGTCCCGTGAAGGCGACCATGATCCAAAAGAGAGGAACGTGATGGATCAAGAGATAGATCGGTACGAAAATACTCACAAGTCCGAACGCGAGTTCTTTGAAAACTTGGTACGCGAACATTTCGGTGATTTCCTTGTTAGCGAACGCGAGGCTGTGGCGGTGATGGTTGAGGGAGGTGAGCATGAAAATAATTTAGATGTGTAAAACAAGGGAAGTATAGCAAAGATAGGGTTATGATAGAATGCAGGAATGGATAATTCAGGCATAAGCGGCATTTCATTCCAAGAAAATCCCGACTCTTCGGATTTTTGGAATTATTTTTTTCTCGTCATCAGGGAATTCAGGCTTTCATGGGCATTTTATATTTTCATCATAAGGCTCTTCTGGTCGGATGTTACGACGTTCGTCGTGATCAAGCGTGGCGGAGACGTGATCGGCGGATTCGGACTTACGCAATTTCCGATCGCAAAATACAAGCCCCACAACTGGTTTAATGCGAATGCTCGTGCAAAAATAGACGAACTGCGTTCCGCCGGCTATCTCGGAGGATGCTGCTTCTTTATCGCGGAGAAGTTCAGAAGCCGCGGAATCGGTACGCAAGTCCTGTTCAGTTATTTCAAAGACAAGCCCCTGAAGATCTATTTCACTTCTTCGCGCGGCGCGCGATCCCTCTATCTTCGCAACGGAGCGAAAGTCTTCTATCCTTCGACGTATGATATTTTCACGTTCGAGAATCCATCCTATGAATCCTAAACCGTCAGATAATGAATCCTGGCAAGAAGTCAGATTCGATGAAGTCGTCGCATCATGGCTTCGCGATGAATGGCATTATGCATGCTACGACAAAATGCGGACGGATGAAAACAACGCAATCGTGAATGAACCGGATCTTTCAGATTTGGCGCACAATGAAATCCGACATGAACTGCTGGCGTTCAATAGGCATCCGATTCTGGATCATCTTCCGACTGGAATGAAATGGCATTCAGGAACGTTTACCGAGAAGAGCGCGCGAGAATGCAATCTGATATCGACGACGTGGTGCAAAGTTCTAAGTGGCGGGTCGCTTAAGCTTGTCGATGCAGTAGAACATTTTCATCATACTTCGCAAAAAATAAACCCAGGAGACAAGGAGAAAATTATTTCTATCAAGTCGGCGATGGCCGGCAAGGATCCTGAAGATACGGTTCTAGTATTCGTCGGCGAATCTTTCGAAGGTCCGTTTACGGCAATCGAAGGGAATCACAGGCTTGTCGCTACGGCGCTTGCATGCAAGGAGAGCAAATCCAATCTGCATTTCAAGAAATCATATTTCGGAATTTTTCCCAACGTTTCAATATAATAAAATCCTTGTCAAAAAATTTCTTGTGACATAGACAATGACAATCAAAGCCAATACGCCAAGAAGGCTTCTTGTCGAATAGTTGTCCTTGTGATTTTTTCCGCCGATCAGAAGATAGGGAACCTCGTCGAGAAATAAACCGAGTCCAATGCCTAAGATTATCGGGCTTGAAACAAGAATTCCGATCGGTGCGATCACCAATCCGTACATATAATGATGCAATCTGAATCCTTTGATTGTCGGACTCGGTATCGGCTTGAAATAAAGCGCAACGCGCGTTAGAAGGACGGTTGCGATGAACGCGAGAAAAAATAAGTTTGGACTCGTCATATGCCAGATTATACCAAAATATAGACAAGATACTTTGCATGGAATTTATACTTGGATGCTCTGATATACTGTAACGAATGGAGAATGCTCGCCAAAAAACAATTATCATATTCATCAGCCTCAAAGGACTCGGCAAGAGCCTCTTGTCCGACCTTCTTGCCGAATCGTTGCGGCCGACTCGCACGGTTCGCGTTTTTCACGAGGACGAAACGTTCATGCCGGTAAAGGACGAGGACGACCGGGGAAAGGTATTCGAGTATTTTTCAAAACTGACCGATACGATCGAAGACTGTCCGGAAGAGGTTGTCATTCTCGACCGTTTTCAGGAAAGAATGGATGATATCGAGCTTTTTCACCCGCTTGAAAAGCGATTGCTCAGCCACCGCACCTTTCTGATTTTACTCACGATTCCCGAGAATGAGATCGAAACGCGCCTCCGCGAAACAAAAGAGTTCCGCGGAGACGGATGGAAGCTCAATTACGATGGCGCAGACTTTCCAGAAGAAGCCCGCAAGGACGCGGTCATTCAAAAAAAGTATTTCGATCTTTTCCTGCCGAACACTCTGATCAAAAATATACTGGTCATCGATACTCTTGAAAGAAAATGGAACGAGTATGTTGCGGAAATAAAGAACTCGGTATTTTCTCCGCAGGGGGAAAAATAAAAAATCCCATCAGGAATTTTTTATTTTAACTTCAATTCAAAAACTTGCGTCGTACGGCTGACGTTCCCGGGCATTTCCCCCAGAAAGTTCCACCCCTTCGCTTCGTAAAATTGTTTCTTGTAATCGCTGATCAAGTAGACTTTTTCATATCCAAGCCTTTTTGCCTCTTCGATCCGAGAGTCGCGCAGCATTCTTGATATGCCGAGTCCGCGGAATTTTTTTGGAACGAACAGCGAGCCGAGCCACGGGCCGAGGTCGGGCCGCGAATTCAAATCATGGTTCAAGAGCGCTGCGGTTCCTATGGGAACTCCGTTTCGGATTGCGACGAACGTTTGCGGAATCGCGTCAGTCATGGAGTGTTCAATTTTATAAATGACGTATGACAGGCTCTTTCCCTGCCAAAGGTACCATTCTTTCCAAAGCCATTTGGCGACTATACGCACAAGTTCAGGATGGTCTTTGAGGTTCGCTACATAAATCGCATCGTTTTGCATTTGTCGATTATAGCAAATTCCTCGCAGTCTTGAAAAAGAAACCAATGAAGTATAAAGTGGGAAAGAATTGAACTTATCAGATTTATTTACTTTACATTCATGGAAGAATTCCCAAAACCTAAAACGCCCGACATGAAATACGACTTTCAAAACGGCATCATAAAAGCTAATGAAGATATGGCTTTTCTCGGCATCAGCAAGGGCGACACGCTCCAACCGAAGTTCGACGGAACGTACTGGGCCGTCGGTCCCTTGACGTGGAGCGCAGAACAGCTTGCCGAAGAAATTGACGGCGGTACCTGGACATTCGAAAAGACTTCCTAAGGGAAGTTTTTTCTTGGCTTATTAATTTTCTTCGATAACCTTGTAAAAATAATAGCGGGGATATCCAAGTCCGCCCAGTTCGCCCAAAATTTTCATGCCGATTCTTTCATAGAAACCTTTCGATTCGCCGGTCGCGAGCATGGCAATATTTTTGCCCCAGCGATTTTTGATTTCCTGAAAGAGTTTTTCCATAAATGTTTTTCCATGCCCCTGCCCTCGCAATTCGGACTTTACGGCTACGTATTCGATCGTTACGGCAGGAAAGGTGGCTTCTTCCTGCTTAATGCGAGCCGATGCGATGAGCGTTTCACCTTGATACAGTCCGTAAACGATTCCGAGATCAAGCATCGGATATTCGGAAAGTCCGTTGGCAAGAAAACCGAGCATGATTTTTTTATAATAAATTTCATCTGTCGGACCTGAAAGAACTGACAGGGTCAGGACTTCGTCGACGGATGTTTCTGGCTTGATAATAGATAATTCGGTAGTCATGGCTTAATCCTAACACAACTCCGCAAACGAAGTTATTCGCCGAACGTTCTGCAGGTGGCGGTTCCAGGGTTGGTTGAACACGAGAACTTCGATTCCGTTTTGTTCGCACGAAGCGATCTGTTCCGGGTTGTCGTCGACGAGGAGCGAGATGCCTTGCTCCTTGCAGATTACGCCTTTTAATTTTTTACCTTCCCGATGGTCAGTAAAGATGACTTCTTCAAACAATGTCGGCACGTAACGCTCGACGAATGTCAGGATCTGCGCATGCCATAAGCGGTAGCGAGCGGTCAAAATCACGAGCCGCGCATGCGGTTTCAGATTTTCTAAAGTTGAAATCTTTTCGACGTCCGGTTTTGGATAGCAGAACTCGTCGTTTTTGAAAAACAGATCCCATCGCTTCGATTCCTCGTCTTCGGAAATGCCAAGATCTTCATGAAGCGGTTTTTCCGACAGGTCGTCGTAGGCGATCGTGGGACCGAACGTCGCCTCGCGAAATTCCAAGAACGCCCGCACGGTGTCGCAAAGGACATCATCGAAATCGAATGCGATGGTCGGTTTGGTGTTCATATGTTTTGATTGTTAGTGCTTGTGCTTCTCGTGACGCAGATGAAACGCCGGAAGCTTTTCGAGGGAATGCGGCAACGGGTGCTTGACCATGAACAGGTAGACGCCGAGGTTCAGGAGGATGATGATTCCGCCGGTTGCGATCGTCCATGACGGACCGACGGCGACATACAAAATGCCGGCAAGAATCGGCCCGACCGACCAGCCGAGATCGCTCCAAAGCTCGATCATTCCCGTAATGAGACCGTAGTGCTCGTGCTTCTTGTCGAGTGCATAGAGCCATGCCCACAGCGACACGCCCGAGAGCTCGTCTCCCGCCGTTGCGACAAATCCGAGAAGGATGAACGCATATCCGAAATTATGGCCGAGAAGAATTCCCGCAACGGCGAATATGACGATGCCGAGGAGGATGAGAAGCTTGCGGTCATATTTGTCCGCGAGCGTTCCGATGAAGAATCCGAGAATCACGACCGAGAAATCAAACACGCCGAGTCCGAGCGAAAGGGTGTGCGCATGGACTTGCGTTGCGATCAGGAGCGGCACGACGAACCAAATGATCGCGTAAAATGTCGATGCCGTGAAGCTCGTGATCATGAGCAGATAACTTACGGGCTTGAGATCATGCGCCGCCTTCCAGGCAACCTTCCAAAATTTCGGGTGCAGTTTCTTGCGGTGGTGTTCGGGCTTCGGAGCGAGGTCAGCAGGTGCAAGAAGCATCGCTGCGCACGCGATGATGAAGATGAGAATCAGAATTTTTCCGAGGAGGGGAACGTTCCACGATACTGCAAATCCGACGAGCGCGCTCGCAAGCACGATGCCGCTCGATGCGAAGACGTCTTTGGCGGAAATAATCTTGCCGACGGTTTCATCGTCGGAATGTCCGATCGCGTATGCGTTGATGCCGGGGCTGAAGAACTGCCATCCGATCACGCTGACCGCGAGCGACCACAGGAATGTCGCCTTGGTCAGTCCGAAAAGGAAGACGGCAGATGCCGCCACGAAGAAAATCGTCGTGACAACGAGCATCTTCTTATAACCGAATCGGTCGGTCATATAACCGCTTGGCACGTCGAGGAGCATTTGGATGAATGCGGAAACGCCGATCAAAATTCCGACGATCCAAACAGGGAAAACTTGGGAGCCGAGCGGGGCAAGCATCGTGTAATGCAATCCGCCGCCGAACTTGAAGAAAATAAGAAAGATCCAAAACGGAGCCAAGCGGAGCATCTTCTGCCGGAAGGAGGGTTTGTTTGATTGTTGCATGTGACTATCTTACCTCGTCCATGAAAAATAAAAAACGAGCATCTCCTTAAAGATGCTCGTACTCTTCTTTTGTCATATCCATCTCTTTTGCGACCTCGCGGATGCTTTCCCAATCCGGCTTATAATGCCTGATAATGTAATTTTTGTATCTGCCGCCGATCGATTCCATGGCGAGAAATTTTTTCCAAACACCGAACAGTTCCCGAGCGAAGCCGTTATTGACCGCATACGCGTTGACGCGGCGTTCGACGATGAACCTGAATTTCAAATTAAATACGTATCGCAGGATGAAAGCGACAAGCTGCATATTCGCCATTGATTCATATTCAACAATATGCGCCAGTTCGTGCCCGAACCATCCGACGAGGTCTTCATGGGAAAGCCGCGAAAGAAATGGCTGCTTTTTGGCATTAACGATGATCGCATAAGCCCTTTTGTTTTTAAAAAACAGACTCGACGTTACGGTCGCCCGCATCGTGAAAAACAGTCCGTTTGAAAACGCCAGTTCAATATCTGTGTTCTGCAATTTTTCATAGCGCCTTTTTGCCGCTTCAAACGCACGTTGAAAGGGTTCGGTATTGTTCATAATCTGCTCCGACAAGTATACTTGATTCATGGACTCAAAGAGAAAGATCCTCATCGTAGGCGGCGGAATCGCGGGCGTGGCGCTTGCGGATTTTTTAGACAGCTCGAAATTCGAGGTCACAATTGCCGAACGCGCGCCCGAGTGGCGGACGATCGGGTACGCGATCGGCGTTTGGGTGAACGGTTTGCGGATCTTGAAAAAATTTGATTTGCCGGAATCGTTTTGGGACAAATTCGAGCCCGTCGACTCCGGTGCCGTAATCGATTTGTCGGGCAGTCCAATCTCGATCATTACAAAGGAAATGATCGGAAAAGACACACTTGCGGGGAAAATAGAACGCGATCTGCTTCACAAAGCGCTCATTGGAAAGCTTCCCAAAGAAGTTGCCGTCCGTTTCGGCGTCACATGTATCGATTTCAAGCAGAAGCCGGGCGGCGTCGCAGTAACATTTTCGGACGAAACCGAGGAAACGTTCGATCTGGTCGTGGGCGCAGACGGTATGCGTTCGCAAGTACGCGAGAGTATTTTCGGCAACTATCTGAAGTCGTACGGATGGCATGTCATCCTGAGCTGGGCACCGAGGAGTTTCAAGCTGGACTCGGACTATTACATCTTAAATGCTCCGGGACAGGTCGTGCTCGCCATTCCGTACGGCGATCGCGTCTCGATCGGATTTTCGATTCCCAAGCGCGGCGAGGCATCCGCCGAAGATATTTTCAAATCGTTCGAAAAGATCGGTTCGCGGGTCACGGATGTGCTTTCGGCGTTTGATCGGAATCATCTGTTCCATGACGAACTTGTCCATGTGAAGATGAAGAGGTGGCATCTCGGTCGCGTTGTCTTGATCGGGGACGCGCGTCACGGCATGTCGCCGATTTCCGGATTCGGAACGTCGCTCGCGCTCGGGGATGCATATGAACTTGCAGCATGCCTTGGCGAATTTCATTCTCCTGATGATGCGCTTGCCGTATTTGCCAAACGCAGGCAAAAGTCCACGAAATATATTTTCCTTTTTTCGCGCCTCATGGAATCGTTTTTTACGCTGGAATCGAAATGGCTGGTTGCATTGCGGGATCTCTTGTTCCGAACGGGCGCCACGAAATTGGCGGCGCGCGTTTTGAGAAAAGCTCTTGATTCATAATTCTGTTATACTTGCCCCCATGAAAAAGATTGGATTCTTGTATTCCCTTGCTGCGGCGGCCACATGGGGACTCGTGTACGCATTCGACGACCGCATTTTGGTATCGGTATCTCCTGTGACGCTTTTGTTTCTCGAATCGTTTCTCACCTTCGTCGTGCTGATTCCCGTTTTCTTCTTCCATCAGGGAGGAGCTGCGGAAATCTCCACCATTTCGACGCGCAATTGGATATTCATCTTGGCGTCCCTGATCCTCGGGGCGGTTGCGAACTTCTTTATCTTTTCGGGAATCAAGTATCTCGGCGCAGGTCCGGCGTCGATGATCGAGCTTGCGTATCCGCTGTTTGTTGCCCTGTTCTGCTTCTTTCTCTTCAGGCAGTCGCTTTCAATCTGGGTTGCCGTCGGAGGCGTTTTCATGGTTGCCGGAGCGATGATTATTATAAAACTAGGATAGAGAATTGCCATGATCATGAAAAAATCCAATTCAACATACCGAATCCTCGTCGCGGCCTACAGCCTCTCGACATTCTCCGAGGGAATTCTGATGCCGATCTATGCCGTCTTCGTCCAGAAAGTCGGCGGAGGAATCCTTGATGCAGCAGGCGCTGTTGCGACATTCTATATCGTATGCGGCGTGGCCGAACTCCTGATTTTCAGGCTCAAGTTCAGCCGCACGCACAGGTTACACCTGATGGTCGGCGGATGGATCATCTGGCTTCTTGGGATTGTCACGTATTTGTTCATCAAGAGCATTCCGATTTTGTTTTTGGCGCAGATTCTGACGGCGCTCGGAAACGCGGTGGCGGATCCGGCATTCGACGCGGAACTTGCCGAACGGACGGATTCGGGAATGCGCGACAGCGAGTACGGAACGTTCGAGGCATCCAAGGATATTTTCCAAGGAGTCGCGGCGCTCGTCGGCGGGCTCGTGGTGTTCGCGTTCGGCTTCCGCATCCTCGTCATCTTGATGGTACTGACAGCGACCGTTTCGTTCATGCTCATCTTGTCGAATTACTGGCACAGGATGAAAAAGGAGAAAATGGGATAAGATAAAACCCGAAACAATTGTTTCGGGTTGTGTTGTCATGAGTCGAGAAGCACTTCTTCCTCGGCGGCAACTTCCGGCGAGGTGAGCATCTTGTAGTAGATGCCGTCCCTGTCGAGTATCAGCGCGTCGTGGTTTCCGTCCTGGATGATTTTTCCCTTGTCCAAGACGATGATCCTGTCGCATTTCTGAATCGTTGAAAGCCTGTGGGCGATGACGACGATCGTTTTGCTGTCGAAGCCGCTTTCGATGACGCGCTGTATTTCGCGCTCTTTCATGTTGTCGAGAGCCGATGTCGCCTCGTCGAGAATCATGATGAGCGGATTGCACAAGAATACGCGGGCGATTGCGATGCGCTGCTTTTCGCCTCCCGAGAGAAGCGTTCCGCGCTCGCCGACTTTGCTGTCATAGCCGTAGGGCAGCGTCAGGATGAAGTCATGGATTCCCGCGCGTTTGCAGGCGTCGTGGATTTCCTCGTCGCTTGCGTCCGGTTTTCCGTACGCAATGTTTTCGCGCAGAGGCCGGTGGAACAGTTCGACGTTTTGCGAAACGCCGAGTGCGATTTTTTTGATTCCGTCCATGGTGATGTCGGTCCTGATGCAATAGTCGCCGATCCAGATGTCGCCCTCGGTCGGGTCCATTTCGCGCAGAAGAAGCTTGGAAAGAGTCGTCTTTCCTGAGCCCGTCTTGCCGATGATCGCGACTTTCTCGCCGGGCTTTATATCGAGATTGAAGTCCTCGAATATAGGTTTGCCGGGAAGATACGAAAACGACATGTTTCTGAAGCGGATCGAAGCCTTGCTTTGGTCGATAGCCGGATTCGAAATTGCGCCGGGCGCGTTTACGAGTTCCGACCGCATGTCGATGATATCGATCATTTCTCCGGCGTCTCCGATAGCTCGGGTGAGCTTGCGAAGGCCTGAGCCGAACGTCCACAAGGACTCGGAAAGATTCGAGGAGAATGCCATGACGAGGACCGTTTGTCCCGGAGTGAATGCTCCTTTTCTCCAGAGCCACATGCTTACGAAAAGCGACGTGGCGTGGATGCCGCTGGTGCAGAATCTCTGCAATGCGTTTTGCGTATTTGCAAAATTCCACGATCTGAGGAACGCCTCGTAGTGCCTTGTAAGGATAGACTGGTAGTTTGACTTCTCCCGCGCATGCGCGCCGAAGAGTTTCACCGTCGACATGTTTGCGATGGTATCGGCAAATCTGGCCGTTACCTTGGACTCGAGTTCCGCTTCGGCGTATCCGAGCGCCAGTCGGCGCTTGAAGGTCGTTGTCGTAATGATTACGAATACGACGATCCAGAACAGATATCCGAAAAACATGTACTTGGAAATGGTCAACGCCACAACGCTCAGAATTCCGATCATTTGAATGGTCACGAACAGCGCACTGCTTGAAACTTGCTCATAAATTTCCTCTCCCGAGGAAATCAGGCGCTTATTCTTGGCAATGAACGATCCGGCCTTGTTGACGTTGAAGAACTTCATCGATTGCCGAAGAAGGCTTTCGAAGCTGATCATGCGGAGCTTTCGGGCCTGTTCGGACTGAAAGCGCCCTGATTTGAAGTCGCCGACGCTCAAGAGAGCTTCTTTTGCGGCGTACGAACAGACGAATGCGATCGCCAGCGCTTCCACGTAAGTCTTATGGCCTATCATGGCGTCGATAAGATTCTGTTGGAGAAGAGGGCGGAGCAGTCCGTTTGCAAGATACGAAACAAAAAAGGCGAGTACGGCATACCATCCGTATTTTCTAATGCCGTCGGCAAAAAGCCAATACCGGCTAAGGATTTTTCTCATGTTTGGAATTATTTAGGTTTTGAAATAGCGATTATTTGATTAAATCATAGCATTTTTTGCATAAAAAGTCAAATGGCGGGTCGGTTTTAACAGCAACCATCGAAAACTTGTCAAGGGTAAAAATATGTGGTTTTGAGCACTTTTTGATCTTCTTGGCTAAAATTAGAAAAGCTTTATAAAATAAGGCTTATTTTCCAATTTTAAGCGTAATACCACATAAAAAGCTTGACAGCAAGACTTGGATATGCTATCATGCTTACATGTCTGAATTGCAGGCATTTTTCTTTCCCTGAGATATTTCCGCAGGTGCCATCTCGGCAGCCACGCGAATACCGCAGGAAAAGACTCTACCACCAATGTGTTTGACGGAGCGAAACCGTCATCTATGTCCAATAAATTCACATTCTATCGTCAGATGGCGCTTGGGTACACCCTCATCGTCGGTCTGTGCATCGGATTAATAACCCCGATCGCGCAAGCAGAGGCTCCAACTGACACGTTATATGCAGCGTCCCCTACGTCAACCGTTGTCGATGGGCTTACCCAGGAACAGCGAGCGGCTAAAATCGACGCATTCTTCACATTACGCGACAATTCACCGCTTGCAGGCGAAGGCCTGACATTCGTGAAGGCCGCGGACACATACGGTATCGACTGGAAGCTTCTTCCTGCGATTGCGACCATCGAGTCCAACGGAGGAAAAATGCTCTGTTCGAACCCGAAAGGTGCGAACAACCCCTTCGGTTTCGGCTCATGTAAGGTCCCTTTCAAGGACTTTGACGAGGCGATCGATACGGTTGCCAAGAACCTTGGCGGATATAATCCGGCAACGGAAGTCCATTACAAGGACAAGTCCGTAAGCGAGATTCTCGAAGCTTACAACCCTTCGTCAATCCGCCCCGACTACCAGAAATTGGTCGGATGGGCGATGAAGAAGATCGCTTCGACCGATGCCTCAGTGCTTGTGGCTACCGTCTCAACTTCTTCGCAGCTTGCGATCAAGTAAAAAAGAACAGCCAATAAAAAACTCCTTCGCAGCAATGCGAGGGAGTTTTGGTTTACAAAGACAATGTCATTTGATGTACGCCGTTCCAATTTTCGTTGACTTTCCATGTGTAGTTGTCCGACTGGCCGACTTGTTCCCATGTAATGGAATGCTTCGTGCCATGTGCCAAGTTATAGAGTCCGACTCTTTTATTGACCATGCATTTTTTTCTTGTACTGCATTGCTTCTTGTCGAGTTTCAGAAATTCCAAGAATTCCGCAAGCGTAAGTTCGGCTGCTGCCATATCCGATGAATTTGATGAAGAAATTATTTAATAAAACTTTATCTTTTCTTTAGATACTTGTCAAGTTTTAAATAATAGTGTATCGGGACAATACTGTGGATTTCTCGGAAGTGATATACTGAATGGACAAGAAGCGCGCTAATATCGTTTTCTTGTACACTTCTATGAACATTGCATTCAAGGGACTGCGCATGCCACTTACGGATGAAATGAAAAAGCATGTTCGCACCGCTCTCGCACCTCTCGAAAAAATCCTCCCTGACCATGTTCACGTTTATGCCGAGGTCGGGAAAACTTCCAACCATCACCGCTCAGGAGACGACATCTACCAGGCATCCATTACGCTCGATACCAAAGGCCACATGCATTTCGCAAGCGTTACCGACGGCGATGCGTACAAGGCTATCGATCGTGCCGGACTTGATATTGTAGAATCTGTTAAACAAAACCGTGGACGCAAGCAAACGCTCGCGCGACGCGGACGAATGATTATTAAACGACTAACCAAATCTGCTTTCTATGAGTAATGCCTGGAAAATTATTATTGGAATTATCGTGGTTGCAATTGTTGTGCTCGCTGTTTATTTCGGAGTGCGATCGAACGCAAACCCCACCCCGGCCCTCCCCTTAGCAGGGGAGGGAGCCGCAACAACAGGCACCGTGCCAGCTGACACCTCGACAAATGCAAAACCTTCAGCTAATGTAAAACCCATGAATTATACCCAAGCCACATTCCATACATCCCTCGGAGATTTCACGATCGCGCTCGATACTGCAAATACGCCAAATACGGTTGAAAACTTTACCAAGCTCGTGTCAAGCGGATTCTATAACATGACCAAGTTCCATCGCGTCATTGCCGGATTCATGATCCAGGCCGGAGACCCTCAGTCAAAAGACGATTCGCTGGCTGACCGATGGGGAACAGGCGGCCCGGGATACACGTTCGCCGACGAAATCAAGTCGACCAATGCCGATGTAAAGGGAACGATCGCGATGGCGAACGCGGGACCCAATACCAACGGATCGCAGTTCTTCATCAACGTTGCTGACAACACATACCTCAACACTAAACACACCGTGTTCGGCCATGTAACATCCGGATACGACGTTGTTGAAAAAATAAGCTCGGTTCAGACAGGGCAGAATGATCGCCCTGTGACGCCGGTCGTGATCGAATCAATTGCATTGAAATAGTTTTCATAAAAAATATCCACACTAGATGGATATTTTTTATGAAACGAATTAGGTTAATCCAGGGATTCATATATAATTATAGATACTCTTTTTCTATGAATGCTCTTTCTCGATTAACAAAAACGAAATATTTCTTTGCAGGAATGATCGTTGCTGCGATCGCAGGGTATTCGCTGTTAGTCTATGCTGCCGCGCCATCCGGAGGATATGCGCCGGGAGCGACGCTGAACCCAGACTGCGGACCGAATGATACGGACTGCGCAGTTAATTTGCCCACGGGGGGGGGGGTGGCAGCTTTCAGGCAATAGCGGGACAAGTTCAGCGAGTGATTTTTTAGGAACAACGGATAATCAGCCTCTTGTATTTAAAGCCAATAGCTCCGAAGCGATGCGCATTCTTGCCAACGGAAATATCGGAATAGGAACACCGACGCCGACGGCTTCATTGTTTATTCAAAAAAAGCCGGGAACGGTTCCGTTTGTCGTACATGATTCTGATTCCAATCCGAGCCACATCCTCTTTGGAGTTTCGGAAAACGGAGACCTTTCAAGCAAGGGAGATGCGCAGATCGGCGGCAACGCATTTGCAAATGGCGTAGGCATCGGCATTTTTTCCTCGCTTCAAGCGCGGCTGCACATCGTTGCCGAGCAAACGACGTCAGGCGGAAGCCCTTCGTCCATCAGCTCTACGACCTACCATGGCGGAGGCGGCGAACTTGCCGATGCGACTGTCGGCGGAAACTATACAGGAACCACGGACTGTACGCTTGCTGTGGGCATTGCCGACACGGCTCCTGGAAATGGGCATACAAACGACACCTTCGAATTCGGACCCGTCTCGGGAAGTTGCACGGGTATCAGCGGCGGATCGCCGGTGGAAATTACGCCCGGAGTTCCGCAGGCAATCGGGAGCAGCGGAGTTACCGTCACTTTTGCGTCGGGAACGGGACACACGCCGCTCGACATGTCGTCCGGTATCGACCATTACTATTCTGCCGACATTACGGCCGGCACGGCAGGAACTGTTATCCCCGGCGCTGATCCTTTTCTCATCAGCAATAGCGCGAGCGATACGCTTTTCAAGGTTGCAAACGACGGCACGATTACGATCGCGGGACTCGACTATGTTTTTCCGACAAGTCCTTCAACTTCATACGGCGATGTCCTGACCAATGACGGATCGGGAAATTTGTCATGGGCTCCTGCGAGCGGAGGAGGCGGAATCGGAAGCCAAACCTGTTCCACGGGCCAGTTTG
Organism: Patescibacteria group bacterium; assembly: GCA_028286885.1. Classification (GTDB taxonomy): domain Bacteria; phylum Patescibacteriota; class Minisyncoccia; order Phycocordibacterales; family UBA1006; genus CAIXMG01. The sequence goes on from JAQBQS010000016.1 coordinate 92,195, forward strand.
TTACGGGATGGAACGGTTCGAATTTTACGTGCGACACTCCGTCGGGCGGAGGCGGTGGTTCTTCGCTTGTGGGGCTGACTGACTCTAACAGTACATGGCTTGGCGTCGGAGCGGGAGACAATGCTGCGACAGACTTGACTACGTTCATTGGTCTAAATGCTGGTAGTGGTGCAACAGATGCCGTAGGTTCGACCTTCATCGGAAGGGTTGCAGGATCTAATTCCGCAAATGCGGCGCATGCTATCTTTATTGGTGATGCAGCCGGTTACAACGACAGTGTTAGTAATGGATTATCGGACAGTTCGATTCTGATCGGTAATTCGACTTCGACAGGAGGCTTCTCAAATTCGATTGCTATCGGCAAGGAAGCCGCGAACACAGCTGCGAACCAGTTCCTCATTTCAGATAGCATTTCAAAATTTGCATTTCCAGGTTCCAAGGCGTTCGGGATAGGTACCAATTCCCCCACGGCGGCGCTCGATGTCGTCTTGCCGAATCCTTATTACACGTATCATCAGCGATTTACCGGCGCAGGAGGCACCGGAAATCCTAATAATGACGCAACGTTTTCAGGAACATATACAGGATCTCATCCCGATGACGTTTTCACAGTAACAATCGATTCAACAGGTTCTCCAGATACGTTTTCGTGGTCTGATAGCCGAGGTGATGGATCAGGATCCAATGTCTCTATCACAGGCGGATCTCAAACGCTCATTGATGGGATCAGTGTTCAATGGGGCAGTACGACCGGTCACACGATGGGAGGAGGCTCTTCGGGAACCACGGAACTTACCGTCGGAAATTCGCCAGCCTTTCAGATTCGCGGCGCTTCCGGTTCGCCATACTTTGCCGTGAACTCGGTTGTTAAGGGCAGTACGTTTATCGGCGAAGAGGCGGGAATCGGTGCGACAAGCGCAACAGATTCCTTCTTCACCGGATACCAGGCAGGAAACGGCGCGACCAATGCCTCTCTTTCAATCTTTACCGGTAACTCATCAGGACTTGGCGCTACCGATGCCTTCAATTCGATCTTCGTAGGTGTTGAAGCGGGTTATCAGGCAACGAACGCGAGCGGTGCAAACTTCATCGGCGATGGTGCAGGATTCACTGCCGCGCATGCTGCCAATTCGAATTTCATCGGCAAGAATGCCGGATTCGATTCTGCATATGCTACAAATTCGACCTTTATCGGACGTCAAGCAGGATATCAGGTTGCGACGAGCAGCAGTTACGATTGTGTCGCGGATGTCATGAATCCTTGTTTCAGCAGTCTCATGATAGGAGATGGTGCAGGATATAACGCTACCGATGCGCACAACTCGCTCTTTATCGGAAACGGAGCCGGTTATTTAGCAAACGCGGCAAATAATTCACTGTTCTTGGGAAATGCGGCAGGCAGCAGCGCGACAAGCGCCAAGTATTCTACATTCGTAGGAGAAGGCGCAGGATCAAATGGAACCTATGCAACAGCTTCGGTATTTATTGGAAGTGGGGCCGGGTATCTCACAGCGCAGGATAGCGCTTACGGTACCGATTACTTTTACGGCACTTATATCGGTTACAATGCGGGATACGGGGCGACGGATTCGCACGAGTCGAACTTCATAGGAAAGCTCGCCGGGTATAATGCTGCCAATGCGATCAATTCGAACTTTATCGGTTCGGAGACGGGTAAGGAATCAAATGCGGATAATGCGAACTTCATCGGTACGGCCGCAGGCTGGCTTGCAACGAATGCAAATAACTCAACCTTCCTCGGAGCAAGTACGGGGTTCCGGGCCAGTAATTCAAGCGATTCATTCTTTGTTGGTACGAATGCCGGAGCTTATGATAACAATCTCACAGGTACGCAAAATGCCGCCCATTCAATCTTCATCGGTACAAATGCCGGATATACGACCGCAGACCACGCTTTGGATAACACCCAAGACCCAGATGACTATTCGATCCTGCTTGGAAACAATACCTCGACAGGAGGATTCAAGAACTCGATTGCGCTTGGCGGGAACGCCACAAACACCGCATCAAACCAGTTCATGATCGGTTCGACGGCTCGTCCGATCAACTCGATTGTGATGAACAGTACATCTCAGACCGGATGTACGATCGTTGCAAGCGGAATCTCGTGTTCGTCTGACCAGAGACTCAAGACAAACATTGCAGACTTGCCAACAAACGCACTTGATACGCTGACGAAGGTTCGAACGGTTACATACAATTGGATCAACCCGGCGGCAGGCCAGGATCAGAATCTTGGATTTATCGCTCAAGACTTGCAGCAGTACTATCCTCAGCTTGTTTCAGTAGGCGCAGGCGGATACCTCCAGGTAAACTACGCCGGAATTACTCCTGTCTTGGTGCAATCGATCCGAGAACTCAACTTGAAACTTGTCGACATCCAAAAAGTCGCCGATGCGACGGATAAGACATTCTTGAACAATCTGATCGCATGGTTTGCATCATCGGCAAACGGAATAGGAGATTTGTTTGCAGGCTCGATTCATGCCAAGGATACCGTTTGCATCCAGGATGTCTGCGTGACGAAGCAAGATCTTCAGAATTTGATAAACGCGCGAGGGCAGTCTGTCATCCAGCCCGTGCCTCCGGTGACGGTAACGACCTCATCCGGCAATGAATCTGCAACCGATTCATCGGCGCCTGTACAAGAAGACCCATCGGAAACCGTTTCCGACACGGTAAATTCAGATTCAACAAGTTCAGAACCCGTTATCGATCCGATAGTCTCATCGGACGCTTCGGGAACTGTTACAACCGACACGACTGGTACGGGTCCGTCAAGCGATACGTCAACACTGCCAGCATCATCGGATGCATCTCCGGCCATTGAATAATAAAAAAGCCAACGGGGCTTTTTTATTTGAAAAAACAAGGTTTCAAGGTATACTGTGCTGAGCAATTTCCTCAACGCATGAATTTTTTCTCATTCAAAAATAAATATGCACTCACGACGCTCGCGATTCTCGCGCTTGTTTCATATTCGTTCATCGTTTACGCCGCCGCGCCATCGGGCGGATACGCTCCGGGCGCAACGCTCAACCCTGACTGTGCGCCGGGGAGCAGTGTTGATTGTGTTGTAACTCTTCCCACAGGTTCCGGACTTATCGGTTCGACGAGCGGCGTGACAAGTTCGCCGACTCCTTCGGGAACCCGTTTTGAAACATGGCTTGGACAGAGGGCTGGTTTGAATGCGACCACTGATCACAATGACCACACGGTCCTCATTGGGGTAGATGCAGGAAATGGTACGAACTACGATTTCTATTCCAATTTTATCGGAGCAGAGGCAGGAATGAATACGAGTAGTGACAATCATTCGAACTATATCGGCTATCAGGCTGGTAAGAATACTTCAAATTCTTATTATGCGAACTTCATAGGGTATGGCGCGGGTGATGGATCAAACGATGCCATAGGATCGGTTTTTATTGGTGCTGTTGCAGGTAAAAACGCCAGCGGTTCGGCTTCTTCTACGTTCGTCGGAAATGGCGCGGGCATCAATGCTCAAAATTCGATAAGCTCGGTATTTCTCGGGGATGCTGCGGGGTATGGCGCTTCCGATGCGTCCCTTTCGGTATTTATTGGAAGCCAGGCAGGCATAACCTTTTCAGGCGGCAAGAAGGCCCATGCAATTTTCATCGGCGCTACTTCTGGATTCAATGATCAAGTTGATAACGTCACGACTCCGGGCACTTCGATTTTGATCGGAGAGGGCACTTTAACGGGCGGCCATTCCAATTCCATAGGTCTTGGTACCAATGCAGTAAACACCATGTCCAATCAGTTTCTGGTTGCATCATCATATGTCAATTGGCAGATTGCCGGTGTTGATTATGTTTGGCCGACATCACAGGCAGCAGGAGCGGGATATGTGCTTACCAACGATAGTGCTGGTAATTTGTCATGGGCGCCGGCGGGATCAGGTAGTGGAACGGTATATGACGACAAGCAGATTGTGTTCGGCGACGGTTCTACTGCAGGCGGCGTGACAAGTCCGAACTTTCTTTGGAACAATTCGAGTTCGCGCTTCGTAACGGCGGGAGCTTCAGGCGCCGAGCCTGTCATTGACGCTGACTACCACAGCGGATTACCGATTGTCACGATAGGAGCGAACGGATATGGAAATGAAACTAATCTCTTTCTTTCGGATAACCACGGGACGGCCCGCCTCGGTTCCTCGCTCCTTCAATCTCAATTATCCATAACAGGAGACATGGGGCTTGCCCAGCTCGGTGATGGATTTGGAATGGGAAACAATACTCTGCTCACCGTCAATGACGGTTCGCAATTCATCACTCTTGCCGCATCAACAGGGACCCTGATCCAGGATAATGTCGGAAACACTTGGTTGAACGTGAATCCGTCCGGATCAACAGTATCACTTGGAAATCTCGGCGCTCCTTCGGGAACGACATTTACAATAGACGATGTTGGCGAGAGTTATACATTTTCAAAACCAAACTTCGCCATCAATGGAGTTAATTACATTTGGACTGGGAGCCAGGCAACAAGCTACGGCGATGTTTTGACGAACGACGGATCAGGAAATCTGTTTTGGGCGCAGCCTCCGGGTGGTGGTGGAATAGCATCTCAAACATGTTCAGTTGGCGACTTTGTAACTGGTTTCGACGGAACCAACTTCAATTGTGGTGCGGGAGGTTGGTCATTAACCGGCAATGCCGGAACGGATGGAGGAACGACAAATTTCATCGGTACGACCGATGCGCAGGATTTCGTCATCAAGACGGACAGTTTAGAAGTCGCTCATTTCTACAATGACACGTCGGCTAATTCTTACAGCATTTCACTTGGACAGGAAAGTATAGCCACGGACGCTGGAATGTTCGTAGCGGGAGGGGGTGCAGGAACCAACTCAAGCACTTCGGCCAATTCGATATGGATGGGAAACAGCACAGGTTACAATACCGACGGGGCTACCAGTTCAATCTTTATCGGTGATACCGCAGGTCAATATGCTGACAGTGCGAACGATTCGGTATTTATGGGAACCGCGGCCGGAAACAACGCGTCCAGTTCGTTTACTTCCAACTTCATCGGCTACAATGCCGGGAACGGAGCCGCATCATCTGAAGATTCGAACTTCATCGGTACTCATGCCGGAGATGCTGCGTCAGGTTCGCATCGTTCCAACTTTATTGGAGCCTATGCAGGTCAGAACTCGACGGGTTCAGGCGAGTCAAACTTCATCGGATACTATGCCGGTTATGGTGTCACAGGCGCGTTTGATTCCAACTTTATCGGAGGGAGTGCAGGATACGGAGCCGATCAGGCCAACCAATCCAACTTCATCGGTCCGAACGCAGGATATAACGCGACAAATGCTAACCAGTCCAACTTCATAGGAGGACAGGCGGGGCAGGATGCGCAGTATGCGTCTTTCTCATCTTTCATGGGATACCAGGCCGGTTATGGTGCAACTTATGCAGCAGATTCAGTCTTCCTCGGAAGAAATGCCGGGCAGGATGCGGCGGCTGCATCTAATTCAATCTTCGTCGGAAAGCATGCGGGACAGAGCGCGTCGAATGCCTCCAATTCAATTTTCATCGGATATAATTCGGGAAGCGGAGATTCCGTTGACAACACCTTCGGAGACTCGTCGATTTTAATCGGTAACGGTTCCTTAACCGGAGGGTTTTCAAACTCGATCGCACTCGGAACGAATGCGACCAATACTGCGGTCAACCAGTTCCTTATCGCGCCGTCATATGTAAATTGGCAGATTGCCGGAGTGGATTATGTTTGGCCAAACGCTCAGGCGGGAGGTCCTGGATATGTTTTGACGAATGATGGTTCTGGAACATTGACATGGTCCACAGGTGGGGGGCTCATTGGTTCTACGAGTGGAATTACCAATTCTCCAGTTGCGGGTGTTACAGAAGAGACATGGCTTGGTGCTGGCGCAGGATCAAGTGGAGCAGAGATGGAAAATACGGTGTTTATTGGAGTAAATGCAGGATCAGGTGCGGCGGGAAGAAGAGGTATCATCATAGGTAGAGATGCAGGAGTTAACAGTGTCGGCGGCAGCAATGTATTTATTGGAAACACGGCAGGCAATAACGCCGTCGCAGGAGGGGCTACGTTTATTGGTGATGGTGCAGGATTGAATTCAACCCTCTCAAGCGGATCAATCTTCATGGGTCGACTAGCAGGTAGCGCAACAACAAATGCTACAGGATCAATTTTCATCGGACAGCAGGCAGGAGAAGGAGATACGGTAGACAACCTTACCGTTCCGGGAACTTCGATTTTGATCGGAAACGATACCAGAACGGGCGGTTATTCGAACTCGATTGCCCTTGGAAAAAGCGCAATCAACAGCGCGACTAATCAGTTTATGGTCGGCTCCTCGTCAAGCCCGATCGATCAATTCGTCATGGTAGGAAGCGGCGGGGCAACCTGTTCGCTCGACGCCAATGGAACGTCATGTTCATCGGATGAACGGTTGAAGACAAACATTAGCGACCTTACAACAAACGCGCTTGATACGTTAACAAAAGTTCGAACGGTTACGTTCAATTGGATAAATGGTGCTGACTCAAATCAGCATCTCGGATTCATTGCTCAGGATATACAGCAGTTCTACCCGCAACTTGTTTCAACAGCTTCAAACGGATACCTGACAGTAAACTATGCGGGCATTACGCCAGTATTAGTAGAATCGATCCGCGAGCTTAACTTGAAACTGATCGATATTCAAAACTTTGCGGCAGCGACTGACAAGACGTTCTTGAATACGCTGATCGCATGGCTTGGAAATGGGGCGAATGGAATTACGGATCTGTTCGCGAAGAACATTCACTCGGATTCAGTGACGACCGCGCAGCTATGCGTAGGATCGACATGCATCAGCGAGACAGACCTTCAAAAGTTTAAGACATGGGAAGCGTCCCAGCCACAGACACCTCAGGTTTCTCCATCAGGAGGAGGATCTTCAGATCCAGCTCCAAGCGGTGACAGTCCTGCGCCGTCTGACAATGCTGATACGTTGACACCTGATGCAAGTCAGGACGGCGCTCCGGTTGTAGATGCTCCGGCAGACTCGTCGTCTTCGGATCCTGTTGCGCCAAGCGCTCCGCAAGACAGCGGTGCGCCAGCGCCTGCACCGAGCGACGCTCCGGCAGTCGCGCAGTAAAAATTCCCGAAAGGGAGTTTTTATATTGCAAATAAAAAATCCCCTCGGTCGAGAAGGGATCTTGAAATAGTTGTCTGTCTCACGACGCGGACGATGCACTTGGCTCCGTTGAGGATCATGACGGCATATCCTACTTGGTATTTTTCGTTCTGACTCGGCAGATAGCGCGCATTGATGAGGGGTTCCTCCATGATCGCTTTTATTAAATGCGAATCAGGGCTTGAAATTTCAAAAAAAGCGTGCATTGTTTCGGTCTTGGTGCTTTCTCTGTATCGCCCGACCATAATCGGCTTGATGACATAGAGCGGCCGGAACGATCCGACTTGCAGCGAATCAAAGCGGCCCTTAGCGGTTATGTGCATGATATCGTCATCGATCCGGATGGAGTCCATCAGTTTCGGGTAATCTTGCGCATGCATGCAATTCGAAGTTCCAAAGAATAAAAGGGCAAGGAGCAGTTTTCTCATCGGGAATGGTTTTTGTTTGGAACAAAGATACCATCTTTTTTATGGATTATCAAGACGATCGGAATATTTTCATTTAGTTACCCGAACCATTGCGATTCTTTCTCGCCTTCGCGCACAACGCGCTCGATAATAAACTTCGCGTTTTCAAATCGCGCCTTCGTTATTTTTACGCGCTTTCCGTTTTGGAAAAAGTGGATTCCCGGCCACGGCTGATACGCCCGGTATTTTCTCCAAAGGATTTCCGGATCGTCATTCATTGGATCAATAAGGCCATCTTCTTTTTTCGTCTTGCCGCAGTGCGTCATGTTCGTCTCATCCTGCTCGACGAGAATTTGCTCGCCGCGTTCAAATGCGGGAATGGCATACTCGGCAAGAAGCCGTCCGCCGATTGCAATGAGTTTTGCGCGCAGGCTTGGCGTCGTGTCGTCGGCTTCGATGGGAATGCGTTCCTCCGCGACGATCGGTCCCGCGTCCAATTTGAAAACCATTTTTTGGATGGAAACGCCGGTTTCTAAATCTCCCGCCAAAATCGCTGCCTCAACCGGTGTTGCGCCTCGCCATCTGGGCAAGAGGGAATAGTGGATGTTCAACGTGCCGAGATTCGGCAGGTCGATCAGTTTCTGCGGCAGGATTTTTCCGTAGGCAACGACGATGAACAAGCCTGCATTTTCAGCCGCAAGCTTTTCCATAACCTCATCCGTGATTTTTTCCGGCTGCAAAACAGGAATATTGTTTTCGTCCGCCCAAACTTTCGCCCTACTTGGCGTCATCGTGAAATGGCGTCCGACGGGCCGGTCAGGGCTTGTTATAATCAAACTTGGCATGTATCCGTGCTCCTTCAAAATTTCCAAGGTTTCGGATGAGACGTCAGGCGTTCCGAAGAAGACGAAATTGAGTTTTTTGGATTCTTGCATAGAGCGTATTGTACAAGAAAACGAGGAGGGGATTACTTGACAATGTCTTATAAAATAGATAATCTGGCTTTAAATTACGTTACTAAAACAAAATAGCATGATGTTAGGATTACATACCTATATTGCCACACGACAGGTTCAGATAACTGATCCATTTGGAGAAAGTGTGTTTCCTTCTCTTGTCGAGCTTTTAAAAAGTTCGGAAAATCAAAAAGTACTTCGCCATGTTGGATTTCGAAAAGGCAAAAAATACCGGGATATTGTCGATGCACTCTTGTGTGAGGCATTCCCCGATTTTCTTGATCCCTGCCTGCTTTTCTATAATGGAGGGGGTCCGAAACTTTCCGAGATGAAAACGACCCAAGAACTCATCGAACTCGAACAGATGCTTTTGAAAGTTATTAAAATTGCCGAACAATTTCAATCAGAGCAAAAGATAACTTGGATTTCATTCCGATTGAAGGCATCTCAAAAACCGAACTTATAGTTCGGTTTTTTATTTCTCATTTATTTTATTTATTCCTCTTCATCATCTCCATCTCATCTTGGTATTCTTGCACCTCCTCATCCGTCATGTGGCGGATGTCTTTCGCGTGGTCGACGAACAGGATTCCGTCCAAGTGGTCGATTTCGTGCTGGAAGATTTGCGACAAGAGTCCGGTGCCGGACATCGTAAACGTCTTGCCATCCTCGCCGACCGCACGGACAGTCACGGACTTGTTCCGTTTCGTTGTTCCATAGATCCAGCGGACGGACAAACAGCCTTCGCCTTTCGCCCAGAATGTTTCCTTGGACCGTTTCGTAATTTCAGGATTGATGAAAATCTTGTCGGGCGTCGGCGTACCCGTGATATTTTTTTTCTTCAAGTCAAAGACGAATCCCGCCACGATGAACATGCGCACGGGTTCGGCGATTTGGGGCGCGGCGATCGCAACGCCGTCGGGTTCGCGGTGCAAAGCCGTTTTCATGTCCGAAATCACCTTGCGGATGGCGCTCTTGGTAATCTCGGCAACGGGAATTTCATGCGCCTTGCCGCGAAGTATGAGGTTTGGTTCCTGGACGATCGTGCACATATGCGAAAATACTGTAGCAAAAAATTGCCGAACTTGCTACGATGGTTGCATGCAAGAAACCTCACCTAAAAATTCATCGACCGCGTCGCGCGTTTGGTCGGAAATCTGGGACATTATCAAATTTTTGGCGCCGATCATTATCGTCGTCTTCTTGATCCGTACCTACGTTGCGCAGCCGTTCATCGTCGACGGGGAATCGATGGCGCCGAACTTCCATACGGGGCATTACCTGATCATCGACGAGATTTCGTACCATTTCCATCAGCCTGCACGCGGAGATGTTGTCGTCATGCGCTATCCGCTCGATACGTCGCGATTCTTCATCAAGCGAATCATCGGACTGCCTGGCGATACGGTCTTGATCAAGGACGGCCATGTCGTCATTACGAATCCTGCGAATCCGAAGGGATATGTTCTGACCGAACCGTATGAAACGCAGGCGACGTTTCCAGCCGGCAACTACAATAACGTAACGCTGAAAGACGGCGAGTATTTCGCCCTCGGCGATAACCGCGGCGGATCATCGGATTCGAGAACGTGGGGCATCCTTCCGAAGAAGGACATCATCGGACATGTCATCTTGCGATTGTTCCCGATCAGCTCTGCGGGAATCGAACCGGCGAGCTTGAAGTCGTTTGAAAAGCCTGCGACTAACTAAACTAAATAGAAAAATAAAAAAGCCGAGAATCATCTCGGCTTTTTGAATTTTTGAAATTATCTTTTGAATACTAATAATGCAGAAATTATTAACAGTCCTATCGAGCCGCATACGCCCATGATGACTGCGGTATGTTCTACGTGGTCATGGAATTCCTCGAGCGTTTTTGAAAAGTGATAATCCTGGATCCATAATCCCGCGGTTATTAGTAGTACTAAGAAAAGGTATCCTCCTAAGACTACGAAGTAATCTTTTGCTGAAAGTTTCATATTGAATGTTTTGGTTTAAATCACCTTACAATTTTAATTCTAAGAAGTCAAGTAGTCGTAGAAAATAAAAAAGCCGAGATGCGTTCTCGGTTTTTATAAAAGTTATTTGCATTTCAATACCGTTTCGCCTTCAGGAAAGAAAGAGAAACCCGGGTTATCTTTGCTACTCATAGATATTGTTACGGCATCAGAATCAGGATGTTCTTGTACGACAAGAATAAAGTTTTCATCAATGAAATCCTCGACTTGGTAGTGGACTTTCTTGCCGCACAGGGCCGCACCGGTTTTTTGTTTCTTGTGCGAACATGCTCCCAATAAAATCGACAAGGCAAGGACAATGAGTAAATTTTTCATATATTAGTTTTTGGTTTAAATCACCTTACAATTTTAAACGTTCCAAGTCAATAGACAATGAAATCCCACACTATATAATGAACGCATTATGGCAAGCGAGAAAAAAGCGGACAAAAAAATCGGCGCGAATTTGCAAGCGGTAAAAGGCATGCGCGACATCACGGGCGACGAGTATTACAAGTTCCAGGGATTCTTCGAGAAGGCGCAGGAAGTTTCCGAGTACTACGGATTCAAGCCGATCGAAACTCCAATGGTTGAATATTCTGACGTGTTCACAACCGCAATCGGCGAAGGCACCGATGTCGTCGACAAGGAAATGTATTCCTTCAAGACGAAAGGCGGCGACATGATCGCCATGCGCCCGGAGCACACCGCCGGCACGATGCGATCATACATTGAAAACGGAATGGCGAACCAGCCTCAGCCGGTCTTGCTCTACACCTATGGCCCGTCGTTTAGGCACGACACGCCGCAGAAAGGGCGCTATCGCCAGTTCTACCAGTTCGACCTCGACGCGCTCGGCTCTGAAAAGTCGATCGTCGACGCATTGGTCATCAAGACGATGTATACGATTCTCGAAGAAGCGGGAGCAAAAGATTTGTCGGTGGACATCAATTCAATCGGCGACAAGGAATGCCGCGGACGCTACATCCGGGAGCTTACGAATTACTACAAGAAGCACTTGAAGGATTTGCCGGCAGTAGACAAGGAGCGCCTCGCCGGAAATCCTCTTCGCATTCTCGATTCAAAAGAAGCCAAGACGATCGAGATCAACGAGGATGCGCCCGATGCCGTTTCATATTTGTGTCCCGCGTGCAAGAAGCACTTCAAAGAAGTTCTCGAATACTTGGAAGAAATGGAAATTCCATATTCGATTAACAAGAACCTCGTTCGCGGATTGTCGTACTACACGCGCACCGTGTTTGAGATTATCCAGGACATTGCCGAGGAGGGAGGCGAGTCGAAGAAACTTACGATCTGCGGAGGCGGGCGCTACGACTACTTGGGCAAGATGCTCGGATCGAAAAAAGACGTTCCTGCGATGGGCGCAGCTATCGGCGTCGATCGTGTCGTTGCGAGTTCGTGGTATGCGAACTTGAAACCCCGCATCATGAAAGATCCGGAGGCGTATTTTATCCAATTCGGACTCGAGGCGAAATTGAAATCGCTCAACATCATGGAAATTCTCCGCAAGGCGAAGTTCCCGGTGATCCAGTCGATTTCAAAAGACAAGCTCGGTTCGCAGCTCGGCCACGCAGAAAAGCTCGGCGTGAAATATGTGATGATCTTCGGTCAGCGCGAGGCGCTCGACAATACGGTAATCGTGCGCAACATGGAAACGCGTTCGCAGGATAACGTGAAGATCGACGACTTGAAGGATTACTTGAAGAAATTGAAGTAGTGATAAAAAATCCCGATCGGGATTTTTTATTTGTGATACCATATTTGTTATGAAGCACGGAATCAAAAAAGCATTTCTCGCGGGCATTCTTGTCGTCTGCATTCTTGTCGCAAGCTACGCCGTATTCCATAAGACGAATAAATCAACAAACGAATATCTGCCGATCGACGAGAGCCTGTCGACGCCGGGCGGAACAATCCATGTCCGCGTTGCCGATACGGATGCAGAGAGGGAGCTTGGCTTGTCGTATTTTAAAAAACTGCCGACAGACCAGGGAATGCTGTTTGTATTTGATAAGCCGGGCATTTATCCGTTTTGGATGAAAGGAATGAAGTTTCCCCTTGATATGGTCTGGCTCAAGAAGGCGCCCGACAGCACCTTTGCGCCAGGGCATTTTTATGAGGTTGTTTCCATTACCAGGAATGCAACGCCCGGCAGTTATCCGGAAGGAACATTCCAATCCGATGCGCCGGCAGATGCGGTCTTGGAAATAAATGCCAATACGGCCTACCGGTTCGGCCTCGTTGCCGGAGAAAGGATCCAGATCATACCTTTCATAACCGGACGCGGGCCTGTTTTAAACCCCTAGAAATAAGGGTTTTTCGACGCCTTTTGTACTTGACAAATTGATTGTATTATGCTAATATAGAGGTATTATGAAACAGATCACATTTGCCACGGCCACATTCGCGCTTGCCCTCGCCGTTTTTATGGCTCCGGCATTTGCGCACGCAGACGGCCCGACTATTATGATCGTCGGCGCCTCAAACATTTATTATAATGACGCCCGCGTGCAGGTCTTGTTTAACGCCAGCACGGTTGATTATTCAAACCTGCCGAGCCTTACTGTCCAGTATGCTGACACGAAAACCGGCGAGATTTTCTCGACAGGTGCGGCACACGAATATACGACATCGCATACGGAAGTCTTCGACTTGCAGAATCTGCATGCGTCGACAACCTATTCATATCGCGCCATCCTGACCTACGGAGGCGGAACGATTACCACGGAACCTCAGACGTTCACGACGCCGGGACAAAACGGTTCATATGTGTCCACATCTGCAACAACTCAAGCAACGACACAGAACCAGTCTACGACGTCCCAGACGGCAACTAATTCTACGACGACTTCATCAAGTTCAAGCTCGGCATCAACTAGCAAACTATCGCTCCAGGCCGTAGCCAAAAAAGTAACTCCTGCAAATCTCGAAAAGAATATTTCCAACAATGTCGCTACGGGTGGCGTAACCCATGCAAACGGAATCGTACTGTACATTTCCGACGAGCATGCGCGCGTCTACCAGGATGACAGCGTTACGTTCACGATCAAGACGCAAAATACGCACTCGTACAGCATCAACGATGCGCGAGTGACGGTAGAGCTTCCTGATCAGTATGAATTCTCAAGTTCAGGCAGCGACGCGGATTACGATTCGCATGCGAACACCGTAACGTACGAGTTCGGACGAATCGCCGCCCAGGCTACCGAATCGTTTACCTTCAAGGCCGACGCAGTCGGAGAAGGGAACGGGACCGTGTACACCAAAGCAACGATGGAATATGACGGCGGTCAGCTGTCAGCATCGGACCATGACGCGTACGAAAGCGGATCAAAATCCGTCCTCGGCGCATCGGTATTCGGAGCGGGATTCTTCCCGCAGACGTTTGCCGGATGGTTCCTCATCCTGCTCCTGATTGTTATCATCATTGTCGCAGCGCGGCGTTATGTGAAGGCTCAGCCTGCACAGCCGGCTCCGGCGAAGTAACAATTCAACAAGAAAACAGGCGGGCATTGCCCGCCTGTTTTCTTGACAAATTAAATTAATTATGATAAATTAATCTCAAATATTCAAAAACTAAATCACATCAATATGAAAAAAGTAATCGTCGTGATCGGCCATCCGAGCAATCCCTTCGTCAAAAAGTGTATCGACCTTTTCGTCTCAACGCTTGAAAGCCTTCAGAAGACTATAGTCTATCTAGTCGAAGACCATGTAAATCCTCTCAAGAAGGTTAATGAGATTATTGACGGCAAGCCCGACCGGTATCTCGTCCTTTATCATGGGGACAAAACATCGGGTTTTAGCGAGAAGGAAAATATTCTGGCAAAGACGATATCCGCCGGCCGTCTCTTTTCGTCGCTCAACGAGCTCATTCTGGATTTCAAAGAAGAAGCAACCAATGAAGAGCAGGTACAGAGGGCTTTCGTAGGTACTCTGTTTGGAATTCTTGGCATCCTTGAAATACCTTCCGGTTCGAAAGGCGCGATTGGAGGCGATGTTACGAAAAAAATATCTTCCCTAAGTGCTGGAAATTAGTAAAAATCAAAAACGCCCCGCATTGTGAGGCGTTTTTTTACTTGACAAATTCACATAATTGTGATAAAATTACTTACAGATCTTGGATCTTATATCGTGACAGGGAACAACACGATGAATGGCGCGAAGCAACCAAAACTCGTCTGTCCATTGGATGATCTCATGGAACGTCCGTTTGCGGATTGAAATCGCAAAATAGTCCTTAGATTAAAGTGCTCGGACGATAAACTGCACACAGTTATGAAGTTTTCACAAGTTCTTTCAAAAGTAAAAGCTGCCATCGCAGCATGGATCTGGAGTCTTATTTCTAACAGTGAGGCTTTTGAAAAAGTAGTCAATGAAATGATTAACAAAAAGCTGAAGCTAGTGGAAAAAAGCTGGGACGAAGGTTTTGAATCTCTTTCCAATCAGGTTTCAGAAATGGAGGAAAAATTGACTCCTGAAAAAATCAGAAGAATTCAGGATCCTAATCGCTTTGAAAAGAATGGTATAGCAATCCGTTTCGTCCCGGACAAAAAGGATTATGCGACTTTCCATTTTTCAAAACCCTTATTTTCAGAAGGTGTCTATGCTTACGCATTTGATTATCCAATGAAGAAAGTGTGTGTTACCTCGATTGGTAAAGATTCTGAAGTGACGGAACGTATTGCGCAGGTCAGGGATTCCATATTCGATCTTGCAGTATGTGAGTCATTGGGAATTCGGGCGTTGTCTATTTCAGTCAGAAAAACAGGTGCTTTGTCTTGGGATGAAATAATTCCACAAATCAACGAAATCTTTTTCAATCTCCTTGCCGAGAAATCTGACGATGAAGTTGAAGCTAAAGAGCTAATTGTGCTAGCTGAAAAAAACGGAACTGAAGAAGAGTAATTTTTTCAAACACAAACGCCCCGCATTTCTGCGAGGCGTTTTTTCTTATCCAATTTATTCCGCAGCTGGAGCTTCAGGCGCTTCAGTTTCCGCGGGAGCTGCCGCTTCTTCCGTTGAATCCTTGGTCAGTTCAGCTTCGTTCTGTACGAAATCTGAAATTGACTTGAATCCTTCGTCGTCAAGCGGTGCGCCTTCCTCGTTCACTTCCTCGCCCTTGATTCCCTTGATGTCGATTTTCCATCCCGTAAGCTTCGCGGCAAGGCGAACATTCTGTCCGCCCTTTCCGATGGCCAATGAAAGCTGGTCGTCGGCGACGGTTACGTTTGCCTGATGCGTTTCCTCGTTGATTGAAATGTCGAGAACGCGAGCCGGTGCGAGTGCGTTTGAAACGTACTCTGATGAATCGGCAGAGAAAGGAATGATGTCGATCTGCTCGCCGTGGAGTTCCTCGGTGATAGATCGTACGCGAACTCCTCGCTGGCCGATGCATGCGCCCTGCGCGTCGACGTTGTCATCGTTTGACCAGACCGCAATCTTTGATCGCGCCCCGGCCTCGCGTGCAATTGATTTGATTTCAACCGTTCCCGCTGCGACTTCAGGCGACTCGACTGCGAACAGTCCTTCGATGAACCGAGGATGCGTTCGCGACAATCGCAAATTAATTCCTTTCGGTCCTTCTTCTACTTGATACAGATACGCCTTGATGCGATCGCCGGTCTTGTAGAATTCTCCCGGAATCTGTTCGCTTCTTGGCAAAACACCTGTTGCTCGATTGAAATCGATGAAGACCATTCCGCGATCAACTTTTTGAACTGATCCGATGATGATCTCGCCCTGCTTGCCTTCATACTCGTTCATGACCGATCCGCGTTCCGCTTCTCGGATTTTCTGCATGATGACCTGCTTGGCGGTCTGGGCCGCAACGCGTCCGAAATCCGTTTCCGGCGTTTCAAGAGGGAAGATGATCTCGTCGCCGATTGCGGCGTTCGCCTTGAACAATTTCGCAGCGTCGAGGAACATGTGCTTTTCCTCGTCGTAGCGCGGCTTCACTTCCTCGTCGGCCTTCTCCATGTCCCGGAGCTCGGGATTCGCGCGGAGCTTTTCCATGTCCTCTTCCGAAAGTGCCGGACGGACGGAATCCTCGTCAACGACTGTTTTTACCTGCGTGAATGTTACTGATCCGGTGTCCTGGTCGAACTGGCACCTAATGACCTGTCCTCGCTTTCCATGGTCCTTCTTGTAGGCTGCGGCGAGCGACTGCTCGATCGCATCCCACAAAACGGCTGCCGGAATTTTTTTCTCTTCTTCGATCTGGTCGATCGTTGTCTTTAAAAGTTTTACATCAAAGAGCATATATCTAATTGTGTCTTTTATTTTTTTAATGGAGCGCCTTTTGACATAGGCACTAACGAAAAAACTGTAGCATATTTTTTCAAGTTATGCACACACGCACGCGGTTTCCTTGTTGATGCAATACTCCAATGATACAATGTGCTCATATGGATCAAACCCTTTCGCAAACGAATCGCATTACTCCCGCACCGAGGACGGTAGATCCGTCGGGACACGACCACATCCACCGACGTCACATGATCGTCTGGACGCTCCTCATCATTCTTGCATTGATCGTTATCGGCATCGTTACCTTGAAGCTGTATCACAAGCAAAGAGAAGCAGAATTCCAGAACTCTTATTCCCAAGCTCAGATAGAAAACCAGAAGAAATTTATCCAGCAGGTTGCCAATACTCCGGATTCCAAGCCGATGACGGCTGCGGAACAAAAAGCGTATTTTGATTCGGTGAAGGCCGCCGATGCGTCTCAGAGTTCACAGGCACAAGCTGACCAATCAGCATATCTCGAGCAAGTAGCTGCTCGCGACCGAGCCGTCGAAGCCGGAGCGCGCGCCGATTATGACAAAACTCATTAATCCTATGAAAAAACACTTTTCGACTTTCAAATACGTAGGAGTTCTTGCCATCGTTGCGCTTGCGCTCGGACTTGGCATCCATAAGATCAACGCTTCGACTGCAACAGTTACGGTAACTGGCATCAGCGGATTCGGATGGTCGGATATGCCCGATACGTCGAACGAGTGTTTGCATGGAATTCCTCCTAATAACACATCGTGCGGCTCATACGTTTCTGATCATACAAGCGGCCAGGTAGGCCGCGGCGCAGGATGGATCAGCATGAACGGCTCGGCAGGAACATCTTCCGGCATGGGCGGAAACGTCTCGATCAATTCAACGACGGGCGAACTCCACGGATACGCATGGACGCCGAACATGGGTTGGATCAGATTTGATCCGACAGGCCCGTATCCGGTACAGCCGACAGTAGGAATCGGCAACGCTCCGAACGGAAGCGTGCCAGGGGGCCCGGTAGGACCCCAGACAGGCGGCAACGGATCTCAGACAGTTCCGGCGAATACAGGAATTCCAGGCAGCGGCCTCCTTGAAAATATTATCGAAAAGATTTTGGGCAATCAGAAAGCCTATGCAACGGCCATTTCGAGCAAAATTAACCTGACCAGCGGAACATGGGAAGGCTGGGCTCGGGCTTGTGCCGTCTTCCAGTCAGGTTGCGACGGAGCACTTGCTACGAGCGACGTAACGGGCGGATGGGACGGATGGATTTCGCTTTCTGGAGACACTTCAAGCATTTGGCAGATCAACCATCATTACGGCGTCGTCAGCAACATGACAACCGGCGCAACAACAGGTTGGGCATGGGGAGGCGATATCATGGGATGGATTAACTTTGACAATGTAAGGCTTCTGATCGCTCCTCTTACATGCGTCGGAACTGACGGCAATACATATACCTATGCTCAAGGAACGACGCCTCCGCCTATCTGCAGCGCATTGTTATGTTCAGATCCGTTAGCGAACAACGTCGGAAGCGCGCTTCCTTGTACCTACGACGGCCAACTGTGTACCGATCCGTTAGCGAACAACGTCGGAAGCGCGACTCCTTGTACCTATGGCATCTGTGCCAACCCTCTTGCTACGAACTACGGACAGTCAGGCGCATGTATCCTGCCTATTGTTACAGGCCTTAACGGTGCGTCAGCGACGATCAGTCAGACAAACGACTGTTCAACAGGCACCGCAGTCATCACATGGTCTACAATCGGGGTTTCTCCCATGTGTCAGGCATCGACAAGCGGAACGTCAGGTATTACGGGATTCTCGGGGCCGGTCCAGCCAAGCGGTTCGGCGACGGTCCACGGCATCCAGCAGAACGGACAGGCGAACAACTTTACCATCACGTGCCCGAATCTGCTGCCCGGATACATCCATCGCGGACCGGTGACAGGAACAACCCAGGTAACATGTCAGATTCCAAACGTGTGTACCGATCCGGCGGCGAACAACGTTGGAAGTCCGCTTCCATGTACTTATGGTCCAGGAGGGCCTGGAAGCACGGGAACGCCACATCCTATTTACAAAGAAAATTAATTATCAACTTTCATGAAATCTTTCAAAACAATTTCAGTGGCCGTACTTGCAGCCCTCGCGCTTCTTGTCTCGGTTCACTTCGCCCATGCCGCATGGACGGTTCCGACCGGAGTTCCCCCGACAGGCAATGTTACGGCGCCTGTTAACGTAGGCGCGACAGGCCAGGTCAAGACAGGGCCGTTCACAGTCCTTAATCTCTTCATGGCCAAGCAGGGAATCTTCGGCCCGCAGATTGCGAGCGTTTCGAGCACGACGAATATTTTCAGCGCCATGTCGGCAGTTCTCGGAGGACACGGCATCTGGATCGACCAGGCCGGAAATCCTACCGTGCAGGGTACCCAGCTTAATATCAACTTGACCCAAAATAGCGCTGGCGCAGGACGAAATGCCATTGATATCGAAGTAAGCCCGGACAACACGGCAGTTGATAAGCACGCTGCATTTACGACGAACGCCCCGGGATTCCACTTCTGGAGCAATGCGACGGCATCGAGCGGAGGCATTCTTGCCGGATACATTACTCTTAACAGAGGATGTCAGGCCAACGGAGGTGTCGACTGTACGGGCAAGATCTTGACATCGGACGCAAATGGAAACGCATCATGGGAGGATGCTTCGGCGATCGCTCCACTCCCAACGCTTACTGGAGGTACGATGGATATCAAAATTGTTCGTGCAATAAATAATGCTTCAGGTTATCGAGCATTCGCATCATGCGCGGCTGGAACCCAATCAAGCGATACAAGTGGTGAGAATATTCCATCATCAGGAGGTTATACCCTCGTTGGTGGTGGCGGCGATTGTGCTGATAGTACAATGCTCATCTCTCAGCCGAATGCAGGAAATATTCATAATGAATGGCAGGTAAGCTGCGTAGGACATCTTGGAGTTGATGTACATTCAACAGCGGTCTGTATGAAATATGTAGCTCCGACTCTCGCAGCTCCGACAGCGCCTGTTGTTACGACGCAGTGGTCAGCTCCATCGGGATACTCTCCTAATACCGGCAACGGAAGCTACGGTTACGGATGTTCGTTCTTCGGAACACATTCATATGGAGTTCGCCAGCATAATTCCTCGGGTGATCAGTTCATCCAGAACTCATGTCTCTACCGAATCCGCCCGGGAACCCAAGGAACCCAGCAGTGTCAGTACGGATCGGTTACGAATACGAATGCTAACCTCCAGCCGGTTTCAAGCTGTACTGAATCGTCATCATCGACAACCTACACGCTTTACCGCAATTAACTCAAAAAGCGCCTTCCTAAAGGCGCTTTTTGCTATAGAGAGTTTTCCACAGGTCCGGGAAGGAGACCTTGACAATCTTTTTAAGAAAGGTTACTATAAAAGTAGTAGAATTCTGTTTTTTTACAATAACATAAAATCCCATAAATCATGAGAAAATTTTTCACGTTTATTTTTGCAGCCGTCCTCGCATTGGGAGCTGCCGCGCAAACCGCGCCGTCTTTTGATCAAGGCAATGGCTTCAGCTATGATCCTTACCCGGATCACGTCGTAATCCATTACAACTACGATTCGGCGACGGTACTGCCGGTCTACATGACCTTTTCTCTTACTACACCTGTAGGAGATACGGCCGTTGTCGATTCGTATTTCGTAGATAATACGAGGCATGCCGACCATGTCGTCTACATCACGCCTGCGCCTGCGCCCTATACGATCTACAAGGTTTACTTCTTTATGACCAATGACTCCGGCTCTAGTACCGGATTCAGCAATGTGAGAACCGCCGGTCCAAACGGCATAACGCCAATTGATACAAAAGCCGTGCGCATCGTAACAGAACAAAAAGCATGTACGATTACTGCAGACGAGTCTTACCAAGGATCGCAAGTTTCGCTTTATTCGATCATCGGCCAGAAGGTTGCATCAGAAAAAATAGAGATGGGACAATGTATCGTTCATGCGCAGACAGCAGGAATCTACATTCTTGCGATTGACCGTAACGGTACTATTGAAACAAAAAAAATACTGATCGAGTAGATCAAAACGCGCTGTTGACTTTGTAGTCATGTATTTAAGATACGTGACCTCGAATCAAATGCCGGCATCCAAATGGGTGCCGGTTTTTTATTTGACTTATTTCTTCGGCAGGAATACTCTAAGAGAAATTTCGTTCACAAACCGTAAATAAAAGACCATGAAAAAGACATCGACGCTTTCGTTTCTGATTCTTTTCTTCTTTACATTCGCCTTTGCCGAGCGTCCGGACACCGCGTCCGATTCACATACGCCGTGCATCGCGCAGTCTCCCGGCTTCGGATCGGTCATCAACCGCATCGGATACGCCGGCGAGATGATTTCGGAGGTTTATTTCGAGGTGGCGCCGACACCGGCCGACGTCCGCAAAGACGGCATCGGATACTGGGTCCGGCATCCTAATTACAAGCCGGACGGCGCGCCTACCGTTTTGGATTTTGTCTCCAACGACAACAGGGCCGTAAGAAAGGCGATCAAGGAAAAGAAACCGCTTGTCATCATGGCGACGCTTTCCAAAAATGAACATGACGAATGGGCGGTGACGACGCGGGAGGAGGCGCTCATCCACATTCCTCCGCTGAAAAAATAGGTTTCGGGTTTCCGGGGAGGAGTCTGCTCCCCAAGGTTGTCAGGTAGCCGCACGCCACTCGGTCGTGCGGTTTTTTTTGTTTTCCAAGAATACAAGGTATACTTGCACCATGAAAAAACTCATTGTGGGCAATTGGAAAATGAATCCGACGCGCGGGACTGATGCGCGCAAGCTGTTCAAATCCGTAAATGCGACCGCTTCAAAACTGAAAAATACCGAAACGGTCGTTTGTCCGCCGCTTGTTTATTTGGAGTCGCTCGGCGAACTGGTGACGACGCGGTCGTGCGTGCTCGGCTCGCAAGACGCATTTTGGGAACATGCGGGAGCCTACACGGGACAGGTTTCCGCCGATATGATTTTCGGCACGAAGGCGCGTTATGTCATCGTGGGACATTCGGAACGCCGTGCAATGGGCGAGACGGATGAGATGGTCAGCAAGAAAATAAAAAGCATTTTGCAATTTCCGCTGATTCCGATCGTATGCGTGGGCGAGACGAAGCGCGATGATGATCATGCGTATGTGAAGCTGGTAAAAAATCAGATCAAAAGCGCGCTTGCCGATTTAACCCAAGAGGAAATCGCGCGGATCGTGATCGCCTATGAACCCGTATGGGCTATCGGCAAGAATGCCAAGAAGGCATGCGAGCCGTCGGACTGCCGTGAAATGGCGCATGTCATTAAAACAGTATTGGCTGACATTTCAAATGCCGAAATCGCAAAGGCGATTCCGATACTTTATGGAGGATCGGCGAATGCCGAGAATGCGGAACCTTATTTGAAAGACGGGCTTGTTGACGGATTGTTGGTTGGCCGAGCAAGTCTGGATGCGAAGGAGTTTATCAAGATTTTAAAAATCGCCGAGAAAAATTGATCGTCCTCCCGGGCAAGCGACGGCCTCGAGCGCGACCCGGGATCCAGGTTCTGCGGGGCCTGGATCCCGGATATGCGCCCGTAGCAAACGGCGCATTCCGGGAAGACGACTACTTAAACATATGAACTATCTCTCACAGCAAAATCCGGCAGACTTTCACGGCAAGCGTGTTATCTTGCGTTTGGACTTGAACGTACCATTAAATGATGCAGGTCATGTTGATTCAACTGATGCTGATCGCATTATGAAATCCTTGCCGACGCTCAAATGGCTCGCTGATGCAGGAGCAAAGACAATCGTCATCTCGCATATCGGACGGGATCCGAAAGAAACGCTCCGTCCTGTTGCGCGATATATGGAGTCAGTGACGACGATCGGATTTGATCCTGAATTATCCGGCGAGCGGTTGAATGAGATGATTGCGAATATGGGAAACGGGCACGCGTTGCTTCTTGAAAATCTGCGCAGCAATTCTGGAGAGGAATCAAACGACGAGGCATTTGCCAAATCGATTGCGGACCTCGGCGATATCTACGTGAATGATGCGTTCGCCGTTTCTCATCGCGCGCATGCCTCGGTTGTCGGCATTCCGAAACTGCTTCCTCATTTTGCAGGTTTGCAAATGGAGCAGGAAATAGAGCATCTCTCGAAATCATTTTCTCCGAGTTCTCCGAGCATTCTTGTCTTGGGCGGCGCGAAATTCGAGACGAAACTTCCTGTCATTCAAAAATTCCTCGGCATTGTAGACCATATTGTAATCGGCGGAGCGCTTGCGAATAATTTTTACAAGGCGATGGGCTACGATGTCGGTTCGTCATTGATTGACGAGACGGCAAACGTCAGTGGTCTTCTTGGCAATCCCAAGATTATTATTCCTGAAACTGTCATCGTCGAAAACGAGAAAGGCAAAGAAGAGAAGAAGGTGAGCGACGTTGCGCGCGGCGACAAGATCGTCGACATTGCGCCAAGCGGACTCGATCTACATGCAGATCTTTTCAAGAATGCAGCGTTCGTTTTGTGGAATGGCCCGATGGGCAACTACGAAAACGGATTCGTCGACGGGAGCAAGAAAATCGTCGAGCTGATCGCGGATTCGCAGGCGGAATCGATTGTCGGCGGAGGCGATTCGGTGGCGCTTGTCGAGGAACTCGACATGTCCGAGAAGTTCGGATTCCTGTCTACGGGCGGGGGTGCGATGCTCGAATACTTGGCGCAGGGAACGCTGCCGGGAATAGAGGCACTCAGGTAGTTGTCATTCCGGACTTCGAGCCGGAATCCATTTTGATTTCTATGAAGGATTATTATGTTTATATTCTAGCGAGTCAAAAGAACGGGACTCTTTATATCGGAGTAACAGGAAATCTTCAACGAAGAATCCATGAACACAAGCATAAAGTTCACGAAGGCTTTACTGCTAAATATAATGTCTCAAACCTTGTTTATTTTGAAAGAACCCAAGACGTGCACAGTGCACTTGCTAGGGAAACTCGGCTTAAAAACTGGAAAAGGGAATGGAAAATAGATCTTATTGAAAAAGAAAATCCTGATGGGCACGAGCTTTCAGCTGATCTTTTCTAAAATCATGGATTCCGGGTCAAGCCCGGAATGACAATATAAAAAACACCTTCCGGTGTTTTTTATATTAGAGAGAAATCGCTGCTGTCTGCATCTGCGCCTTGGTCGCGGAATTCATTGAGAGGGAATTAGCGCCGTCGGCATCCATGGTTGTGTAGCCGACTCGATCAACGCGGAGCTTGTACGATCCGTTCGTTGTCGGATGAACGGCAAGCGAGATTTGGAACGTTGCCGCCGTGTAAGCCGGGATCACGAATCGGTTCGATGCGTTGAATCCTGCGCCTGAAACGGCTGTGAGGAGGCAGCTTTGCTTGCCGAATCCGTCAGTGGTTGACGCTCCGTCCTTGAGAAGCGAGAACGATACTCCGTTCTCCGTCAGGTCGCTGTGGCATGACTGCGAGATGTACAAGTCATGATCCGCCGCGTTAACTTTGAACTGAAGCGTAAAGATTCCGTGTTTCGTTGATGATGAAGCATCTGCCGACATATTGGCTGTCTGCGAAACAAAGTGAATTTGTGGTTCAACCGATGTTGAGACAGTTCCGGCATTAGACGCTGATGCGGTTGCAGAAGTCTGGTCGGCTGAATCTGCGGCTGTCTGTGTTGATGTGTCAGACGGAAGGACCAAGGAATCATCCGTGTCAGGTCGTTTTACTGCGACAACGATAATAATAATGATGGCGATTACTACGATCGCACCTGCCAGGTACGCGCCGTATTTCTTCATTGATTCGTTATTCATAGAATTTTACTATACCACTTGTAATTATTAATTCATCTTTACTTTTTCTAAAATATCTGTCAATTCTTGATCGGTCGGCCTTTCAGATTCAGGCTTTGGAACGAAGTCCTGAAAGCCGGTATAAATAGGAATGAGGTGGATATGCGTGTGCGCAACCCCGAAACCTTCCACATGCACCCCAATCTTTGGGGATGCAAAGACTCTTTTGAGGTGAGAAGATATTTTCTTAACTGTATTCCAAACTGCCTCGTAGTCTTGCGGAGGCATATCTTGAAACTCATCAGTATGATTTTTAGGTATTACCATGAGATGACCTTTTTGGACGGGATTGCGGTCTAGAAATGCAATTGTTAAATCGTCTTCGTAAACGATATGTGCGGGGATTTCCTTGGAAATAATTTTGCAAAAAATACAGTCGTTCATATGCGCCAAGTATACAGATCGAAATGGTTGTTGCAAGAAAAAAAGCCCTTGCTTGCGCAAGGACCTTACTTATAACCGAACCTAATTTTTTTTTAGAGATCACGCATGGACAAGCGGCTTCAGTTCTTTGCGCATCTTCATGATATAGTCGATCAAGGTATTTTTGTCATTGGACGGGTGAGTCGACAGCTGCTTGAGGTAAGATACGTCCTTCTTCTCGAGAAACTTTTTGCTCGAGTACATGGTTCTCGCGATCGCCCGGATGGCGCCGTAGTGATTTTCGGTTCCCGCCCTTGTGCCGTTGAAATACTCGACGAGCCCTGCCACCTTTTCGTGCATGGAATTAAAATGGAGTATTTTCTGGAGGACGGGATCCTGGGCCGTGTTCGAAGGCCGCTTGAAGGCGCTCTCGATCGTTTCGGATGGCAGATGGAGATCGTGCTCCATATCCTTGCCAAGTTCCATAGCCTTCCATTGTTTGGCGAGGCTTGCGCTCTGGGAGGGTTTTGCCTGATCGGATTGGATGGCAGATGCAATGAGGATCATGAGGTGCGGTCTGAAGTTCTTCTTCATTCTATGTTGTTTTGGTGAAAAATTTAGACAACTATACTCTTTTTAGTATAAAAGTCAAACGATTCCGCGTGGTAGACTAGTCGCCATGAAACCTGATGCGCTACTTGAAAAGCTTCTTGATTTGCGGGGATACAAAACGGCCGAGGATCGCGAGAATTTTTTGCATCCGAAATACGCCGACATGTTCGATCCGTTCTTGATGCATGACATGTCCAAGTCCGTTGCAAGGATTTTTTTGGCGATGGAACATAACGAGAAGATCTGCGTCTATTCGGATTACGACGCCGACGGAATTCCCGGCGCGGTCATCCTGCATGATTTTTTCAAGAAAGCCGGTTACGAAAATTTCTGCAATTACATTCCGCATCGCCACGACGAGGGGTACGGCGTGCACAAGAATGCCCTTGAAATCTTGGCGAATGACAATGTGAAATTGGTCATTACCGTGGATGTGGGAATTACGGCGGTTGATGAGGTCGCGTTCGGAAATTCGCTCGGGCTTGAAATCATCATCACTGACCACCACGAACCGCTCGATGTTTTGCCAAACGCCTTCGCAATCGTGAATCCGAAGCTTGGGGATTATCCTGACAGAATGCTCTGCGGTTCGGGCGTGGCGTTTAAATTAGTCCAGGCGATGATTGAAGACGCTGCGAAATCCTCGCAAGCATCCTTGCCTGCAGAACTCGTTTCACTCAAACAGGCTTCGGCTGCGGATGGCTTGCGAGGATTTTGCAGCGTCCTGGCCGCGGCTTCTGATGGCTGGGAAAAGTGGCTTCTCGATATGGCGGGACTTGCGACATTGTCCGACATGGTGCCTCTTGTGAATGAAAATCGAATCATCGCGTATTACGGAATGAAGGTTCTTGAGAAAACGAAGAGGCCGGGACTTGCGGCATTGTTTTCAAAGTCGGGAATTAACATGAACTATCTGACGGAAACGGATATCGTGTTTTCCATTACGCCCAAATTAAACGCCGCAAGCCGCATGGCGCATCCGGTCGATGCGTTCAACGCGCTTGCTACGACCGACTTGTCCAAGGCTACGCTTGCCGCCGAGCATCTTGCGAATTTGAACGATGAACGAAAAAAGATCGTGGCGAAAATCATGAAGGACGTTCACAAGAAAGTCTCTGCGAGAAAACTCGCGGGGGACTTGAAGCAGGTTTTGGTTGTCGGGGATCCGTCATGGCCTGCGGGAATTTTGGGCATCATCGCGTCGAAGGTCGTTGATGAGTATTCACTGACGACCTTCGTGTGGGGATCGGAAGGCGAAACGATCAAGGGATCTGTTCGAGGTGTCGGCGATATTTCAGTGGTAGCTCTCATGCAGTCGTGCGCGCATCTCTTTGTGCAGTTTGGCGGGCACGAGGACGCCGGCGGATTCGCGGCGACGCGCGAGACGATCCATTTCCTCGAAGAGGAATTCTGCAAGAAATACGACGAGTTCAAGCATGTTGTTTCAAAGCAAGTGACGACGATTGCACATGATATGGAACTGTCCGTTTCGGACGTGACGTTCCAGAATTACCGATCGCTCCGGCAGATGGCGCCGTTTGGGATGGGCAATCCGACGCCGGTGTTCGCGTTTAAAAATATCATCATTGATTTAGTGAGGCAGTTTGGCAAAACGACGGAGCATTTGGAGGTGATAATCCGAGATGGAAACGATTCGGTAAAAGCCATTTGCTGGTACGCGACGGCTGACTCCTTTTCGGAAAAGATCGAGCAAGGAAAAACGATGACGCTTCTTGGTGAATTTGATTTCTCGGTGTTTCGAGGAAAGACAGAGTTACGGCTCAAGATCGTTGACTTTATAAAGTAGTCCGTCGCAAGACGGCTTTTTTTGTGATAGATTATGCGCATGCAAAAATTCTCTGCGGAACAATTTTCAAAATCACTCGTCATTTTTACTGACGGATCATCACTCGGTAATCCCGGCCCTGGCGGATACGGATGCGTCGTCGTTAGTCAAAAGCTCGACGAAGTCATCGAGCTTGGCGGGAACAAGATCAAGACGACGAACAATGAAATGGAACTCTCGGCGGTCATCTCAGCGTTGTCGCACAGCGTGTTCAATACGATGGACGTCGACATCTTCACCGACTCGTCGTACGTCATCAACGGCATTACCAAGTGGGTGCATGGCTGGCAAAAAAATGGGTGGAAAACGCAGGCGAAAGAAGACGTTGCCAACAAAGCACTGTGGCAATCGCTCATAACACTCGTGAAAGAACGAGAACTCCATTCTAAAGTCAGGTGGAACTATGCGCCGGGACATGTCGGTGTCGTGGGTAACGAACGATGCGACGAGATTGCAACAAGTTTTGCCGCAGGCAAGGACGCACACCTGTTTCGGGGAAAACTTTCGCAGTACAAGCTGGACGTTCTGAATTTTTCGATCGACGAGTCTCTGAAAAAAGACAAGTCGGAAAAACGAGCGCGATCAAATGCGCCGGCGCATTCGTACCTGTCGCTTGTCGACGGAGTCGCGATGAGGCACAAGACCTGGGCGGAAACGGAAGTCAGGGTGAAAGGGAAGAAGGCGAAATTCAAGAAATCATTATCAGCTGCGAACGAAGGCGAGATTTTGAAGGAGTGGGGAGCGAGCCTATAAGGCCCGCTTTTGACTCAATTGGATAAGTATGTTATTTTTAAGACAAACATCTATCACATTAAAACAAGATTAATGAGCAGAAACACAAAACTGTACGTACCCAAGGATTACGCGCGCATAAAGCCCGAGCTTCCGGTCATTTTCATCGGCGCCCCGGTCGTCAATGCCAACGATCGGCAGTCTGATGCGATCAAGATTTTTCTGGAGCGCAATGCATCCGCCGCCATTGTATCGCCAAGGGAAAAAGTGATTCCATTGTTTGAAATCCAATCCGAAAAAACTGCCGGCGCAAAATATCGTTTCGAGAAGAAATCAGAATGGGAACGCTTCTATGTGAACCTCGCCCTCAACCAATCAAAGGGCTGCGTCATGTTCTGGCTCGAAGGTCCCAAAATTTGCAATATCGACCTGCCCATGAGCGACCTGCCCGGCCCTGAGGATCCGAACAAACCATACG
The DNA here is from genome assembly GCA_028286885.1 of Patescibacteria group bacterium. Lineage (GTDB taxonomy): Bacteria > Patescibacteriota > Minisyncoccia > Phycocordibacterales > UBA1006 > CAIXMG01. Next base: position 121,007 of record JAQBQS010000016.1, read on the forward strand.
CGTTCATGACCCAGTTTCACCTAGGACATGTCTTGGCCAAGAAAGCCTCGCGCGTCGTGATCGGGAGCGACGGGACGTATCCTGAATGGGCGTCGCTCAAATCCAGAATCCTCGACCTGCATCCGACCATGAAGATTTATCCTACGCTTGAAGAGGCGTGCGACGCGGCACTTGAGAAAATAAAGTAAATTCACAAATCTCCCCCGCGGGAGATTTTTTTCGGCAGGGAGCTGGTTATCTTGACATTTTTGATAAAATAACTACTATGAAAAGGAATCATTTTGCAACTTAAAAACCAAACAATGAATAAAAAATTTCAGAAGCTATGGATGTATATCACATACCTGATTAACGATTTTCCAGTCGACGATTTGGGCGTTCGGCTCGGCATGGCATGCAACGAAATCTATTTTTCGTACGGCAGGCTTGATTCCTATAACAAAAAAACGTTTATCGAGGAGTTGTCTTATCAGATGTGTGTATGGATGCATACCTCTGCGGAATCAAAATCCTTAATGAGATGTCTCAGTTCCGGATTTCAGGATAAATATTCGCAGCAACCAGGAGAAGGTTACCTGATACCATGCCTGATCGAAGCACTCTACGCGCAGCCCGAAGATCTGCAGGATGGTTTTTTCAAAAATTACCTTTCGTTCCATGCCGATCATGTGAAAGATCCGAAGAAGTTGGCGGCAGACATCATCAGCGTGATGGATAGTGCGAGATCTCGCGAAGTCGAGGCGTTCTACAGGAAACTTCTGGGCAGGACTGCGATCGGCATGAAAGATTCCGAGAGAAAATCTCAATTCTTGGCGGGGATGCGCGAAAAAAATCCTCGTTTGATTCATGAGATTCTCGAATCGAACGCTGAACCTGTTTCCTGATATTTTAATCCTCTCTGGCTTGAGAGGATTTTTCTTTATCTAATTTTTATATCTGTTTTTTAAAATAATGAGATGGAAGTTCTCGAAATTGCACTCGTCTCATTTCTCTTCGGTGTTGCAGGCTGGTTTCTCGGTATATGGTTTTTAATTGCGTGCGCGATTGGTTTGCTTGTCATCTTGGCATTTTTCAAACCTGCAAGAAAGCAAATTATTCTTTTCTTGCTCATAGCGACAGCATCCGCATCCGGAGGATTCTTCTGGTCGGGGCATTTTGTTTTCTCTCATGCTTCGCATATTCCTGAATCTGACTTCAACAAGAAGGAAACATTCCAAGCCGTCATATCCGACGATCCTGATCGCGGCATCGAGGGAACGGCAATTGTTGCCGAATTAAAATCAGGAGATCATGTCCGCATCGGCCTGCCCGCCGGAACGGATGCTCTGTACGGCGACCGCATTGAATTCTCTGGAACGCTGAAGCATCCGGAATCCTTCACAACCGACACCGGCCGCGAGTTCGATTATCCGACATACTTGCTTGTTCATGGAATTACGGCAACAACGAATATAAAATCAATTACGATCGTCAGCCATCACAACAAGCCACTCTTCGTCGAATCGCTGTTTTCGATCAAAAAATATTTCGTGGATGCAATCAAGAAGCTCTTTCCAAGTCCGGAGTCAGGATTGTTCGCGGGAATCGTGATTGGCGAAAAGTCACTCCTTCCAAAATACAATCTGCAAGAATTTCAAATCGCGGGGCTGACTCACATGATCGTGCTGTCGGGCTACAACATTACGATCGTCGCGCTGTTTGTTATGACGGCGCTTGCATGGCTCGGGGTCGGATACCGCGCGCGTCGCGTCGGCGCCATCTTGGCCATTCCTGTTTTCATCGTGATGACGGGCATGGGCGCGAGCTCGGTGCGCGCGGGAATTATGGCTATTATTGTATTCGCCTTGCAGCTTGATACGAGGCCTGCAAATTCGCTCCGCGTAATCTTGCTGACGCTCGCTACAATGGTATTTGTAAATCCTTATGCGCTCTTATATGACCCGTCGCTTCATTTGTCGTTTCTTGCGTTTATAGGTTTGGTGTATGTAACGCCGATTACGCAGCACTATTTCGAGAAATGGAATGTTCAAGAATACGGCGGCATGCGTGATTTGTTGATAGAAACAATGTCAGTGCAATTTTTTGTGTTGCCTTATATTATCTGGATGAGCGGACGCGTTTCGGTGCTGACACTTGTTTCAAATTTGATTACTGTGCCGCTGACGCCGCTCGTCATGGGAACGGGATTTGCCGTCACGATCATCGGCATGATCGCAGGACCTCTCGGCGCCATTTTTGCAAAGCCTGTTTCGTGGGTGATGACATACATGCTGTCGGTCGCGCACATCGTCGCAAGCATGCATTTCGCAACGTTCGTCATTCCGCCGTTTGGAGGGTGGGTGATGGCCGGAATCTATTTGACCATCTGCATAATCGTCTACATCTATTCAAGAATTCCAACCTCTCACGGTTGACATTCGGCAATTTTTTCGTATAGTGTCAAAAAACAAAACGATGAAAAAACCCGACAAGATAACCGTCTATGTGCTATCGGACGACTTCGACAAACTCAAGGTACCTGGATACACCAGGGCCGTTATCGGCATAAAGGAAAAGGCAAGAACCGTTTTTCTTCCCAATAAATATTTCAAGGCAAGCGACCAGATATTCGAAGCGATTTTCAAAGAGACAGGTTATGCGAAGAAGGCAGTCCGTAATGTTGGAAGGACTGAAGGCCTCAAAGATATGCGGGAAGCTTTTGTTTACTTGTTCTTTAAAAAGTTTCCTAACGTAACGTTTGAAATCGTGGCTTACTTTATCAATCGAAGCCACTACAGCGTGCTCAATGCGCAGGCCAACTACAACAGGCACATGAAGCCTGAATTTAAAAAACATGAAGACACGATATTATTTTGGGATTTTATAAACAGGGTTCAGTCCTGTCTTCCCAAAAAATAGATAGATACTTATCTAAGCAAGCCGGCACCCGCCGGCTTTTTTGACGGATCGATATTCCTGTAGGGAAATAGGGCGTTTTGTAACACATGGTATACTGGTTCCGTCATCTGTAATGTTACAAGCGTAATCTTATTTATCTATATATGAATCGAATCTACCAGAAAATTCAGACACGAGAAGGCCTTATGGCCCTTGGGTCAATTGCTCTCGTTTTTGCCATGTTTGCTTTGCTCGGACTTGGAGCATTCGCATTTGCGCGATCTGCGCACAACGACTCGTCAGACGTAGGAACCATTACGGTTTCAGGATCAGGCGAGGTATCCGCTGCGCCGGACGTTGCAAACTTCACCGGAACTATTTCCGTCGATGCAAAGACCATGGCCGAAGCCGAGAAATCTGCAACAGCTCAGGAGTCAGCGCTTATTGCCAAGCTCTCTGATGCGGGAATCGCCAAAGATGACATCAAGACGACATCGTACAATGCGTATCCAAAATATGAGAATCGCGCGATTGCGAAGCCTACGATCGAATGTTTCGCGGCACCGTGCCCGACGTATCCTGTTTCAAATTCGGTGATCGTTGGATACACGGTGTCTGAATCAATCTCAATCAAGGTCCGCGATCTGGACAAGGCCGGAGACATCGCGAAAGTTTTGACCGATGCGAATGTTTCATCGGTATCGGGTCCCGACTTTGCGATCGACAAGCCTGAACAAGTGCAGAACGAGGCGCGCGACAAGGCGATCCAGGATGCCAAGGAGCAGGCTGAACTTCTTGCCAAGCAGCTTGGCGTTCACCTGAAGGGAATCGTGGACTTTCAAGTTTCAAACGGCGGTCCTATCTACCCGATGGCCTACGCGACTAAGGCGATGGATTCTGCTGTCGGTGCGAGCGCTCCGGCGCCGAGCCTTCCTGCCGGACAGACAGACGTAAAAACGAATGTGACGATTACGTATAGGATTAAGTAAATTTATTGAGATAAGAAAGCGCGCGGGCCGAAGGCCCGCGCGCTTTTGCTTTAAAAATAAAAAAGCACTCTATAGTAGAGTGCTCATATTTTTTAATCGACCAGGATATGCATCTGATGCCCAGGCTCGAAGATGATACTTTGCTCGACCAACGGTTTCCCGTCGAGTATCGGCAGTGTGATCCAGTAAACAGGAAATGCGTCGGCATTTTTTTCTTTTGCCTCCTTGATTGCATTCCAGATCCCTTCGCAGAAGAGATCAGCAATTTTCGTTTCTTCTTTGATGGTTGCCTTCTCGGTAAGTCCGGTGATTGTTAGGATGTCATGCTCCAACGTTCCGGCAGCGCGGTCATTGTAAACTCGCGTCTTGAATTGGAACACGTGCTCGCTTGTGCCGTCAGTGATCCATCCGAGCCCTTCCCACCAATTTTGAGAACGGGTACGGTCGCCGCTCTCCGAATTTCCGTCTTCCCAGGTACGGTTTCTCGGCGAAGCCTGGACTCTTAATTTGAAGTGATCGCCTGTTATTTCGTGCTCTTTAAAGTCTCCTATGATTTATATGTTTTTGTTAAAAGTAAAAGAGAAGTCTCGTTTCTTATGGTACTCGGCACAATTTGATTGTCAATGTATGCTATTTTGTTGACGAAATCGCAGTTGCCTGATATACAGTCTGGGAAAATACCATTCTAAAATATAAATAGAAATAGCATGTTAGACATAAAAAACGAATTCACTGAATTAATTTCAGGAAGCGAGGAAATAATCATCGACGAGTGTAGGGGTTCTGATATACTCGAGAATACGGAAGGCCTTTTTCACATCAACGAAGAAAGCTTCCGCAAGTTCAAACTGAAGCTTGCAGACGAAATCAGTCCGAACATTCCTACGGATAAAATATCTGCCGAAGTTTATCAAAGAAAAAAAGACGCAACGCTTCTGCAAATGTTCGGCTCGTTCGGTACGGATATCAGCACTCTTTGCATGAGCTGGAAACAGATAAAAATATTCTGCAAGAAGCATCCAATGTGGCTCTGCGGCGGGGGATTCGGAACTCTTTTTATAACCAAAATCAATGGCGAGTATGCGGTTGCATCGCTCAACCTCGTGCCTTCCATAGGGCTGCGCATGTCCGCTTTCCCGCTAGAAGAAAAGTATGTTTTTTCCTGGGGATTCCAGCATTTGGTTGTTCCTAGGTTGTCTTCTTGAAAAACTAAATCTCGTCCGTAAGGCGAGATTATTCTTGACTAAAATTCTTTTAAGATGTATATAGATTTGGAAATTAACATTGCAAAAATTAAATAAACCAAGATGACAGCTGCTGAAAATTTATTTGAACTCATTTCTCTGGATAAGGAGATCGTCATCGATGCATGCGACGGTTCGCAAACCTTGGCAGACGCCACAACCTTATTCGTCGCAACCGATTCGGTCGTCAAAAAATGCAGGTTCAACAAGATCAGGCCAACCGGACCGACTTCCGTTGACATTTACAAAATACCTGAGAAGGGTTCGCTTGCGGGCGCTTCGATCATAGATTATTTTGAAAATGATCTGGACAAATTGTGTCTGACCCAAAACCAGATAAGGAGCTTCTGTGAGAAGAGCGCCGCGAAGTGGATAAAGGGAGATAAATTCGAGTTTTTCTTCCTGTTTAAGATAGGCGGGCGAATACACGCCGCCCATGTTGCCACGTATACTTCTGGCCTAAGGGTCTTTGCCTACAGCATGGATTTCGTAATTGCCTGGTTCGACCGTGGCAACCGGGGTTTGGTAGTTCCCAAACTACTTTAAAATCTATTCAAAGCCCTGATCCACAATCAGGGCTTTTTCATTGACAAGAATGCTTTTGCGTGATATACAGTTATTGAAATAACAATTGTAAAATTTAAAATATAACCAAGATGACAGACATAATAATCCGAGAGTCCATGGTACGTCTTTCAGAAGACAAGAAACTTATCATCGACGCATGTAGCGGAGAAAGGACTTTTGCAAGTTCGCCTACTCTTTTCGGGTCACATGGAGCGGGATGGCCATTTAATGAAATGGATTATCCAAGCGCTCCTACTCCTGAAATCGAAATCGAGCGATATCAGATGATAAAGCCAGATTGTGTAACGGATATATTCAAATCTTTTAGTTCCGATCTGGAAAAGTTATGCCTCAATCAGGATCAAATAATCACATTCTGCGAAAAGCATCCCGAAGAAATTTCCAGAGAGTCTTCAATGACGACATTTTTCCTCTTTAAAAGAAAAGAGAACGTCATGGTCGGGGTAATGTTTGGGGATGGAGCCATGGATAACCGCCATTATGTTGTTGAGGGCCAGGATCTGCCTACTGGGGTACATAGTATTAAATATTTCCGCTCAATACTTATCCCTAAACTGTCTTCTTGAAAAACATTCAAAGGCCCGATCTTATAGATCGGGCCTTTTTCTTGACTAAAATATTTTTCTATTATATACAGATGGAGAAATAACTATTAAAATATAAATATATAACCAAGATGGCAGCTGCAACAAACGAATTCCTGAAACTCATTTCAGGTGAACAAGAAATTATCATCGACGCATGTGATGGCACGAGAAGCATTGCGGACTCGGAAGAAATATTTACCAGGTTCCTAGATCCAAGTTTCAAAGATGCTTTTTTTGACAAAACCGGCAAAGAAACAAAAGAAATTTCATTGGAAATCAGCGAAATAACTAAAATGTCGACCTTACAGAAGATATTCCATTCGTTGGAGATTGATCCAGAAAACTTACGTCTTACTCAGCATCAGATAATCAATTTTTGTGAGAAGTATCCTGATAAGTTTTTAATCAATGGAAAACCTACATTATTTCTTTTCAAAATGGGCAGTTCCGTGTGTGTAGCTAGTATCGCCCGGGATTCTTGTGGATTAAGGATTTATAGAAATGACCTTTATGGCGGCAATGTCGGTCCTGGACGTTATAATGTGATGCCTTCTTGGCGAATCGCAATTCCCAAACTGTCTTCTTGAAACACATTCAAAGCCCTGATCACAGATCAGGGCTTTTTCTATATAAATATGGATTTGTACTTGAATGTTCGGAACCCTCTCCTTCCAGGAGAGGGTGGCTTCCGTCAGGAAGCCGGGTGAGGTCTGGAATTCTTGACTTTATTTCCAATTTCGCGTAGGATATGCGGGTTATTATTAAGTTAATCCGGGACACAGGTTATCGCCGGAACGATGCAACACTTGGCTGTTTTTTCAGCACGAGACGTCGTTTCGAGTAGTCTGTTCCCATCAATCAAACGTATGGCAGCAGCTGAATTTGACCGATCAAAGCCACACGTAAACGTAGGAACCATTGGTCACGTCGACCATGGCAAGACTACGCTTACGGCGGCTATTTTGAGCGTCCTTAACCGAGAAGGCAACGGATATGGAGCCGTTACCAAGGGAATCAACGACATCGACAAGGCTCCCGAGGAAAAGGCACGAGGAATTACGATTTCATTGTCTCACTCTGAGTACTGGACACCGACGCGACACTACGCTCACATCGACGCCCCAGGACATGCCGACTACATCAAGAACATGATTACAGGTGCCGCTCAGATGGACGGTGCCGTACTCGTAGTAGCAGCAACAGACGGAGCGATGCCACAGACACGAGAGCACATTTTGCTCGCGCGACAGGTAAACGTTCCAAAGATGATTGTCTTCTTGAACAAGTGCGACATGGTTGATGACCCAGAAATGCTCGATCTCGTTGAGATGGAAATGCGAGAAATCTTGACCAAGAATGGTTACGACGGAGACGCAACACCAATCATCCGAGGTTCAGGACTTAAGGCTTTGGAATCAGCTGACAACAGCGATCCTTACGCTCAGAAAGTCATGGAACTCGTTCGAGCATTGGACGAGTACATCCCAGTTCCAGAGCGAGAGCTCGACAAGCCATTCTTGATGCCAGTAGAGGACGTATTCTCGATCGAAGGACGAGGAACCGTCGTAACTGGAAAAATCGAGCAGGGAATCATCAAGGTAGGAGAGGAAATCGAAATTGTCGGTATCCACGACACCGTGAAGACAACGGTTACAGGAGTTGAAATGTTCAACAAGTCGCTCCAGCAGGGACAGGCCGGTGACAACGCCGGAATTCTCCTCCGAGGAATCAAGAAGGAAGACGTTACCCGAGGGCAGGTTCTCTGCAAACCGGGATCAGTCAAGCCTCACACAGAGTTCGAGTGCGAGACCTACATCCTCAAGAAGGAGGAAGGAGGACGACACACGCCGTTCATCCAGGGTTACAAGCCTCAGTTCTACGTTCGAACAACGGACGTAACGGGAGAAGTAACGCTTCCAGAAGGAACAGCTATGGTTATGCCAGGCGACACGGTAACATTCAAGGTTAAACTCATGGCTCCAGTAGCTCTCGAGAACAACCAGCGATTCACCGTCCGAGAGGGAGGAAAGACAGTCGGTGCAGGTGTTGTTACCAAGATCATTGCTTAGTGAATTGTCCGTCTTCCCGGGCTTGATTGTCTCAATCACCTACGCGGTGACCCGGGATCCAGGACCAAACACTCTCCATTAATTATGGCAACAAAAACACAGGCTCCAGCTGGCGGAATCCGTTTGCGCGTCCGCGCATACGAGAGCAAAATTCTCGATGCGTCGATCAAGCAGATCATCGACATCGCCAAGAAGAACGAGGCTGAAGTCCGCGGTCCGGTCCCGTTGCCAAACGAGATCAAGAAGTACACGGTGAACCGTTCGACGTTCGTCCACAAGGACGCGCGCGAGCAGTTCGAAATCCGCGTGCACAAGCGGCTCATCGACATCGTCAACCCGAATCCGAAATTGATCGAAGCATTGGGAACAATGAACCTTCCGTCAGGAGTCGAGGTCGACATGAAGATGATGTAATTTATCAAGTAGCTCACGTTGGCGGTAAGAGATTACAACTAGACGGCTCCTTGAATTGCGAACGGTTTGTGAAAACCGTTCGCTCCTCAAACAGCCGAGCCAACCACTGAACAAGACATATGAAATTCATTCTCGGTGAGAAAATCACCATGACGCAGTTTTTCGATTCGAAAGGCCGCGCGCAGGCTGCGACGATCATCAAGGCTACGCCTTCGGTCGTGACGCAGGTCAAATCGACGGACAAAGACGGCTATTCGTCAGTCCAGCTCGGATTCGGAACGCGAAAGGAAAAAAATATCGCCAAGGCCCAGAAGGGAGCTTGGGGAGAAGGGCGATTTGCGACAACTCGAGAATTTCGAGTGTCAGCAGACGAGCTTGCAAACTACACGGTAGGTGCATCGCTCGACGCATCAGTGTTTGCCATTGACGACACGATCCGAGTCACGGGCCTTTCAAAAGGCAAGGGATTCCAGGGTGTGGTCAAGCGACACAACTTCGCAGGAGGTCCACGCTCACACGGTCAGAAGCACTCTGAGCGAGAAGCCGGATCAATCGGCGGATCAGGAGGACGAGCCGGAGGACGCGTAGCGAAAGGTATCCGAATGGCAGGACGAATGGGATCTGACCGAATCACGGTTCGCAATCTAAAAGTTCTCGCGGTCGACACAGCAACCAATACAATGGTGGTCAAAGGCGCGGTTCCGGGACGAAACGGAACACTCCTCGAAATCATCGGCTAATTCTATGGAAAACATTTCAGCAAAAATGCATAACATTTCAGGTAAAGAAGCAGGATCAGTATCCTTGCCATCTTCTATCTGGAACCTTCCTTGGAACGCCGACCTGGTTCACCAGGTTGTTACAGGAATGCAGTCAAACGCGCGCGCTTCAACAGCGAATGCTAAAGGACGAGGTGAAGTATCCGGAGGAGGCAAGAAGCCATGGCGCCAGAAGGGAACAGGACGAGCCCGACACGGTTCGAACCGCTCGCCAATCTGGATCGGTGGAGGTACAACTCACGGACCACTCTCTGAGAAAAATTACGACAAGAAAATCAACAAGAAGATGAAGGCGAAAGCCCTCTACGTTGCTCTCTCACAGAAATTGCGGGACAATCAGGTTATCTTCGTAGATACACTTTCGTTTGATTCAATCAAGACAAAGACAGCGCAAAACGCACTTGACTCATTTGCGAAAATCGCAGGATTTGAAACATTGAACACCAAGAAGCACAACAACATCTTTGTTGTCGTTCCCGGCAAAACAGAGGCTGTCGCAAAATCGTTCCGAAACATTTCTCACGCAACGCTTGAGGATGTTCGAAACTTGAACCCGATGGATGTTATGAATTATCGATACATCATCGTTGCCAACCCCGAGGAAGCATCTGCAACCTTGGCTGGACGCATGAACAAAACGGTAACGTCAGCTCCAAAGGCTGCCAAGCCTGCAAAGGAAAAAGCACCTGCAAAGGCAAAAGCTCCGAAGAAGGTCGCAGCCAAAAAGACAGCTAAGAAAGCTTAAATTATATGGCAACAAAAACGATCAAGAAGACAGATGACAAGGCGGCAACGCCTGTCGTAAAGTCAACAAAAATCCTCGGTCCGCGCGTAACTGAAAAGGCTGCGTACGCGACAGAGAAAAATGTTTACGTATTCAACGTAACCCTCGACGCTAACAAGATCGAAATCAAGAAAGCGATCAAGGATGCGTACAAGGTTATGCCGATTGCAGTCAACATCGTCATCAGCAAGCCACGGGCAAAAATGTTCCGAGGCAAGCCAGGTGTAAAGAAAGGCTTCAAGAAGGCGTATGTCACCTTGAAAAAGGGAGATACGATCGACCTGAACTAACTGCAAAAAACTTCCGTTCGGGAGTTTTTTGTTTGGGAAAATTGGAAAATAAAAAAGGCGAACCGAAGTTCGCCTTGAGGAAACACAAGACACATTATTTTTTACGGATTGGTAAAGCCCGAGAGCGTTATGTGCTGCCCGGTTTCTGCCGGCGTACACGTTATGGGGGTGCTAAATCCGGTACCGACGAAGATTTTCACGCTGTAGGTCGTGGAACACGAAGTAAGGCAGAACGTCGCTTTTCCGTTCGCGTCAGTCCCGGTCGTTTGGATGACGCCGCCGTCGGCTGCCAGCAGTTTGACCGTTTTGTTGGGGATCGGAACAGACTTGCTGTCCAGCCACCAGAAGGGGTAGTCTAAGCAAGCAGGCGGTGCTACCGGTTCGGCAGTTGCCGGAGCCTCTACTACAGCTACAGGCGTTTCGGGCACATTTGCCGCGATCGACATGACTGGAGCTATTGCTTCCGTCAGCACAGGATCGCTCGGTGTTTCGGGTTTCGGTCCGGCTGCGCTTGCTGTCATGGTGACCATGGCGAAGAGGATCAGGAATAGGGCTGTCTTGGACCGTTGAGTTGTTGTTTTTCTCATGTTGGTTTGTTTTGGTTTATGAATTTGTTAAAAGGACAGAAGAAGATCCTATCAAATTTATCTTTTTGAGTCAAGAATCCGCCGGTTGCCGTTTTCTTGGCGTGTGCGATACTAAGTACCTATGATTGAAAATATAACGCCTAGGAAGGAATCATCGCCGGATATTATGAGAAAAGCCAAAGATGCTTTTGTTATTGCGGCCCTTGTCGTCTGCACGGCGCTTCTTGCGTCATGTACGGGCAGCAAGGAACGCGCATCGGCAGAGGATCTCAAGAATCACATCGAGAATCTCGACGTTGAAAAAGTTCCGATGGAGGATCTCAGAAAAATCGAGGACAGACTCAACTTTGATCACGGTCAGACAGTTCTTTCGCAAGAAGGAGACGTTATGCTTGCGCACGAAGATCAATTGACCACCATCACAGAAGATTCAAGCAATGTTATTGTTGATGTAACGTTGAATTTGAGAGGTCCTGATAACAGCTTTGTTACGCGCGTAACGCATGTCGAGGTAGACAAGGCAACAGGCATCGCAACGCTTTTCAGTGACGGCGAGGTCGGCCAGGATGTTCTCAAGAGCCAGAAGTTCCATCAGGTAATGGTTGTGAACAAGGATGGCGAGATCGTCAAAGATGATAATTACACTCCCGGCGCTGCTGCCGATTATGTAAAAACCGTTGCGAATCAGGCCTCAATTCCAACAGTAAATCTCTAAGACCCCGCAAGGGGTTTTCTTGATAAAATAAAAAATCTCACAATGAGATTTTTTGTTGAGCTTCTTAGGCAACGCACTCCTGTAACGCGAGAAGATTATCCGTCAGTTTTCCATCAGAATAAGTTCGAACATAAGGATTTCCAGCGGAGCTTACCCCTGTAGTGAGATATGCCGTATTACCAAATTTGTCCTTTACATATGCCGATCCTCCATTTTTCAAAAAAGTATACATTTCAAGGCGGGTCGTATAGTAATTTCCGAATTCGTTTCTATATCCGAGATTTGAAATTGCCGTATGCGGTTCATAGTGATCTCCGTTCCCCTTAGTAATGCATGTAACGTGGCGCGTGTTTGCCATAAGTTTAAAAGTCGAACTTTCCCCAAGAACTTAATTTCCGGCTTTGTTTTCCTTAGAGGGTGTAGTATTCTAAGGGTGTCGCAAACTCCTCCAGAAATGGCGGTTTTTGTTTTGGCTCAACCTGAATTGTTGACAGGTTTTAATTGTCCTAAGAGTCCTGTCCCTCTAAAGACCTTTTAATTATACCATTTTTTCAAGGTATTTAGAATTTTTTCCTTGACAAATTTGAATTTCATAACAAAAAAATTCCCCTGTAAAACAGGGGAAAATAGGAGCCTTATTTTTAATGATTTTTCAAGGCATATCCACAGAGATTTTTTTGCAAGAGGGTTTATTAGAGTTTATGCACAGCCTTTTTTTGAAACAATAAAGAAATACCTTTTCTAAAGGCATTCTTGACCAAACGCCCAAAATCTGATAAGGTATCCCAGTCTATCTGGATTGTATTTTCATACGCCCTAAGACGTTTAAACAGCAAGGCACTGTTTTATTATTTAATTCTCTGCGAGAAAGCCTTATTCGCACTGCAACATTCATGAAAACATACAAGCCAACAAGTAAGTCGCGCCGAATGATGTCGGTCGTGACGTACAAGGGCGTTCTTACAACGAACGAACCTTACAAGCCTCTCACCTTCGGACGGTCAAAACAGGCCGGACGAAACAACCGAGGAATCGTAACCGTCCCTCACCAGGGAGGAGGAAACAAAAACCTCTACCGAATGGTGGACTTCAAATTCGACAAGAAAAACATTCCTGCAAAGGTTGAAACAGTCGAGTATGATCCAAACCGAACAGCGTTCATCGCACTCGTCGTTTACAATGACGGAGAAAGGCGTTACATTCTCGTTCCTCAGAACGTGAAGGTCGGCGACGTGATCATCACGGCCGCTGACGCGCCGATGAAGCCCGGAAACCGACTTCCTTTGCGAAGCATTCCGGTTGGAACATTCGTCTACAACATCGAACTCAAGCCTGACGGAGGAGCAAAGCTCGTTCGTTCGGCAGGAACGTTCGCCCAGGTTGCGGCGCATGACAACGGACGCGTACAGCTCCGCCTTCCTTCGACGGAGGTTCGAACAGTTATCGACACATGCTACGCATCAGTCGGATCAGTTTCAAACCCTGAATACCAGCTCGCAAACCGCGGCAAGGCCGGAAAGTCACGATGGTTGGGAATTCGCCCTACGGTCCGAGGTTCAGCGATGAACCCAGTAGACCACCCGCACGGAGGTGGAGAAGGACGACAGGGAATTGGTCTGCGACGTGGACCGAAGACGCGACACGGAAAGCAGGCTTACGGAGTTCGAACGCGAACGCCGAAGAAATACTCAAACTACTCAATCGTCACACGACGAAAGGGCAAGCGAAACCAGTCGTAATCGACTTACAAGAATCCCGCAAGGGATTTTTTGTTTTCTTGACATTTTCCCATTTCCAAGTAGACTGCAACAAAACAAACAACATGAATATCAAAAACTTAACGTTCAGGATCCCTTCGGGAATCGCGCAGGAATTCGAAGGGTCAAGCTGTGGTTGTCGCAGCGCAACGACCACCATCATTGGCGGGGTCAGATGTTGTGCCAATTGCCACACTCCGGTGTAATATCTTTTTATTAAAGCCTTCTATGCACATAGGAGGCTTTTTCTTGCTTAAATCCCAAAAAAGCGTAAGGTTATAAAAATTACCTTCATAAAAATTAAATAACTATTATGGAAGAACAAGATATAGAAATCAAAAAACCCGATTGGGCTTCGATCAGAAAATCGATGGCGCACATGATTAACAGAAGCACCCAAAGCGATACCATGAGCATCCATCATGACGGCGGTACGCGGTTCGTACTGGCATGCGAAATGTATCAGCGCATGCTGTTTCCGATGGCTTGGAACAAGGAAACGGCGCTTGAACATTTAAATCCCATTACGCAGAGTTTTGATATGGAGCAGTGGGTAGCTCTCATCGAGCACACAACGCTCGACAAGGTTCGCAGGTATGCGTTCGATGCAGGATTTCAGAGGCAGATCGAGCTTCTCGAAGAATGTAATTGGCAGATTTATCATCACACCATTTACGGGCTTGGCAGATTTTTGCATTCGCTTCTCAAATTCCCGAATCTGCTGCATCAATTTCCTGATGAGCTTGTCATGATTTTTGAAAAAGGATTTTTAGCGTACGGACGAGAAATGCATTCAACGGGAAGAATGGCTCCGCAGATAGTTCTTCTCAATGAATTGCTGTCAGTTGCCCAATCTCTGGAATTCGAATCGCTCGTAAATGATTTTACAAGAATACAGAACGAAATGTTCAAGGAATTTGTTCGTGTTGTTGGCATAGATTATGCACATGGAATCAAGCATCGAGACAACAAATATAACTACAGCGACCGGACTAAATACTGCGATTCCGTTCTTTTCAAACTGATATTTTCATGGACGGCGTGGAAAGATCATTCGGAATGTGCAACAAAATTTTATCCGATCATTTACGACTGCGTGCATTCCGGGCTTCTTACCTCGATTTTCGAACTGCTCATCGCATGCGATGATGCCAAGAAGGAAAGATTCGATCTTGAAAAGCTGCGAAAGATGGAATTTACAATGTGGGATCATATGAGGGACTTTACCGAAGAGTATGGCATCGATATGCAAGCCATTCTCGGACGCGAAGACTTTGTCTGCGCCGTGAAATATTTTGCAACGAAAATCAAGTAACTATCATCCGCTCGCAAGAGCGGATTTTTCTATTGACTTTTAAAGATATATATGCTATACTCTATCCGATATTATTTGTTCAATTAAAACCAAAAACATGAAAAAAATCTGGCTTATGGCTGCTTTTGCCGCTCTTGTGCTGTGCTCCTGCGACCCTGACGGTTCAGGAAACGAAGATAAAACCAAGGAAGTCGACAAGGACGGCTCGGTTGAAGTGACTGTTTCCGTCAAGCATCTCGCAAACCAAAGGGATGTCGTGTGCATCGAAAGGAAGTTCTACGCGGGAGGAATTGAACGGAGGACTGTACAGTCCCTCGATACGGTTCCTTCTCTTGGCATGACAAATGACAAGGCGCAGGACGACAACGGAAACGATACCACTGTAACGGTTCCGAAGAACTATCAAATTTTCATCACCGTAAAATAACTCTGAACATGAAAAAAACAAGGTTAGTTCAGTTGGTTCTTATTACGGCGCTTCTGGCGTCATGCAGTAAGCACACCGACAACAAAGAATGGTCCTACGGAGGGAACGATGTCTACATGAGATCGGACTCGACGGCAGGCTACCAGTACACGGGCCATCACGGCGGAGGATTTCCCTGGATGTGGTATTACGCATTCCGTCCCTACGGCGCATGCTATGGGGGAGGATATCATCACGGCGGATACTATTCGTCGGCGATCTCCGAGCGTGCCAATATCGGCAGCTCGCCATTTAAAAGCTCGATCGTCCGCGGAGGATTGGGTTCGCACGGAATATCGGTATCCTCATGAAAAGAATACAGACGACACCCCGCGCCGACTGGCAGAAGCTGGTCGAAGATCGCGGATTCGGTTTCCATGCGAATTACTGGAACGAATCCGCCTACTACCAATTCTCGATGGAAGAAGTTCTTCGCATCGAACGCGCCACGAAAGACCTTTGGGGAATGTGCCTCGAGGCCGTTCAGCACGTCATCGACAACAAACTGTATCATCTGTTCGCGATTCCCGAGGCCGCCATACCCATGATCGAGAGGTCATGGAACGGCGACCATCCGGCAATCTACGGACGGTTTGACTTCGGTTATGATGGCAAGAACCTCAAAATGTTCGAATTCAACGCAGACACGCCGACTTCGCTTTTTGAGGCTGCTATCGTCCAATGGTACTGGCTTCAGGATATTGTCAAGGACAAAGACCAGTTCAACTCGGCACACGAGAAACTGGTCGATTACTGGAAATATCTGAAAGGCTACCTGAAGCCGGGCATCCTGCACTTCGCGTGCATCAAGGGGTCGCTCGAAGATCTCACGACCGTGGAATATCTCCGCGATTGTGCGATCCAAGGCGGACTCGAGACGAAGCTCGTCTTCATGGATGACATCGGATGGGATCCCGACAACAGGCAGTTTGTGGATATGGATGATCAGCCGATCACGAATATGTTCAAGCTGTATCCTTGGGAATGGATGGTCCGCGAAGATTTCGCGAGCCAGATCATGCAGCACGAAGGAATGTTCTGGATCGAGCCCTCATGGAAGATGATTCTTTCAAACAAGGCGATCCTTCCCATTCTCTGGAAGCTGTTTCCCAAGTGCCCGTACATCCTCGAAGCGTACTTTGAAAAAGAGAACACGCTTGCGAGCTACGCCAAGAAGCCGATCCTTTCCCGCGAAGGCGCCAACATCCAACTTGTCAGGGACGGAAACATCCTCGACGAGAAGGCGGGCGACTACGGAGCCGAAGGGTTTGTCTGCCAAGAGCTGTTTGACATACCGACCGTTGACGGGAAGACTCCCATCATCGGATCGTGGATCATCGGACAGGAACCTGCAGGCATGGGCATCCGCGAGGATTCCTCGGCCATCACCGGAAACACCTCATGTTTCGTTCCTCATCTTATCGAAGGCTAAGCCTTCACAACCGGACTCTCAACAAGTCCGGTTTTTTCTTGCAATAAAAAACTGCTTTCTTTCCAATGGAAATGAAAGCAGTTTGGAGTTCTTATTTCGTCGTTGGTGTCATCGTAATCAGAAGCTGCGCGATGCGGTTGTCCTGATTTATGAGGGGGATGATCGTAATCTTATCGTTTCCTCCGATCAGTTCGTTCATCTCGTCGCCGATACTGTTCTTTACGAACTCACCCCGCTTTTTGGCAAGGCCGTAGTTGTCCTTGTAAGCCAATTTGTCAGCGGTTGCTATGACTGCGAGACGCGGATTCTTGGCGAATCCGGTCTTGTTAAGTGCCAGAATTTCTGCGGCGGCGTTGCTTACATAAATGAAGAAGTGGTAGCCGAGTTCAGTTTCAGTTTTTTTGATTCCGAACGTTCCTGCCTTTTCGCCACAATCCTTCATAGTAATGGAAATTGCCGTATCAGCAATGTTCTCGACTTTTGCACAAGCGCCTGACTGGAGCCTTTTGAGTTCCTTCTCGACGATTGTCTGCATTGTGTCCCTGTACCAGTTCATGTAATCATGCGTTGACATCGTGCCCGGTGCAGGCTTTCTGCTGATGATAACTTCAGTTTGTCCTTTAATCTGTTTGTTGGCAGATTTGTATTCGTTACCTGAAGGCTTCGGAGGCGTTGCGGATGATTTTTTGTCATCTGGCCTATAAGGGTCAGAAGCAATTTTCTCGTTCTGCTCGGATGTTTTCGGAATCTTTATCTCTGCTTTTGCTGTCGATATCAGGTCGGCACTTTTCATGTTGTTAAGGCATGAGAAATGGTCTTCCTGTTCTGCAACATTTGCCTCGGTAAAGCCCGCTTTTGTGTAGTAGCCATCGCGTTTGTTGCGCTCGGCTTCCTTGAACTTTTTCGAGATATCGATGATCATTCTCGAATTAGTTTGGGCAAGTCCCATAACCTTCAGCTGCAGAAAGATCAGTTTCTTGACGATCGTTCCTGTAGTTGGGTCGTTGATCTCGCTCCAGACATCGAGCTTCAGGTCCTTTGCCTCTTTGATGGCGGACATGTCTCCGTTTCTGAGCCTTTTCAAAATTGACAAGAAGACATCGGCTCCCTTGAATTCCTCATTGATAACAAGGTGGTTCGTGCCGCAGTTGCGGATTTGGGGAAGTTTGAGGTCTTCGAGTTTGGCGCAGAGGCATGTGCTGTCGTTGTACTTCATGCTGTAGCAGTCGCGGACCTGATCCCAAAATGCAGGATAATTCTTATCGATGGCGATCAGTTTGATCGAATCGTCGAGTGAATTATACAAGTTGATCATTTCGTTAAAGTCGCGGCTGATGAGCATGTTCTCAGAGAGATAAATTTCACGCATGATTCTGACGCTGTACCAGTGGAAGCGTTCGATCGCAAGGCTCGGCATCGGACCGTCCTTCGCTTGAAGGTGGGCAAATGTGATCCTGTCAGTCGGCTCCATTGTAAAGACATAGGTCTTGATCCCGAGTTCCTCGGCAATACTGTCGTACTGCGTGCGGCACGTAGGATACATTGAATCGAGCTCATCACTCATGTTTGGGAGATGTGCGTCGAGTCCGTAGATTTTCATCCTGATGTCGGCAGTATTGTGCTGGCCGGCATCGTAAATCATCTTCTCACGGGCGTACTCATCCGGAATGGATGCCTTTTTGGCATACTTGCCTTTAGAGAACTTTTCAGCAGTTTCAGCCTTCAAATCGGATGAATTGTCCGATTTCCAGGATTCGATCATTTCTCTGTTCCAGTTGCTTTGCGCCTGTGCGCAAAATGAAAGGGAAATGAGGAGCAAGGCCAGTAATACGGGTTTCTTTTTCATGTTTTGGTTATTTTTGGTGATTTATTTTATTTACAAGTTTCCTTATTATAATAGCATTATATTGAATAAAAGTCAAGTGTTTGAGTGTTTTGCAAAATGAGCCTGAAACCAGAACAATCGGATTAAAAAGCTGTCGGAGGGCCTTTCGAGAAAGAGACTTGACTTCTAAAGGTATATATGTTAAGTTAAATCAAATTCTTTCATAACAAAGGAACCTTCGCCGATAGGCTTTGGAACCTCGGACGCGCTTGCCCCCGACATATGTCGGCGTCTGTGACTCAGCAAGCAGAGATGATCCTCTTAAAAAGATCCGGACGATCGCGCCGGGCGCGATCACCATCCCACAACGAAAAAAATAAAAAATGTTTCTAGCAAGTTTTCATTTTCCAGTCGCCTCTCTCGGAATAATCGTGCCCATAGGGATACTTATTCTGTTTGTCCTGTACGTCCTTAAAAGCTCCTTTGTCTACGCCAGCGGCGATGAGATCATCACGCTCGAGCGGAAGTACTTCGGCGACCATATGCCCGACGGGCGCACCGTAGCGCTGAAAAACGAAGTCGGCATGCAGGCTCGCGTCCTCGGACCCGGGCTTCACAGACTGACGCCTTTTATTTACTCGACCAAGAAACACAAATTCCTGGTCATTCCTAAAAACAAGGTCGGGGTCGTGAGATCCATTACCGGGGCCTAAGTCGCATCTCGTGTTGGTCACCAGAGACAAAATTACTTGCTAATGCAAGCGATCTTGTCTCTTTTGACCAATCCTATACTCTGGATATA
>JAQBQS010000004.1 GCA_028286885.1 Patescibacteria group bacterium
AATTTATTTCAAGTTATTTCTATGGAAGACTTTCCGATTTCAAAACTTGATCAAAGCATTCTCGACAGTTATTTCGGCGAAATTCCAAATCCTCCTAAACAGCTTTTCGTGCGTGGAAATTTTCCCATTGACCAGCATCTTGTTTTCTTGACCGTGGTAGGATCGCGAAATCATTCCATCTACGGCAAGAATGCATGCGAGCATCTCATCAAAGGTTTGAAAGGATATCCGATCGTCATCGTATCGGGTCTCGCATTCGGCATCGATGCGATCGCGCACGAATCAGCTCTTGATGCGGGACTTCTCACGATGGGAATCCCGGGATCAGGACTCGGCAAAAACGCTTTGTATCCGAAGGCGCACTTTGATCTCGGCAAAAGAATTTTGGAACAAGGCGGATGCCTCGTTTCCGAATATCCGGAACATACAGCCGGACAAACATGGACGTTTCCCGAACGAAACCGCTTGATGGCCGGCATTTCGCGCGCAACGCTGATTGTCGAGGCGACGCACAAGTCAGGATCGAGGATCACGACAAAGCTCGCAACCGAATACAATCGAGACGTGCTCGCCGTCCCAGGTTCCATTTTCAGCGAAATGTCCGAGGCTCCGAACGAACTTATCCGAATGGGTGCAATCCCCGTCACATCGCCCCAAGAGATTTTAGAAGCTCTCGGATTCGCAGTAACTGAAACTGCGCCGATGGATTTGTTTTCGCAATGCACCGAAGAAGAGGCTTTCGTTCTTCGACTGCTCGCCTCGCCAAAACGCCACGGCGACCTGATCCGCGAAATGGATATTCCAACGCACAAAGCAAATGTGTTGTTGATGCAAATGGAAATCAAAGGATTGATTAAGGAAAACGGAGGAGAAGTTAGAAGGGCATAACCTCTTCCACCTTCTTTCGAAAATCAGAACAAACCTCTCCCCAGCCCTCCCCTGCAAGGGGAGGGCGCCTGCACCACTTGAAAATTATGATTATCGTTAATAATATTTCTCAAAAAGAAAAACGTCGACTTTTGCGAAAAAATCAAACCCACCAAGAAACTAAAATCTGGGATTTTCTTCGAGCCCACAGAAATGTTTTAAAATGGAGAAGACAAGTAAGCATTGGTCCATATATTGCAGATTTTTATTGCCGAGAAAAGCAACTTGTCATCGAAGTAGACGGAATACAACACCTGGAACATAAAGAATATGATTTGGAGCGGGAAAATTATTTTAAAAGCATCGGCATACGAACGTTGCGATTTTGGAATCGTGAAATAGATCATAATATCGATAAAGTAAAAGATTCCATAAATAAAGAATTACGAAAAGAAAACAAACTCGACGATCTCTTGAGAATTGATTTTGAAACATAGTACATGTTCGCTTCCCTCCCCTTGCAGGGGAGGGCTGGGGAGAGGTTTGCTTGTTCTGAAATTTTTTTAAATTTGCCATGCACATTATATATATGTTATGAATAGACAACTTATGAAATTATTAATCGTCGAGTCGCCGTCAAAAGCGAAAACAATTGAAAAGTATCTCGACGGAAAATACACGGTACGCGCATCGATCGGACACATCCGCGACTTGCCGAAATCCAACAAGGACGCGATCGACATTCCGGCCGGATTCATTCCCCACTACGAAATTTCTCCCGGCAAAGGGCGCGTCATTTCCGAACTTCAGGCGCTTGCAAACAAGGCAGACGAAGTGATCCTCGCAACCGACCCCGACCGCGAAGGCGAGGCGATTTCTTGGCATTTGAAAGAAGTCTTGAAAGGAATCAAAGCTCCCATCAAGCGCGCAACGTTCCATGAAATCACCAAGGAAGCCGTGACGGAAGCTTTAAAGCATCCTCGCGACATCGACGAGAAACTGGTTGAGGCGCAAGAAGCCCGCCGCGTGCTCGACCGGCTTGTCGGATACGACTTGTCAGGATTGATTTGGAAAAAAGTCCGCTACGGACTTTCAGCCGGGCGCGTTCAGTCCCCCGCCTTGCGCATTCTCATGGAAAAAGAGCGCGAGATCCGCGCGTTCAAGCCGGAAGACTATTGGGTTATCGAAGGATTATTTGCCGCGAGCAAAGAAGAAATCAAACTGACATGCGTGGAGGAACCGCGCGACAAGAAAGTCGTGGATCGGATTCTTGAAATTGGAAATAAAGAGCAGTGGTTCGTCACCGATGTGAAAGAATCAGAGCAAAAGCGTTCTCCTCGAGCACCGTTTACAACTTCGACAATCCAGCAAACGGCATCTACGCGCCTTGGATTTTCGCCATCGCGCACCATGCAGGTCGCGCAGCGATTGTACGAAGCCGGGCACATCACCTACATGCGAACAGATTCGACGAGTTTGTCGAAACAGGCGCAGGCGCAGATCTTGTCCCTTGTCGAGAAGAAATACGGCAAGGAAAATGCGGAAGCTCGCACATACGCAACCAAGTCCAAGAATGCCCAGGAAGCCCACGAGGCGATTCGCCCGACGCATTTTGAACATGCACGCGAAGGCGCAACCGACGAACAAGTTTCGCTCTATAAACTGATCTGGCAGCGAGCGGTATCATCGCAAATGGCAGACGCAAAGCTTTTGAAAACAAAAATAGTTGCCAATGTTAAAGATTCAAAAGAGATTCCGGATTTTACCGCAAACGGTTCGCGACTGCTGTCGCCAGGATGGCTGGCAGTCGATACCGGCGCGCGAGGCGAAGACGTCGAGCTTCCGAAACTTGCCGTTGGCGAAGAATTGAAAGTAAAAACGCTCGAAGCCATTGCAAAGCAAACCCAGCCGCCTTCTCGCTATACGGAAGCCGGACTTGTCAAAGAGCTTGAGGCTCGAGGAATCGGACGACCATCGACCTACGCATCGATCATGCGTACCATCGAAGACCGTGGCTATGTCAAAAAAGAAGGGCGTACCTTGTTTCCGACCGATACGGGCGATGTTGTCTCGACATTCCTCGAGAATAATTTCGAGAATTACATCTCGGACACGTTCACGGCTGACATGGAAGACAAACTCGACCAGGTTGCAGATGGAAATTTGACCTACTTGAAACTCTTGAAAGATTTCTATGGACCATTCGAGAAGGACGTTGAGTCCAAGGAAAATATTCCCAAGCTCACCACGCTCGGCGATGCGCCTGCCGGCATTGTGTGCCCGACCTGCGGCAGCCCGATGGTCGTCAAGCTCGGCAAGAATGGAAAATTCCTGTCATGCGCGCGCTTCCCTGATTGTACCGGAGCGCTCATGATGGACGGAACTGAAATCGGCCATGAAAAGCCGATCGGCGTTGATATAAAAACGGGACTCAATGTTTACTTGCTGACAGGGCGATTTGGACCTTACGTGCAGCTTGGCGAAACGCCGGAAAAACTTCCGAAAGTTAAGAAAAAAAGAGTTAGCAAGAAAAAAGTTGCCAAGAAAACGGAAAGCGAGGAAGTTCCTGCAGAAACGGTTACAGAAATCAAAGAGGCAAAACCTCCTCGCCGCGCATCATTGCCCGTTGGAGTAAAGCCCGAAAACGTAACGCTCGAACTTGCATTGAAACTCCTCGAGCTGCCACGGGAACTCGGTATTGATCCTAAGACCGGCGAGCCGGTGATTGCAAACATCGGACGCTTCGGTCCGTACGTCGGCGTCGGCCGCGAGTTCCGCTCGATCAAGAAATCAAGCAAACTTGATCCGTACACGATTACGTTTGACCAGGCAATTCATATTTTAAACGAGCCTAAGCTGCTACCAAAAGGCGTTGAGCTGGTCAGGACGGTCGGCAAGCATCCCAAGACCAACAAGGAGATTCAGATCTTGAAATCAAAATCCGGGATGTTCATGCGTCAGGGATTGCAGCGAATCTATCTGCCAGATAATACCGATCCGAATACGATTACGATGGAAGAAGTTATAGCAATGATGGCGATGGCGAATGCTGACAAGAAGAGGAAAAAGTAATACAAGAAAAAAGCACGATCAGATGATCGTGCTTTTGCATGAAAGCTTAAAGTTTTGGCGCATCGTCAATATGCACAGGATTTGGTTCGACGTAAAGCACGCTTTCGTACTTGAGCTTGACCAGAAGTCCTGTTATTTCGCTTACTATCTCAAAATTACAGAAATCTTGCTTGTTATTGAGATAAAAAACTTTTCTTTGTATCTGATCTACAGAACGAGGTTCTTTGAATTCAACAGAACAAGTATCGTCTTCATTTTCAATCCTAAGAATCGTAGGCATGTCCGAATCTTCAGGATTGACTCTGAAAATCCAACGAGGGGTTTTCTCCGTTCCAAAGTTCCACAACGTGAGATGTAACCGGGCCTTGCCTTTTAATTTGTAAGAATACCATTTAACTTCGCCTTTTATTTCTTCCAAAATAGTATTTCCTCCGAATCTCACTTTTGAAAGATAGAAAAATAATAGAGCTGAAAAGATTTTCTGAGACCTTGTCATAATCAAATCAGCATATCTTGTTCTTAATTCCTCCGGCAGCTGCTCGCAAGCAACTTCGAAGAACGACTTGCTAAAATCAGCGAGCGTTTTTTGATGCTTTTCAATATTTTTGCTATTCATTTGTTATTGTTTTATTTGAAATTTTATACCATAAAACCCCTTACTTTGCAATAACTGTCTCCCCGTCCACCACCTTGTCGCCAACATGAACAAGAACGCCCTTGGACTGCGGCAGAATGACAACTGTCTGCGAACCGAGGATGATCCTGCCGTACATCGCGCCTTTTAGGATGGAATCGCCGACATGCGCGCTGTTTCGAATGCGACGCGCAGCGCGGCCTGCAACCTGGACAACGCCGATGACATCTTGGTCATTTTTAAATACGCTCACCACTTTTTCGTTGCCCGAAGCAAGCGTGAGCTTCTGCCTGCCGAGCGCGTTCTTGTGATCGCCGTCATAGTGATCCATTCGAACAATCGCCCCAGAGATCGGCGCCCGCTGAACATGAACATCGGCAGGCGTGAGCTCAATCAAGACGACCGTCACCGGACCCGGAATTTCCGGAACGACAACGAGATTCTCGACGCCTTTCTTGGCAAAAATAATATCGGGCGTTTCTGCAGGATAAACGGCTATGACTGTTCCAGACGATGGCGAGACAATTCCGTCTGCGGGAATAATGCGGAACGGCGCACGGCCGAAATACAGTACAAATGCAATTACCAAGATGACAAGTGCGCCGACCGGAATAAAAAATTTCTTCATAGGGAAATCATATCATTTTTTGAAAGTGAATATTTTATAAAATAAAAAATCCCGCCTTTTTAGACGGGATTTTGCAGAGTTGAATTTCTTCAGGCTGCTTCTTTCTTAATACCTCTGTTGATGTAGTAGTACGGAGGCGGTTCGTGGCGGACGATATCAAGCGGCTTCGGATCGAAAGGCCCGAGTCCGGCCTTTTGAAGTATCTCTTGATAGAAACCCTCATCGATGCGACTTTCATCGCGTTTCAGATAAATTTCCTGCGAGTCTTCTTTCTTTTCTACGTGCGCTTCGGTTGACAAAGCTTTGTTCGCGACAACCTGCAGGTGCGCGTTTGAAAATTTGAAAGCGAGTTCGAGCTCTTTCTTAATTTGATCGGCAGACATTTTTTTAATGTCCTCCTGTTCGAGCATGACGAAATTCTTGTGGAAAAATTCAGCGAGGAATTCGGCGCTTTCATCTTTTCTTGCCAATGCATGGCCGAGGGTTTCGAAGTTTTTGCTTAAAAGTTCGTTAATGAAGTGCGGAACGGCCAGGGGAAACTTTCCTCTTTGGTCTTCCAGCCATAGTTCCAGGCCGGTGAGTTTCTTTTTCTTGTGTTCTTTCATGATATCGCGTTTTTTATTGTTTAGAGTGAATTTAAGTCTTTGGAACTATATTATCACATATCAGTCATAATGTCAATAGAAAAACCGCCTTTTAAAATAAGGCGGGTTTAGAAAATCAAGCCGCTATTCGCGTAACAAGCCCGATCTTTGCATGGTAATACACAGTCTCGCGATTGAACCTTGAATGAAAAGGGGTCACCGACATGCTTTGGCTGGAAACTCTTTTCAGAGTTTCTTCCAGAGAATTCCGATCCCCTATCAGAGGAATGGAGATCTTGGAATCGCCTTTTCGAACTCCTTTTTCAGATACGTGATAAATGATGTTTCCAACTTTTTCAAAAATTCCGAATGATCCTTTTTTCAGAGGATTGCCGTTATCAGACACAATAATTTCATGGCCGATCGGGGCGATAAAGTATTGATTATTCATAGTACATTTTTGTTTGTCAAATTGTAATATAAATTAAAAGTAAAGTCAATATAATGAATTTATCAGGAAAAAATCCAGCCTTCCGGCTAGATTTTAAACTCGATCGTATCTCCGTCTTTGACGATGTATTCCTTCCCTTCCGTCTTTACTAACCCCTTTGCCTTCGCATTGGCATATGATCCGGATTCAATGAGGTCGCTCCAAAACACGACTTCCGCGCGGATGAATTTCTGCTGAAAATCTGTATGAATGGCGGCGGCGGCCACCGGTGCGGTTGAACCTGCAATAATCGTCCATGCGCGCGTTTCTTTCTCGCCTGTCGTGAAATACGTCGCAAGCCCGAGAAGCTTGTATGATTTCTTGATCAGCGTATCGATTCCGTCGTCAGTCTGTCCGATTTCAGTTCGCATCATCGCGCGCTCTTCTCCCTCGAAATCTGAAAGCTCATGTTCTGTTTTTGCATCAATAACAACCCACTCGGATCCGTACGATTCAATCTCATTCGTGATCCGCTTGAATTCTTGAGGGTCCGTTTCATCGAGATTTTTTCCGCCTGATCGCTTGTTAAGTCCGTAGATGAATTTTTTCATCGTCAGCAAGCTCAGGAGCTTTGCGGCTTTGGATTCTTCATCTGAAAGCGTTACCGTGTTCGCCATTTTTTCAGCCTCGAGCGCTGCCAACATTTTCCGGCATGCTGAATCCTCGACGAGCGAAGCCTTGTCGCCGGACTTAACGCCTTTCTGCAAATTGCCGATGCGCTTCTCGAGTGTTTCCATGTCAGCGAGAATGAGTTCCATATTGATGACCTTGATATCGCGAAGCGGATCAATTTCGCCATAGACATGGTTGATCGATTCCTTCCCGTCAGAGACGGCGAAAATGCGAACCATTTCCAAGATGGCATCAGTTTCGCGGATATGGGACAGGAACTTGTTTCCAAGGCCTTCGCCTTTGGATGCTCCTGCGACAAGTCCTGCAATGTCCACGAATTCAACGGCTGCAGGAATCGTTTTTTGGGTCTTCGAAAATTCAGCCAATTTATAGAGGCGATCATCAGGAACGGCAACGATGCCGACGCTTGGATCAATGGTGCAGAATGGATAATTTTCAGCAGGAACGCCTTTTCTCGTCAATGCATTAAACAGAGTTGACTTGCCGACGTTTGGAAGACCTACGATTCCGATGGAGAGTGACATATGCGCCGCACTATACAACTTTTTCGATAAAATTTCAAGAAAATTCCCCCTAAATAAGGGGGAATAAAAATATTCATCTACCGAGATAATGCCTCATTTCTTTTGCGCGAACATCTAACGTTAGATGAGGATTGCTTCTAAAATATCTGGTCCATGGGAAGACTTCCGTTCTGTAGAAGAGACTATTGTTCTTTAAAGCATTGCTTACGATGGCAAGTTGCGAAATAGTGATATTAACCAACTCTTCGTCAGTCATATCACAAGCAGTCGACCTGTACTTTTCGGCAAATAATTTCCTTATTTTTTTCATGGCCACCAACAATGTAGCAGCGCTTGGAGATTTCCCTTTCAAAGTCTTCTTTTTTCTTTTGTCTACTGCATCGAGTTCTTCTCTTGTAGGAAGAGATCCATTAAAAACCTCAGCTAACCGTTTCGGGTTTTTAGGAAAGTTAATACTTATTCCCATATGAATGGATAAAATCCATTGCTCTAATGTAGAAAGTTCAGCAAATGAATCGCGGCAAGCCTGCTTCATGAGTTCCAAGTCAGGACGATATGCAACTACTATATTTCCACATGGATTAAAACAGAGTTTCAATAGCTGATTACTGACAACAAGAGGATGCTCTGGTAATGTAACCTCAGCATATATTTCAGTTGGAATAGTTTCTTCAACATCTTCAAATACGTACCCTTGTCGTTGTACTTCTGCTATTACTAATTCCCTGATAGTTAGTGTTAAATTCATAATATATTAAATTTAATTGTTCATGAGAACTATAGATAATAAATGAAGATATGTCAATGAAGATAAAAAACAACCCGAGGTTGTTTTTTATCTTTCTCACTAATCAATTATTTCTGAACCCCTCCCATGATCTTCTGAAGCTCCGCCTGATGCTCGCGCATGACGGTCATGACGGCTGCCTGCTCGGGAATTCCCTGTTTTTTCTTGGCTTCAACCTGGTCCTGGATCTTCTTGAAGAAGTCAGGATTTTTCGAGATGACTTCCAAAAGCTGTTCGATCTGCTCTTCGTTCATGCCTGCGGCCTTTAGCTTGGAACCGAGGAGTTTTTTGAGAATAAATTTCTGAAACATAGGCGAAAAATATAGCATGAATTCCTGCAAAAGAAAAACCGGCACGGAAGCCGGTTTGAACGAGATTACAAAGCTAGTACTTAGGCTGCATGAAAGATAAGTTCCTTGAGCGACGCGCCTTCATGGACTTTCAGGTGAACATCCAGGATGAGAACGACTCTTTGACTAAGCAGCTCAACAAGAAGTTCAGGCGCCTTCTTGTACTTCTCCTCTGATTGGAGCGTGGCGGGATTCTCGCCTTTTTGGAAGAAGAAAACGATCTCGCGAAACTGCTTACCGTCCAGATAGCCGGAAAGCCTACCTGTCTTCTTGCCTAGGGCAAACAATCCGTTTTCCGTCTCAAGGCAGCGATGGATGTCGATCCCCGCACTGCGCGTTTCGTTGGAATTTTCATCATCAATTTTTAGCAGGAATCCTCCGTGGGACTCTTCAGGAAGAAGGTTTGCGCACTCGTAAAAGGACTGCGTGGTATTGGCAACAACTGCGGCCTGCGCGGCGGCAAGGAATGCATTGGTTTTGTTCATATTTTTTCTATTTAATTAATTGAAGATTTGTAAGAACATAGCACAATATGATGCAAAAGAAAAACCTCTTGTCATTGATACAAGAGGTTAATAAGTCTGCTTTCAAATTCTTCCGGTGCCCGCGCGAGCATCTCGACAAGTTCTAATTCGTGGAAACGAACCATTGATCGGTCAAACTCGCACAGTTCCAATTTGGCCTTGCACCACGCGCGGTAAAGTTCTGCGTGATTCTGGTCAAAAGTAAAAATATCCCACTCCCAGTCCTCGAGTTCATCATAATCCTGATCGATCCAAGATGCAGCCTTTTGAATATGAACGACTTCGGGCCTTACGTGGCAAAGCCAACATGATTTGGCAATTTTTTCCCTTTTTTGAAGCGCATAGAAACGGAACGCGTCGCGGCCCGATAGTATCAATGCTATAAAGAGAAGACAGCCAGAAAGAACGAAAAACATGATTGAAAGTCCCATTGTTTTTTATTTGACATAATATCTTTTTTGGAAGAAAATGCAACTATGACACGATCGGAACAATTATTACAACTCCATGAAAAATGCAACGCCGAGTGCGAATGCAAGCTGAAAGAAACGGCCACGCGCCCTGTTTTCGGCGACGGAAATCCCGATACGAAGATCGTGTTCATCGGCGAAGCTCCCGGCAAAAAAGAGGACGAGACGGGCGTGCCGTTCGTCGGCGCCGCAGGAAAATTCCTCGCCGAGATGCTCGCATCGATCGGAATGAAACGAGAAGACATTTACATCACCAACATCGTAAAGTACCGCCCGCCGAACAATCGCGATCCCGAGGAGCACGAAAAGAAGGAATGCGCGGCATGGCTGCACGAAGAACTGGGTTTCATCAAGCCGGACGTCATCATTTTTCTCGGACGGCATTCGATGACTCATTTCCTGCCTGAACTCAAAATTTCCGAAGCCCACGGAAAGCTCGTTCACCGCAAGATTCCGAATTTTCCGACCGAATGGTTCTTCCCACTGTACCATCCGGCCGCGGCGCTCTATAACGGCGGAATGCGCGAAACGCTCATGATGGATTTCAAGAAAATTCCGAAGGTGCTCGAAAAAATTCAAGAATCAAAAAAATAAGCATATTAAAAAACAGCGACCGAAATCGCTGTTTTGCATTGCTGCTTTTTCTTTACTTCTTCCAACGCCTTGCGAGCTCTTTTTTGAGTACGCCTTCGCTGATTGTTGAAAGGTCCATCTTGCTTGCCTTCACATCGACTGCCAGACCCGCGATCGTTGCGATCTTCTTGGCGAATGAGAGCTTGGAACCGGATTCGAGTTTTTTCATATATTGCTCGATTACCTTTTCAACATTCTGAACATTGAGGCCCATGAGCAGGCATACGATTGATTTGAGTTCGATGTACGCCGCGGTGCGTTTTTTATCCGGCTTATCTTTACCCTTGAACTGGGCTGCTCCTTTTACAATAGCCTTCTTTGAAGCCGCCTTCTTCGCAGGATTTTTCTTGGCCGCGGGATTCTTGATCTTGATGCGGGAATCTCCCACACCTTCTGCTTCAAACCCAGCACCATTTGCAATTTCAAGGGCCTTAGAGCGGTCCTTGGCGTCTGATATCACGATGTATTGGAACGGTTTGCCTGCATTCCTGTGGAGAGTGCCCGTCTTGATCTTGTTTTCGTTCAAGAGGGTTTTCAGCGCGTCGATGTCTTTTTTGTTCTGTTCCATACTTTCTGGTTTAGTGGTTGGTTTGGTTTTTGAAATTGGTTTCTTTTCTTCTTTTTTTGGACTCTCGGTTTCGTGAAGAATATCCGGAGTCGCATCTTGTTCAGGTTTAGTTCTATCCAAAACACTTCTTGCTGCGTTGATTTTCTCAATATCCAGATCGACGCGCACGATCTGTGATCCGTCTTCTTTAGTGACTATGATTTTCGGCGAATCCTTTGCGGGACTGCCGGCAATGGTCGCCAAATGCGAACGAAGCTTATCGGTTTCAGCCGCATTCGGCATAGTGATAAGAAGGTGGGCCAATTGGTTTTTTTCGGGATTCTTCATCTCAATCGAAGCTTTTGGATAAAAGCCTTTTACGATCTCTGATGTTTTCTCCAAGATTCCCTTTTGAACCTTAAACGGGATTAGTGCTGTTGATTCCATTTCAGATTATTAGTTTTTAAAATAAAAATTCTCAAGAACATTATAGTCCATTCGTGAAATTTTGTCAATAGAGAAAGCCCGGTCTTCAACGGGCTTATAATCCATGCTTTATTTTTTGAAATACAATTTCCAAACCTCCCCGACCGGCAAAATCGACAAGAAAAACCGAGTATCGATCAGCGACCGCATCGCATAGGCAAGGATTCCGAAGAATTCAAACGTCCCCATAACGAATACCGACCATCTTGGACCGACGCCAATGTTGTAGGCAATCGGCTGAGGAACATATTTTTTCAATTCTTTATTCGCAAGGCGAGATTGCACGGCATTTGCGACGAATGATCCGTCAGTAATCGCCGTCTGCGCAAGCCCTGAAAATTTTGTATCTGCCGCGTCGCCGACAATGAAGACATTTTGAATGCTTGAGCCATCTGTCTTCTTAGGCTGCAAATAATCGTCGACGGCAATTCTGTTTTTCTTCCCGAGGATAAGTCCCGGAATATTTTTTACAAGTTCATTTGTTGTAATACCCGCTGTCCAAACTAATGTCTTGGCTCCGATTTTCATGTCGGCAAACTCTACGGTCCAACCCTCTTCTTTGCGCAGATCGCGATTGCACAAAACATCCACGCCCAATCTCTGGAGCCGTTTCATGACGCGCATGCTCACATTCTCCGACATCATCGGCAGCACGCGGGGCGCTCCCTCGACTAAATCAATCGTCATCATTGTTTCAGGAATAGCGTATTTTTTTGCAAGCATGCGCCCGAACGACGCGAGTTCCCCCGCAAGATCGGTTCCGTTAGGGCCGGCTCCGACAACGACCATATGAAGTCCCATCACCGCTTCGGCTTTGTCGGCCTTGGCATGCTTTTGAAACATTTCCTCGACATGCGCGCGGAGTTCCATCGCTTGAGCAACGGATTTCAGGCCGAATGCCATTTCTTTCAATCCCGAGATGCCGAAATATTCCGTCTGGCTTCCGACGGCAACCACGATAAACTCGGCGCTGATCGTTTGCGAAGAGGTCGTCACGGTTTTCTTGTCACCGTCAATACCCATAACTTTTTCCAAGATGACCGTTACGTTTTTATTCTTGAAAATTGTTGCTAGAGGAATTGAAACAACTGCGTGCTCAGACACGCCGACGAGCTTGTGCAATCCTGGGTAATATTCGAAATTCGGATTGTCACTTACCAAAATGACATCGAGCTTCTTGTTTTTCTGCAGCTCTAAAGCCGCCTTCACGCCCCCGAATCCCCCGCCCACAATCACCGCTTTTTTCTTGTCCATATACGACTATCATAGCAAATTTTTCCCAAGAAAAAACCTGCTCACGCTAGAACAGGTTTTAATACATCCTGGATTGATTCCAAAAAAATGGTAAGCAGCCATATTGCCTCAAGATCGCATTTTTGTTCTCCGAATGCAAGATAAGGACTAGAGATGAACTGTGATTCTTTCCTAAAATCAACCACGAGCGATCTTTCAATGCAGGCTCGTTGTTGGACAGCTCCATCGAGCGAACCTTGATGTTCAAAAACATTTTTAGGAAGAATATCTTTTATGAAGGAAATCCTATCCATACGGTTTCCTATTGTATCATCCCAAAGAATGAAGCTGTGTTTTTTTCCTGGTCCCTGATCAATTGAAACGACTTGGACAATATTACTTCTGCTATCTTCCGGTTCAAAAAATGCTGTTTTCCCGGGAAACCCGTTTTCCAGTTTCATCTGAAGATTTTTAAAGATTTCAAAATTTTTTGCCATCATGTTTGTTAAGTTTAGTTTAGTTTATTGCACTCTACCCGAAATAAGCTATACTTGTCAAACCAATTCAAGGCTTTGCTCCTTGTAAGAAATCCCTTTTCCATCCGTCACATTATATGAGCACCACCGACAAAACGGCCAACCGCAAATTCATGGAGATGTACGACGGATTCTCGGACGAGATCTTCCGTTTCGTGCTGTCCCAGACGCGCAACCGCGACCGGGCACTCGACATCACCCAGGAGACGTTCATCAAGACGTGGGACTACCTGCGAAATGACAACGAGATCGAACGGGCCAGGCCCTTTTTATACAAAACGGCCCGCAACCTGATCATCGATCACAGCCGCAAGAAGTCGTTCACTTCCCTTGATGCGATGCTCGATGCCGATATCCCCCATGAAATTGCGGATACCCACACCGAGGATCACGCGGAAGAAATCGACAGGAAGGCTGCCATCGAGCAGTTGAAGACGCTTGCTCCCGACCAATTTGAAATTCTCTCGATGAGATTCATCCAGGAACTGACCATTTCCGAAATTGCAGCAATTTTAAATCAAAACGAAAACGCGGTTTCGGTCCGCATCCACCGAGCGCTCAAGTCCGCGCAGAAATATTTGAAAGACATCTATGAATGAAAACCCATTTGAAAAACTGAATTCCTGGCTGAACGTCAATTCAATGACCGAGGCGGAAAAACGAAATATGCGAACGAAAGTCGCTTATTACGCGACGACGCATCCGGTCAAGTCCGGACTCATGAGCCCTTATGGATTCAGGGCTGCTTTTGCGATCATCGCAACGCTCGTTTTGGTTCTCGGCGGTTCTGTCGGAGTAACCCAGGCCGCATCCCGATCGCTTCCAACATCGAGCCTGTATCCGATCAAACTTTGGATCGAGGAATTCAAGGCAAGCGAACAGAAAACTCCTGAGGCGGTCATCGCCTATGAGACATCGCGCATCAACACGCGTTTTGCCGAGGCGAGCCAGTTGGCCGTTTTACACCAATTGAATGACCAGACATCGGCGGTCATCGGAAGCGGACTTGCACATTCCCAAGAAATCATCAAGACAAACGCCAATCAGATCGCGGCAAGCAAGCCGGAACTCGCGCTCGCTGCCGCCAACTCGGTTGAAACGGCTTATTCGTCAAACGGAAAAGTCCTCTCGGCGATCGGACGCAATACGAACCAGAACCTCGATACGTTTATCTTAGGTGCGCAGATTTCTACTGAATCCTTGGCGCTTGAAAAAACCCATTTTGAGCAGATCGTCGCAACCAAGCCTAATGACGACACAAAATCTTCTGCAGGTCTCGCTCTTGCCAAAGCTGAAACCGCTCTTGCCAAGCTTCCCGCAGATGCCGTACCCGCATCAGAACCGGCCGTTGTCGCTGATGATGCAGCGCAGACAACAGATGCCGTTGCGGCGACTTCCGTCGCTCCTGCGGCAAAAATGATGGCAGCGAAACTCGGAACGCCGGGAACCATGTCATCGGCCGCATTTGCGCCCCAGATCGCAAAAACTCCTGTGCAGATAGTCACTGAACTCGTAGCCCAGGCAAAATCCAAGATGTCAGACGGATCTTACAGCGAAGCTCTTGTCATCTTGCAAAAAGCCCAGCAGATCATCGACGAAGCAAATTTGACGCAGTCGCTTGAAACAACATACCAAGTCAAGACTGATGTATCCGCTTCATCTGCGGCAAACCTTCGTCCTGATGCAGCTGCTACGGATTCCGCAAACACTTCTGTTACAACTCCAAATACCTCCCAAGCAGCAACGTCAGTGACCCCGACAACTGGAAATACTTCAACGAACTCTGCAGCCATTCCTCAAAAAACTTCAGTCCAAAAAGCGCAGTAATCATTCTTGCGATCGCTTGCAATTTTGATATAATCATGTAGGATTGTTCTTACCCAACAAGACCTTAGATGTGAGGATTCGTCCTTGCAAGTGTAGGTCGGTTAGTATCATTCATTGAGACTGACTCGGCCGTTCCCCATCGGGAGCGGCCACCTGGGCCCTTAGCTTAGTTGGTAGAGCGCCTCATTTGCACTGAGGAGGTCAACGGTTCGAATCCGTTAGGGTCCACCTGAAATAGCAAAAACCGCCGTACGGCGGTTTTTGCTTAAAATAAAAAAGCCCTGTCATATTCTGACAGGGCTTGGATGGCTGAAATTAAGAAATTACAGCGAGTTTCAGCATGGGTCCGAGTGCGATGATCGCAGCGCAGAGAATCGCGCTGGTTATCAGCCAAACTGCGAACCATTTAATCTTGCCGCTTGTCGATATGCTAACTCTCTTGGATCCTTCATTGAGCGTTTCTTCAAGCTCTTGGGAATTTCTGCGAAGAGCGAATCCGATCAACGTCAGGTAGAACAATCCGAGAAGGCAGTCGAAGCACGTAACATAGAAGTCGGCCTCCGTCCTGATGCCCAGATGCAAAACAAGCATCGCCGTCATTGCGATCAGCGTCATGACTGCAAGTCCGAACCTCGCCTTGATCGAAATGAACTCGAAGTCAAACAGGACGATGATCCAAATCAGAAGCATTCCCGGCTGTTTCATCGAGATCGTCAGCGCAAGCAAGAGGACGAATCCGACAAACTTGAACCACTTTCCCACGACTTGGGTCACGCGGCCGCCGTCCAGAGGAGTAATCGGAATCATGTTGAACAGATTCAAAAATATTCCCATGTAGGCCATCATCAGAAGCCATTTCACCTTGACGACGAAATACAAGCCGAGAAGCAGAAACGAGAACAGGCTGCCCAAGATAGGTCCGCCGATTCCGATCACCGCCTCTTGCCGTCTGTCCATGTCTTTCGGCGCGAAAAGAGCCGCTCCAAGGAATGGAATGAAGACTGGTCCGTTTGTTTTGAATCCTTCCCTATTCATGGGGTTAAGTAACTTTTTGTGTTGGTATTTTCCATACGGGCGCGGACGAAAAATAAGCACGGAAAATAAACTACC
>JAQBQS010000001.1 GCA_028286885.1 Patescibacteria group bacterium
TTGAAATAAATTATAATTATTTGAGATAAAGAAAATCTAAAGACAGATGGTTTTCTTGCCAAATTTATATAAATATGGTATCTTGCAAAAAAATAAAATAATGAGTTATGAGAAAGATCAACCACAAGAAGTCAAAGGAAAAGAGCCTGCACAAGAAAACAAATCAACCACCGCCACCGAGGCAGAAGCGGATCGTGGCTGCCAGACGGAGAGCCAGATAAAGATAGTAATCGTGAATAATGACATTGGATTCTATTAATGTAATGATCAATGAAATTAAAAGAACCTGACATCAGGTTCTTTTTTTGCTATAGTAAAAAAACTATGTTGGACATCAAATTTATCCGGGAAAATCCGGAACTCGTCAAGGACGCAGCTGAAAAAAAGCGTGTTGATTTTGACGTAGCGGAACTCTTGAAGCTCGATGAGCTGCGACTTGAAAAATTATCACTCTTTGAATCGCTTCGCGCCGAACAGAACGCCGTGTCTGACAAGATTCCGAGCGCAACACCCGAGGAGCGAGCCGATTTGATCGCCAAGATGACCATCTTGAAAGAAGATTTGAAAAAACGAGAAGAAGAGTTGGCTGAGGTGATGAAAGAGTGGCAGAAGCTCATGCTGTTCGTGCCGAACATTCCCGACCCTGCGGCACCGATCGGAAAAGACGAATCTGAAAACGTTGTCGTCGAATCATGGGGCGACAAGCCGAACTTTGATTTCGTCCCGAAGGATCATATCGAGATCATGACCAAACTTGGCATGGTTGATTTTGAACGCGGAACAAAGGTTCACGGATTTCGCGGATATTTTCTGACGGGTGACGGTGTACGTCTCTGTTTTGCCATCTGGAACTATGCGATGGAATTTTGGACGAACAAAGGATTCAATCCGGTCATTCCTCCGATCAACACGCGCCGCGAGTCGCTTCTCGGATGCGGATTTATTCCGCAGGGCGAGGCAGATATTTACAAGGCTCAAGATGATTCTTATTTTGTTGGAACATCAGAAGTTCCTCTCATGGGAATGTACATGAACGAAGTTTTGGAGCCATCGCAACTGCCGATCAAGATGCTCGGGTTTTCACCGTGTTTCAGGCTTGAAGCCGGATCGCACGCACGCGATGTGAAAGGTCTTATCCGCGTCAACGAATTCTATAAGTTCGAGCAGGTTATCTTGTGCGAGGCGAGCCACAGCGAATCAGTCGCGCAGCATGCCTTTGTCCAGCAGAACACCGAAGAATTCATCAAAGAGCTCGGCATTCCGTATCAGGTCGTTGACGCATGCACGGGAGACATGGGACTTGGAAAGGTTCGCATGTTCGACATCAACCTATGGGTTCCAAAAGAAGAAACGTATCGGGAAATTTCGTCCGCTTCTTACTTCCATGATTTCCAGACACGGCGATTGAATATTCGATACAAGGATCAGGACGGCAAGATGCGTTTCGTGCACTCTCTAAACTGTACGGCCATCCCGACGCCGCGCATTCTTGTCTCGATGGTGGAGAACTTCCAGCAGGCTGACGGTACGGTTAAAATTCCTGATGTCCTCCGCAAGTACATGGGAGGCAAAGAATTCATTGGAAAGTAAGAATTGAAATAAGGCTCCGTTTTTCATCTATGGAACCACGCAACACGTTCAATAAAAACCAGGAGGTTCGCAGAAAAAGGCGCATGCGCGTCCTTGTTGTGTTGCTCTTGCTCATTATTGCGCTTGTCGGTGCGGGAATCGGTTTCTTGCGAAAGCCGTCGTTTCAAATTTCAGACATAGCCGTTACCAACGCCAAGTCTCTCGATGGAAATGCAATCGAGATTTCGGCGAGAAAGCATATTTCAGGATTTTATGCGCTCGTTATTCCGAAATCAAACGGCCTTCTTTTTTCAAAGAGTGCAATGAACAAGTTTTTGCTCCAGGAATTTCCCGGAATAGAATCAGTCGACACTGAATTCTTGAACCGCAACAGCGTCGCGATATCCATTGTCGAGAAAAAACCCTCGTATTTATGGTGTACCGTCCAGTGTTATTTCGTTGACAATTCCGGAATGATTTACGAAAACGCGCCTGTCTTTACTCCGGGATTCTTCCTTGGCTTTTCTGGGATTACTTCCGGCGGAACGATCACTGACCCTTCGGATCCGATCAGGCGCCGGTTTGCATCCGCTGCGGAATTTGACCGCACCCTTTCAGTTGTTAATTTCTTGGCTGCAAAATCAGTCCATGTTATTAATGCGAAATATCTGTCGACTGCGGACTCAACACAGGAAATCGCAACCGGAGACGGCGACGAAGCGCTGACGGTAGATCAAATCGGAGACGCCATTGTTCCAAGCACTGCCAAGTTTTATATTCTGCAATCAGAAGGTCCGCAGGACGTCGGCCAGTCCCTCTCTCTTGTTCTATTGGATAAGGATTTCCAGTCAAAGCTTGCCGCTGATCCGGGCTCGCTCCAGTACATTGATTTGCGGTTCAATGGAAAAATTTATTACAAGTTTGCAGGTGCCGTAACGGCGCCGACGGTTCCAACTGCTGTTTCTTCGGCGCCCGCAAAACCTGCAACCGCCGTTCCAACAAATCCCGCTGCGACAGCAAAGAAAAAACCGGCAAATTAATGGCGCCTTGCGCCGTTTTTTGTTACAGTAGCCGGATGAATTTCTGGCAGTCCGTCAAACAAAATACAAAACCCTTTTTCGCCCTTGCTCCGATGGCGGATGTGACCGATCCTGCGTTTCGCATCATCGTCGCGAAATACGGCAAGCCTGACGTCCTGTGGACGGAATTTGTATCAGCTGACGGCTTGTGCCATCCGAAAGGTCGCGAAAGTCTGATGAAAGATTTGGAATATTCCGAAGCTGAACGGCCGATCGTCGCGCAGCTGTTTTCATCGAATCCTGAAAATATGCGGACTGCATCTAAGCTGTGTGCTGAACTTGGATTCGACGGAATCGATATCAATATGGGTTGCCCTGACCGCACGATCGAGAAGCAAGGATGCGGATCGGCAATGATCAAGACGCCGGACTTGGCGATCGAAGTTATTCGCGCGGCAAGGCAAGGAATACAGGATGCAGGAAAAGACATTCCGTTGTCGGTAAAAACACGCGTAGGATATTCGCGCGACGAAATTGATACGTGGGTTGTCCGCCTTCTTGGCGAAAAGCTTGATGCGCTGACCATTCATGCGCGCACGCGAAAAGACCTTTCTCAAGTTCCAGCAAATTGGGACTACCTTTCGCAGGTTGTGAAATTGCGCAATGAGATCGCACCCGAAACGGTCATCTTGGGTAATGGCGACGTGACGGACATGTCAGATGGAATTTCAAAAGCAAAGTCGACCGGAGCTGACGGAATCATGATCGGCCGCGCCGTGTTCGGCAATCCTTGGATTTTTAACAAGGAAGTCTCGATTAAGAAAAAAGGAAGCTGGAAGCAGAATTTTTTTCTTCAGCTTCTTCCGCCAGCATGGGCCAAGAAAATCATGGGGGATTCCCGCTATACGATTTCCGACATTCCGCTCGCGCAAAAACTTAATGTTATGGTTGAACATACGCGGCTCTTCGAGAAGCTTCTCGGCGGCGTGAAGAATTTTGCCGTAATGAAAAAACATTACAAGGCGTATGCTACAGGTTTTCCCGGCGCGAAGGAATTGCGCATTAAATTGATGGAAACGAAGAATGGCGATGACATGGAAGCAATCGTTGCTGAATTCTTGAATGCGTGATATTCTTCAAAAAATAATTAACAACTAAATAAATAGAGTATGCCAGCAGTTACAGTAACTTTGAAATTCACAGGAAACCAGGATGACTTGTTTACATTCCTTGGAACGCTTACCTTCATTGATCAGGATAGCAACAAATTCATAACTATTGATTACGTGAATTTTGCAAAATCAAATTCTGATTTTGACGAGATATCCTTCTTGTATAAATTGAAAAAATATTCGTTCAAAATGGAAGTCGTGCTGAATAAGCGCAAGCAGCCCAATGAGCTTGTGCTCCGCGCGAATCTCCCAACCCATTTGGACAGCCGGACAAAGACGTTCAAGGCGTTATTCGTCCAATCATTCAATGGAAAAATTATTGTTGTCCCGAAAGGATGCCATCAGCAATATCTCCATGAGAATTCTAAAATGCGCAGGGAACTGATCGGCGGAAATTGTGAATCTAGCGAACCCGGGAATTTCAACACAAGATCCGCGAGAAAAACTGCAGAGAGATCCATCATCGGTAAATGACGTGTGGATAACCCGCCTTGCGCTATCTGCAAGTCTGCTAGAATAATCTCTAGTGAATCTAAACAAGATGAAAGGAATAGCTGCGCCACGCGCTTTGATTTCTTTTTCTGTTTCGTTCACAGTTTAACCGCCAGTCGTGGCGGTTATTTTTTTATAAAAATTATTTGCACGCAACATCATGATCAACAATTACAAGGGAGTCGAGGACTCAATCGCGTTCGACAAAGTTGTCACCAAGCTTAGATCATTCTTCAAATCAAAAAGATTCATCGAAGTTCATACCCAGGACAGGCTCTCGATTCTCGCCGCATGCGAGGATCCGAGCACGGTCGCGACATACGAATATGCCGGACAAATCTGGCCATTGCCACAGACGGGGCAGATGTGGCTCGAGCATGAGCTTCTGACGCAGCCCGAACTTCCAGGAGTCTTCTGCGTCTCGACAAGTTATCGCGCCGAAAAGAATCCAGTTCCCGGCCGGCATAAGATCATCTTTCCGATGTTCGAGTTCGAGTCAAAAGGCACGATTGACGACCTGCGAAAACTTGAAGAAGAACTCGTCGAATATCTGGGATTCGGATCGCGGGAATCGTTGGTTCATAAAACGTACGATGAGCTTGCAGCATTCTACAAAACAGACGACTTGTCGCATGCAAATGAAAACAGCATGGAATCTGATTTTGGCCGAGCGGTATTCTTGGAACAATTTCCAGTTCGAACGTCGCCATTTTGGAACATGAGAAAGGATGGCGACTATGCGCGCAAGATCGACGTGATCCTCGGTGGAAACGAAACCATCGGATCAGCCGAGCGTTCGTCCGATGTTGTTGAGATGCGTCGGCAGTTTGAGACGATTTCTGACGGGGGATATGCGGCGAAACTTTATGAGCTTTTCGGCGAGGACCGCGT
This sequence comes from Patescibacteria group bacterium, assembly GCA_028286885.1. Taxonomy (GTDB): domain Bacteria; phylum Patescibacteriota; class Minisyncoccia; order Phycocordibacterales; family UBA1006; genus CAIXMG01. Next base: position 5,144 of record JAQBQS010000001.1, read on the forward strand.
GAAATCTGAACTTGATGAATTTCTTTCGCTAAAGTTCTTCCCAAGGTACGGAGGCGGAATCGGAATAACCAGATTGATTGATGCGATGAAGAAATACGGGTTGATGTAAGCAAAGAGCCCCTGAGGGCTTTTTATTTGACACGATTTATTTAAAATGATATGAAGTGTGCAAACAAAAGTAATTTCATATGGAAATAAAATCAACATTCGGGAAGTATTTCATCGGATTCTTGATGGAAGACACCCATGCGCATTTCATTCAAAGTTTTGAGGAAGAGGCGAAGCGGCATCTTCCGGGAAAAACGTTCATAAGAAAATCAGTCTCGCACATCACAATCAAGCCTCCATTTGAGATCAGTGAATCACAAGAAAATCTGCTGTTTGAAGCCGTTGGCGAAGAATACGGCGCAGTTGCAAAAAAGGCCATTCTTGTGCCAGGTGATTTGAAATGGTTTGACGGAGCAGATCCTAACGAATTTTTCTATGTCTTGACGTTCAAAGATCTTGTTTCAAATTTTGGAACCGACATGCGGACGAGGATTCTAAATAGGCTCGAAGAGGAATTTCCGGGAAGCCGCCAGAATGACATTCTCGGCGAATTCCATTCGTCGCTCGGGATGTTTACCAAAGACGAAAAAAGGATTCTGATTCAAAACGCTTTTTCGTTTCCGTCGCCATCCGTTTCGAAAATAACATTTCTTGCTATTTTCAAGAAGATCGGGGAAACATGGGATGTTGTCAAAGTATATTGATCAAAAGCCGAGATTTCCTCGGCTTTTTTATTTCCCAAAAAACCTGCTAGAATAGTCGCATGTCAGTATCACTCTATCGCAAATACCGTCCCGAAGCCTTCGAAAAAGTCCTCGGCCAGGATCACGTCGTAACAGCCCTTCAGTCGGCTATCAAGTCCGGAAACGTCTCGCATGCATACCTTTTTGCGGGTTCAAGAGGAACAGGCAAGACGTCGGTGGCGAGAATTTTCGCGCGCGAACTCGGAACGACCCCCAATGATATTTACGAGATCGACGCGGCGTCTAATAACGGCGTTGACGAAATCCGCGAACTTCGCGACGGTGTAAACACATTACCCTTTGATTCAAAATACAAGGTTTATATTTTGGACGAGGTGCACATGCTTTCCAAGGCTGCTTTCAACGCACTCCTCAAAACGCTTGAGGAGCCGCCTGCTCATGTTATTTTCATCTTGGCTACAACTGAATTGCATAAAGTTCTCGACACCGTAAAATCTCGCTGCCAGGTTTTCGAGTTCAAGAAGCCAACGATCGAAATTTTGCGCGAGATGATCATTGCCGGAGGTAAAAATGAAGGCGTTACAATCGAGCCTGATGCTGCAGACATGATTGCCAAGCGAGGCGACGGCGCATATCGAGACACCTGGGGAATTGTCGAGCGCATTATTGCGTCATCATCAAACAAAAAAATTACGACTGATGATATCGAATCAGTTCTCTCGACGCCGCACGGGGAACTTGTCATACAGTTTGTCACTGCAGTTGTTGCAAAAAATCTCGAATCTGCAATTAAAATTATCAACCAAGTTAAACAAGAAAACCATTCGGTATCTGACTTCTTGGAAGAAATGATTGAAATCTGCCGACTCGTACTCTTAACAAGATTCGCACCTGAATTCGCGGCTACGCTTTCAGCTGATCTGAATCCTGACCGTCTTGATCAAATCAAAACATGGACAGGGGAGAAGAATATCATCAATTCAGAACTTCTCGTCGAGTTCATTCGCCTTCTTGGCGAGACGAAGAAATCGAGCGTAGAAGTGATTCCGGTTGAGCTTGCTTTGATTCGACTCATTGGAAAAACCACCGAATAGTTATTCGGTGGTTTTTCTTGACAAAATTAAATAAAGTGATATTCTTATAAAAATTAAAAACAAAATATGGGAAAAGCAATCTTAGAACCAGTAGCAGCTAAACTGCCGCACGAGATATTTCAAGAAAAGTATTTTGAAGCCATCGAAAGCAAATTTCTCGAAAAATACGGCCTTGAGTTTTCAAACAAATTCAGCGCGACATTTTATTCGATGATCGGCAGTCTTATTAAAAATGAGACAAAACCGTTTGGGATTCTGACGGAAGAAAAAATCATCAAGCTTCTCAAGAAGAACGAGATAAAATCGGTAGCTGAGATCGGTCCGAGCCAGACGATAGCAAGCTTCTTGTTTCCAATCAGAACATTATTTCAAAAGGCCGGTTGCACTCTTACGTTTGTCGAATCGCACTTGGGCGCGCATACACTTGCAGAAATGGCCCAATGCGGTATCAAGCATCTTGTAATAGATGCCGGGGAAATGAAAAGTGCCGGATGCGAATTTGATATCATCATTGCGCATAACGTGTTCAGCTTTGGCGGCATTTATACGCACAAATCATCAACGATGGATGAAGAGTATGATGTTCTGGTGCCAAGAGTATGCGATTCTGCGCTGGATGCCGTCAAGTGCCTGAGCAAAAATCCTGCGGCGGTTGCCTTGTTCACGGAACAGTACGACATTTTGCTTGTCGATTCTGAAGAAGTCAGCAAGCATGCCGAAATCCTCTACTGGCAGGAATGGTATACGATGAACTCGTATTGTTACCGCCGTAATCCGTTCATAGGTGATTTCGGGCCGTTCGTTGAGAGAGTATGCAATCAGTCTGCCAACTTCGCTGTCATTGGCAACAAAACTTGATTAATTTCAAAGCCGTTCCTAGAACGGCTTTTTCTTTTGAAAATAGCTGTTTTTATGCTAGCATACGAACATATTGCCAGATCGTCTAACGGTAGGACTACGGTTTTTGGTGCCGTCTATCATGGTTCGAATCCATGTCTGGCAACAGGTATTAGGTAAGTTAGGAATAAGAAGATTATAAATATTATGATTACAGAATTTAAAACATTAGAAGAAATCAAAGGGGTTGCTACTCAAGTTATTTATCTCGCAAAATCTGTAGAAGATGCAAATATTCAGCTAAAAGATTTAAATGTTGCAATAAGAAAAAGTTCGGATGGTGCTAATAAGAGTACTAGGGCAATGATGTTCTTAACTGCAGCTTTAGTTCTTTTTGCTCTTGCTCAAGTAATTGTTGCATGGCTTAGTTATCAAACTAATGAGAATATGTTAAAAGTTAAAAGGAATTGCTATCAGAACGTATTACAAACTTCTAATATAGATTTAAATTATAAAAGTTGTTTGCGTAATAATGGGCTTTCTGAGTAGCTTCATTTCGATAAATCGTATTATAATGACTTATATGAAAAAATACACCATCCTTTTCTGGATCACAACCATTATCATCTTCCTCGCCGAAGGAGTCATGCCGATCGTCACGCTTCACAATCCGATGACCGTTGCCGGATTTACGAGCCTCGGCTATCCGGTCTACTTCATCACGATGCTCGCCATTTGGAAGGCAATCGGCGGACTGGCGATCATCATTCCGCAGGTTCCTGCCCGCATCAAGGAATGGGCATATGCCGGATTTGGAATCGACTTCATCTGCGCATTCATCAGCATTTGCGTCGTTGCAGGATTCAATGCAGGTTCGCTCTTGCCGCTTGTCGCTCTTGTCATCTTGGCAATTTCGTACGTTTCGTACCGCAAAATCAAGAAGGCATAAATCTCCCGCAAGGGGGATTTGTCGTATAATCACATTATCAAAAAGTAATTGCAAAATTATGAAAGATTTCGACATCGTCCATTTTTATAAGTCCGAGGAAATATTCGGCAAGGCCGCCAAGATCTTCGAACGGGAGAAAAAGATTTTGGAAGGGCTGATTCCCAATGCCGACATCCAACATGTAGGCAGTTGCGCGATTTTCGGTGCAATCAGCAAGTTCGATGTGGATATTCAGATTCGCGTTTGGCAGGAACAATTCGAAGAAGCAAAAAATATTTTAGAAAACTCATATCAGCCGCAGCATCTTGAGCTTTGGATGAATGAATTCGCGCTTTTTGAAAGCGTCGACCAAAATGTTGACATTGATTATATGCTTACAGCCATCCATGGAAAATACGATGATTTTTCCGCGACTCGGGATTTTTTAATCGCCCATCCGGAACAGTTGTTAGAATACAACGAAATGAAAATTGTGTGCGAAGGAAAACCTTATCACGAATATCGGACGGCGAAAGGAATTTTCTTGGACAAGATGAGAGATGAATTTTTGAAAAAATAATTATGCAAAATATAAACGCTTGGGCGGAAAACCTACAGAAGGAAGTTTATGAAAAGTTTCAAAATAATTATAAGTTTTGGAAACCGGGGATAAAAATATTTTATTCACCGGTCATTGAAAATCCGGAACTGATGATCATCAGCTATCAGCCAGGAGGCGGTGAGGAAAATTTTAACCAAGAAGACAAAATTCCTTTTGAGAAAGGAGATTTCAGCTTGAGAAAATTTAATTCATATTCTGTTGATGATTATGCAATGTCGAGAAAAATGAAGGATTTCTTTGATTTTGAAAAAGGTTCGGAAATGCTTGAAAAAAGTGTCGTCACACCATTGATTTTTTTCAGGGCTTCCTCGGTAAATTTTTGGAAGAAAGAAAATACAAAAGCTGATCGTTTGGAAATCGAAAAGTTCTGCTTTGAAAAAACGAAGAAAATAATTGAAAGGTTAAAGCCCAAAAAGATTTTGGTTTTAGGAATAGATACGTATAAAAATCTTAAAAAATATGTTCTTGATCCAATAACGCAAGAGCAGATCATCTTTGCTCAAAAAAATAGTAATGCTCGAATGGTTTTAACTGCGAAATATGGAAACTCGAAGGTTTTTGCAATAAGCCATCCTACAGGATCGAGGATTAGCAAGGAAGATTGGAATTCGATGAAGAATTTATTTTTAAATTTTTAAATGCTAGACTAAAAATCTATGTACACATCATCATTTTCTACAACTATCAACGCACCGCTTGAAAAAGTCTGGGAGGCTTGGACAAAGCCCGAGCAGCTAAAGGAATTCTTCTTCGGAACGGAGATGGAAACGACATGGCAGGTCGGCGATCCGATCTATTTCCGCGGAGCCTGGGAAGGCAAAACGTATGAGGACAAAGGAAAAATTTTGTCATATATGCCGATGAAGGAACTGTCGTATACGTACTGGAGCTCGATGTCAGGAACTCCGGATCTGCCGGAAAACCAGATGACGATTAAGATGTCCTTCGAGGAAGTTCTCGAAGGAACGAAATTGACCGTCGAGCAGGATGCCAAGACGCAGGAAGCGGCCGACCATTCGACGGAGAATTGGAAGATGGTGGTTGGAGAACTCGAAAAGTTTTTGGCGAAACAATAAAAAGCACGATTGTGCTTTTTATATTGACATTTTAAATGTTTCTGGTATGTTTGGGTAAACCAAAATATTTAACAATGAAATACAAAGATCAAATCGAGAAGCTTTTCCAGGACTTTGTCGGTGCTGATGCAAAAGAAGAGGTCTGGAAGGAATGGGTAAGGGTAAATGGTATGGAAGTTCAATCGCTCAGAGAGCTCTTGAAATCGGATGTCCATGACAGGTTCAAGGCCCGCGCTTTAATGATCCTGCTTATCCCCGATTTTTCACTGCTGCCGTTCCACTGGAAAGACAGCGGCGGCAGATATATCTACATCGACTGGTTCGACGCGGGAACGTTCTCCGAAAATCTCCAAAATTTTTTAGCCGAATTCGCATGTCTGACGATAGACTGCGATCCCAAGCAAGGCGACGACGCCTTCAAGTACAACGACCTGATCATAAGGATCCTTGAGGGTTTGGAAGAAACGAGCGAATGGGCGGCGAAGCTCTTCGAGAGGTTTTTGCTGAACGATCCGGAGATATTCTGGAATATGGAAACGGCTTCGGGATACAATCCTTTTCGTGATCTGCTTTCGAACGAAAAAGTGTCCCTTAAATGGAAGCGGTTGGCAGACCAGCAGATGCATAGCATTATTATCGGCGAACTTGACGGCATACTCGTGCCGCGCAAAGATTTCGAATTCGCCCTGCGCTGTTATACCGATCACATCCAGATGATGAACTATGACGGCAAGGTCGGTTATCCTCGCGAGCTTTTCGTCGAGCAGATCAGCTTTCTGATGAGCACTGACAAAATTTCAAAGTATCCTGACAGAACTCTCTTCAGCAGTTGGCAGCTTGGCTCGATTTTGTCCGGCATTCCAGGCGAGAAGCATAAAGATCTCAGGCACAAACTGGCCAGGCATGAACTTGTATATGCCATTGGAGAGCACGGAAAATTTAGCGTCTTGAATGAACAATCTGAACAAGTCGCCCACGAAGTTTTCGAAGAATTTGGGCCCGAAGATCTCGAATTAGCGCAAATCATCGAAAAACTGATTTCCGAAAGGCTAGTAGACAAAAGAACGGCTGAACTAGAAGCAGTTCGTAAAAACAACGAAAAGGAACAAAGCATCGAATTGATGCGTTGAGATTAACAATGCAAAGCATACTGCAAAGTATGCTTTTTTCTTTTTCAAAATAACAAAAATCAAACTTTTTTATGCTAGGATTATTTTATGGAACAAGGCGGTCCCAAAAACTTCAAGGACGCGGCAGGATCCTTTTCCAAGCGCGTTTTAAAGCTTGCACTCATGATTCCGTCCGGTCGCGTGACGACGTACGGGCGCCTTGCGCGCGCTGCGGGAGCCGGTCCCATGGCAGCGCAGAGCATCACGAGCATTCTTGGAAAAGCCTATGATAACGGGGCGAAAAATATTCCGTTCCACCGCATCGTGTATGCGAATGGAAAAGTCTGGATGAACAGTCAGTACGAATCAAAGCGTCGGAAATTATACAAGCAAGAGGGAATTGAAATCGATAAGAACGGGAAAATTGTAGATTTTGAGGATATTTTAATATAACTTTTCAAGTAAAAAATCCTCCGAGAAATCGGAGGATTGTAATTTGAAAAGTCTGTTGTTATGAAGCGTTCGCGGCTGTGCGGTTTACTGGATTTTGCAAGTTTGCAGGTATTCCCCAGATTCCCGAGGTCATTCCGCCGCCGCTTGATTTTTCCCTCTTGAGCCTGTTGAGAAGCAAGATATGCAGCTCGACTTCGGAGTTATAAAACGTTGCGCGATTGCGGTCTTTTCTAACGAGAATCTCGTAGGTGCCGTAAACCTGCTTTGACGTTCCGTGCTTGATCATCGATTTTAAAATCTGCTCGATCTCGCGCACCGTGATTTCCGGGTCGCTGGTTGCCCTAGCAAACATTTCCTTCAAGTTTCCTTGCTCTACCATGTGTGCCGTGCGGCGGCTGTTTCGGACAGATTTGCTTTCGCTTGATATGAACTCCTTTGCGGAAGAGCTTGTTATGCTAAGCCGCATTCTGACTTTTTCAACTCTCGCCATATCCAGCAGCTGCTTAGGCGTAGTACTAACATACGAGTTGATGATGCTTGCGGTAAAGCACGCTGTTGCATAATCGACACGCGGAATCCTTTGGCTGATTTCGTCAGCCGCGGATATTAGCAAATCGTAGAGTTCGAGTTCGATGATTCTCACGACAGTGCACTTGAGTGCTTTGCTGTTTCTGACATACAACGCATTATTGATGAGAAGTTGAACAAGAGAGTGCGGAGATACTATTTTCGAGATGCTATAAGAATACATCTCTGCCATCTTCTCGGTTCCTGCCTCGTTAGCCTGACTTCCTTTAAATAAGGAACTTAATATTTGAGGATTAAAAGGGTCAATTACATAGGTCTCAGTTGAAAGTTTCCAGTGTTGTTTAAGCTGGCCTTGTTTCGAAATGAACTTCCATATTCTTTCAACCTGGTTTTTTCTCCAAATAATTCGATCAGCTGGTTGAAGTCCATTTCTAAATACACCTACCAAAGGAACTCCATTGCTTAGTTCTTCAATTCGGTTGCAATAGTTTTGGAATTGCGAAGCCGGGAAAGAAGTATTTGTTAAAAGAGTGGAGATTGCTTCAGCATTATCATTTCGTTGTGAATGTACTATCAAAGGGACGAATTCGTAGATAGTGAGACTTCTAAGTTCGTTGACGATATTCTCACATCTTTCTGATCCTTTCAGTTGAAGTCGTAATATCTTGTGATACTTGTCTTGTGCAAATTTCTCTGAGAGCCAAGGCCATGTCGGTTTTGACATGAATTTGTGATATTCCTCTTCGAGATCGATATCAATGATTGCAGCATACCGTGCCATGATCTCAGTAAAGAAATTGTTTCCAAGATAGTTGTAGTAGACCCACATGGCGATAAGCCAAACGGATCCATTAGACTGCAAAAGAACCTTCCGCACGACAAGATCAATCATGTCAGCATGTATTTCAGGTTTCTTTTTCAAAGACTTAGGTATTCTTTCAATAAACTCGATCCAGGGAAAATCCTCGTTATTTTCGACGTGGGAAAAAAACTGAAGTTTCCTAACCAAATCGTTTCTCATGGAATCTTTTGATAATTCATCTTCAAAAATCTGAATAGTCATGTTGCACGTGGTCGAAGCCCAGGAATTTGGAAACCTAACACAGGCTTCTATTAGCTCTTCGTAAGCGTCTTTCCAGTGCGTTGATTTGGAATGCCACGAGGAAGTTTCGATTTGATGTTCAGAATTAAAATGAAAAAAGTGCCTTTGATCTAAGTCTAAATCTTCGATACTAGTAAGCGCTTTTAAAATTAAGTGTTCATAATCGTGATTCGGTGCAATTTGGTAAGCTAATGACAAACTTATAATTGCCTCAAAAAGCTGACTGTTTTTCCCAAACGTTTCCGCCTGAACGATGAGTTCCTCGACGGTTGTATTCTCGTCAAATTCTACGATTCCGCTTTTGCGGACGCGTTCGATAAAAAGCTCTTTTGAATCCATATCTGTTTGTTTTAAGTTATAAAAGAAGATTACATAATTTAGACTAATGTATAACGTTTTATAGACTAAGTCAAGTTCGTTGCTAAATGTTATACAGGAGAATATATTTAATTTAATGAAATCCAGCCATTTTTCCCACGTTAAAAAATTCACCGACATTCCAAATATCGGACCAGCCATGCAGAAAAATTTTGAGCTGCTCGGAATCAAGAAGCCGATCGACTTGGCAAAGAAAGACGCTTTTAAAATGTACAAGGATATCTGCAAGAAAACGGGAACTCGCCACGATCCCTGCGTTTTGGATACCTACATGGCGGCAGTGGATTTTATGAACGGCGGAAAACCGAAGCCCTGGTGGAACTTTACGGATACTCGCAAAAAGAAATACCCCAATCTGTAATAAGGGAGTATAATGGAATTGTTACCAGTAATCACCCATACCTATGAAACTATTTCTCAAAATCTTCGGAATTGTCCTTGTCATAGCGATCATCGTACTGATCGTGCATTACGCTGTGAAGGGGCGCATTCAGCCGGGAACTCCCTCGGGCGAGCCTACCATTGGACAAGTTGCGAACATCCCTAATACCTTGGAGTTCGCCGATACGACGCACGGATTTTCGTTTTCGTATCCAGTCGATCTCGGAGTCGTAGCGCCGTTTGCAACGTCATACTCGACAACGTGGCGCCAAAATACCCAGACGAACGGATTAACATTCGTAACAGGCACGCTCGACAAGTCATTCCAGTCTAATACGAATTTCTCAGAAGGAAAATTTACGATTGGGGAATCGAATGATCCGGCAGCGGTAACGGCATGTCTCACAGCCCAAAATGGCGAGAGCGCAGCCGGACCGGTTACGATCAACGGAGTCGCATTTTCCAAATTTACGCTCGGCGATGCGGGAGCCGGAAACTTGTACGATACGACAAGCTATCGAACGCTCTATAATGGACGATGTTTCGCACTCGAGTATACGATCCATTCAACGAATATCGGGAACTACGACCCAAGCCAAGGCATCAAGCAGTTTGATGCAAACGCCGTAAAGGCAAAGCTTGAGATTCCTGTACAAAGTTTCGTATTCAAGAAAGCGCCTGACTCTGCAGCTTTGATCGGGACATGGACAGGCGTCGAGGGGACAAGCCTGGCAATTTCGACAGATAAGACAGGATCCGGCTATGACTTGAAATTTGTTACGCTTGACGGTCCACTTACTCTCAAAGGAAAGCCAAACGGCGATGGCATCTCGTTTACGCGCGATTCAAAAACGTATACACTCTTCCATGGAACAGGAAACGATACGGGAATGAAATATCTGCCGGGAAAGACTGACTGCGTGGTTGTCATGCCGTACGAAGGGTATTGCAAAAGCTAACCCTTATTAAAACCGCTTTATCAAGGCGGTTTTTTGGTGTACAATGCCAGGTCATGAAAAAAGCGAATGTTTTTGAAATCCTCGGCAAGTACAAATGGTCCATCGCAATCCTTATTTTCTTCACGATTGCGGCGGGTACGCTTAATTTGATATTGCCAAAAATAACATCGAGTGCCATTGATGCCTATACGGCAGGGCATTTAAACGCACTTCGCGTAGTGCTGGAATTTGCAGGCGCGTCCGTGTTCATATTCCTGTTCACCTATCTGCAGAGCATTATGCAAGTGTACGCGTCGGAACGCGTCGCGCGCGACATGCGCATGGATCTCGCGACATCCATCTCCGAAGAAAGCTTTCTGTCGGTAAACAAAACGACGCCCGCAAAGCTTCTGACAAACTTGACGTCTGATGCGGATGCGGTCAAATCGTTCGTATCGATGGCGTTTCCGCTGATCATCTCGTCGGCCTTCATGATTATCGGCGCAAGCATTCTTCTCCTTACCACAAACTGGAAGCTCGGACTTGCCGTTTTGTGCATCATTCCGCTCGTTATCCTTACGTTCGTCCTTATCTTCGGGAAAATCGGAGGATTGTTCAAGAAGGCGCAAGAGGTCATCGACCGTTTGAATCGTGTGATTACCAGCAGCATTCTCGGGGCAGCAGTAATTCGTGTAATCAACTCGCAGGCGCAGGAGCAAGATCGCTTTCTCGCCGAGAATACCGTTTCGCTCGATGTGGGAATGTCGATTCTGAGGCTTTTCGCGTCGATGATTCCAATTATCACCTTCATATCGAACCTTGCAATGGTAGCGATCGTGATCCTCGGAGGGCGGTTTGTCGTACTCGGCGGAATGTCGATCGGAGACTTCACCGCATTTCAGGCATACTTGGCACTGCTTTCATTTCCTCTCATCATGATCGGATTCATGGCAAACTCGATTGCCGCAGCATCAGCATCATATGGGCGCATCAAGTCCGCAATGGGAACCAAGCGCGACGACATTTCCGGATCTATGACAGACACGATCAAGGGTGACGTCGAAATTAAAAATATTTCACTCTCGCTTGGAGGAAAAGAAATTTTGAAAGATATCAGTTTTAGAGCTATGCCTGGAACCAAGACTGCCATCTTGGGTCCGACAGCTGCCGGAAAAACCCAACTCTTGTATTTGATGATCGGACTCCTGAAGCCAGATATCGGATCAATTGATTTTGATGGAATCGCGCTTGGCAATTACGAATCAAAAACATTGTATGACCAAGTCGGCTTCGTGTTCCAAGACAGCATCATGTTCAACCTGACGCTCCGAGAGAATATTGCGTTTTCCAATTCAGTCAGCGATGAATCTCTTGCCAAGGCAATCAAGACAGCCGAACTTGATACATTCATCGAAACGCTTCCGCATAAACTTGACACGATCGTTTCCGAACGAGGCACGAGCTTGTCGGGCGGCCAGAAGCAGCGCGTCATGCTCGCACGAGCGCTTGCCCTTGATCCGAAGGTGCTGATCCTCGACGACTTCACCGCGCGCGTCGATGCATCAACTGAACGGAAAATTCTCGAGAATATTGCGAAAAATTATCCGAACCTCACGCTCATTTCCGTAACGCAAAAAGTTGCATCGGTCGAACAGTTCGACCAAGTCATCCTGATGATGGAAGGCGAACTTCTTGCAAAGGGAACGCATGCCGAGCTTCTCGAAACATCGCCTGAATATGTTCAGATCGTAAATTCGCAGGCAACTATCAATCAATATGAAGAATTACCGACTTAATACAATTCGAGAAGAGTCGCAGAAAGGCTCGATCCTTTCTGCTGTGCGCGGCATGAAGCCGCTCTTTGAAGGTGAAAAGGGAACTCTCATTGCCGCATTTACGATGATCATTCTCTTTGCATCATGTTCCCTTGTCGCGCCGTTTCTCATCGGGCGCGCAGTCGACATGTATGTTATCCCTGGAAATCTTCACGGAATTCTTATTTCGGGGTTGGTCATCTTGGCGATTTATGTCGGATCGTTTTTCACGAACTATTTTCAGCTCTTGTGGATGGGAGGTGTCGGACAGCGGTTGCTCTACCGCTTGCGCAACCAGATTTTCATGAAGTTAGGCGTTCTGCCCGTTGCATTTTTCAACGCAAACAAGGCGGGGGATTTGATCTCGCGCATTAACAGCGACACGAACAATTTGAATACCTTTTTCGCGCAGACGCTGACCCGGTTTGTGGGAAGCATTTTCCTAATCTTGGGAGCTGCAGCATTCGCCATTGGCATCAACTGGAAGCTTGGTCTTGTAACGATCGTTCCGGCGATACTCATTGCGCTCGCAACCCAGGCGACAGCCTCATGGGTCAAGAAGAAAAATGCTAAAAGTCTCCAGGCGACAGGACTTCTTTCCGCTGAAATCCAGGAAAGCCTAGAAAACTTCAAGGTCATCGTGGCGTTCAATCGACGCGATTATTTCCGAGAAAAATTCAGCATTGCCAACAATCACAATTACAACACGTCACTGAAGGCAGGTATCATCAACAATATTTTCCAGCCTACGTATGATTTCGCGTCGAACATCGCAATGTTGATCGTGCTGGTATGGGGAATTTACATGATCTCGCAAGGTCATTTCACGATCGGTTTTCTCGTGAGTTTTCTTGTGTATGTCGATCGATTTTACAACCCGCTCCGCCAGCTTGCGGCGCTCTGGTCGTCATTCCAGCTCGCACTTGCGGCATGGGATCGTATTTCTGATATCTTGAATTTGGAATCTGATTTGAAAGTTCTTTCGAACCACCCCACCCCAACCCTCCCCTTGGCAGGGGAGGGAGCCGCACCAATTCTCGAATTTAAAGACGTTTCATTTGAATACTCAAAAGACAAACCTGTACTCAATCATATAAACCTGAAGCTTGAAAAAGGTAAGACATATGCACTCGTCGGTCCGACCGGAGGAGGCAAAACGACCACAGCTAGCCTCATGGCACGACTCTATGATCCGACATCAGGAACAGTCTTCCTCGAGGGTCAGGATATTCGAACATACGACGCTCGCCATCGTGCCAAGAAAATAGGATTCATCTTGCAAGAACCATATCTGTTCGGAGCAACAGTCCGCGAGGCGATTATGTACGGAACCTATGACGCGCACGCCAATGACGAAGAAGTCATGCTGGACATTAAAAAGACAGGACTTGATAATCTGCTTATCAGATTTGACAAGGGATTGGATACGTCAATTCCCGAAGACGGTTCGATGAGCTTGGGACAGCGTCAGATCATTGCGTTCATGCGCGCCGTCGTACGTACGCCTGACATCTTGATTCTGGACGAGGCAACGGCGAATATCGATACCGTTACCGAGGAAATTCTTGAAACGATCCTCTCGAAACTTCCTGCCGAAACGACAAAAGTCATCATCGCGCACCGATTGAATACGATCCAGAATGCCGACGAAATATTCTTCGTAAATTCGGGAACTATTACGAATGCTGGATCGTTCGACCATGCCGTTGAAATGCTGATGCATGGCAAGAGAAACAGCTAATAATAAAACCCCGCGAGGGGTTTTATATTGAATATGGTATAATTAGATTATGAATAAGGTTTGGTTTCGCAGAAAAACATATGGATGGGGATGGTTTCCGATTTCTTGGCAAGGATGGCTTGTTATTGCTCTTTATGCAGCCGTAATGGTCACGCTTGCATTAGTCCTGCTTCCCAAAAACGGACAAGAATTCCCCGGAATTTTCATTGCATCTGTTGCAATCTTGACCCTTATCTTGATCGTGATTTGTTATAAAAAAGGCGAAAAACCAAGATGGCAGTGGGGGAATCGCGGCGGAAAACACGGCGAATAATATGCTATAATCCCCATCGTGATACGCAGAATCCTTTGGGACATTGTGCTCTTGATCCTTGTATTTATGGCTCCTTGGTGGGTCAGTTTATGCGTGGGAATAGGCGGAGCAGTCTTGTTTCCTTGGTACGTTGAAATAGTCCTGGCAGGAGCAATTATCGACGCCATTTACGGCGGCGCAGCTCGCCATTGGTATTCGCATCTGATTCACACCGGCATTTTTGCGCTGCTGCTCCTTGCCATTGAGTTCATCAAAACAAATGTTATTTTCAAGAAATAGAAACAGAAAAATATCGACGCATTCGATCGATCCGGACGAAATTTTCATGGACACGCTGAATGTCTCGGGACTCGACACCCAGCAATTCGAAGGCGTCATCGAGAAGTCAATCGGAAAGAAGGTCGCCACGTGGGCCGGCATTATTTTTATCGTAGTCGGGATCCTTTTTGTCCTGCAGCTCGGAAGGCTGCAGATTATGAACGGCAAGCAGTACTTGGCGCGAAGCGAAACGAACCGCCTGCATAGCACGCCGACCTTCGCCGATCGCGGCGTCATCTATGACCGAAACGGCAAGGAGCTCGCATGGAACGTCGTCGACCAGGGAGCCGATACGGCTGACAACAAGCCTGACTTTTCCGTGCGCGATTACATCGAACTCCCGGGGTTCGCCCATCTGATCGGCTATGTCGGCTATCCGACGCGCGACTCGTCGGGATTCTTCTGGCAGAATTCAATTATCGGAAAGTCCGGTATCGAGAAAAAATTAAATGCCGCTCTTTCAGGAACCAACGGGCAGAAAATTATTGAAACCGACGCATCACAGCATGTCATCTCGGAGAACTTGGTTACGCCTGCAAAATCCGGACAGAACGTTACGCTTACCGTTGATGCGGGCATCCAATCGGCGCTCTACTCGGCCATTAAAAATCTTGCCGAATCAAAAGGTTTCGTCGGAGGTGCAGGCGCGATTATGAACATTAAAACAGGAGAGATCATTGCGATCACGAACTATCCCGAATATGATTTGAATATTCTTTCCCATGGAAATGATTCAGCGACGATTGCCGGATACGCGACAGATCCTCGCCATGTGTACTTGAACCGTGCCGTGTCAGGACTCTTTACCCCGGGTTCGACTGTAAAGCCCTATGAAGCTCTTGGCGCATTGAACGAGGGAATCATCACGCCTTCCACGACCGTTTTGTCGACCGGAGGCGTTGAAATTCCGAATCCGTATGACACGACCAAGTCGCAGATTTTCCACGACTGGAAGAAGGGAGGCCACGGCGTTGTCGATGTATACAAAGCCATCGCGGAATCGGTCAACACGTTCTTCTACGAGATCGGAGGAGGATACAAGTCCCAGCAAGGCCTCGGCATTTCAGGCATCGACAAGTATGCCGAACTGTTCGGACTTGGCCAGAAAACAGGCATCGATATTGACGGCGAGGTTTCGGGCAATGTGCCGAGTCCTGCTTGGAAGGCAAAAACATTTCCCAAGGACGGCACGTGGCGCCTGGGCGATACCTACAACAGCGCGATTGGACAGTTCGGATTCCAAGTAACCGTCGTCCAGATGCTGCGAGCCGTTGCGGGAATGGCAACGAGCGGAACGCTTGTCACGCCTTATGTCACAGCCGATCCAAAGCCGCAAGTTGCTGCATCGACACAGATTCAAGGAATTGATTCAAAGTGGTATTCGGTCTTGCAAACAGCGATGCGGCAAACCGTAACCAACGGCACGGCTGTCGCGATCAATGTTCCATATGTGCACGCTGCGGCAAAGACGGGAACCGCCCAAGTGGGGCCGAATAATTCGCTCGAGAATTCATGGTCAACGGGATTCTGGCCGGTCGAGAATCCGCAATATGCGTTCGTAGTCGTAATGGATCAGGCGAAGTCAACGAACGAAACGGGTGCGACCTATGCGGTACGCGATGTATTTGACTGGATTGAAGCAAACGAACCGCAATATTTTGATGTTCCAAAATAGCGTTTAATTACAAGGTATTTTTGAGTTTTCCATATATCCTTTCCAAGAATACAGATAGATCCTTGACAAATAATAAGAAGCTGCTATACTTGAATCACTAAGTTCTTAACTTAATAACGTTTTTAGTTTTTCAAACCAATTTTTTCTTCACTCTTAAACTCAATACCAATGAGAAAGACAGCAAGCAAGACAGGCACCCGACGGCGTGCCAAAACTACAACCGCGCAAAGCGCAAACTATACCAATACAGACTCTGCAGCAGATCGCGCCAGATAAGGCCGGCAGCTGTGAGAGATCATAAGTCCTAACGGAAACCCCTTTCCATGGCCAGTCTTGGAAAGATCCATAGGCAAAAGAAAAAATATGTCTCCTTTTCCAACCCGTAAGTTGGAAAAGGAGATTTTTTATGGTACAAAGAGTCCATATGTCATCAGAATTTCTCACAAAAGAAAAGAAAGTTGAGCTCGAAGAGGAACTCTTGCACTTGAAAACGGTTATCCGTCCAGCGATTGCCGAACGCGTCCAGACTGCGCGTGCGCTCGGCGACCTGTCGGAAAATGCCGACTACCAGACATCGCGATCCGATCAAGGCAAGAACGAGGGCCGCATTCAGCAGATTGAAGCCATCCTCAAGAATTCCAAAATTATCGAACGTTCCGGCTCGAGCAAGGTTGAATTTGGCGCGACCGTCATCGTCAAGAAAACATCCGATGGAGTCGAGCGGACGTTCATGATCGTTGACGATGCGGAGGCAGATATTGGACAGGGCAAAATCACGCCAAAGTCTCCGATCGGCGAAGCCATGTGCGACAAGAGCGTTGGCGACCGTTTTGTCATTACGACCCCGCGCGGCGAAGTTGAATATGAAATCGTTTCAGTATCATAAAAATCTCCAAGAAGTCCTAGGGGATTTTTTTATGGAAAAATTCAAGAATTCATGCTACTATTTTTCCATGGCAAGCCTGAACGAACTGCGCGACGTACGCATTGAAAAAATGAATAAGCTCCGCGAAGCCGGAATGGAAGCCTTTCCTGCGAGCGTTCCGCGAACACACTCCTTAAAAGAAGTTGTTGGAAATTTTGAAGAACTCGAAAAATCTGGCGAAATAATTTCAGTTGCAGGACGCATTACGTCGCTCCGCGGCCAAGGCGCGATCATGTTCGCAACCCTTTTTGACGGAACAGAACGATTCCAGGTTGTTTTCAAAAAAGACGACATGGACGAGAAAACATTTGCGCTTTTCGGCGAGACGGTAGACCTCGGTGATTTTATTTCAGTCACGGGACCTGCGTTCACGACCCAGCGAGGAGCTGCGAGCATATTGGCGAAGGATTGGGTCATGGCGACAAAGGCACTTCTTCCGATCCCATCCGAGCATTACGGACTCGAAGGCGAGGAACAGATGCGCAAGCGCTACTTGGATGCAATCGTGAATCCTGAACTCTTCAAGCGATTTGAAATGCGCTCAAAAATTATCAAATACATCCGTTCGTTTTTTGATGCGCGCGATTTCTTGGAAATTGAAACGCCGATTTTGCAGAACCAGGCCGGCGGCGCCATGGCGCGCACGTTCAACACGCACCATAACGACTATGATATGGACATGGTGCTGCGCATTGCACTCGAGCTCGAGCACAAGATGATGATGGTTGCGGGTTACAACCGCATTTACGAAATCGGCAAGAATTTCCGAAACGAAGGAACCGACCCGACGCACATGCAGGAATTCTCGATGATCGAATGGTATGCCGCGTACGAAACCCTTGAAACAAACATGCAGTGGACCCAGGAACTGCTCCGAGGGCTCGCACGGGACGTTGCAGGCAAAATGATATTCCACATACTCGACAAGGATGACAACAAAGTCGAAGTCGACTTTGACGGAGTTTGGCAACGCGTGAAATTCGGAGATCTCTTGAAACAGAATGCCGGCATCGACATGGAAACAATTTCCATCGAAGACTTGCGTGATCATGCAAAAAAATGGGGAATGCCGGATGACGAGGCCGCGAAAACGGGACGAGGAAACCTTCTCGACCACGTGTTCAAGAAGTCATCTCGTAACAAAATCATTCAGCCAACATTCGTCACGCATTATCCGTCCAATCTGAAACCACTGGCACAGCAGAATGTTGACGGCACAGCCGAGGTATACCAGCTGATCGTCGCGGGAGCGGAACTCAACAACGCCTATGCTGAACTCGTAAACCCGATCGTTCAGCGAGAACTCTTGCAGAAACAGTCTGATGCAAAATTAGGAGGCGATGCGGAGGCGATGGACATCGACGATCGGTTCCTGACAGCCATGGAACACGGCATGCCGCCGATGACCGGATTTGGAATGGGAATCGACAGGCTTGTTGCCATCTTAACTGAACAAGACAATCTGCGCGATGTGGTTTTCTTCCCGATCATGCGACCGAAAGAGTAAAATTCCTTGATTCGTCAAGGCTTTTTATTTGAATGTTTTCTTGGTATAGTGCCAATATGAAACCTTCAGAAACGACCAATTTCGAAGCAATCCTCAACCTTCCGACGAAGCAGGAGGAATTTGATATCTTCACGAACTACGACATGATTGCCGTATTTGACCGATATCTGCCACTTGCGGACTATATTATCGACGAGTATGCATGCCTGAGCGACGAGATCAGCATCATGGTCGAGGAAACCGCCTACACGGCGCTGATGGGCATGATTGCCCAATACCGCCGCGCAAAGGCCTACGAAACAGTCGTTCCGTTCTCGCAGATCGTGAGTCGCGCCATCTACGCATTCATGGAAGAATTTGAAAAAGAGGGTAAGTTGTATAAGATTTCAAAATCATTTGTTGTAAAATAACCTCTCCGAGAGGTTATTTTATTTTCTATTTTCCAAGGCATTCGCCAAGGTATCGGCATCGCTATATTCAACCTCGGTTCCAGTCGAAAATCCTCGGCCGAGCTGGGAGATATTAAATTTGAATCGCTCTTGCAAGGGGACGATTTTTTGCTTGATCAGATCCGTTGTGCGGTCGCCCTCTGGATTCGCGGACAATGCAAAGATAATTTCCGAGATGTCGTCTTTGCTTCCTTTTTCCTCGATCAATTTTTCAAGTTCACGCACACGAATCGTAGATTCCAAATCGGTATCGATCAAGGGCGCAAGTCCGCCCAAGACAAAGTAACGTCCATGATAAGCGCGCGATTTCTCGATCGAATCAATGTCGACGTCTTTCTCGACAATCATGAGCAATTTTGAATCCCGGCTCGTATCAAGCGTAAGAGGCGAATAAATGTCAGCTGCATTCTTGGGAGTGAAGTATTGAAAACTGATTGGGTCGAGGCGCACGTTATTTTTCGCATTCACAATTTCCCGCGCCAAGCGCTCGGAGAAGCTCGGATTCGACTGAATGATGAAATAGGCGAACCGCTTGGCCTGCCTGCGGCCGATGCCGGGGAATTTTATGAAAAGGTCTGTGAGATTGTTGATCGGATCCATAACACACCTATTCTATCAAAGAATATGTATAGACTAAAAGCCCATTCGATGGGCTTTTAAAAATCGTCGTCGGGAGCCGTCGGGCTCTGGTGCTGCGAGTAGCTGCTGTTTGATCCGAAGTCGTCCATATTATTCTTGTCGATCGTAACGAAGGTCGTCTTGTTGCTGTCGAAGTAAAGTTCCACTTCGCCTGTCGAACCGTTTCGGTGCTTCGCAACAATGATCTTCTTGACGTTGGTGCGCTCTTCTTTAGGCTTGTAGGCGTCGTCGCTGTGGATGAACATCACGATGTCGGCGTCCTGCTCGATGGATCCTGAATCTCGGAGATCCGACAACCGAGGCTCGCCACCGCGGGATTCTACCGCACGCGACAGCTGCGAGAGCGCGATCACCGGAACGTCCAGTTCGCGGGCCAAGAGCTTGAGCGATCGCGTAATTTCGCTGACCTGATTTACCATATTGTCGTAGTTTTTCGTCGGCGACATGAGCTGCAAGTAGTCGATAATGATGAGACCGAGCCCGTATTCCGATTTCAATCTTCGCGCCGTCGAGCGCATCTTGAGAATGTTGTTTCCTCCCTGGTCGTCGATAAAAATCGGCGCCTGCGAAATTTCTCCTGCGGCTTCGATTACTCGCTGCAATTCCTGTTCCGACAGGTTGATACCCGTTTTCAATTTCCAAGAATCCACGCCCGCGTGCGATGAAACGATACGGTCCATCAATGACTCGGATGACATTTCAAGCGAGAAAACTCCGACGGGAATCTTGTGATGGACTGCCGCATGCTTGGCGAAGTTAAGAGCGATCGACGTCTTACCGACAGCCGGTCTGGCAGCCAGAATGATCAGGTCCGATTTGTGGAATCCTGAAAGGATATTATCAAGATCCTTGAATCCTGACGGAACGCCCTGTGTTGCGCCTTTGTTCTCGTAGACCTTCATGTATCGCTCGATCAGGCCGGGCATGACTTCCTTTGCGGACTCGAACTTTTGCGCCTTGCCGCTGGCGCCCGTAACTTGCATTACGCGCTTTTCCGCCGCGTCCAAAACTTCCTCGATGTCGAGCATTTCGTTGAAGCCGAGCTCGGTAATTTCGTCGCCGGCCGAAATCAAATTGCGAAGCATGGACTTTCTGCCGACAATGCTCGCATAGTGTTCGATGTTCGTGGATGTCGGAACTTGTCCGAGAAGCTCTGACAGATAAGGCGTGCCTCCGACGGCATCAAGCAGCTGGCATTCGCGCAGCTTCGAAGTAACTGAGACGAGGTCGATCGGCTCATTCTTGCGAGCAAGGTCGAGCATACAGTTGTAAAGGTGCCGATGTTTCTCAACGTAAAACGAATCCTGATGGATCGAGTCCATGATTTCGTTCAGTCCCAAAGGTCGGAGCATGATCGATCCCAGAAGCGCGCGCTCTGCATCGATGTTCTGCGGAGGCACACGCAAAGTCCGAACCGTAATTGGCGAAGGGGTTCCTTGCTGATTCTTCCAATCTTTCTTCTTGAAATTATTTGAATTTTGGGAATTGTCGTACGCCATAATTTAATAAGACAAGTTTATCATGATAAAGAAATTATCAAGGAAGCCAGAAGGCCAAAATCGTGGCAAAACCTGTGGAATGGGAGGGGATTGCGAAATAGAAAATCTGAAGAGAGATTAGTCAAGAATTCATTGACTTTTAACTTGTTTATGATATGGTAAAGAAAATTTCAAACCTTACACTAAAATAAAATCGTATGACCAGCGAAACAAAAATCCAAAGATTTTATAAAAAACTGAATGAGGAGACCGCCCCGCAACTCGAAAAAGAATTATTTCTCAAACTTCCGCCGGGTGTAATAATTTCAGCGGTACGAAACAAGACGCTGCCAGCACTGAAAGATAAAGGCTGGTCTCGGCCAAAACTTATTTCCATCACTATCGAACTCCTCGACAATGAAAAAATTTCGAGAAGGGAAGGATGTTCGTACGTAAAAAGAGGATTGCATTTTTCGATCCACGAAGAAAGTGTTCTCGAGAAAAAATTCCTCTTCTACGTTCATGCATACCATAGTGACGAGGCTCTTCTAATATCCAATTACGATATTGTGGACGATCTGACCCTGGAAGATATAACTTCAGAATACACGGTAAATAGCATCGGAAACTGGATAAAAGACGGCCTTCTGCCCGTAGACTCATTCTTTAAACTAAGACACAAATAGATTCAGAATCCCAGGCTTTGCTTGGGATTTTTTACTTGCCAATTTTTATTTGGTATACCACCACACC
>JAQBQS010000011.1 GCA_028286885.1 Patescibacteria group bacterium
ACCACCACACCAATTCGCATAACTTGTTATGCGAATTGGTGTGGTGGTATACTGTTGGCACTTTATGGATCCTCAGATCACCTACATCGGAAAAGCTGACTTTCGAAATGCGCTCACGAAATTCGGCATCAAGCCGGAAGACCGCACCAAGCACATGTACATCATCGGAAAGACGGGAACCGGAAAGTCCACGTTCCTCGAGAACCTGATCGTGCAGGACATTCAAAACGGCA
This sequence comes from Patescibacteria group bacterium, assembly GCA_028286885.1. Taxonomy (GTDB): domain Bacteria; phylum Patescibacteriota; class Minisyncoccia; order Phycocordibacterales; family UBA1006; genus CAIXMG01. The sequence goes on from JAQBQS010000011.1 coordinate 234, forward strand.
ACGGGCTGGCCTTTATCGATCCCCACGGATCATCCGCCGAAGCCCTCCTCGACCATATCCCCGAATGGCGACTCGACGACGTGATTTATTTCAATCCGTCAGACATGGAATGGCCTATTGCGTTTAACCCGCTCGAAGATCCCGGTCCCGAAAAACGGCACCTCGTTTCCGACGGGCTTATGTCCGTATTCAAGAAAGTGTGGCCTGAAGCGTTCTCGGGACGAATGGAATACATTTTGAATACGACCATGATGAGCTTGCTCGAGTATCCGGACTCGACCGTTTTGTCGATTAACCGAATGCTCACCGACAAGGATTTCCGCAAGCGCGTAGTGGCGAGCGTAACCGATTCAGCCGTTAAGAATGCCTGGGACGAACTCATGAAATGGGACGACAAGCGCTGGAGCGAAGCGGTATCCGCCTTGATCAACAAGGTCGGACAGTTCTCGACGAATCCGGTCATTCGAAACATCGTCGGCCAGCCGAAATCGACGTTTGATTTCCGAAAGGCGATGGACGAGCGCAAGATCATCATCATCAACCTCTCCAAGGGTATGATCGGCGAGCAGAACGCGCCACTCCTCGGTGCCATGCTGATTACGAAGATTTATTTGTCGGCGATGTCGCGCGCGGAACTTCCGAACCACGTCTTGAAGCAGGTCGCCCCGTTTTATTTCTACGTGGACGAGTTCCAGAACTTTGCCAACGAATCGTTCGCAAGCATTTTGTCGGAGGCCCGAAAGTACAAACTTTGCCTCACGATCGCCAACCAGTTCATCGCTCAAATGGAGGAACCGATCCGAGACGCCGTATTCGGAAACATGGGAACGACCGTGGCATTTCGCGTGGGAACATTGGATGCCGAGTTCATGGAAAAGGTATTCGCGCCGGTATTTACGCAGGACGACTTGCAGAGCATTATTTTCCGCCAATTCTATATTACGCTCCAGATCGACGGAATGGGATCAAAGCCGTTTTCCGCGCAGTCGCTCGACATGATCCCGCGCCTTCAGACGTCGATGAAGAACCGCGTGATCGAAATGTCGCGCAAGAATTTCGCGCGCCCCCGGGAAGAAGTAGAGGAATATGTACGCGAGTTCTTCGGGTATGCCAAGAAGGACGGGGCGAAAGTGATCCATAGCGAGGTCGTAACGTCGAGTGCGCCAAGCCAAGCAGCACCGGCCTATACGCCTCGTCCTGCATACAACACGCCACCTTCTACAGCACTAAGATCAAATCCTGCGCCTCAGGCAAGACCAGCTGCATCACAAGCTCCGAGACCTCTCCCTCCTCGAGTTGCACCTGCAACAGTTACACCCAAACCACTTGCTCCTGTAACAGGATATCGAAACGAGCCGAAGCCTGTTCCAAGAATTCCAACAGCTACGGTTGCGCCAGCGCCAATACAAGTAAGAGCTCCTATGACTGCAACAGTGCCAGCTTCGAAACCGGAACCAAGACAAGCCGCGCCAGTACCTGCACCAGTCAAGAATTCAAATACACTAAATGATCTCCTCGGGAAACTTGATGATATTTCAGTTCCAGACCCCACCCCAACCCTCCCCTTGGCAAGGGAGGGAGCCGAACAAAAACCAAAACCTATTCCTGAATTTGTTCCAAAGGCATCACCCGTATCCGTTCCAAAAACGCTGGATCGTGCGGCATCGCCCGAGAAAAAATCAGCGCTTGCGGAAGCTTTAGCCAAGGCGATGGGAGCAAAATCAGAGAAACCAAAAGAAGAAGTGCCGAAACTGGAACAACCAGCTGAACCTAAACCTGCCGAGTTTACAGTCTTCAAGCCTCAGCAAATACAAGAAACCAAACCAGAACCGATTCCAGAGTCAAAACCTGAACCAGTTATCATTCCAGAAAATAAAAAAGAAGAAACCATTTTTGTTCCAGAAGCTGTCCCTGTGCCTACTCCAATCCCAGAACCAACCCCTTCAACTTATACAAGAAGCGCAACAGTCAGGGAAGTTCCCGAGGATATCTTGAGAAAAGTACTCGAATAAAAACGCTGCTCATCCGGCGTTTTTATTTTATCTAAATATGAACACCCATTTAATTTTTATTTATTTCATGTCTTTATAATTTTCAGATTATGAAATACAAGTATCAAATCTTTTTCTTTACGGTCTCTTTATTCTTTATTTTTTCACCAACGGTTCATGCGGATGCCATGATTCAGATAAATGAAATAGCCTGGATGGGAACAAGTACTTCAGCGAACGCGGAATGGATTGAACTTTATAATCCAACTTCAATATCCGTTGACCTAACAGGCTGGAAACTTTCGGCAACGGATGGGTCGCCGAATATTTCTCTTTCAGGAACAATTACTGCGAGCGGATACTTTCTCTTGGAGCGCACAAGCGATGCGACCGTCCCTGGAGTTACTGCAAATCAGATTTACACAGGAGCTCTGTCAAATTCCGGCGAACATCTGCAGTTGACCGATCCATCGGGAGCCGTTGTCGATAATGTCGATGGATCAGGCGGGTGGCCGGCAGGAGATGATGCGTCAAAAAATACGATGCAGCGAAGCGGATCATCATGGATAACAGCAGCAGGAACCCCAAACTCTGCCAATTCAGCCACAAATGTTCCAGCTGCAACCCAAAATTCTAATTCAAATAATTCTTCCGCCACGACAACATCTTCTACTGTGCAAAACGATGACGACTCACCAAATCAGATCGAAAATACCGCAAAGAGCATGACCGAAATTCCCGTAAAGCCTGATCCTAAATTCACGGCTTCGGCTGTGATCCCGGATTACGCTACTGCAGGCGTTGCCGTTTCCATGTCTATTATTGTTCATGATAACGGCCATAGGGAATATGCGTCCGGCAAGTTCGTATGGAGTTACGGTGACGGCGCGTCGGACACGTTTGTGCGCAACACAACAGCGAATCATATTTTCTATTATCCCGGAACTTATCCAGTAACCCTGACATATTATTCAGCTGAAACAAAAGAAGAACCGGACTACCTATTCAAGAAAACAATCGAGATCGTCGGCGCCGCCGTTTCGATTGCAGGCATGACAGATGACGGCGGAGTTATCTTGAGCAACGATTCCACAGAAGACATTGATTTGGAAAACTGGAAGATAAATTCCTCCGGATTTCAGTATGCCTTTCCAAAATATACACTGATTCCGAAAGGCGACCATCTTTATATTTCATCGCATACCTTAGGATTCAGACTGCAAAGCAATTCCGCGACGCTTTACAATCCAACGAATACTTCAATTTCAAGTTACGGACAAAGAACAAACGCTCAAACGGCGCGAGCCTTCCGAACAAGCGATCATCAAATCCTTGGTCTTGCAAACGTCGCTGACACAGAGGAAATTCCAACACTAACTGACCCTGCAATTCCGCAAAAATCTTCTTTGCCTGAGGTTATTTCAATGCGAGAATTCTTACAAAAACACAAAGATCTGATTTTTGGATTTTTCGCCATTCTCGCCATTGTCCTTGCGTACGGAGGTTTTCGCCTGTATGCTAACAGGAATTCTGGCGCATATCAGGACGAGAACGATCTCGAACTCGATGACGCGGATGACTTGTTATGAATCAATATCTAATCGTTGCACTTGGAAATCCCGGTGAGAAATACGAACATACGCGCCATAACGCAGGATGGATTCTTGCTGATTTGGCTTTCTCAAATCCCGATTATGCGCGCAATTCATACGCGAGCGCAGGCGTAGCAAAGGTAACCGTCGCAAGAGAAACGGTGCAACTGGTAAAACCAGCGACGTTCATGAACGAGTCAGGCGTTTCAGTGGAATATTTTATCAAGAAAGAAAATATCAAACCCGAGAATATTATTGTCATCTACGACGATATCGATCTTCCGATCGGCAAGATGAAAATTTCGTTTGATAGGGGATCCGGCGGACATAACGGAATCAAGTCGATCGAGGCGCATCTCGGCAGTCGTGAATTCATCCGCATCCGCATCGGAATTTCTAAGGTTTTGGAAAATGGGGAATTGGTAAAGCCAAATGTGCTTGGCAATTTCGAACCGTCCGAACAAGAGGTGCTCGCTTCGCTCGCACCTCGTCTGAAATCCACGATCGAAACAATTGTTTCAGAAGGGAAGGAAACTGCCATGACAAAATTCAATATGTAGTTGACATATTTTATACTATGTACTACATTTGTAGAAATAAAAAATAATATCATGGAAACAAAAAAACGAACAGAAAAATTGCTTAATAAAACTGAAACTGAAAAGAAGCTGCTTCAAATACTATCTGACATATACACAAAAATAATCACGGACGATAAGTTTGAGCAAAGTGGAACCGCTTTTAGTTTCAGAAACACCAAACTAACAATCGAAGAACAATTATTTTCTAGCAGAAATAAAACTTTTATTAAAAAAATAAAAAAAGAACTCAAAAAGAACAACTTTATTGTTAAGCAAACTAAAGAGAAAATAGTTCAAGGCCCAAATAAAGGAGATTTCTTTCTGATTTGGAAAATCAAAAAAGCCGCGTGAGCGGCTTTTTCTTTGGATCTATTTTACAAATGACAACGTCATCTTGTGCTCCTTCGGATCAAACAATGTGATCTTGAACGAGTATGACTTTCCGAGTGGAAGCGCCTCCTTCAATTTCTTCTCGTCGCCGAATTCCGAAACGTGGACGAGTCCTGCGACTCCTTCCTCGATCGAGACCAATGCGCCGTGCTTGTTGAACTTGATCACGACTCCCGAAACCATATCATCCTTCTTGTACTTCGCCGCAACACGGGTCCAAGGATTCTCCTTGAGCGCCTTGATTGAAAGCGAAATCTTTCCGTCCTTGATCTCGATGACCTTTGCGCGAACCTTGTCGCCCAACCTGTACATCGTTCGAGGATCGTCGACAAGCGACCAATCGATCTCCGAAATGTGAACCAATCCTTCGAGTCCGTTTTCAACCTTGAGGAAGATTCCGAAGTCTACGACTCCGGTTACCTCGCAGTCGAGCTCGTCGCCGACCTTGTATTTCGTGATGATCTCCTTCTTGTCTTCCTTGGAATTGCCCTTCTCACTGAAGATGAGCTTGCCTTCCTTGGGATTGACTCCGATGATCGTAACTGCCAATTTCTTGCCAGCCAATTTTCGGAGCTCTTTCAAGATTTCGTCCTTGTTGCCGTCGTCAACGCGAGGGTAGTGCTCGCTCTTGAGCTGTGAAGCCGGCAAGAATCCTGCGATGCCCTGCCATTCCACGATAAGCCCTCCCTTGTTTGCTTCCTTGACCAAGAGTTCGAGAGTTTCCTCCGACTTCATAGCCTTTTCAGCGTCTGACCAGACCAATGCCTGACGAGCCTCCTTGAGCGACAACTCGATGTAGCCGTTCTCGTTTTCCCGCTCGACGATCTTACCTTTGATCATGTCGCCGACATTGATGTTCTTGATCATGTCGCGCGCATTGATGTACTCGCGTCCGTAGATGACTGCCGTTCCGTATGGAGGGAGATCCACGTACATGTACATGCCGTCGGTCGAGATGACCGTTCCTTCAACGAGATCGCCGACTTCGAGAGTCTTGACCATGTCGTCGCCGATCACGTTCTTCATCGCGGAATTTTCAGCTTCAGCAAATGCTGTAACTGCATTCTTCGCAATTTCTTTCTTAATCATATTAATAGAGTGTTGAGTTCTTCCGAACTTGGATTTTCCATCGTAGCTGCGCGGTCAAGGAAAAGGGTTACAAGAAGGGAAGAGATTGATAAAACAACTCGGTAAAAATAGCATAAATATTAAGATTTGGGAAGAGTTGACAGTTTAGAATATAAATGCCAAGATGGCGTAAATCAAAACAACTTAATTATGAAAAAGTTATTCGGCCTAATAGTCCTCATCGTCGCATCTTCAATCCTGATCTGCGCAAAAGTTTCCAAGGAACCTAAAAAACAGGAAGTTCTCAAAACTTATAAAAGTACGCATTACAGAGCTTCCTTGCCAAGCATTGCATATCCTAAGGTTTGCAATACGTGGCTCTGCTATTACTGGCTTAACAGGAAACCAAATGACGGAGAAGTTGAAAAGCTCGTAAGGAAGGACTGGGATGAAAACCCTAGCGAATCAGATGTGCAAAAAGTATATGACGTAACTGCCTATGATGAACCCCAAGAACTCAAGGGCGGAAGCTGGATGCAAGTAGCACTCGTCTATACGGAAGACATTAAATCCAACTAAAAACAAAGCCGCAGGGATTGCCAGCGGTTTTTTTATGATATATTGACATATATAATCAAATATGCTATTATAAATAGTGACAACTCATTTCAAAACGAAATATAATAAATATGGATCCAGTTAAATTCCACAAGAACGTAGGAAAACCGGTTTTGATAATATTGTTTATCTTTGCAGTATTCCTCATCATTTACTTCTCAGTAAAAGAAGTCTACAAAAAGAGCTTCTTCGCATTTTCAGATCCGCACTCGATAACGAACCAGCCCCTCTACAAGGCATACATAGTAATTATTTGCATCATTGCCCTGGTTCTGGCAATCGGAGCAGCATACGCCCAGTTCATCTGGAAGCCAACGCCTCCAAACAATCAAAATCCTCCCGGTCTCAATCCTTAAAACATTGCAAACGAAACCGCGAATTAGATTCGCGGTTTTTTTATTCGTCATCTTTATCCGGTTTTGCAATCTCCAACACCTCGATTTCAATAGCGGTTCCCGTAATTCGCATCACATCCTTGTCAATTTTCTTCAATTCCTTGCTCGAAGAATTGTAGTGATTAATTGTGGTTGCAAGCGTATTGCCAAGTTTTCCGTGATAATCCTCGTACGTTTTCAAATGCTTGCCGAGCTCGTCCACGCGCTTGATGATATCCTTTGCCGTTTCCTCGATCTGCATGGCCTTTAGGCCCTGCAATACAGTCTGAAGGTAGGCGAGGAAGCTCGTCGGCGAAACGATGATGACCTTGTATTTCGATGCCGCACGTTGGATCAGATTCTCGGATTCCTCGCGCAGTGCGCCGACCTTATTGGTGAGCAGATCGTAATAGATCGCCTCGTGTGGAATGAACATGAAGGCGAATTCCATCGTGTTCTCGTTCGGACGGATGTATTTTGCTGTTTCGGCAATGCGGTTTTTCAAATCGTTTACGAAACTTTTTTCCAAGCGGTCTTTTTCTGTCGGATCCTGCATCTCGACCATCTTGTTGTAATTCTCGAGAGAGAATTTTGAGTCGATCGGAATGATCTTGTCTTTGACGAAGACGACCGAGTCCACAATCTCGCCATTGTCGAATCCGTACTGCATTTGGTACGATCCCGGCGGCAGGACATTTTTCAGCAATGTTTCCAAATAATACTCGCCGAGAATTCCGCGCTGCTTCGGATTCTTGAGAATATCCTGCAAGCTCTGCAATTGATCGGCGAATGACATGACCTGCTTGCCGGTTTCTTTCACTTCGGTCAGTTCGCGCGTAATTTCTTGAATCAATTTTTGCGACTCGCCGAACTGCGTTGCGAGCGACGACTGCATCATGGTCGACGACTGATGCATCTTGGTATCCATGGTATGCGACATATCGCGCATTTTTGAATCGACTGTGCGTGAGACTTCGTTCAATTGCTGCAGGATCAGTTTCAGTCCCGTATCATCCTGCTTGATTTCAGGAACTTTTGCTTCCTTAAAAAAAGCGACGTAGGCGAGGAAGAGGAGGACGATGGCAAGAAGAATAATAATGAGGATTTGCATATATGCAATTATATAAAATAGGAGGAAGGGGAGATACTTGACTTATATAATAATATGTTATAATATAAACTAAATTAAATAACAAAAAAAATAAACATCATGAAGAAACCATTCTTAACCCTGCTTCTCTTCGTTAGTATCGCCCGGATGGCCAACGCTCAAGGCGAAGGCCTTAACTGGTGCTTCGGCGACAGCTTGAAAATAGTTTTCCAAGACACGGCACAGGTTGTGTCTCTCGGAAGCGTTATGTCATCGGACCTTACCAGGTTTGATTACCCTCAGGAAGGAACTTCCTGCATCTCGGACCAGGAAGGAAACTTGCTTTTCTATTCGAGCGGAAGGACCGTTTGGAACAGAGATAACCGGATAATGCCTCATGGCCGGAACCTTTTCGGAGGACCGTCTGCCACGCAATCGTCCGTTATCGTGCCGCTGCCCGGCAGCGATTCGATTTATTATCTTTTTACGACGGGCCAATTCCAGGAATTCTACGATCAAGGAGCAATCGAACGGGGTCTGCGATACAGCGTAATCGACATGAGTCTTGACGCCGGAAACGGCGACGTCGATACCTCTCGCAAGAACGTATTGCTCATGGACACCTCGACGGAAAAGCTCGCTGCGACCATCGATGCCGACAGTTCAGGCTACTGGATCGTCGGACACAAGGTTTGCTCTGATGCGTTCTACGCATGGCATCTGACGGCAGGCGGAATAACCGATACGGTAATTTCGCACACAGGCACCTTCGAAGGAGGGCATGTAGGCGATTCAACATACGTACCGGCGCAGGGACAAGGGCAAATGAAAATTTCACCCGACGGTTCACGGATCGCGATGGTGACAGGAAACAAGAGTCGCAACGTCCTCAATCTTTTTCACTTTGACAATTCATCAGGAACTGTCTCGGATTTAGATACGCTCCTCATCAGACCCTACGGTTCCGGATACGGCGTCGAATTCTCACCGGACGGGTCAAAAGTCTACGCGACCAATTCGGGAGGAATGATGCCTGACCAGGGACTCTATCAATTTGACCTGAGGGCGGGAAACGGAAACCGCGACTCAATCCAGGCTTCGATATCTCACATTTTCACGTCCAGCACTGGCGTGAGCTTCGGACTGCAGCTCGGACCGGACGGAAGGATCTATGCGGTATTAAACTCCTATCACGACCTCTCCAGGATAAACTCACCGAACCAGGCCGGGCTCGGATGCGGATTTGATTCCGGAGCCGTTGTCCTTCCTACTGTCTCGGGCATAATACCGCCCAACAATTACAGCTTGCCGACATTTGTCGCGGGCTACCATTATGTGCACCTTAAAAAAACAAGTCCGCTTGGGATCAAGCGAAATGATCTGTCGGCAGACATCTTTCCGAATCCTGGAGTAAACTCCATTACGATTCAATCCGAGGGTACCTGCCAAGGATACCTGAATGACGTTTCCGGCAGACTTGTAAAAAGCTTCACATTCAGAAATATCTACAACTTGGAAAAGAATGACATCTCTTCAGGAACATACTTTCTGACAATCAGGAATCGTGAAGGCCTTTCTGCAGCCAAGAAAATAGTTTTCGAATAAAACCGAAGCCGGACAATGTCGGGCTTTTTTAACCCCAAAAAACTGATTGGTATTTTTCGGAAAAGAGATTGACTTGTTTTAAATAAAATGGCAATATTACTGTAATATTCTTTCAATAAAATAAACAATCGATATGAAATGTTTACAATGCGGAAATGAAAAAATGACGTTTTTGCGATCAGTGCCCCTCCCCAGAAGAATGTACAAGATTCACTATTATAAATGTGATATCTGCGAACATTTAGACAATGAAAATGCAAAAGGTACCGCGGAAAAACAAGACGAGCAAGCAAATGACCCTGTAACGCACGATCGCAATTACCACAAGTACGTAAAATCTTAACTGAGATTAGAAGCACCCGATTCGGTTGCTTTTTTATTTCAATAATAATGATGCTATGCCGTCACTTGACAATAAACAAAAGAGATGATAGCTTAATTGAAATTCATTTTTTAAAAAATAAATCACATGAAGATAATACTATGCCATTACAGACCGCATTATCTGCAGGCGCTTGCTGACAAAATCAAACATCGTGATTCCTCAAGCCAGATACCTTTTGCGCCAAACGTTGAGGAAGCATTGGAATATATTCCTGACGAAGGACCTTGCATTCTTGTAACTGAAAACTGCATTCCCTCTGAAACAAACGAAACGGGCGAACCCGGGGTAATGATCCTTGCCAAGAAGGCAAAAGAGAAAAATCCTGACTGCAAAACAATTTTGTATACGGCGGATTTTCACTTGATTGATGCCAGCCAATTTGATGTATGTATCAATTCCTTCAAAGAGGGAGCATACGACAAGGTCTTTGCCCAAGTTATGCAATTCTCGAAAAACTGATACCGCAAGCATTTTTAAAGGCAGTTTACACTGTCTTTTTTATTTCAAAAGTTTTTCAACGAATCACTTGACTTACTTATAATATTGTGATAATATAATGAAAAATATAGAAAATGAATAAACATATGCAATTGGCCAAATTCTTTGATCTAAAAAAGATCGATGAATTGATAGGCAAAAGACTGAAGATATCTTTCACTCTCAACGATACAAATGATGATAGTGCGGAAGGAAATCTTTCTCCTCAAATTATTTTTCACATCGTGCAGACTTTTAGACTAGATGTCGATTCGCTTGATTTCTTAATACAAACCCCTAGTAGTGAATCGCTCTACGTAACTGTCTACTCTTCTGGAGAATTTGAACTAATTCTTACAGGGCAGGGCGGTAGTAGTAATGATTTCTTCAGTGATAAAAAAGTCAGAGCGCCCAGAGGTATGATAAGAGCAAAAATACAACTCATTTGAATTCAAAGCAACCCCGTAAGGTGGCTTTTTTATTTCAACAAATATTCAAGGGTGTAAATACAATCTTCCACTTCATCAGGATTTAGCTTAT
>JAQBQS010000002.1 GCA_028286885.1 Patescibacteria group bacterium
TCCAGTGTGTAAATCCAATCTTCCTCTTCATCAGGATTTTGCTTCTTCTGTTCGAGAAGCCACTGCAGATATCCTTTGTCGGTCGCAGCGACATCGGCGACTTTCTTGCCGACATGCTTGCCGAACATGAAAGTCGTGACCATCGAAGGCTTCGACGAAATCTCGAACATCTTTTCCAAAACTTTCGGATCGCAACAGGTATCATCCTCCGCAACTTCGATACCGAGCTCCTTGGCCATGGATTTGTACAGGCGAGGGAAGAGCTCGCACAAAACCTTGATGTCGCCGAGAGCGTCATGCGCCTGGGCGTCGATTTCCATTTCCAAGAAGTAGCGCAAGAACTGCAGATTGTACCTTGGGATTTTTCCGTCGGCATCCAAATAACGAGCAACCTTCAATGTACAAATATAATTCTTTGAATGAATATTTTCATGAGCAAGCATTCCCAAGTCGAACTTGGCATTATGCGCAACCATGACAGAATTTTCTTGTTCCAATAAATCTTTGATGCGTAAAAAATCATCGCAATCTTTGAAAGCGGGCTTATCGTCAACCATTTTATTGGTGATATGCGTCACAGCCGACGCCTCAGGCGGAATTTTTCTGCCCGGATTAAAGAGCTCATTGTACGTTTCAATGATTTCTCCGTCGACTTTTGAAATGAACGCCAATTGGCACAGCCGGTCATCTTGGCCAATGCCGGTTGTTTCGGTGTCGAGGAAAATAAGAGTCGTTTTCATAAAAGGTATTCTAACATATAAATTTATTTGACAGGCGGGCTTTTTCCAGTATTCTTGAACTAAATCTAAAAAGAAAAGTTATGAGTAAAAGCAGAGTCAGATTCGTAATATTAGACGGCAAGGTAATCTATCCTAGGATGCTCCATTCCCAAGAAGTCAGCTGCGTACCAGGAGCTTTCGCAGAAACGGTTGCGCCGATGGGAAACCTGAGAAATCCCGAATCCCTCAGGGTGGCTGCGCTCGTCATTTAAAAACAGGACCTTTGCGTCCTTTTTCTTTTTTTAAAAAATTGGTATAGTATCGCCATATGTCACTCCAAACACAGATCAAAGACTCACTCAAGGAAGCGATGAAAAACAAGGATGCCGTCAGGTTATCAGTCGTTCGCGGATTGTCATCAGCGTTCATGAACGAGCTCGTAGCAACGAGCCGAATGCCTCAGGACGAATTGTCTGATGAGGAAGTCATCGCAGTCATCACGCGCGAAGCAAAGCGACGCAAGGATTCAATTAACCAGTATGTCGAAGGAAGCCGCGAAGAACTCGCCGAAGACGAAAAGGCCGAACTTGCCATCTTGCAAGAATATCTGCCGACCATGATGACGCAGGACGAGATCCGACCATTGGCTGAAGCAAAGATTGCAGAAATGGGAGCTGACAAAACCAAGGCCGGCCAGATCACAGGTGCGTTGATGAAGGATTTGAAAGGCAAGGCTGACGGAACTGATGTGAAGGCTGTTATTGATTCATTACTCGCGTAATTTAAACACCTATGTTCATTATTAAAGCAATTGTTCGATGGCTTGTACTCTCGGGCGCAGTCGTGCTCGCGGAGGTATTGGTTCCGGGAATTCATCTCTCTGGTACCGTTTGGATTACAGCGCTTGCCGTAGGCCTCGTTCTCGGACTTATTAACGCGCTCGTAAAGCCGATTCTCTCGATCGTTTCGATTCCGATCAACCTGATCACGCTCGGACTGTTCAGCTTCATCCTAAACGCGCTCCTGTTTTGGGCGACGTCATACTTTGTTCCGGCGTTCACGATCACGGGATTCCTCCCGGCACTTCTCGGATCGATCGTCGTATCAATCGTGATGTGGATCGAGCATTTGATTTTTTAATTTTTAAGAATGCAAAACCGCACCTTAGTTGGTGCGGTTTTCGTGCGAGAGGCTGTTGAGATTTGTCCGAAAAATCAAATAATCGGCAGGATGCTTGTCATCAAAGTTTTTAGCCCACGTTCCGATTTCCTGATCCAGCTCGTCAATGCGACGCGATATTGCATCGTAGGAATCAATAGCTTCGTGCGATTTTGGAACGTAGGCAATCTCAAGCTGTTTCTCATCTAAAAATTCATGGACCGATCCTTTGATTTTTGAGAGAGATTGAAGCTTCTGATTGAGTCTGGCCTTCTCCTTGAAGAGAACAAGAACGTTATTCAATTCGATCATCACTTCATGATCTGATGACTCATCAAGCGTCATTGTTTTCAAATAATCTTCGATATAGGCGATTTCTCGCCGCATATCGTCGATATTCATAGCCTCAAATGCGAGCGTATCATGCAAATGCTCCATTTCAGGCGAAACGTGGTTGAATTTAGGTGTTTCCATATATCCAAGAATACCACAATCAAAAATCCCCGAAAGGGGACTTGGATTTCAGATTATTGCTGCGCCTGCGCGACCAGCCACTGATTAATGACGTTGCGCGAACCGCTGCCGATAACGCCGTCAGCTGTTACATTTTGCGCAAGCTGGAACTTGATGACGCCGACAAGCATCGGAATATCAAATGTCGTACTTGCAGAATTCGTCATGTATCCGTGCGCGACGAGAAACTTTTTCAGAATCAGAACATCGGGAGTCTTTGCCTGAAACGAAAGATTTTTTGTGATCGTCGGAACCGTTGACTGATCCAGTTTTGTCGAGAATAAGAATGCCGGCATGTCGTACTTGATATAAATCGCCGTGCACGGAGTATCGGTAATGCACTGACGGATTGCCCGATAGCCGAGCCACACGGCGTACTTCTGATTTGATTTCAAACCTGTGATGGAAATAGGGCGGAGCGGATTCGTATCAAGCGTATATTCGAAAGGGATTTCTTTTTCCATTCCATTGATCGCAGGTTTTGATCCCTCAGATGAAGATACTGCGCGGTACTTGATCCGGATTGCCTGGCGGCTCTGAATGCCGGGAGTGTACTGGTCATCGCCGACACTGATGGCAACCGTCGCGCTCGTTTGCGTGATATTTTGAAACTGAAGCGTGGTAGGGCCTGTTGTAAAATCTGCACTGGCAAAGGGAGCTGCTGAAAAACAAATAATGGGAACGAGGAGAAATGGAATTAGCTTTTTCATACGGAATCAGTATACTCGATGGATATGAAAAAACTAGTCACGCACAGCCAAGGATTCCACGCGGACGACGTTGTCGCGTACGCGATCCTCAAAGAAGTCCTGACCAAGCGCGGGGACACGTGGACACTGGAGCGTTCGCGCGACCGGGCGGTTATCGACGCCGCGGACATCGCGTTCGACATCGGCGAAGAATATGATCCATCAAGAAACCGATACGATCATCACCAGCGCGGACGGGCAGGTGCGCGCGAGAACGGCGTACTTTACGCATCAGCCGGATTAATATGGAAGCACTTCGGCCGCGAATTATGTCCCGACACCAAAACATGGGCTGCGGTAGATCGCAATGTCATCCAGGAATTCGACGCGGGCGACAATGGCCAGGCGTACCTGGGAGGACTCGTTTTTCCAAATTCAGGATATACGGATCTCGCAATCCACATTGCATATTTTGAGCCAACCATGTTCGAGAAAAAGACGCCCGAGATCCTTGCCGATGCATTCGAGGAAGCTTCCGAATTCGCCCGGGGAATCATTGTTCGCGCAATTCATAACGAAGCGGCGCTCGAGAGAGCGTTTGCTGAAGCAACCGAGGTTTATAAAAATTCCAAAGACAAGAAGATTCTGATTTTCAAGAAAAATTATGAACGGCCCATATGGCGTCAGATGGCCGCCTATCCAGAACCAATATTCATTATTTATTTGAATGAAAAAGGAGGCCGAACTGACGATTGGAGAGTCGAGGCAGTTCCTGTCAGTTTTCGAAATTTCGCATCGAGAAAATATGCACCCGAATCGTGGAGAGGATTGCCCGAAGAAAGCGAGGAACTTCGCGCAGTAACGGGCGTTCCCGACGTTCGGTTTTGCCATCCGTCCGGATTCCTGTTTGGCGCGAAAAGTTTCGAAGGCGCATTAAAGCTTGCCAAGATGGCATTAGCTGATTAAAAAATATTATGAAAAAACTTGTAACTCACAACCAAGGATTCCATGCTGACGACGTGATGGCGTACGCCATTTTGAAAGAAGTTTTAACCAAGCGTGGCGAATCCTGGGAAATTGTTCGCAGCCGTGACCAGGCTGTCGTTGAATCGGCTGATATTGCATTTGATATCGGATACGAATACGATGTAGTAAGAAACCGATATGACCATCACCAAACCGGTCGTGCAGGAGCCCGTCCTAACGGTGTCCTGTATGCATCCGCAGGTTTGATATGGAACCATTTCGGCCGGGAGCTTTGTCCATCAGAACATGTGTGGGGGGAGATTGACAAATGCTTAATCCAAGAAATCGATGCCATCGACAGCGGACAGGATTACATGGGCCAATTTAAATTTTCAGACTTCGGATATACAAGCCTGACAATTCATATTGCGCGATTTGAATCCATGATCATCGGTGAAAAAACGCCCGAAGTTCTATTGAAAAGTTTTGAGGAAGCTTCTGAATTCGCGCGCGGCATCCTCGTTCGTGCAATTAAGGATGGTGAAAAACTCGCACAGGCGTTTGCAGAAGCGTCTGAAATTTACAAAAATTCCGCAGATAAGCAGCTTCCTATATTCAAGAAAAACTACGGGCGCCCCGTATGGAAATTGCTTTCTGAATTCCCGGAAATGATCTTTACGGTTTACTTTAATGAGAAAAATGACGATTGGCGCGTCGAGGCGATTCCATTGTCTCCGATACTTTTGGAGGCTCGAAAATACGCACCCGAACCATGGCGAGGTTTGCAGTTCGACGAGCTCCAGACTGTCTCTGGAGTAAGCGACGCAACATTTTGCCATCCTTCGGGATTTCTCTTCGGGGCAAAAAGTTTCGAGGGCGCGATGACCCTTGCCAAAAAAGCACTTTTAATGTAAAGTGCTTTTTACATTTATGGCACTTCTCGATGAAATTACAATTTATGTAAAGGCCGGAAAGGGTGGCGAAGGCGTCGTCCGTTGGCGACAGGAAAAAGGAAAGCCTCTCTCTGGTCCAGGCGGCGGCAATGGCGGAAAAGGAGGCGACGTCTTTGCAGAAGCGGTACCTGATATCGCGTTTTTGGATTTCTACCGGCAATCAAAAAAATTCGCGGCGAAAAACGGCGACGCCGGATCAAATTTCGGCAAGAAGGGCGCTGACGGCGAATCGCTCACGCTCAAGTTTCCCGTAGGATCAATTATCAAGAACCGCGAAACAGGCGAGGAATTTTCACTTGAAAAAGTCGGGGATGAAAAATTGATCCTCAAGGGTGGCCGCGGCGGACTTGGCAATGAATATTTCAAGTCATCACGAAATACGACACCCAAGGAATCAACGCCTGGGGCGATCGGCGAAGACGCAACATTTGATATCGAACTTCGATTGGTTGCGGACATCGGACTTGTCGGGCTTCCTTCCGCAGGAAAGTCGTCTATTTTGAACGCTCTCACGAATGCCAAATCAAAAGTCGCAGCATACCACTTCACGACGCTCGACCCGCATCTTGGCGCATTCTACGATTACATCATCGCGGACATTCCGGGAATCATCGAGGGCGCATCAGACGGAAAGGGACTTGGTACCAAGTTCTTGCGACACGTTTCGCGAACGCGCGTACTCGCACACGTTATGTCTTTGGAATCAAACGACATGTCTGCGGATTACGAAACGATCCGGACTGAAATTAAAAAATACGGAAACGAACTCGATACGAAAGACGAGCTTGTCATCTTGTCGAAAAGCGATCTCGTTGACGAGAATGAACTCAAGGAAAAACTCAAAGAATTAAAAACAATTCTGAAGGGCAAAACATATTTCGTCGTCTCGATCGAGGATGCGGATTCCATTAAGGAACTCCGAGACGGGCTTGTAAAATATTTGAATGGGAAGAAATAAAAAACGGCCTCACAGGGCCGTTTTGAGAACAAACATTTCAATTGATTTATACAGCCTGTCCTTGAAATCGTCTGCGAGGGCATTGCTTACCACGGATCGTACTCCCGCCATGTCGAAACTCTGGCTTTCACCCGAGCAGACAATGATGAGAACTTGTGGATTTTTTTCCTTCGCATTTTTGACCAGTACAGGAAGACCGTCCAGTTCGCCGCGTTCTATGGACTTCCGAATATAAGGTGCGGCGATTACAAGACAGGCATCTTCTTCTGGAACCTTATCAACCGCGTCGAGGGCACTTCTAGAATATCTGACTGTGAAATCGGGAAATTTTTCCTCCAGAGGCTTCTTGAGTTCTTTGAAAAATATTTTTCGGTCATCGCATATGATTACTTCCATATTGTATTGTTTTTAGAAACATTAGCATTATCGGGAGAAAGAGCAAGTTGTGAGAATGGTGAGAAATAAAAAAGCAGCTCATCTGAGCTGCTTTTTGAAATTTATTTTTTCTGATATCTGCATGAAATGTAACGCCTGTGCTGATATTCCCATCCTGCGGTGTCAACTACTTCGACGGCAACCCATAAAATGCTGTCGTGCGAAATATAAAGCGATTTCAGGGTATCGTTTAGATGCATCTCGGAAGAACTTACGGCGGAGACTTTTTCTATCGCTCCGCTAGGATATTGGAAATAAAAGTCGACATATGTTCCATTGCTACGGATTTCTTTTAGCAGGCTCATGACTGGGTACTCGCGCACAAAATAATCTGTATGCCTGCATGAGTTGAGAAAAGTCAGCATGGCAATGCATATAGTTAGAATCATGATTTTCTTCATATTTTATTTTTAATTTGATTTACATTATATTATTATTTAATTTTAACTTTGTCAAGTATCTCAAAACCCCTTATTTTGATATCATAATCGGCATGTCTGACACTAAATACTATCCAACTATCGGTTTGGAAATCCACGCGGAACTTTCGACGGAAACGAAGATGTTCTGCTCATGCAAGAATGATTCCGACGAGGAACGTCCGAACGTAAACACATGTCCAGTGTGCATGGCGCATCCGGGAACGCTTCCGGTGCCAAATGAGAAAGCTATTGAGAATGTGGTAAAGGTTGGACTCGCTGTTGGTGGCGAGATCGCAAACTTTTCAGAATTTGATCGCAAGAATTATTTTTATCCCGACATCCCGAAAGGCTACCAGATCTCGCAGTACAAATACCCAATCGTTTCCGGCGGCGAACTTGCCGGCGTGAAATTGACACGAATCCATTTGGAAGAAGACACGGCGAACTCGAAACATGACCGAGGAAATTTCTCGCTCGTTGATTTCAATCGCGCAGGAGTCCCACTCATGGAGCTTGTAACGGAACCTGTCATCCATGATGCGGAAACCGCGATGAAATTCGCGAAGGAATTTCGACTCTTGCTTCAAACACTCGGCGTATCGCATGGCAACTTGGAAAAGGGCGAAATGCGCGTGGAACTTAACATTTCAATTTCTCCTGATCCGAATGTATTCGGAACGAAAGTCGAGGTAAAAAACATCGGTTCATTTTCTGCTGTAGGCAAAGCTGCGGCATTTGAAATCGAACGTATGATCGATTTATATGAAGCCGGACGCCAGGATGAAATTGTCCAGGAAACGCGCGGATGGGACGACGTGAAGCAGGGAACGTATTCCCAACGAAAAAAGGAGAACAGCAACGACTACCGATATTTCCCTGATCCTGACATTCCGAAGTTCCAGTTGCATGACATGTTCAACTTGGACGAGATGAAGAAAAATCTTCCGGAGCTTCCTTGGCAAAAACGTGATCGTTACAAAAAGGATTACGGAATCAAGGACGAGGATATCGAAAGTTATGTTGTCGACCAGACGCTTGGTAACTTCTTCGAATCGGTTTGTAAGATTCTCGGCAACCCTGAATCAATCAAGATTGCATCCAACTACGTCACGTCGGACATGGTGGGACTTCTCGCAAAAGATGAAGCTCTCAAGATGCCAAGTCCTGAAACATTTGCAAAACTGATTGCAATGAACGCGGATGCAAAATTGAACTCTCGAGGAACGAAGGACATCTTGGCTATGATTCTCGCAGCAGATTCTGATCCTGAAGCAATTGCAAATGAGAAAGGCCTGATCCAGCAGAACGACGAAGGCGCACTCCGCGCAGCCGCGCAGAAAGCCGTGGATGCGAATCCAAATGTCGTCGCCGAATACAAGGCTGGCAAGGAATCACTTCTCATGTTTTTCGTCGGTCAGGTAATGAAGGAGACGAAGGGAAGCGCAAACCCGGCTTTGGTTCAGACGATCTTGAAAGAGTTGTTGAAATAGAGAAATAAAAAAGCCTTTCCAGTCTTGGAAGGGCTTTTGAATTGCTTAGGTCATCGTACGTTCGGGTTCGGACATGCAATGCCACGCAATATTCCAAGGCGTTCCTGAAATGATGCCGATGAGCAAAATAAATCCAGACCCGTTATGAAAATAATAAACGATTCCTGCAACTGCCAGGCATCCGAGAATCTTGGCCAAGCTTTTCCATTTAAGGGAGGGATCGTCGAACCGTTTCCAATAGGTCATTGCCATCATGATTACAAGTGAAGCGATGATCGCGAAGAGCTTGGGATTCCATTCCAAGACGTTTCTGGGGATAGAGATAATGTTAAGGAGCATGCTGTTGATTTTTGCCTACTATAAACATTTTTATATTAAAAGTCAAGTTCGAAAAACGTTATAAATAAGGTATGATTCGCCATATGAATTCCGAAACCAAGGGAACGCTCCATCCGATTACGCTCGTCACGAACGATATCGTGCGCATTTTCTCCGAACTTGGTTTCGAGGTCGCCATCGGTCCGGAAATGGAAACCGAATACTACAATTTCGACGCCTTGAACGTCCCAAAGGACCATCCTGCGCGCGATATGCAGGACACGTTCTGGATCAAGAACGTCCCGCAGACATTGCTCCGCACCCAGACATCGGGAATGCAGATTCGCTACATGGAGGAGCTCTTGAAGAAAGAACAGAAGCCGCCGTTTGCAATTATCGTTCCCGGAAAAGTATTCCGCAACGAGGCGACGGATGCGACGCATGAGGCGCAGTTTCATCAGCTGGAAGGCCTCATGGTTGGGAAGGATATTTCGGCGGCGAATTTGAAAGCGGTGCTTCTTGAATTCTTGAAACAGCTCTTCGGCGCGGATGCGCAGATCCGGTTGCGGCCGAGCTTCTTTCCGTTCGTTGAACCGGGATTTGAGGTGGACGTTTGGACGGGGAAGAAATGGATCGAGATTCTCGGTGCCGGCATGGTTCACCCGGAGGTTTTGAAAAAGGGAGGAATTGATCCGCTGGAATATTCAGGTTTCGCATTCGGCATCGGCATTGAACGGCTCGTGATGCTCAAATACGGAGTGACCGATTTGCGAGTGTTGTTCCAGGGAGACGTGAGATTGAATCAGTTTTAATATGAACAAAGTCATACTCAAAAATGACAAATTCAAGAAAACGCGCGGCGGGAATTCTCGACTTTTAAATATCTCATGCCAGAAATGTGGAGATGCGATTTGCCTTTATCAGAAAGACGGACCGGGCGCCTTGCGAAGAATGTATCTCGACAGGATTTCTGAACCGAATGTTTCAATTTCACAGAAGGACTTGTCATGCTCGAAGGGACATTTGATTGGTATAAAAACTATCTACGAGAAAGAAGATCGGCCCGCATTTAGATTGTTTGTCGATTCCGTGTCGAAGAAAATTGTTAAACCATAATTATGAAAATATCCTACAACTGGCTCCAATCCTGTATAGAAGAACCGCTTCCGAAGCCGGAAGAACTTGCCGAGAAAATTATTTTCGGCGCCTTTGAAGTGGAAGACCAGGAAACGCTCGCACCCGGCGATGTGATTTTCGATATCAAGGTCCTCCCTGATCGCGCACATGACTGCTTGTCGCATTACGGAATCGCCAAGGAAGTCTGCGGCCTTCTCGGTTTAACAATGAAGCCCTTCGCGTTCCGCGAGCATGAATTCGTCGAAACATATGCAAAAGTTTCAGTCGAGTCCGATATCTGCAGGCGCTATATTGCCAGGTGCATTCTTGACGTAAAAATCGGAGATTCTCCCGCATGGCTTGCGGAGCGGCTCGAATCAATCGGACAGCGCAGCATCAATAATATCGTCGATCTGACGAACTTTGTCATGTTCGGAATCGGACAGCCAGCCCACGCATTTGATTACGACAAGATAGAGGGCAAGATCATCATTCGAAACGCATTTGAAGATGAGCAAATCATAACCCTCGATGGAAAGGAAATTAATCTCGACCCGAGCATCGCCGTCATTGCCGACGAGAAAAAAGTCCTCGCGATCGCCGGCGTAAAGGGAGGAAAGGCTGCCGAGGTTACGTCAGAGACAAAAAATATCATCGTCGAGGTCGCGAACTTCGATCCTGTTTCCGTGCGCAAAACTGCACGAAAACTTGGACTATTAACTGATTCCGCAAAACGATTTGAAAATGAATTGACGCCGCATTTGGCAGGAACAGCGATCCACATGCTTACCGACTTGATTCAGAACATTGCAGGCGGGCAACCAGAGGCTATTATTGATGAATACAGGCAAGTAGCGACGCAGAATACTGTTATCTTCTCAGCGGACTACATCAACAAGATGCTTGGCACGGATATTTCTCATTCTGAGATCAAAGATATCTTGAACCGATATTCATATGTTTTCGAAGAGGAATCGGAACTGTTCAAGGTTTTAATTCCATACGAACGAATTGATATCGCGGGACCTCACGATATGGTCGAGGAAATCGGCCGGGCCTATGGATATGAAAAAATTATTCCCGTTCTTCCGCAGATTGATTTCAAGCCTCGTCATGACGAACTCTTTGCAAAAACATCTGCCGTCCGCCTTGATCTGATTTCGAAAGGATACAACGAGGTGATGACCTACACGTTCACCAAGAAAGGAGATTTTGAAATTGCGCGCGGACCCGTTGGAAAATCTTCGCTTCGAACCAATTTGTCTGATGGCTTGAAAACATCATATGAGCTTAACAAGCAGAATGCAGACCTTCTTGGCATTTCAGAAATGAAAATCTTTGAAATCGGAACCGTCTTTCCAAAATCCGGAGAGGTTGTTCATGTCGCGTTCGCTGACAAAAAGGGAATTATTGAAATGACACTGGACGAATATGTTTCCAAGAATTCAATAGGAAATCCAGGTGCCGCTGACCCTCTCCTCGCAGAGGAGAGGGTGGACGTCGTAGGCGGCCGGGAGAGGTCTGGCGCTGGCGAGGTCTTCAAAATGTGGTCCGAGTTCCCGTTTATCACGCGCGATATCGCACTTTGGATTCCTTCGGAAACAAACCCTGATGACGTATTTGATCTCTTGAAAGAAAATGCGGGAGTGCTTCTCGTCCGCGATCCGAAGCTCTTCGATACATTTTCAAAAGACGGCAAAACGTCAGTTGCGTTCCGTCTCGTTTTCCAATCGTTCGATCGAACGCTGACGAATGAAGAAGTGGATGCCATCATGGCGAACGTTTATGAAAAGGTGAAAGAAAAAAATTGGGAAGTAAGATAAATAAAAATCCCTCGGAGGGATTTTTATGCGTAAAAAAGCAGCAGGGGATTCCTGCTGCGTAATAGGGACATGTAAGTATCAGCTATTCTGTTTTCTCTCCGACTATCTCGGCATCGGTGATGTTTGAGACGAAACTGCTCGGTATGGCATTCATCACCTTAATCTTGAAGAGCTTCTGCACATTGTCCTTGCCGAGGAACCTTTTAAACGTTAGTTTTTCAAGACATGTAGCGACAATGGCCGGATTTTCCTTCGACGACAATGCCAGTACGAGAGAGATGTGATTCGGTACGAGCGAAGGCTCTATGGCGATTTTTTCCTCTTCGAGCATTTCAAACCATTCCCTGAGTTCCTTGATAGGAATCGCCTGGCAAATAAACTGCATAAACGTCTTAAGGTAAACCCTCGGACCCATCTTTGTAGCTTTTTCTTTGGCGGTTTTTTCCCTTGTCAGTATATTCAATGATACGCCGAAGACTTTCCCGGTTTCCCAGTATGACTTCACGACATCAATGGGAGATACTTTCTCAGAAAACTGCTTTAGGTATGACGTGTAGAGCGAGAGAAATCTGCCGCTAAGCTCGTTTTTGAGCGCATAGCCCTGGGCAGAATCATGAACGATCATTCTCAGGCAATGCTCCTCATTGAACCAGACCAAAAGATGGTGGTTCGCTCTCACGGCATCATACACCTCTTCAACTCTTCGTTCCGACAGAAAGGAATTGATCCACTTGTAGGAAAGAGTCGTCGCAATCGATTCGCTGGAGGTGAGCTTCAGAGCTCTTATGCTCGCGTGCCGAACGGCGTTTTGGAACGCCTTTGCAAGGCTTCCGAGAACTTTCGTGTCGCTTAATGAAAGAGACACGTATCTGTTGTTGATCGAACCTCGCTGGGTGAAATAAAACACATTCTGATTGATTGGATTTCCAAGATCTTTCATGAGAGTTTTCATCCTTTTCTGCTCGAAGATGATATCGGTCGTTTCTTGGCCGACTACTTGGGCAAGCTTCGCTCGCAATCCATTCTTCCAGCCAATGTACGATGTTGACACCTTGTCAAAGAAAAGATTCAGCTCGTCGAGCGTAAATTCGTTCTTGTGCAGATCGAGAGTGAATGCGATGCATATTTGAGCGAACACCCGGTCCTGGCTCCATTGAGGAAAATCAAGATGGTCAAACATGAGCCGAAATGCTCCCGACGTCGTAGGATTGCAGATCAAGAGATCGACAATCTTCATCCATCCGAACATTTCGGCAACGGCCTCCTTGAAAGCTTCAATTTTCACAAAAACTTCTCCGTTGCTTGTCCTCTTGGAAAGCTCAAAGAGAGTTCGGTACTTGAGGTCCAGGCCGGACTGCTTCAGTATCATAATGCGACGCAAAGGACGATCATTAAGCCAATTTTCAACATTGAGAAGGCCGGTGACTTTCCTAAGATACTCGATGACATGATCTGCCGTTTTAAACGTCCTAAGAGCCCTGTGTTCGAGCTCTGCCGCATTTGCAAGCAATCGTATGATCCGTACCGCTTCATTTTTAACATCTTTTTGAGATATTACCGTCGACTTGCCACGATATTTTTTCGTGACAAGATAAACAAAATAAAGCTGTATGAGCCGGACAATATGCTCTTTGAGATGAGGATCGAACTCATCCGTAATTGTTCCGATGGCTTCTCCTTGCAAAGGAGCTATCACCATCGGAAGCTTTTTCGGTCTTTCTTTGGGAATCCTTTTGGGACGCTCCTCTTTCGGTGCAGCAGCTTTTTTCTTAGCTTTCTTTTTTGGAGAAGGCTTTTTTGTTGCTGCTGGTTTTTTTTCTTTTTTTTCTGACTTTTCGTTACTCATTCTTGGTTAGTTTTTTTGTTTTCAAAATTAGTCGGCATCAATCAACCCGCTTAGCAAACCGTCAGTCTCATTTTGCTCATCCATGAATTTTCTCAAGAGATCTCCGGATACGACAAGTTCGCGCAGCCTGTGCTCTCTTGCATAATCAGGAAGATTAATGGAATTTCTGGTCTTGACTGACGAAAGGGTGGGAAACATGTCAGTATCCATATCGGACGGATTGGCAAGCTGCCGGGTCCGCTGATCGTAGAAACTGTTCCTTCTCTCGTCATACAGAGGATTAAAGATAGATGAAACAAGCTCATTGAAGAACTCAGGATAAACTTCCTGAAGAAACTTGAGAAAAGGCAACTCCTGGGGTACAAGATCGCCCGAACGGACAGCTATCAGAAACTCCACGCCATTTTCAGAGATGGAATTTCCTGCGAAGTAATTTTTAAGCTCTTCGACAGCTATCAGATACCAGACTTTGAAATCCGCAGAATTCGTGAGGAAGTCCAGCACCACATCGTGGGGAACAAACTCCAAGAATCTTACGAGCTTCTCGCCGGTATCGTAATCAAGATTCACATAACGCACCGAGTAGTCGTTGCTAAGCGGAGGGTTAAGCGAATGAGCGGAGATGAACGTTCTGAAGACAAGGCTTGAGCTGACTTTCAGGCCGGATTGGCCTTCATGGTCGTACAAGATGTCGAGAAAATTCATATCGAATGTTTCGCCGAGATTGGTAACGCATATCGCATACTTTAATTTTGCGCTGCAGCTTTTCCAGATCTCGATGGCCATCTCAGAATTTGTCGAGAAGGTGGATACCATGCAGTTTTTTATGACTGCGGCGATATCTTCGTGAGAAAGAGTCTTTTCGCCTCCCAGCGCCATTTCGAGATGACGCATAGTTATCGTGCGAACCGTTGAAACGGATTTCGTTCCAGCGCGCACCTTCAGCTTTCCTCTTTCTACGTAATACTCCTTTTTCTTCGCGACTTTTTCTACGCGATACAGGCTCTTGATATCCGAAATGAGCTCAATGACTTTTTGAGGGTCTTTGAGATCGTCCGGGGTGTACTTTCCGGCGAGAACCTTGAGCGCACCCAAGGTAATCGCCGGAATATTCTCAGGAAGCTCGTCTTCCATCTGAAGTTCGAGTTCATCGAAGATCTCGTCGATCGACGGGTTTTTTTGGGGCAATTGCTGTTGCTTTTTTGACATAATGTTGGTTTTTATTTTTTTATCAATGTAATAATATAATTTCGTCAGCAGTATATATTATAATGTATGAAATGTCAATAGCCCTTATTCACAGAAAGAGCCTATTTTCAAAGCTTAAAACTTGCATAAAAATCGAAAATAGTGTAGAGTTTCCGAACTATGACAACACTTTCAGCTACAACTCGAACCGGCGGATCTGCCGCGAATCTGCGCGCCGAGGGCGCTATCCCTGCCGTCATTTACGGAAAGGGCGTAAAGGAAACGATTTCAATTGCCCTTGACCGAGAATCGTTCAAGAAAGCTTGGACCGCTGCGGGATCTTCCACGGCTGTTACCATTACGGGACTTGATCATGAATATGACGTCATTATCCATGACTTCCAGATCGATCCTGCAACTGACATGGTCATCCATGCAGACTTGCTCGCGCTTGATAAGAATACCAAGGTAACCGTTCACGTTGAGCTCGAGTTCACAGGAACAGCGCCTGCCGTTAAATCAGGACTCGGAATTCTCGAGAAAGTGCTCCACGAAGTTGAAGTCGAGGCATTGCCCGCAAACCTTCCGAAGTCTCTCGTCGTTTCAATCGACGGACTTGAGGAAGTCGGATCAGCCATTCATGTCAAAGACCTCGCGCTTCCGAAGGGAGTCGAGCTCAAAGGACACGAGGGAGACGATGTTGTCGCTGTCATCTCGGCCATCAAGGAAGAGAAGGAAGAGGACGCAACTCCGATCGACTTCGCAGCCATCGAAGTATCCGCACAGAAAGGAAAGAAAGCTGAGGAAGAAGTTCCCGCTGAATAATCCACACGAAACTACCCAGCCGGGTGGTTTTTTGTTATAATTTATTTCTTAGAAAATGCTCAAGAAAACACTTACAATACTTTTGATAGCCGCATTCGCATCGTCAGCTTTTTTCATGCTTCCTTTTTCAGCGTCGGCCGATTGCTTGTCCCTTGACCTTAATGGCCGAAGCGATGCAGAGCTCCGGGCATTCTTGGCGCAGTGCAATGCCGAAGCCGCACAGACACAGACGGAACTGAACGCACAGAAAGCAAAGTCTTCATCCCTTGCAAGCGACGTGGCACTTCTTGATTCCTTGATCAAGAAGGCCGCGCAGCAAATCACTATCAAGGACCAAATTATCAAGCAGCTGGGAAACCAGATCGGACAGAAGCAGAAAACAATTGAGACCCTGACGGAGAAACTCGGCCGTGAAAACGATTCTCTCGGGCAAATTTTGCGCAAGAAAAATGAGATCGATACCATGACCCTGACGGAAATGCTGCTATCGAATACGAGAATTTCGGATTTTTTCCTCGATGCTGATAATTTTGAAACCGTGAACAAGCATTTGCAGGAATCCTTGAATCTGGTGCAGGGAACCAAGCAGGAAACGTCCACCGAGAAAGCAAACCTTGAAACTCAAAAACTTGAACAAGCCAACCTTCGTAACCAGATCGTAACCCAGAAAAATCAGACAAAGGCACAGCAAGATGCGAAAAATGAACTTCTCGCATCGAGCAAATCACAGGAAAAAAGCTATGCGCAAATTTTGGCGCAGAAGCAAGCGCAAGCTTCCAAAATTTCTGCAGCGCTCTTCAAATTCGCCGGAGGCTCAAAAGCCATTCCATTCGGAGATGCCTACCGATTTGCAAAGGTTGCCTCTGCGAAAACAGGCGTGAGCCCGGCTTTCATTCTTGCCATCTTGAAACAAGAATCGAATCTTGGAACTGATCAGGGGGGATGCTATGTCACCAATCTTTCAACAGGTACTGGATCACGCGCTAAAAACGGCGAGGTTATCGCAACGGTGATGAAGGCGCCACGCGACACTGTTCCGTATCAGAAGATACTTTCGGCGCTCGGCCTTACGATTGCAAACACCCAGGTATCATGCCCTGTGAAATACAGCGGCTCGTATTCGGGATATGGAGGAGCTATGGGACCTACGCAGTTCATTCCTTCGACATGGATCGGAGTTGCCGACCGCGTTGCGGCAGCGCTTGGCGAAAGCGCAGCGAACCCCTGGGATCCGCAGGATGCCGTCATGGCGACCGCAATCTTTACCAAGGATCTCGGAGCAGCAGCCGGAGGCGATGCCGCTGAAAAATCCGCTGCATGCAAATATTACTCGGGACGGGCATGCGGTGCGGTTACAGGATCATCATCTTACGGAGCCTCGGTTATGAAGATCAAGGCTTCGATCCAGGCGGACATGGCGATTATCGACGCGGCCGGAGGCTAAGGCTTGCAAAATTCCGGTAATGTGATAAGATTCAACGACTATGAAAACCGACATTCATCACCCAAATTACCGCATGGTGATCTTCAAGGACATCACGACAGGAGCTACGTTCCTCATCGGATCGACTGTTGCATCAAAGGAAACCATGAAGTGGACCGACGGAAACGAGTACCCGGTCTTCGAGGTGGAAATCTCGAGCCAGTCGCACCCGTTCTACACGGGCCAGGACAAGCAGCTCGACACAGCCGGACGAGCCGAGAAATTCAAGGCACGTGCTGCAAAGAAGACGGTTGCGAAGAAATAACTTTGAAAGGGAACCCAGCTTTGTGCTGGCTTTTCTTGTATACTTGATTTTATGAACATCGGCGAACTCAAAAAAAATCCTCGCACGCATTATCAAGCTCTTGAGCTTGAGCGTTTGACTGCAAGGGAACTTGAAACAACGTCTCTTGCCCAAGAAGAAGGAATGGCAGAACTTGCCGCCGAAGAATTAAAAGCCATTGCAGCCGAGCGCGACGTCGTCGAACTCCAGATCAAGGAAATTTTGGACAAGGAAAAAGAAGAGGAAGAGTTTCCAAACGAGCTCGTGCTCGAAGTCCGCGCAGGAGCCGGGGGTGATGAAGCCGCGCTCTTTGCTGCGAACTTGGCGGAAATGTACGAGCGTTATGCCGAGAAAATGGGCTGGTCATGGAAAACCATTGATGCAAGCATGAACGATCTCGGCGGATACAAGGAAGCATCATTTGAGATAAAAGGAAAAGATTGCTTCAAGCTCTTGCAGTTTGAAACGGGCGTCCACCGCGTACAGCGCGTGCCTGCGACCGAGAAACAGGGACGCATCCACACATCAACTGCCTCCGTTGCAATCATGCCGATCCGTCAGAAATTCACCGTCGAGCTCAATCCAGCTGATTTGGAATTTGAAACATCGCGCGCAGGAGGCGCGGGAGGACAAAACGTCAACAAAGTGGAGTCAGCGGTCCGCGTCATCCACAAGCCGACGGGCATCTCGTTTCGTTCGACGGTCGAACGATCGCAGCTTGCCAACAAGGAACGCGTGCTCGGCCTCTTGAAATCGAAACTGCAACAAATTCGCGACGAGGAGGAAGCCGCCAAAGACGATGCATCTCGAAAGGGACAAATCGGTTCAGCTGATCGTTCTGAAAAAATTCGCACCTACAATTATCCTCAGGATCGCGTTACCGATCACCGCATCAAGCAGTCCTGGTCGAACATCCCGGGATTCATGATCGGCAACATCGACAAGATGCTCGCAGCCCTTGCTGAAGGTTCTGTTGGCGATTCAGACGAGGAATAAGCGCCTTGATATTTCAGGGAAAATCTGATAAGATTTTCCCCACATGCGCGTGTAGCTCAGTTGGTAGAGCATTCGACTGATACTCGAAAGGTCCTTGGTTCGACCCCAAGCACGCGCACCACTTCGCAAAAATCCCATCGTTTAAACGATGGGATTTTTGCTTCGCGGCGCAAAGCACTTATGTTATAGTAATCTCATATGAACAACACATCATTTTCGTTCGGCGGCATGATTTCGTCCGGATGGGCAACCTTTAAAAAGCACTGGAAGTTTATTATCTTGGCATCAATTGCAACGGCTATCATTCAGATTGCGCTCCAAGTCCTGCAGCGAGGATCGGAACGGGGCGGATCAATCCTGGTGCTGGTTATGGCGATCATTGTCACCCTCATCGGCATCGTCATCGCGCTCGGATGGGCGCGCGTAATCCTGTCGCTTAACCGTCATGACAAGGCTGATTTCGAAACATTCAAAACATCTGCACCGACATGGCTTCGATTGATAAAAACGGCTATCTGGTACGTGCTTTATTTCTTGATGTATGCCGTCATCTGCGTACTGCCATTCGCAATCATCACACTGATCGGCGTCCTCACGGCAGTTGATGCTGTCACGATCGTGGGCGTCATCCTGGCGAGCGCGGCGTTCGTACTCCTCGCATGCTACTTCGGACTCAAGTACCAGTTTATTTATTTCACCGTTCTTGATTATCCGAACCTGCGATCAAAGGCAATCTTCAAGAAGGCAGGCGAGATTACGAAGGGTAGCCTGCTGAATCTTCTCGGATTCGGAGTCGTCACAGGACTTCTTAACATCCTCGGACTCGTGTGCCTTGTCGTCGGGCTTGCCGTAACGATTCCTGTTACGAAACTCGCGCAGGCGAAGGTGTATGACTTTTTGAAAGAGAAGCATGAACACGGAACTCATCACGCGAAAGCAGAATAATTCCAAATAAAAAACCGCTTCCGAAAGGAGGCGATTTTTAGAAATCAAAAATTGTAGCCGATTTTTACATAATTACATATATGCTTTAAATCCTTATCAATACTATCAAGAACTTCTTTTATATCTTGCTTGATTTCTTTTTCTGATTTGTCCGCGAGAAAAATATCTCCATGGTCTTTTGACCGGTTTGCCTCCAGAAAATCGACACGAATGAACATCGTATTTTTTGTCCTGATCGGCTCCAAAGGAGCAGACTTATCGCGCTGGAAAGTTACAACTCGCGACAAGGTAGGGACAAAGCAAATGAAAATGTGTCCTGCTAAAGAAAGTTTTTTGTCAGCCAGAAGTTTTTGAATTCTAAAAGAAATATCATCCTGTACCGCTTTTCCAAAAGGATCGCAAGAAAATACTGTTACTTGTATCATATATATATTTGTTTTTAAGTTTGATACTATTTATCATATTTAAAGTAAAATGTCAATTGCCTCCTTGAAAAAGTTGCAATTCCTGCTATAATCCCATCCTGTTTATGCAAATTTCATTCGAATCAAAACCTCAAATCCGCGACTGGGACTTCGTCGTTCTCTTGTTTTACAAGTATGTGAAAATCGAGAATCCGACTGAATTCTTGGAGAATCATCGCGCGCTCTGCGAATCCCTGAACATCAAGGGACGTTTTATCATTGCGCACGAAGGCATCAATGGCACCTGCGAAGGAACGCCGGAAGACGTAAATGAATACGTTAAAACCGTTACGAAGGATCCAAATTTTGCTGACATGCATATCAAGTATTCACAGGGAACCGGAACCTCGTTTCCGAAATTGAAAATGAAAGTCAGACCTGAAATTGTCTCTCTCGGACTTGGACAAGATGACATCGATCCTAACCAGATTACAGGAACGCACCTCAAACCCTCTGAGCTGCATTCTTGGTTTGAAAACAAAGAGGAATTCGAGATTATCGACATGCGCAATGATTACGAACATGCGGTCGGTCATTTTCCGAATTCTGTTTTGCCAAAGCTGAAGAATTTTAGAGATTTGCCAAAGGAAATTAAAAATCTGGAACATTTGAAAGACAAAAAAATCCTGACGGTATGTACTGGAGGCGTCCGATGCGAGAAGGCGAGCGGCTACTTGAAATCGCAAGGATTTAAGGATGTCTATCAGCTGGACGGCGGAATGGTTTCCTATATGGAACAGTTTCCGGGACAGAACTTTAATGGCGCCATGTATTCGTTCGACGGACGAAATGTCATCGACTACGATGGCAAGAGTCACGAGATTGTCGGCACCTGCCGCAATTGCGGACAAAAGACGGAGAATTTCACCGATTGCAAAAACAATTCCTGCCACGGACAATTTTTGGAATGCAAGGACTGTTTAATCAAATATGGGAAAATCTACTGCAAAGATCGCTGTGACGCGCATCTGAATCCTTTTTCCAGACTTTTCAAACGCATTATTCGTTTTCTTGCATAAAAATCTTAAGATGGTATAATACTAACCGAATAGTATAATTGTTTTTTCATACATCAAATATAAAGGAGATCAGCAATGGTTCATGAAGAACTCACCAAGGAGGATTTCTTGGTTATCAAACAAACGCTCGAGGAATGGGGTTTCGAATCTTATTCCAAATACCACTTTCAAAAAACATTTCGGCGGCTTGGAATTATTCCCCCTCGCATGCTAGTCGGACGCGAAGAAGGATTTATCTTTCGAGGCGAACGCTATAATGCGATGGTCTGGGTAAGCTGGGTCGAGAGTCTCGGCCGATTTCGCACCAAAGAAGACGGAGGCGATTGCGGCTGGGTGCTCATCCGAGAAGGCGATCGGAAAAAATATTTTTCCAAGCCGATTTACCGCGTACCCAGCAGTTTTGTCGAAGAAATTCTAAGCAAAGCATGGATTGCGCGCTATCGGGTGCTTTTTCCGCCGCATTGCAAATGCTGCGATGCCGTTATGGACATCCATGAAAAGTACAAGAATGGGGAACCGACAGGGCAAATGATGTGGGCCTGCTTCAAGGAAGAATTCCATCCCGACCAAAGGCCTCGCTTCACGGGCTGGGATAAAATCGGTCCCGAGGGAACGCTGCCAAAAAAGGCGCAAGCCTACGTTGACGAGCGAAGGAAGCGCGTTGCCAATTACAAAAAGCGGAACGAGAAATTGGGCATTACTCCCGTACCTCGTCGCAAGACACGGAAAAAGTGGAAGGTTACAAAACCCCAGAATCTTATTCCTCAATTATTTACAAGACCTCAGAAATGAGGTCTTTTTTATTTCTCAAAATATCTGTGCATAATTGCTTGCCTAGGATAATGAGGGGAGTATACTAAAAGTGCAGTCGAGGTTTAACAGCAAGTAATTTATTTTTTAACTTATGCTTATAGCAATTGGCGTTATCCTTCTTATTCTCTGGCTCCTTGGAATTATCGGAGTCTATACTATCGGGTGGTATATCCATATCCTTCTTGTTGTCGCAATTATCGTATTCTTGATCCGCATCATCCAGGGACGAAATCCCGTAGCGTAACTCTTGTTTAAATTTTTACAGATCGATTTATCATAAGACCCCAAGCGCGCCGGAATCGGCGTTTTTTGGTACACCCCCACACCAATTGCAAATCCATGGAGTTGCAAGTGGTGTGGGGGTAAAAATTTTACAAAAAAATAGCTCATTCCTCTCTCTTAGAGAATGAGCTATTTGGGGGAGCTTCAATTGCAGAAGCTCCCTAGCTTCGGGGCACTTTCCATCGAAGATGGCGGTTTAGATACACCGAAGCAGAAGGAGAGATCTCTTTAAATCGTCCGTCAATCGTTGCCAATGCATAAGATCTTGAAAAGAAATATGCATGATTGGGAACAATGACCGTCTTTGCGGGAATCGCATATTCTCGCAGAACGAAAATAAAATGATACTTATAAGGGGACGGGTGAAGTTCTGTTTTGACAACAGGAGCCTTCTGCCCGAACGCAAACGCGAAAAGGATCAGAAGGTGCTTCATAGAACTGGGGGTTGGTTTGAAAAGATAGTATCAGATCCTCAGTTTTAAGTCAAGCGGCATTCTTGATATAATGAAATCATGAACTACTGGCTCATGAAATCCGAAGCTGATTGCTACTCAATCGACGACTTGAAACGCGACAAGAAAACGTCGTGGACCGGCGTGCGCAATTACCAGGCACGCAATTTTATGCGCGACAACATGCAGCTAGATGACCTAATTTTGTTCTATCATTCTGGCGGAACAAAAACAGAACCGACGGGCGTTTACGGCGTTGCCAAGATTACATCAAAATCCAAGCCGGACGAAACGCAGTTCGACAAGAAGTCAGAGTATTTTGAACCGAGAGCAACAAAAGAAAATGCTGTCTGGTTCTGTCCTGAAATTTCATTCGTTAAAAAATTCAAGAATCCAGTTACGTTATCAGATATCAAATTCGAGAATTCACTGTCAGGGATCATGGTCGCACAGAAGGGAAGCCGTCTGTCGGTACAGCCGGTGAGCGAGAAGCATTTTAGAATTATTGAAGAAATGAATCAAAAATAAAAAACCACTTAAGTGGTTTTTTATTAAGCGAGGCATTACTTTTCTTGCGTTATCTTTTTAATAGCAAATCATCCGTTTTTTCTGTATAGAAATTCTCATTAAAATCAAACCTCAATAAGCCAGTAATTTTTGCTCAGTTCCTCATAACTTGTATTTATACTGCACTAACCACACATACTAGACTTCCATCGGACTTATGACAGTTATTTTTCCAATGTAGAACTCGAAGATTAACCAATTTTGTCATACCTCCTTTAGAAACAGGAATGATGTGGTCAACTTCCCATCCATAATTGCTATTTCTATTGCCGTAGTCCTCGAATTTTACCCAAGCACCACAAGCATCTTTCTTGAGATTAATCGGTTGACCGAGAACTGGTCGAAGTTTGCCCCATATTGTTAAGAGGTCATTTTTTGTAAAGCTTGAAGACATAATTTATGTTTAAAACACCTGTTTAACGAGCTCGACTTACCCTGGGTGAATGCATATTGTACCATGAATTTGGCATAATATTATTGGAAACTTTCTCATTTGCCGACACACCTTCCATTTTTGTCAAAAATAGTGTATGATTCTCGTTCATGTCAAAAAACGAAACAATCGTCCGCTTCGACGATGTCACATTCGAATACAATGCCAACAAGCCTATTTTGGAAGAGACATCTTTTTCCCTTCGCAAAGGAGCCAAGATCACGATCATGGGACAAAACGGCGCAGGAAAATCGACTATCTTCGGACTCATCACCGGATCGCTTGAACCGGTTGAAGGTGAGATCCACCTCGACAAGGGATCGACCATCGCCATCGCACGCCAAGTCATCCCTCGCCCGGAACTTGAACTGACCGTTCGGGAATTTTTTGAAAAATGCTTCAAAGCGAAAGTCTATGATATCGATCCCAAGATCGACGCCGTTTTGGACGTCGTAAATTTGCACGCGCCGCATGACCGGATCATTAAGACGTTTTCCGGCGGCCAGCAGGCGCGGCTTCTTCTCGCGTCAGCGTTGATCCAAAATCCCGACATTTTGCTCTTGGACGAGCCGACGAACAATCTCGACCACGCGGGCATCGAGCATCTCACGGACTTCTTGAAAAATTACAAGAATACCGTTGTGGTCATTTCCCACGATGCTGAATTCTTGAATTCCTTCACGGAAGGCGTCTTGTATCTGGATATTTATACGCGAAAGGTTGAGCAGTATGTCGGAAACTACTCGAACGTACTTAAAGACATTACGGCCCGCGTAGAGCGCGAGAATATGAAGAACGCGCAGCTTGCCAAGCAGATCCAAGCGAAAAAAGAGAAGGCGAACATGTTCGCCTACAAGGGAGGCCAGATGCGATTGGTCGCAAAGCGCATGCGCGAAATGGCCGAGGAACTCGAAGAAGACATCGTCGACGTTCGAAAGGAGGACAAGACAATTCGCCAGTTTGAAATTCCTGCGCAAGAAAACACGGGCGGCGACATCGTAACCATTACGAGCCTGTCGATCATGGATCCGAAAACGCACAAGCCGAAAAATAAAAAAGTTGAGCTCAAATTGCGCAAGAACCAGCATTTGCTCTTGAAAGGTCCGAACGGAATCGGGAAATCAACTCTTCTTGAACGGCTTGCGTCAAATCAATCCGAAGGAGCCATCATCGCAGAAGACATTCGCATCGGTTACTACCGGCAGGATTTCTCGACGCTTGATTTCAACGAAACGCCGCGAGAGGCGCTCTCGAAAATCGTTATCGCTGTCGAAGGCAAATTGGACGAAGAGAAGATGCGGGCAGTCGCAGGAAGCTTTCTCATTTCCGGCGAGATCATCAATACGAAAATCGGCGCGTTATCCGAAGGGCAAAAAGGCCTGGTCGCATTCGCAAGCTTGGTACTGCTCAAACCGGGACTTATGATTTTGGACGAGCCGACCAACCACATCAATTTCCGTCATATTCCCGTCATTGCGGAAGCGCTGAACCGCTATAAAGGCGCCATGATCATTGTCTCGCACGTACCGGAGTTCGTCGCAAAAATCCGCATCGACGAAACGCTCGACCTTGGAACATAATATGAATTATGACGTTATCGTAATTGGAGGGGGAGCGTCAGGTATGTTTGCTGCAACCATTGCGTCCGCGCGCGGAAAGCGCGTTTTGATCTTGGAAAAAAATAAAAAGCTTGGCGAGAAGCTGAAAATTTCAGGAGGAGGGAGGTGTAATATTACGAATGCAGAACCTGACCTTCGAAAATACCTTGCAAGATACGAACCTAACGACAAGTTTTTATTTTCAGCTTTTTCCGAGTTTTCAAACCTCGACACGTTTGAATATTTCAAAGAACTAAATCTTCCTTTGGAAATTGAGGCAAATGGCCGTGCGTTTCCATATACTCGAAAAGCAATCGACGTATTTAATGTATTAGAAAAAGAGTTAATTAAAAACGATGTTGAAATAGTAACAAATTCTCCTGTTACAAAATTCAATCACTCCAAAGGAGTTATCAATTCCGTTATTTCACATGGGGAAGAGTATTTTGCAAACTCTTTTATTCTAGCAACGGGCGGACTGTCGCATCCGGAAACGGGTTCAACCGGTGACGGATTTGTCTGGCTTGCCGAACTTGGCCATACGATTTCCGATCCAACACCCTCCATCGTACCGCTTGCTGTTGCTGATTCTTGGATCAAGTCGCTTTCGGGAACGAGTTTTGAGAATGCCAAGATTATTTTCTTTGTCGACGGCGCGAAATCATTTGTAAAAAAAGGAAAGATCCTCTGTACGCATTTTGGGCTTTCAGGTCCGACAATTTTGAATTCAGCAAAGCAGGTCGGCGAATTGCTGCATGAGGGAGAAGTAACGGCAACGATCGATATCTTTCCCGAACTTGACCATGGCACGCTTGAGAAAAAGATCATTTCTATTTTTGACGAAAATAAAAACAAGATGCTCAAGAATATCTTCAGTGAGATTGTTCCGCCGGGAACTGCATCTGCTATCTCTTCATTGCTTTCTGAAATCGACTTCGAAACGAAAGTCCACAGCGTTTCAAAGGAGGACCGCAAGAAAATGGTGAAGATGCTGAAGGAGCTTCCCGTAACGATTACGGGACTCATGGGATTCGACCGCGCAGTCGTCGCTGATGGAGGCGTACCGCTTGAGGAAATAGACACAAAAACGTTCCGTTCCAAGAAAGTTTCGAACCTGTTCGTCACAGGCGACTTGCTGCACATCAACCGCCCATCGGGAGGATTTTCTCTTCAATTGTGCTGGACGACAGGCTTTATTGCAGGCAAGAACGCCTAGCAATTTGGTATAATAAAAACATGAAGGCACCGCGAACTATTCTCAACAGCGAATTTTTCAGCCGCAAAACGCATCTTGTCGCCAAGGATCTGCTTGGAAAATTTCTGGTACGGAAAACAGGCAAAGGAGAAATTATCTCGATGATCACCGAAGTCGAAATCTACGACGGCTTTCTCGACAAGGCAAGCCATGCGCACAAGGGAATTACTCCGCGAACAAAAATAATGTATGGAGAACCGGGGAATTGGTATGTGTATTTTACGTACGGCATGCATTGGATGCTGAACGTCGTCACGCGCGAACGCGGCTATCCGGCGGCAATTCTGATTCGCGGAACCGAGAATGTAAAAGGTCCGGGCAGGCTCACGAAATATTTTCACATCAACGGCGCATTAAATGGTTTACCTGCCGATAAAAAATCCGGCCTTTGGATCGAAGATCGTGGCATCAGGATCAAGTCAAAAGATATCGAGAAAACGCCGCGCATCGGAATTGCATATGCACAGGATTGGATTGAGAAGCCCCTGCGTTTTTCGTTGTTAAAAAGCGCTGAGACGAGTATACTTGGAAATAATATGAAATCATCGAAGACGAAAAAACCAAGGCACCGCGACGCGCCCGGCAGAGTCGAGCGCGCAAAACAAGGCAAGGTGTGGGAAGAATACAAAGCCAAGGTCATGGGCAAGGGGCCTTTTTCACCTGACAAATTGGAACGCGCTATCACGAACTTCAAACAAGGCGGCCCCAAGATCGAGAATACCCGCGCGTTCAAGCCAAGCGGCAAGAAGCCGATCAGCCGTCCGAAATAATTTCAAATAAAAAACCGTCCTGTTACCAGGGCGGTTTAAATTTTTCTCTGATGTCTTTTTGTTTTGCGAATACCTTTTCGATGAGCGGCGTCCTCTTGGGAACGACCGATTTCACGATCGGTTCGTCAAAAATTATGCGGAGAGATTCCTCTATTTCGGGAAGATCAAGCTTGAGCATCCTGATGTCGATCTCGCGTATGAGACCGTCATACAGAAAATGATCCGAACCTTTTTGAATTCCCTCGTGATGCGGGTCATGAACGATGAGCATCGGAGTATCATGAACTAACTTTTCAGCCATCACACCGAGCATGTGCATCACCAATGTCCGTCCCATCGAATGATCTACGATCATAATTCCTTTAGCCTGTTCTTCAGGCTTGAAATCAATGAGAAAGCGATCAGGATTATTCTTATCTTGGTTCACAATGTGCTGTGTAAGACGGAGCTGCCGAGTATTCAAAGAGGGAAGTAAAAAATCAAAGTCGGGATCGAGATGTTGTGATTCTAATTGGTTTTCATCTTCATTCATAGTAAAATGTGCTTTTTTATAAAGTATCACATAATATATATTTAGTCAAGAAGGCCTCTGGCATGATATGCTCATCATATGAAATCCCAGCCAGTTGAACATCCGAATAACCCTCTCCAAGGCAAAACTCTCGAGGTAATCCTTAACGAACTCGTTGCACATTACGGCTGGACCGAACTTGGCGAATCGATCACAATCAAGTGCTTTCAAGTAGATCCGAGTATCAAGTCGAGCTTAATTTTCCTGCGTAAAACGCCATGGGCGCGCAAAAAAGTCGAAGATCTGTATACCCATACAAACTGGAAGCTTCCTAAAAAGGGTTCCGCGTAGCGCTATGTTTTACGCCTATATTTTAAAATGCAATGACGGCACATTTTACTGCGGCTCGACGAATGACTTGCCCAAGCGCCTGCACGCCCACAACAACCTCAAATCCGGCGCTCACTATACCAAGATAAGGAGGCCTGTTGTTTTGGTGTATTCAGAGGAATGTGAGGATTACGCAAGCGCGAGGAGAAAAGAGGGAAAGATGAAAAGGTTGACAAAAAAGCAAAAAGATTTTCTAATTTCTCTGAAATAGAGCTGGACTTAAGGTTGAAAATCAAATAATATATAATTACATATGAACGAATTAAACCCCTGGATAGAATTAAGTATAGAGTACGCAAATCAGCGTAGCTATTTGGATGACTTGTTTCAAGTTTATCCTACTATTCCAGACGGTATACGAGAAATGAATGAATCTCATTGGGAGGAGATAGAAACCGCATTCCAGGAGAAAAATAATATTGCCTTAATTAAAGGACTTATTAAATTGAATTTATTTCCTATCAAAGATTCTTACGTTGCCTTTTTAAAAAAGGATAAAAAAGCAATAGAACGTAACCCTGCAACAGTTGCGAGAATTTCTGGCAGATTATATGATATGGGGATTAAAATGATACGCGAACGCAGCTCTGAACCAAAAGAAACAAATCGACAAATTGGACCGCTTTTTAAAAGATGGATCAATAAAAAAGCATTGGGTGTCGATTCTTTAAAGATGGCAGACTTTCTTAAAACTACGGAAAATGCAATTTTAGATGCAAGTGATACAGAGATGATGAATTTTGCACGAGAGCACCTTAATTATAATCGCAATAAAGGATTAGACTTCGTTGCCAGGTTTAATGGAAAGTATGTTATCGGAGAAGCAAAATTCCTAACTGATTTTGGAGGTCATCAGAACGCTCAGTTTGATGACGCAATGAAATTAATTGAAGACAAAGATGTAAAAGCTATAAAAATTGCAATCCTCGATGGGATCATTTATGTAAAAGGCGGAAATAAGATGTATAAAAATCTTATAGGTAAATACAAGAATGAAAATATTATGAGTGCTTTGGTCTTAAGAGAATTTTTGTATCAGATCTAAAATAGATATGTTAATAGTCTACGATAAAAAAAAATCAGAAAAAGATATTTTAGAAAAAACACAATCTGCAAAGCTTGGTGTTTTTAGTAATGAGAATCCAAAAAATAAACTTATTTTTGGTGACAATCTATCAGTCCTCAAAACTCTTCTTAAGAATTATAAAGGTAAAATTGATTTAATTTATATTGATCCTCCTTTTGCCACTAATACTCACTTTAAAATTAATAAAGAGCGAACTAGCACAATTAGTAGCAGTAATGATGATGATATTGCATATAGTGATACTATCGTAGGGGATGATTTTCTAGAATTTTTACGAGAAAGACTTATTTTTTTAAGAGAACTTCTATCTGAAAACGGCTCAATCTATCTTCATATAGATTATAAAATAGGCCATTATGTGAAAATAATAATGGATGAGATTTTTGGACAATCAATGTTCCATAATGATATTTCTCGAATCAAATGCAACCCAAAAAATTTCCATCGAAAGGCATACGGAAACGTAAAAGATATGATTTTGTTTTATTCTAAATCAAATAATCATATATGGAATAATCCCACATTTTCCTTTTCTGAAAAAGATAAGGACAGATTGTTTAAGAAAACTGATGCAGCTGGAAGACGATATACGACGATTCCTCTACATGCACCA
The DNA here is from genome assembly GCA_028286885.1 of Patescibacteria group bacterium. Lineage (GTDB taxonomy): Bacteria > Patescibacteriota > Minisyncoccia > Phycocordibacterales > UBA1006 > CAIXMG01. Next base: position 29,381 of record JAQBQS010000002.1, read on the forward strand.
GGGGAAACTACGAATGGCGAGACTGGAAAAGAATGGAATGGTGTCAAGCCTCCTAAGGGCAGACATTGGCGAACAGATCCTAAAGTCTTAGAGGAATGGGATAAACAAGGCTTAATAGAATGGTCTAATAACAATGTTCCTCGAAAGAAAATTTTTTTAGATGAAAAAAATGGTAAAAAATCTCAGGATATTTGGGAATTTAAAGATCCCCAATATCCCCAATATCCAACAGAAAAAAATCTAGAATTACTTAAATTCATCATCCGGTCTTCCTCCAACGAAGGAAGTTTAGTATTAGATTGCTTTGCCGGCTCAGGAACTACATTGGTTGCGGCGCAGTCTCTCAACAGAAACTGGATCGGTATTGATAAATCAGAATTCTCAATCAATATCATAAAAAAAAGACTCGATGATCTTAAGAATGACAATTCAGCTTCGAACTTTGATTATGAGTTACTTGGAGAAAGTTAATACGAAACCATATGACCCTCACCAAACTCGAACAATCCGCCTTTATCCTCGAAACCTCGACAGGGTTCCGACTTGGCATGGACATTGCGAAATATACTCCGGTTGAAAAGCTGGAAGGCGTGCACGTCGACGCGATGATCGTCTCGCACATCCATGGCGACCATTTTTCGCTGGAGCAGATCAGAAAACTGAATCCAAAGACACTGTACATCAACCAAGAATGCCTCGAGGAAATCGGCGAGGAAACTGTGCCGTTCGAAATTATTGTCGTGAAAGCCGGCGATACAGTATCAATCGGCAATGCGACCGTTCACATTTTTAATGTCGATCACGGACCGAACGTCTCGGCGCCGATCAAGGAGAATTTCGGATTTTTGATCGAAGCTGACGGGCTGAACATTTATTTCGCAGGCGATATGTTTTATCCTTCAGGCATCGATGTCGCCGGCTTGTCAGTCGACTATGCGCTCATTCCCGTCGGAGGACACTATACGTTCGGACCGAACGAGGCGCTTGAATTTGCGAAAACGTTCAAGCACATCGCGATGCTTCTGCCCATGCATTACGAGAATAATCCCGGAGCGCATCAGGAATTTATCAACTTAGCCAAGAATGCTTTCAACCTTATTTAATTCTATGCACAAGCAAATTTTCGTAAACCTGGCCGTGAAGGACTTGTCCAAGTCCAAAGCGTTTTTCAAGAGCCTGGGATATTCGTTTAATCCGCAATTTACAAATAACGCCGCAGCATGCTTGGTACTTGGCGAGAATATTTTTGCAATGCTTACAACCGAAGAATTCTTGAGCACATTTACCAAGAAACCGATTGCCGATGCGCATGCCACGACGGAAACCATTCTTGCCCTATCAGTTAATAGTCGAGAAGAAGTCGATGCAATCATTGAAAAAGGAGTCTCCGCGGGAGGCAAGGAATACCGAGATGCGGATGACCATGGCTGGATGTACCTGCGCGTCCTTGAAGACTTGGACGGCCATCAGTGGGAATTCGGATACATGGATTTCGCCAATGCTCCCGCAAATCCGCCGCAGACATAAGCCGCATGGTATGATACGGATATGAAAAAGACCTTTGTTTGGATTCTTGGCATTCTTGTCGTTGCCGCAATCGCTGTCGGTATATATTTTGCCGTTATTAAAAATAACGGCGCCGAGATTGCTGCTCCTGTCGCGGAAAATCCTCCCGTCGCACAACCAATCGGCATGTGCTATTCGTACGCCGCGCCGGGCAAATACGGTACTGATCGTGCGTGGCTGCAGATGGAAATTACTGACGGAACTGAAGTAATCGGCGAATACCGGAATCTGCCTGCAGGGATCGACAGCAATGTCGGCACGATCGCGGGAACGGCCGGACCGATGAATCCGGCAACATCCTCGCGCATCGCGAACGTCATCTGGGATGCACATGTCGAAGGAACAAATGAAAAACGAGAGCTGAAAATCGAATTCGGCGAAGGAAGTGCGCATGTCCTCTTCGGAGAATTGGAAGAGCGCGCGGACGGCGTGTACGTTTACAAGAAAGACGCAACCTTTACTTCAGGATTTCAGATGTCGCAAACAGACTGCGAGACCCTGATGGATCGCGTCATCGTGGAAAGGTACGTCCGCGATAACATCGCAATGATTGTAACGGAAAAGCCCGTTCTGGGCGGAATGTGGTACGCGACAGCAGTAACGGTTGATCCTGCAACCAAATCCGGAACCGTATCGTATGAGGACGGACATGTCCAAGGAAAAGTAACGTTTTCATACATCCGAAACGGAGATGCCGTAACTATTACGAAATTATAACTTTATTCTTATTTTATCTATGTCTCGAAATTCAAAACTCGCGCTTGCCATCTTGATCCTCGTCATTATTATCGTCGTCGGATTCTTTGCGACAAGAAAACAAATGCCTGCGCCCGTTGCGCCGGAAAACATTTCTCCCGTGACGGAAACTCCTGCATCGCCAAAGATGCCTGCTGGAACGCCAGCCAACGGAAATGTTTCTGGATTGACCGCGTACGCTTGGTATTGGCAGCGAACGGCAATGACCAATGATGCAAATACAAATCCGAAACCTCCCGTAAAATTTATTCTCAAATTCGGAAGTGACGGGCACATGTCGTCATCCACTGATTGCAACGGCATCTCAGGAACGTACCATGTGGACGGCGAGAAGCTGACGTTTGGTCCGTTTATGAGCACGCTTATGTACTGCGAAGGATCGCAGGAATCGATCTACACGACGCAACTTACCAATGTCGAACGCTATGAGACGAATCAGGACGGCGGACTGACGCTCTTTCTGAAGGACAATTCCGGATATATGGTTTTTACGAAGTAGTACCTGGTGATATAATAGGAACGCAGGCCCGTCGGCTGCCAAACCTAACCAAACCTTTCAATTATGATGTATTCACTGTTCGGAATCGGATTTCTCTATACGTTCCTCCATGTCATTGGATGGATTCTCGGCATTTGGCTGATCATCTGGATCGTCCGCACGATCTTCGGACATCCCGGACACCGCCACCACCGCGCGTGGATGGGAGGACCCATGATGGACCATTCGCATTCGATCCTGCGGGAACGATATGCCAAGGGCGAAATCACCAAAGAAGAGTTTGACAAGATGACCAAGGACCTCGGATAATATTCTGGGGAAAAGATGGCTTTTTGCCGCAATATGGTGTATAGTATCCGCACTATGGCAAAACGATTATCACAGGACATCAAGAACAAAGCTTCTCATTCCAAGAAGACCAAGAAGCGCCTCGCGATCAAGCACGCGGCAAAGGCAGTCTTGTTCGCGACGAAGAAGCGAAAGTCTACGTAATTCTTATAAAAAACCTCCCTTAAGGAAGGTTTTTTATTTATATTTTCTCACAACGCCCTTCACGACTGCCACAATGTCCAAGTTATTTTCAGGATAGATATTCTTGAACTTCTTGTTCGCCGGCTCGAGCCAGATCTTGTTTGGATTCTTGGCATCACGGCGGAGATATTTCATCGTAAACTCTCCATCGACGTTTGCGATCACGATCTGGCCGTCGCGCGCCGTGTTCGTCCTCTCGGCGATGACGAGGTCGCCGTCAGCAATGTGCGCGTCGATCATGGAATCTCCGTCAACAGTCATGAGATACGTCTCACCCCGTTTCTGGATCAGCAAGTCGTTCAGGTTAACCGTATCATCAATCAAAGCCTCGTCAGTTGCAGATGGAAGTCCGGCTTTGACTGAACCGAGCATCGGAATTTCTGAAAACATATTCGTCGGAATGAGGCGGCCCATGGAATCCTTCGCGACGGTTCCCGCGTCAAGAAGTTTCTGGACCAGGCGATAGACGGCATTCTTGGACTTGAAGCCGAAAAGCTCCGCCATTTCGGAGTAGCTCGGCATCCTCTTGTTGTCCGCATGGAATGCGATCAGTTTTTGGATAGGATCGTTCTGCATAGGTTAGGCGTATTCTCGATGGAAGACTGATGACAGTCTATCAAAAATTCCGGGGTTGCGGTGCTTTCGAAACTTCGAGACAAGGGCTCGGTGCTTGCGAGCCTCGAGGCGGTAGCTGCGCCCAATCATGATCTTTCGGTCGATGATGAGGTTGAGGCGCTTGATCTGGTCTTGCAAGGTCTTCATGTATTGGTCTTTTGACATAATGGTGGATTAGATTAATGGGGAACTAAATGCCATCTCGCGGTGGTATGATTAGTATATGTGAACGATCGTTCACATGCAACTAACTTGGAAGTATTTTCTTGTGGATAACGAAATAGGACATGAATAAATTTTTTATCAAGAAGGCCCGCCGTATTCTTGTCTATGCTATAATCCTTTTCTTAATTCTAATTTCAACCTATTCCAATGATTTCAAAAGACCAATTTGTCCAATCGCTCCTCAACGAAACGCGCATCGTAAAACATCTCTTTACCAAGATTCCCGACAACACCTACGACTACCGCCCGACGCCGGGACAACGAAGCACGCTTGAATTGTTACAGTACATCGCACTGATCATCGGAAGCGCGATCGAACTGACCTCCGGCAAGGAGAATGCGTTCGATGATTTTGAAGCTCGCAAGGCTGCTGTAACGAAGGAAAATTTTATTGAGACGCTCGAAGCAGAGGAAAAGAAGATCGCCGAGAATATCGCAGCATTCACCGAGGAACAACTTGCTGAGACGACCATGCAGTGGGGAGCAAGCCAGACGCGCGCAATGCACCTCCTCGGACTCCTCAAGATCGCTGCCGCGTACAAGACGCAGCTCTTCCTGTACATCAAGGCGAACGGGGTGACGAATATCGGAACGTCGAACTTGTGGGGAGGGATGGATATGTAATTGACTTAATTCAGGATCAAAATAAAAACCCTTCTTATTAAAAGAAGGGTTTTGAATTGGGTTACTTTACAAGATCGTTCATTTTTTTAAAGAATAAATCTCTATCTCCAAAAAACGAATGATTCCATATGCATTCCATGAAGAACGGAGTTGGTTTTTCCAAAGCTCCCATGATCTCTAAGATTCGTTTTTTAAACAACTGTTCAAATTTTTCAAAATTCTTCTTCTTAGTCATTTCTCGCAAAAAATTACAGTTTTCTTCCTTAGAAATGAGGTTAGCAAGGATGTCTTCCCATCCTGGCATTTCAAGACATTGATTATTCCATTCCACTCCAATTTGGAGGCTTTG
>JAQBQS010000012.1 GCA_028286885.1 Patescibacteria group bacterium
AAAAATTTAGATCTCAGCAATTCAAAACATGAATAGCCTTCCAAGGCGCAGACATAAGAATACATTTTATCCGCTTCGATGGCATCCTCCAAAACCAATGGAACGAGTTCATCGATTTTGTCTTGGAAAACTTTCTCTGTACACTGAAGAAAGTCTCTGTACGGCTCGCCAAATTGCTCGCGGTAAGACATGATTTCGATAAGATCATTCGTTGTAGAAAGTTTTTCAAGAGCAATTTCTGCGAATCGCTTGTCAATTTCCCTCGAAGTATCGTCGTTGCATTCCTCCCAATAAGTTCTCAACTTCTTAACATCTGAAACTGTGCTGAGAATTTTGGAGACCTCCTCACTTATTCGGTTAGTTACTGCAGCCGAAGCAGGATTGTTATGGTACCCAGCAATGAAATGGAAAGTCTTGAGCTTGCACTCGAGAAGTTTCTCAATATCCGATTCTTGTGAAAGAGAATTGTAGATAAATTTTACACATGTTTCCTTGTTGGCAGGACTAATAACTTTATACCATGCTGCGAGCATACGATCAAATGAACCGCGATGTTCAGCTGAACTCAGAATGGCTATCATTTTTGTTTCGATAAGCTCAATCATAAGCCAAGCAATGCAATTTCTAAAGCGTGCAAATCTTCCTAAATTTGTATGAATAAGATTGAGATCGTCAATGTTCAAGTCAGATGCATTTTTAGGAATAATGGCCTCCTCGCCATATTCCACAATGTAATCGTGCATAGCATGATTAATGGTTGAAAATAGGTAACTCATTTAATTAATTTTATTTTTTTATGAAATGTTTTCGTTTGCTTTTATTATATATATTTTCTTATAAATGTCAATAAAATCCTACGAACAGAAAGCTGGTATATAATACAACCATGCCCCGAACACCCCAAGAAACCTGGAACCTCCTCTGGCCCGTCTTGTCCAAGAAGTACAAGCGGACGGCGACGTTTCTGAATCACCAGAATAACTGGGAGCTTTTGGTTGCGGTGATTCTATCGGCGCAGATGACTGACGAGGGGGTCAACAGGATTTCGCCGGAACTGTTCAAGAGGTTCCCGACGCCTGAATCGATGGCGAAGGCTTCTGTCGCAGAAATTACGAAATACATAAACAAAGTAAATTATTTCAACGCGAAGGCGCGATATCTCAAGAAAACCGCCGGTATTCTTGTCGAGAAATTTCATGGACAAGTTCCGGACACAGTGGAAGACTTGATGACTCTGTCAGGGGTTGGTAGAAAAACAGCTGTTGCGGTTCTTGCAAACGGATTTGGAAAATTTGTAGGCATTCCGGTGGACACGCATGTGATCAGATTTGCGAAACGGTTCGGCTTGTCGAAAAGTTCCGATGCGTCAAAGATCGAGCAGGAACTCTTGCAGATCATTCCCAAGAAGCACTGGAACCTTGCGGGCTACGCGATCAAGGAATACGGAAGGAAAGAGGGCAGAGCGAGAAATTACAAGTCAGCCGAAGACCCGGTATTCTTGGCATTAAAAAAACATGTTTAAGTGGGTATGGAGAAGAGTGAGGGTTGCGCCGAGGAGGCGGAAAGCGAGCGCCGCAGGGAAGCGTGATTACGAGCTGCACAAGGAATCGGCGCGAGCGTTGGTGCACGCTCGGTTGGAATTTTTCAACCGGCATTACAACTTCGAGTATAAAAAAGTATTCATCAAGAATACGTCTACAAGGTGGGGAAGCTGCTCCAGCCACAAGAACCTGAACTTCAGCTATAAAATTTACAAACTCCCGCCGGAACTTGCAGACTATTTAATAGTGCATGAACTGTGCCATCTCGGTCAGATGAACCACGGGCCGGACTTCTGGAAGCTCGTGGGTGAGACGATTCCAGATTATGAACATTTGAACAGGCAGTTGAAAAAATATCCACTTTCTTCTTGAAAATGACTTGTGATATAATTATTCACAGTACATGCGCCACCACTAACCACGCGCATTACGCACATTATGGCAAAAGGAAACAACTCACAAAACAAAGACAAGAAGAAACCGAAGAAGGACGCTAAGAAGAAATAACTATCTATGTACATCATCGGACTTATCGGACAGATCATCATAGGAGGATTCTTCATCTGGAGCGGACTCAACCACTTCATCACGCTCGAAGGAACGTCAGGCTACGCGAAATCAAAAGGCGTTCCTGCCGCGAAATTCGCAGTGGCGTTCACGGGACTCATGCTCATTGTCGGGGGACTTTCAATCCTTACCGGATTCGCGACATCGATCGGTGCATGGATTCTTGTCATCTTCATGCTCATGACGACGTTCACCATCCACCAGTTCTGGAATGTTACTGACAAGGCGCACCGCGCGTCAGAGATCGTTTCATTCGCGAAGAACTTGGCGATCTTGGGAGCTTTGCTCATCATCATCGCACGATAATTTTCAAAAAGACATCCAATAAAAAATCCCTTGCATAAAAGCGAGGGATTTTGGATGAAAGAATTTAATAGCAGGGAATCACATAATATGTTTTTCCCTTCGGATCCGCCTGCTTCTTGATAGTATGCTCCGTGACGGACTTTTTGATACTTTTTTGCAATTCCTCCAGTTTTGAAACCGGAAGAAGCGAATCTCCTCTGCGCACGCTGTTACCATTGGCATCCGAATTGCCGTCGCAACCGAGCGTAATGTCATAGGTGGTATCGCATACCTTTACATATAAATGCTCGCTTGTTGCCGTTTGAATGCTGCCGGTCCAAACTGTTTCGAGAGTGTCTTTCTTGATGATCTCGTTGTAAAAAGTGCAGTCGCGCGAGAAATGTTCTTCCTGGGCATGCGCCATGGAAGATAAGAAGAGGATTATTGTCAATCCGAAAATCTTTTTCATTGTTTTTGTTTTTGGTGAATTAATTTATGATATAATATCATTCCGATTTAAAGTTGTCAACTTAGATTTTTATTTTGCACATTGTCTTCTTGACCAAGAAAAAATATGCGCTCATACTGAATATGGTCGCGTATTACCCGATTAACATTTCAACCAAACCTATGGCACGAAAATATTCCAAGGGAGCTCAGAAGAAAGTTAAAAAAGTAATGGACGAGTGGAAGAGCGGCAAGCTCAAATCAGGGCGCAGCGGCAAGAAAGTTACAAGCCAGAAGCAAGCTGTCGCGATCGGACTTTCGGAAGCCCGCAAAGCCGGCAAGAAAGTTCCGAAGAAACGATCATCGAAGAAATCTTCCAAGAAAGCAAATAAGTAATGCAAAAGAAAAACCCTCAACTTTGAGGGTTTTTACGACCGTACCACTGATCGGGTATAAAAATAGTCGCAATTCTCGCCAAAAGCATGAAGGTCGCAAAAGAGAAAACGAAAACGATATACCATGTCTTGTATTGCCCGTCCGGACGACCCAGATCGAAAGCTGAAATCGTCCCGAAGAACCCAAGGGATATCATTTGCAGGGCGATTCCTGCCAAGCACGTCAGGCCGCCATGACACCAAAATGCCATGCCGAGGAAGAACAAGAATCCTGGTACCAGAATCTGGAACGCGGGAAATGCTTGTTCTTGAGTCTTGTAATAGCAACCAGTAGCAATCGAGACAATGAGAAACGCGAGCGCTAAGCCATAAGAGATTTTCATCAGTGTATTCATTTTTAAATTTTTTTTACTATATCAAAATAAATTTATTTGTCAAATAAAGAAAAGTTAAAACCCAAATTTCTGCCGAGAAGGCAAGTAGGCTATAATGTCCCGACATGACCCAAGCCTCCGCTCTCGACATTTTAAAAATGGGACACAACGTCTTCCTGACCGGTTCCGCCGGAGCCGGAAAAACGTACGTTTTGAACGCCTACATTCGATACCTGCAGGAACACGATGTCGACGTGGCCATTACCGCGTCCACTGGAATCGCTGCAACGCACATGGGCGGCATGACGATCCACGCATGGTCGGGAATTGGCATCCGCGATGTCATGTCCGACTGGGACATCGAAATGCTCGAAGAAAAAAAGTATTTGTGGGACCGCTACGACAAGGCGCGCGTACTCGTCATCGACGAGGTGTCGATGCTCTCGGGAAAATTCTTGGATAATCTCGACCGGATCTGCAAAGCGTTCAAGCGAAATTTCGACAAGCCGTTCGGGGGAATGCAGATTATTCTCTGCGGAGACTTGTTCCAACTGCCGCCGATTACCAAGGGAGACATGCCTGCGGATTTTGTCGTAAATTCGAACGCGTGGAAACAAAGCGGATTTGCGATGTGCTATCTGACCGAACAGCATCGCCAAGATGACACTGACTTCTTGGATATTCTAAACGCAATCCGCGCGAATAATGTCACGGACGAGCATCGCGAACTTCTTGAGACAAGGCTTCGCGAATTCGATCCGGACGATTTTCAAAATATTACCAAGCTTTTCACGCACAATGCTGACGTCGATGCGATCAACTCGAACGAACTTGCCAATATTTCCGAACAGGAAGAAGTCTTCTTGATGTCGGACAAAGGACGTGCGAATCTTGTCGAGAATTTGAAAAAGTCATGCTTGGCTCCGCAAGTCTTGAAATTGAAACTGGGTGCGCAAGTGATGTTCGTCAAGAATAATTTCGATGCGGGATATGTCAACGGTACGCGCGGCGAAGTCGTCGATTTCGATCCGGACGACAACTATCCGGTCGTGAAAATGCTCGACGGCGACGAGATTACCGTGCAGCCCGTCGATTGGTCGGTGGAAGACAACGGAAAAATTCTGGCCTCGATTACCCAAATTCCGCTCCGCCACGCGTGGGCGATCACGGTGCACAAGTCGCAGGGAATGTCGCTCGACGCGGCTGTCATCGATTTATCGAAATCATTCGCATACGGAATGGGATATGTGGCGCTGTCGCGCGTGCGCAGATTGGACGGCGTGCATTTGGTTGGACTCGGTGAAAACGCACTGGCAGTAGACCCGCAGATTTTGCGCGTGGACAAGTCGCTCCAGGAGCTTTCCAGTCGCGCTGAAACGCGCCTCGCCGAGTTCAAGCAAGAAGACCTGACGCAACTGCAAAACGATTTCATCTTGAAATCAGGCGGAAAATTGGAAGCAAGAAAACTGACCAAGAAAGAACTGAAACAGAAGGGAATCAAGACGCGCAATTTCCAAATCAGCTACGACATGATCAAGGCGGGCAAGTCACTCTCGGACGTCGCGCGCGAAATGGACTATGTCTTGGGCACGATCGTCGGACACCTTGAAACCGCGCGAGAGGAGAATCTGGATGTTAATTTTGTCCATATCAGGCCGGATTCGGAGATGATCGGACATGTGCGCGACGCGTTCGACCAGACCAAGGAAGCAGGCGAGGATTATCAGACGGCAAAACTGACCCCGGTAAAAAAATATCTCGACCGGGCAGGACATCGCTACTCGTTCGAAGATATCAGGCTCGCCCGATTATTCATCGAATAAAAAAACGGCTCACGAATGAGCCGTTTTGGTTTCTTGAAGATTATTTAGAAAGATATAATTTCTTTAAAAAAGACAATAGCAAGAACAACCCTCCGACAAAAACGATGGCGCCCCAAAGACTTGTCACATGCGCCGGACCGAAGACATCGGTAAGTTTCCCCACCAGGTAATTGCCGAGCGTGAAAAATCCGTAAAACACGAACAGCATGATGCTGATAACGCGTCCCTTGATATCCGCCGGAACTTCGCTTTGAAGCGTCGTGGTAATGCTTGAAAATACGAAGATCCATGAGAATCCCGCAATGACAAGAAACGCAATCCCGATCCATAGCGTTGAAGCGAATCCGAACGCGCAGCACGAAAATCCGAGAAAAATGGTTCCGAGGATTATTTGCATTCGGGAGGAAATGGTATTTGATTTCGTAGAAAGCGCGAACATTCCAAGGAATGCTCCCGCGCCGAACGCGGCAAGAAGATATCCGTACACTTTTGCGCCGTCATGATAGACCAAACGCGCCGTTACCGGGAGGATCGTCGAAAACGTTCTTCCGAACAATGCGACAAATCCCGTGATACACAGCATGAACCTGATTTCTTTGTCTCTAAACGAATGGACGATTCCGTCCCAAATGTCATGAAAGACATGCTTGTTCGGATCTCTTTCGACGGGCTTTGGCTTGGGAAAATGCAGCAGCATGAGAACGAAGATAACGACGCCGAATGTGAGGCCGTTGAAAACGAATGCCCACGCAACGCCGACAGCCGCAACGAGCGGTCCGGCAATTCCGGGACCGACAACCTGCGACAGGTTCGTCATTCCGGAGTTAAGCGAGACGGCCGATTTCATATGGCTTTTGTCAGTCAGAAGATCCGAAACAATCGCCATCCTTGCGGGAACGTCCACGGCATTTATAATACCGAGAAGCATCGCAAGAATCTTGATCTCGGGAACCGTAACGATTCCCAGGAATGTCAGCGCGGCGAGAGTCAAAGCCAGCAGCATCGACGAGATTTGAGTTCCGTACAAGAGGATCCTTTTGTCGGCGAACCTGTCCGTAATCACGCCGCCGAAAAGTCCGAGCACGAAAGAGGGAAGAAACATGTAAGCGGCAACCGAGCCGATTTCCGTTGCCGAGCCTGTCAGTTGATAGACAAGCCAACCCTGTGCGGTCGACTGCAAAAACGTGCCCGACATCGAAATGAATTGCCCCGAAAAATACAATCTGAAATCGCGCGCCGAGAAAGCGGGGAACGTCTTGAGAATTTTTTGCTTCATATTTTATTTTTTTATTATGTTTTCGATGAAATATTTCTAGCACACATTACACTTAATTAGCCAATTCGTCAAGGAACGAAATTAAAAAACTTGGAGTAAACTTATCCATATGAACTTCATTTCTTACCTCGTTTCTTATTTTGGAATTCTTGTCTCCATGATGGCGCTCGACGGCATCTGGCTCGGCCTTCTCATGGGGAAATTTTATAAAAACGAATTCGGGATCCTGATGCGCGGAACGCCGGTATGGTGGGCGGCTATCTTGTTTTATATTTTCTATGCCGCAGGGCTTCTGATTCTAATTGTTGCACCGCATGCAGGCGAGGCATGGTGGCATGTGGCGCTCTATGCAGCACTCCTCGGATTCATCGCGTACATGACCTTTGACCTGACAGGACTTGCGATCATTCGCGCATTTCCGGTCAAAACGGTGATCGTGGACATTGCGTGGGGAACCGTCGCATCAGGCATCGCGGGAACCGCCGGATACTTTATTTTTAACGCCATCAAATAAATATGAATGTTCATCCCGTCTTCGTCCATTTTCCAATCGCGCTTTTGACCCTGTATTCAATCATGGAACTTTTGCAGGTTCCAAAATTCAACCGGTCGAATGCTTGGCAGAACATCAAGTCGGCATTCTTGATTATCGGAACGCTCGGCTCGTTCGCGGCGTTTTATACCGGAGGCATTGCCGAGAATTCCATTGGCGCGACGAAGCTCATTGAAACGCACTCCACCTTCGCATTGATAACGATTATCTTTTTTGCATTCTTGTCCGTCATCTATCTTATTCGTATTGTTCATACGGCGAAATCAATCGAGAACATGCGCGCATGGTTCGTGCAGACGAAATACATTTCGTCCGTTTGGAAAATATTAACAATTGTTTCCAATTGGATTCTTGCGCAAGAATGGCTGCTCGTCATCTTGGGAGTTGCCGCTTTGGCATTGATCAGCGTTACAGGCGCTCTCGGCGGAGCAGTTGCGTATGGTCCGAATACGGATCCGTTTGTCAGCTTCTTCTATCATCTTTTCTTTTAACTTGTGATACAGTAAGTGTATGAACACGATGCAAAAAAACTGGCATGACATGTACAAGTCGTCGCGCAACCTGCCGACGCGGTTTGCCGACGCGATCACGACATTCGTCGGATCATGGACGTTCATCATCATCCACATCCTGTGGTTCGCAATCTGGATTATCTTCAAGGTTGAGGCCTTTCCGTTCGGACTTCTCACAATGATCGTATCGCTCGAGGCGATCCTGCTCTCGACCTTCATCATGATCTCGCAGAACCGGCAGAGCGATCGCGATCATGCTCAGGCGCAGGCGGATTACGAGACGAACACGGCGGCCAAGCAGGAGATCGAGGAATTGCAGGAGAGATTAGCACGAATCGAAGATGAAAAGTTGGACAAGATTATTAAAATTCTTGAAGCGGGGAACAAATAGAAATATTTTTCAAGATAAAAAACCACTTCAATGAGAGGTGGTTTTTAAATTTGATCAAAATTTAAATTCAGCATTATTTTCCTTAAACTCATTCAGCATACAAATAAGCCGGGGATTATTTTTAAGCTCTAAGAATTCTGCATGTCGCTCAGAATACCGTTTAAAGCATTGTTCTTTAATTACTTCGAAATTTTCTAGGTTCCTTGTTTGAAAAAAAAGTTTAAGCAAAACAAGAAAAGCCTCGAATTTAATTTCCCACGAATCCTTTTTAGGCTCCCTTTTAAATGGCAATAAACCTATAAGCTTATAAAAGAGTTCATTATCTTCGCGAGAGTATTTCAAACGTATCGTATATCTATCGCAAACTTTTCCAAAATTATCAGGACCGAAAGGTGTTGTGAATGTTGGCATCGGTATTCTTGTTTTATTGTTAAATAGAATTATTTATGCTACGATAGCATTCATATCTATTTATGTCAAACAATCTCGGCATCTTGAATATCGTCGCAACACCGATCGGCAACCTTGCCGATATGACGTTTCGCGCGGTTGAAGTTTTGAAAAACGTCGACTGCATTTTGTGCGAAGACACGCGCACGACAGGGAAGCTCCTGGCGCATTACGGCATTAAGAATAAGACGCAAAGCTACCACAGCCACACGAAACTTGCCAAGCTTGATTTATTCGTGACAATGATCCGCGAAGGGAAAAATCTGGCGCTGGTTTCCGACGCAGGTACGCCGTGCATTTCGGACCCGGGAGTCATGCTCGTCGCAAAACTGCGCGAGGAATTCGGAAACGAACTGAAAGTAGTTGCGATCCCGGGCGCAAGCGCGCTCGTCTCGGCGCTTTCGATTTCAGGGCTTCCAGCGCATGAGTTTTCTTGGAAAGGATTCGTTCCTCATAAGAAAGGCCGCGAAACGTTTTTCAGCGACGTTGCCGAAATTTCCACAACCGTCATTTTTTACGAATCGGTACATCGCTTCGTCAAAACGATGGAATCTCTTGCCGAGAAAATTCCCGACCGAAAAATCTGCGTCGCGCGCGAACTGACCAAAATGTTCGAGGAAACCGTGAACGGAACGACTTTGGAGGTTCTTCATTATTTCCAAGAAAACCCGGACAAGGTAAGAGGAGAGTTTGTGGTTGTTGTGGGACCAAAATAGTTTCGTCCTCCCGGGCAAGCCTCTGGCCTCGGAGGCGCGACCCGGGATCCAGGCACTATAGACTCTCGAACAAATCCTTCCAGTAAGGATTTTCCTTTTCAATCAATTCAATTTTCCACGATCGCAACCATCGCTTGATTCTCTTTTCTCTTGTAATCGCAAATTCAATTTCTTCGTGAACTTCATACCAGACCAACATGTCGCATCCGTATTCCTTTGTAAATCCATCTGCTAATTTGTTCTTGTGCTGCCAGATTCTTGCTTTTAAATTACTCGTAACGCCAGTGTACAAGGTTCCATTTTTCTTGTTCGCAAGGATGTAAACGTAACTTTGCTTAGATTCCATATTCCAATATTGTAATACAGATTTCGCGGAACCTGGATCCCGGCTCTGCGCCCCGAAGCAGCCGGCGCAGGCCGGGAGGACGGACAGTTGCATCATCCAAAATCCCCTGTACAATATGGGAACTATGAAGCGCGTTTCTCTCACATCGCCTTTGGCAATCGGAATTGCAGGCATCGTCATTATCGGCGCTGTTTTCTTGGCAGTACATATTACGCATGCGCGCGCACAGGCTCGGGTTGCGCAGGCTAATGCGGTGGCCGCAGCGCAGGCAGCGATCGCAGCGGCGGCACCGCAGGTGCCGCCGCCTCCGGTCATCACGCACATCGCAACACCGCCTGTCGTAAAGGCGCTCTACATGACCAGCTGGATCGCGAGCTCGCCGAAGCTCCGCCAGCACGTTGTGGACATGGTGAACACGACTGAAGCAAACGCAATCGTACTCGACATCAAAGACGAAACCGGACATCCCTCATTTTCAATCGAAGATCCTATCGTTGCAAACACGAAATCTCCCGAAAAGCGCATCCGCGACGTTGTCCCGTTCATTCAGGAACTGCACTCTAAAAATGTCTATGTTATCGGCCGCATCGTCGTATTCAAGGACGGCTATCTGACCAAGACCGAGCCGACATGGACGCTTGCCAAGAAATCCGACGGAACGCCGTGGAAAGATCCGAAGGGAAGTGCGTATCTTGATCCAGCAAACAAGCTGGTTTGGGACTATACGGTCGCCCTTGCAAAGGACGCCTACGCTGTCGGATTCGATGAGATCAATTTCGATTACATTCGCTATCCTTCGGACGGAAAGCTTTCCGACTTGAATTATCATTTAGCGCAAGACCAGACGCGCGCGGATGTCCTCGATTCTTTCTTCAAGTACCTTTCGACAAACGTAAAAAAGGATGCGAACATTCCGATCTCCGCCGACGTTTTCGGACAGACAACGACCGAGAATACCGACATGGGAATCGGACAGATCCTCGAGCATGACTTGCAATATTTCGACTTCGTCGCACCAATGATCTATCCGTCGCATTACGCGCCCGGAACGTACGGACTCAAGGATCCGGGAGCACAGCCGTACGCCCTGATTATGGCAGCGCTCAAAGGAGCAAAGACCAAGATCGACAAGTTCCAAGCTGATCCGAATATTTCAGCCGAAACAAAAGCTTCCGTCACTTATTCAAAAATTCGGCCATGGCTCCAGGACTTCTCGATCGGACGCGACCACTACACCGCGGAAATGGTAAGCGCTCAGATGAAGGCAACGTATGATTCGGGAATTCAGTCCTGGCTCATGTGGGACCCGTCGAACAAATACACTTCTGCGGCATATCCGGCAGATTCGTCAAGTCATTAAAGCTACCCACTGGGCGGCTTTTTTGGTATACTTTTCCCACTATGAATTACGGACTTTCAATCATGATCATTGCAGCGCTCGATGCGCTCGTCGTTTTCTCGGGACTGCCGACCGGATGGAAGAAAGGAATCGTCCTAGCATTTTCAATTATCCTGATCCTCATTGGGTGGATGATCCGAACGATCGAAAAGCGCCGTACCATGCGGGCCAAGGCGCGCGCGCAATCAATTGAAACGGAAATGGCACCGGACATTGAGCGCGTTGCAACAACCATTGCTCATGACGTACAAGAGAGTGTTGAACAGGAGATTAGCCACTTAGAACATTCTACCTATGAATCAAATGAAGTATAAAAAAATTCTGCGAGTCATAGGCATCGTCGCGCTTGTCGTGGTTGTTTTTGGCGTAGGAGCCTTTGTCGGATCGACAAACAAGGTTTCAGGATTCTTGAATCCTGCGTCGACCGTCGTAGCAGATACGACGCCAAGCTCGACGGCGGACCTGTCGGAATTTTGGACCGTATGGAACCTAATGCAGAAAAATTATCCGTTCAAGGAAAAAGTTCCAGCGGAGAAGGATAAAGTCTACGGCGCCATCGCGGGCATGGTTGCATCATATGGAGATCCGTACACGATGTTCTTCCCGCCGAAGCAGGCCAAGCTTTTCAATGACGAGGTAAGAGGATCATTTGGAGGAATCGGAGCCGAGCTTGGCATGAAAGACAAAGCGCTCACGGTCATTGCGCCGATCAAGGGATCGCCGGCCGAGGCTGCAGGCGTCAAAGCCGGCGATATTATCACTGACATCAATGGCAAGAAAACCGACGGACTCGACATCGATACGGCCATCAGCTTGATCCGCGGAGATATCGGCACGAACGTAACGCTCGGACTCATCCATATCGACGGCAAGCAGATCGACCATGTGACGATCAAGCGCCAAGTCGTGAACCTTCCGGTTATCGATACCGCCGAGCATGGCGACGTCTATACGATCAGCCTCTACAGCTTCTCTGAAGATTCTGCAAAATTATTCAAGGACGCATTGACCAAATTCCAGGTATCCGGAAAACAAAAACTCGTCATTGATTTGCGAGGAAATCCCGGAGGGTACCTCGACGCTGCGGTTGATATCGCAAGCTACTTCCTGCCAAGCGGCGCGACCGTCGTTCAGGAAGACTCGGGAGGAACGGCTCCTCGCGTCGTTCATCAGAGCAGAGGCTATACGCTCGTGAGCCCGCTTCCTAAGATCGTGGTCCTCGTGGACGCCGGTTCGGCATCCGCATCTGAAATTCTCGCAGGAGCGTTGTCGGAACAGGGTGTTGCGACGCTTCTCGGTACCGTAACCTATGGAAAGGGATCAGTTCAGGAATTGACCGAACTCCCGGACGGGTCATCAGTCAAGATTACCGTTGCCAAGTGGCTTACGCCGAAAGGAGTTTCAATTTCCGAGAAGGGAATCACTCCGCAGGTCATTGTCAAGACTCCGCCAACCAAAGATCCGAAAACAGGAGTCATTACTGATCCGCAGCTCGATGCAGCCATCAAACTATTAGACAAGTAAGAAGACATGAAAGTCATATTCACAAAAACCGTGAAGGGGAAAGGGAAGCAGGGCGATGTAAAGGAAGTCTCCGACGGATACGCGCTTAACTTTCTGATTCCTTCAGGTTCAGCCATCAAAGCGACAACTGAAGCCGTGACGAAAGTCGAAAACGAAAAAGTCTCAACCAAACAGGCCGACGAGAAAAAAGAATCTGAATTGAAAGACCTCTTGTATAAGATTTCAAAGACGGACTCGATCACGATTTCGGGTCATCCTCATTCAAAACAAACACTCTTCCAAGCCATCACTGCGCAAGAAATCGCCACTGCGATCCACTCGCAGCATGACATTTTCATTTCCAAAGACTTGATCCTGGATTACAAGAATCCAATCAAAGAAACAGGGGAGCACTCAATCCAAATTGGCGACAAGAAGCAGCATATTTCTTACCAAGTAAAAGTCTCCTAGGAGGCTTTTTGCTTACTTGACTTACATTATATAATATGCTAATGTACGACCATAGTTCTTTAAAATATTTTCAAACAATTAAAAACAAAAGTATGGATTACAAAAGAAAGACGTACGTCGAGTTTGAATTTCCAGGCTCCTTCCTAAGCGAAACCAAAGTGGAAGAAACAGTCACGAGAACCCTCGAAGATGTCAAAGTTCCAAAGAACGCTTTCTCATTTCTCTTTTTCGACATCCTTTCTACGACTGTAAAAGCTGACGGCGAGGATGTGGAATTAACAAGCGGGCGTATTAAGATTTCGCCGAAACATTACTACGGGGGCGAGGTTTACACTCTGGCACAGATGAAAGAAAAGTTTCCTAATAACCGGACACTCATATCTAATTTTGAGGGGAACGGTTGGGCAAAAGGAATTCTATGCCGTACGGGAAACTGGCAGGTGTTTGGCGAAGAGGACACCCTTGTGGCGGGCCTAAGTCGCATCTCGTGTTGGTCACCAGAGACAAAATTACTTGCTAATGCAAGCGATCTTGTCTCTTTTGACCAATCCTATACTCTGGATATAGTTTTTCTCGACCTGAGAA
>JAQBQS010000006.1 GCA_028286885.1 Patescibacteria group bacterium
CACTTCTTTTGTTTTTATTCGCCGTCAGTAAAGGTGTAATAAATCTCCGCGCGATTTGTCGAGTACCAATGCGACGTGGTTTGTGCAACGGCCGTACTGAATCCGTGAGAACTGCTGTATCCTCCAACGGTTGCGTCATAGCATCCGATCGGAACGCCTGTCAATTTGTCAGGGATCCAGTAGTTGAGAGTATAGGCAGGCAATCTACAGAACAGTGCTCCGTCGATATCTTCTTGGTACAGTGCGCCGATAGGATCAGTCGTTCCTATTTCCGTGTTGAGATTCGTATCTCGCGTAATCGGAATAGCTGGCTGAACCTGAAGCGCGTTCGGGTTGGTATGGTCTACCCAATGCAGATAGAGGGTATGTCTCGGATTGTTGTCTGCACTAAGGTTTCCAAGAAGCGCTTGTGCTGCCAACGCCATCTCGTCGGCAATCGTATGGGCATTCGGGAGAGATCCCATGCCCGGAGGAAGCGGAACGGATGGGCCTGTTGGTACGACATAGGCCGCAAGATCGTCAGAGCTTCCGGGAATATCATTTAATGATAATGGAAGCGTGATATCTCCTTCTTTCGAGAAATCGATTCCTGCCGTTCCGTTTGCAACAGCAATAATGCTCGTGCTTGGGATGAATCCAAGCTTCACGGTCGTCGAGTAGAGCGTACCCTTGAACGTGTCCCACGCGGCCTGGTTCGGATACTGCGTATAGTTGCGCACAGCATCTCTGATCGCGAGGCAGTCATGGAGCGCATCCGCAAGTCCCATGTTCTGCTGCTTGACCGAGTCCACCAGGTTCTCCGTATTATGGAGCGACACGGAATCAGTGATGTTGTTCTTGATCGAAGCAAACTGCTGGTAGAGCTTCTGGCGCTGGGCCTCGGTAATGTGAACCGTGTCCGTTTCCCAGATATGCCACTCTTCATCGAGAACGCGTCGTTCCATTTCAGCAGTGCGTTCGTCGACATCGGTCGTTGTCGCATCGTCGGCAGGCAGATCCTTGATGACGGTGTCGCCGTTCGCATCGATCTGCGTGTAATCCTCCGGGAAGTCGGCCACGATGCCGGTCTTAACTGAGTTATAGAGAGTCGTCTGCTGAGCTGCAGAAAGCTTGGACCACTGGTCATCAAACAGTACGAGAGTCGGCATGAACGCTTTGGT
Organism: Patescibacteria group bacterium; assembly: GCA_028286885.1. Lineage (GTDB taxonomy): Bacteria > Patescibacteriota > Minisyncoccia > Phycocordibacterales > UBA1006 > CAIXMG01. The sequence continues at coordinate 1,161 of JAQBQS010000006.1, forward strand.
CTGTGCGACGAGCGTCATCAGCTGCGTTGAGACTTGTCGCTTGATCAAGAGCGTTGAGAAGATTCCTTGGAATTTTTTCGCCGTTGCGTAATAGCTTGATGCGATCGTTCGGAGTTCAACCGCTGACGGAATGTTCAAGAATGGGTTGCCTATGCGCTCCTGTTCTTCCTGAATGGCCGTCTGGACTGTCTGCTGCACTAATTTATAAGCCCGCGAATTGTAAGCTCCCTTTTCATTATCCTGGCTTCCTCGGTTCTGGGTGGATTTCAACTGCGCGTCGGTGTACTGCTGCAGTCGCGTATCCCATCCTGTGTCAGGCCCTGGAATGCATTGTTCCAATTTCTGCAAAGTGTCCGTCATTCCTTGCGTTATCGGCGCATTTGCCGCAGCTTGTGCCGAGTTAAGCACCTGTCCGGTGACGGGAGCTTTCAAGAGGTCAAGGAGCTGCTGGTTATACTTGACATCGAGGGCCGTTTTTTGGTTTGCGATGTCCAAATCGCTTCGGAAATCGATGATGGTTTGCGGGCCTGCGAGCCAGGACTTTCCTGATGTCGCGACGCTTGCCGGACTCCCGTATTGGTACGGCGACGAGCTTCCCGCGTCCGACGTCAACTTAGAGATTCCGACATTGATGAGCCCTGTGACCATCTGCGTCAGCGTGCTGAAGATGAGTTTGAAGAACTCGTCGGCATTGCCCAATCGCTTCTGCGTTTCCTGCGTCGAGTTGTTGACGGTGCTCGCGTTTGTCGCCGACGGGTTTGTGATTTTGGCTCCCACGTCGTTTGAGCCGGAATAGTTTTCTTCGCCTGCGCCTGATCCTGACGGATCGCCTCCCGGTCCGTAGTAGGTTCCTGGCGTTGTGTTGGTATAAGGATGCGACGGATCATCAGGATTGTCCTGCGGAATATCGTTGAGGTTTGTCGGCGCTCCGTTGGCATCAGTCGCTCCGGCGCTTGAGTTACCTGCTGTTCCGCTGTTCATTCCTGCATCAAGCTGGCTGTTGACTGCTGCGCCCGTATCTTGCAGTCCGCCGTTTGCCTGAGCGTTATTTACGTTGTTGATGTTGTGTTGGGTGTTTGCCGCGTTCGTCGAAGCGTTGATGAGCGCGTTCGTATTGACGCCGTATTGCGAACCAACTGCGGCGAAGATTCCCTCGCCGGTATTCTTGGCTGTCTGCGGTTTGAATCCGGTGCTGGTCAGCTGAACTTTTGCAATGTTAAATGCCGTCGTAATATTTTGGTTCAATTGCTGCTGGGCGATCAGGGTCGATCCCATCGGCGTATTTTGCGGATAGGATAATCGGCTGTAGTAATCAAATCCCTGCCCTCCCGCGGTCGCCAAGTTTGTGGATGCTGACTGCCAGCTTGCGCCGTTGGTCAGGACCTTGTCGAGGTTGAAAGAGTTAAGTCCCGATGTTGCATATCCAGATGTCGAGTTTGCAAGATCAACCGCAATGGCTGATGCGAACGGATTATTCGATGACGACAGCTGCGAGTAATAGTTCGTCGTCGTTTTTCCGGTAATGCCCTGGAAATATTGCGCGTAGTTGGTGATGAAGGTCGGCGGCTTGTTTTGGCTGGCTCCTCCGTTTACGGCGTTGAGCGTAGCGGACACGAGTTTCTGCGAAGCTTTTTGCGCCAAGCTGTAGGCGAGTCCGTCGAGCCCGAACGTTTTGAGATATCCGAAATACTGGTCGACGGTCTGAAGGGCAGCTTCGACTCCGTTGTGGACTCCGACAGCAGTGTTGGCCGCATCGTAGTCCAAGTCTCCTACGCCAAACAAGGCGAACGAGCGAATGGGAAATGTTATTGCTGCGATGGCTAGTGCGGCCACTGCGATTGTGAGAGTTGTTTTTTTCATACTATTTTTATCTTGATGTCTTCGTCTCGAGTGCTACTGAAAAGTATTGCCCCAGATTTGCGTTCGAAATGATCGCCGCTCGCGTGTAATCTTGGATCAATGCGACCGTTCCGAGCTGCGACAGGCTGTCGGTTGTTGTCGGATCATAGGAATTGATCGTCTGTTCGATTCCGGAGAGGGCGTTGATTCCGGCGAGATGAATCGCGGCGGCAGTCGACGGTACCGGTATCGCGAGAAGCTTTGTTACCATTCCATCGATCGTAGCGAGCTGGGCCGACAGGTATGCGTTCTTGGTTTCCTTGTTGTCGATATATGATGAGACATGGGTGACAAAATCTTTGCCGAGAACGGTCGTGTTTAGCGCGTTCATCGCTTTGAAATATGTCTGGACGCTTGATTGCGAATTGTCCACGACTGTGAGGTTTGCAGACGCGTAGGTTTTATTTTTCGCCTGCGCCGCCTGAATATAATTTGCAACCTCGGCTCCCGTTACGGCCGATACGGTGTCGCCCGAGGTCGAGCCGGTATCTTGCGCGTTTCGTGACAAGTCGCTATATAAAGAGAGAGCAAGCTTGTCCGTATCTGTAGCATTGTCGGATACATTTTGGAAATCGTTTGCGCCTATGACGGTTTTGATATTCTGAAACGCAAGAGGGTCCGGAGTTCCCTTGGTTGTTTCTCCTGAAAACGGATTGAGCCCTACCGCGATTTCCTGCCAGTCAGGAATTCCGTCGCCGTCGGAATCGCGCGTCGTCGGATCGCCCGACGGAACCGAAACGACGAGAGCCGCGTTCGGCGAGACGATCGTCCTGTGCGACCTTAGATAGATAATTAATTTTGGAATGAAAAAACCAAGAATCGCAATGCCGAGGACGGCACCTACGATCTTGATGAATTTTCCACTTGGCAAAAAGTTTTTGTAAGAATTAGGAACGTTCGTCGGATTCATACTGGCTAGTATACACGACATTTGCCATGGCAAGCCACATATCTATCCCCACATCCTCGGCTCGCGCGGTCGGCGCCAGTCCTACGGTTTTCATGGCACTTTCGACGATGCTTGGCTCGAGAATATTTTTCAAGTTTCCCGCGAGCATTTTGCGCTTCTGCGCGAATCCCGCCTTCATGACTTGGAAGAAAACTTCCTCGTGATGCTTGGTTTTGAAATGGCTGCGGGAAATTCCATTGATTGAAATAATAGCCGAGTCTACCTTCGGTGCGGGTACGAAACTCCCGGCTTTCACGGTACCTATATAAGAAGGATTCCCATAGGCTTTGACGGCAATCGACAGGATCGATCCCTTTCCTGCGCCGCCTGTCTTCTTGTTTTTGGCGACAATTCGCTCGGCAACTTCCTTTTGAACGAGCAATACCATCTGTTTTGGCTGAAAATCGGCTGAAAGGAACTTTTCAATGATGGCGCCTGTTATATTATAAGGAATGTTTGCAACCAGCTTGTAATCGCCTTTTTTTGTCCATTTTTTCAAGTTTTCAGGATCGAATTCCAAAATATCCCCATTTATAAGGCTTAAGGTGCCTTTTTTGATGTCCGTGGCGTATTCTTCCGACAGATGACTATATAATGAGTCGTCTTTTTCAACGGCCACGACCGTCGCGCCTGATTCTACGAGCTTTTTGGTGAGCGCTCCAAGTCCTGGTCCGATTTCAAGGATAACTTCCCCTTCTTTTGGATCAGCAGCATCGATGATGTTGTTCAAAGCCCCTTCGGACTTTAAAAAGTTCTGCCCCAATGACTTTTTAGGGATGTGGTTCATGCGAATGACTATATCACAAGAAACAAAAAAACGGCCTACCAATCCAGGTAAACCGTTTTAATTGGGCTCGGCGCATCGCCGCCGAAACTGTCTTCTCGGATAATAATTTCTTCCGGAATGTCGGCGAGGAATTCGGACGGCATGTTGAATGTCTGCTCGCCGTAAATCGTTCGCATCATCGCGTACGACAGCATCAGGCATTTTCGCGCGCGCGTGAGCGCGACGTAGAACAGGCGGCGCTCTTCTTCCTGATCCTCGATCGTTTTCTTTTCGTCGAATCCGTCATGAGGAAACAAGCCTTGTTCGAGTCCGCCGATGAAAACGTAATCGAATTCCAAACCTTTGGCCGAGTGAATGGTCATCAGCTTCACGCCGGATTTTTTATTCGCATCGTCGAGCTGATCCTGATCTGATTGCAACGCAACGTCTTCGAGCATTTTTTGCAAAGGCTCATCTTCCGGTTCGATGGTATCGTAGCGCGTTGCAAACGTTACGAGTTCCTCCAGGTTTTCCAGTCGTTCGTGATCGTCCTCGGTTCCATTTTTATAGATATCGTAGAATCCTGATTTTTCGATCACGAATCGCATAAGTTCGGAGGGTGTATGGTTGGATGCGTAATTTGCAATTAAGTCGAGAAGACTTTCGAATGCGTCATATGATCTGCGTTGTGCCGGCGGCAGATCGGTTTTCATTCCGGAAAATACTTTCGCTACTGCCGCCGGCCCAAGGCCTCGTTTCGGCTCGTTGATAATTCGTTTGATATCTGACAATCCGTCGCGATTAAACGCTGCGCGAATGTAGGCAACAGTATCCTTGATTTCCTTTCGCTCGAAGAACTTCGTGCCAAGGAGCTGGTACGGAACGCCCGAATGCAGGAACGCTTCCTCAAGGACACGCGACTGGAAGTTTGTTCTATATAATACGGCGATTTCCGTTGGACTGTTTCCTTTGCTGATCAGTTCCTCAGCTGTTGCCGCAATATGGCGCGCTTCGTCGCCTTCGTTCATGGCGGTGAAGAGTTTTATTTTCTCGCCGTCGCCTTGCTTGGTGCGGAGTTCCTTGTGGATGCGCGCCGTATTTTTCTTGATCACCTCGTCGGCTGCGGTCAAAATATTTTTCGTCGAGCGATAATTTTCTTCGAGGAGAATGACTTGGGATTCGGGATAGTCTTTTTCAAAGTTTAGAATGTTTCGCAAGTTCGCGCCGCGCCATGAATAGATGTTCTGGTCGGTGTCGCCTACGACGCACAAATTGTGATGCGATTCGGCAAGAAGCTGCACGATTCGATACTGGACCTGGTTCGTATCTTGATACTCGTCGATGTGGATGTATTTCCATTCATTCTGAAGTGCTTTGCGAACCGGAATATTTTTTTCGAGAAGCTCGAGCGTTTTGAGCAGCAAGTCATCAAAGTCCACGCCGGATTCTTTTGATTTCAGTTCTTCGTATTTCGTCCAAACGGCGGTGACAATTTCAGTAAACGCCGAATGCGTCGCTTTGGCAAAATCTGCTGCCGAGAACCCGTCTGATTTCTTGGATGAAATAAAATTTCTAATTTTTTTTGGTTCATGGACCTTGGGATTTATTCCCAACATTTCCATTGCTTCTTTCACGATCTTCATTGTGTCCTGCGAATCCAAAATGGCGAAGCTTTTTTTCAAGCCGGCTTCTTGGTGAAATCTGCGCAGGATGCGAACGCCGAGCGAGTGGAACGTGCAGAGCAATGGCACCTCGTGAAATCTGACCTGATCAGTTCCTCCTTTGTCGGCTTCGAGCATGTGCATCACGCGTTCACGCATTTCCTTGGCTGCCTTGTTGGTGAACGTAATGGCAAGAATGCTTCTTGGGTGAACGCCCTGATGGATCAGGTGATAGATGCGATGTGTCAGTGTTTTTGTTTTTCCTGTTCCGGCTCCCGCAACAATCAAAAGCGGTCCCTCGGTTGCGAGTACTGCCTCGGCTTGTTTTGGATTTAGTGTTTCGAGATAATTCATGTTGGATGATTATAGCAGGTTGTATAAAGAGGCACATTCTTTCGGCTTAGCATTTTTCATAGTATGATTCAGGCATGGAACATGTGCCAAAATCAGCGAATAAATCAGGAATAGGAAAGGCGCTTCTTCTTGGAATACTGGCCATGGGCATTCATCATGGCGTATCGGCCAAATCACTGGAAACATCCGAAAAAGGGAAGGCGTCAGGCGTGCCTGAACTTGTCGAAAAGAAGATATTGAAAAAATCTATTGCAGTGATTGATGACGTGCCGACTCCCGTATTCAACCTTGAAAAAGCATATAACAAGAATAAGTCTCTCTACGATTCCAGGTTCGACAATCTTTTTTCGGTTGATGTGGGAGACTCAACAATAAAATTGGTAGTGAAACATCACGGACCTGATCATATGACGATAAAAGTCCGTCATGCTCTGCCGGAAGGAGGATTTGGCAACGATGAAAGGTTTAATAGCTTGGATGAGATGGCGGCATCTCATCCTCAATATCGAGACGCTGTCGAGAAGGCATCGCAGGCCAATTACCAAGAGCATGTTCTGATCAATGCTTGGGACGAAATTGTTTCCGAACAAGAAGCGTCTGTCCATGACAACATAGAACAGTATGTTCCAAGCGAAGAGGAGCTCGCCGTTATTCGTGATGCTGTTATGACTAAAAAAGCCGGAGGTAACACGGATGGATATGATGAGATTTACCACTATTATAAAGATGCGATTCTGCAGCCGGGAGATCTCTATAAATTTATAGTGAAATATAAACATAAGCCGGACGTCCTTGCAGAGCATATGAAGCAAAAATATTTTGATCCATTGGTTGCTGCCCAATAAAATAAAAGGCGCGGACCGTAGGTCCGCGCCTTTTATTGTTAACCTTTCGCCAATTTCAGCATCTTCTCGAGCGTTGCGACCTCCTCGGCGACGATCTCGTCGAATCCGGGAACGGACATCTGGAGGAATGTGAATATCTCGGTAATATCCGCATCCGCCGCGAGCATCTTGTCGTATTCGATCGCCGCCTCGACGGGAAGGAGCGGAATCGCGCGCGTGAGAACGGACTCCATGATGATCTGCGACATTTCGTCGAGGATCGCATGCTGCTCATCCGCCGGGTATTCGCCGATGTCGAATTTTGCTACCAGGTCTTGTAAGAAATTCGGTTCCATAGATTATTTCAGGGATCCGTTTTGGATCGACGTTTTGATAAATTCTTCGAGGGTCGTCTTCTCGTCGACCTTTTGCCTTTGTACGGCTTCTTCGTAAGCGTCTTTCAATTTTCCATGAAGTCCTTGCTGCGCAGTCGAGTATTCATTTACCGAATGGGCGGCAGGCGTTCCCGTTGCTTTATTCTTGCCCCAGTCAGCCTTCTCGGGCTCCATGAACATGTGAAGCGGAATGTTTTTCAAGGTCTCCCAAGCTTTGCTAGCTTCTTTCTCTTCTTTCGGCGAGAGCTGTTTGCCTTCCGTTTTGGATGCGAACGCAGTTGCGAGGAAATCTTTCATCTGTCCCTTCGCAATTTCTTCAGGCGAGCGCTTAGGTGCGCCGTTGTCTGTTTTTTTCTTTTCAAGTTCGGCAGACCGCTTTTCCGCGTCGGCTTTTTTCTTGGCTTCTTGCTGTTCCTTGTTTCCCTGCTCAAACGGACGCTTGCCGACAGGTGTTACGAACTTGTCGTACCAAGGAGTCTTGTCGTCAGGATCCCCGGACTTTGCCTTCATCTCGGCGAATGTTTTCTTGAGCTTCTCAAGTCCGTTGCCGCTCATGAGCTTGCTCATTCCCTTTCGTGCCAAATCAATTCCGTCGCCGATCAATTTTCCGGTCAAGAGAATCGAATACAGCATGACATTGCCTGCCGTATTTTTGGCCTTCTCGAGCGTTTTCGCAATTCGATTTCGGACGTCCTCAATCTGGACCGCCCGCATTTCCTTGTTATAGGCCCTGCGTTCGTCGAGCATGGAATCAAGAAGCAGCTTAGGGTCGGTGCTTTCCTTTCGGATCATGGCGATTCCCTCGTCGAGATTCTGGTTGTACTTGTCTTCAAGCGATTTCAAGTATTCCTTGTCATCCTGTACGCCCGGATTCTTTCGCGAGTTGAAGAGCGCTTTGATGTAATCCTCTCGCGTTCGCTGCAGTTTTTCAGAGTGAAGTTCAGCTTCGGTCGGTTCTCGCTCAGGAGCCTTCGCGGGAGTGTTAAGCTTGATCATTTCCTGCGAGAGAAGGTCATAGTTTTCCCTGCGGAATTTTTCTTCCTCTTCGTCGAGCGCCATGGTTCCGTGCGGATGCGTTTTGATCTTCTCGGCGATGCGTCGAGCCTCGAGAACCTTTGGATCTTCAGAAACTGTTGTGACTGCTGTCGGTGCCGCGTTGAGAGGATTTGAATTCCCAGGATTTGCCATTGTAGGCGCTGCAGTAATAGCTGGCTGCGCGGCCGGTGCAGCAACCACGGCTGCAGGTTGCACAGGTGTAGCAATAACGGGCTGTACCGGTGGCTGCGGATTTACTTGCGTAGGCGCTGCATTTCCGACAGATGAAGGAATTACCGGAGGCGTTACGATGCCAGCGTTAGCAATGTCAGCATCAGGATTTGCAGGTGACGGATTATTCATTCCTTCTCGCAAAATGTCGTCCAGTTTTTCATCGCCTGTGATCGTTGGAACACCTTCGAATGAAATGGCCTGAGGCTCCTCGGGCGGAATGTGCGCAGCTTCCTCCTCTGCTGCGTTTCTTGCTTTTGATTTTTCTTCCGCGGCGATCGCCTTGTTGAGAATGCGTTCTTGCTGCGCGAGTGTATAGTCAGGCGCCTGTGCAGACCCGTCGCCGAATCTCGACTGCGAGGCGGCCTGCTCGGAATACATTGCGGGAGCTTTGGGTTCGGACGCCTCTTCGGCTGGTGCAACCGTTTCGGCTACGGACCGTTTCATTATTTCAAACTGGGAATATACTTCGCCAAGGCGCGCATGTTCTGCGGCGTTGTTCCCTTGAGCGCCTTTTTCATCAATCGCGCGCATCTGATCCTCGAGAAGTTTCATTTTTTCAGGAATGGATTTCAGGTGCTTGATTGCTTCCGCGGCTTCGTCGGGACTCATCATTCGTTCTGTTTTTGGAGTTGATTCAAGTGCCATAGATTTATGCGAATCGCTTGGTTTGGGTTAATAATTCGTCGAGTTCGTTCTCGAGATCGCGGAGCGTGACAAGGACGGGATGAGGAGGCAGGACTTCCTGTGCGGAAACGGACGGTTTTGATTCGTGGGACTTGATCGTAAACGCCTGGTAATTTTTTCGAGGCTCGCCATTTTCCATCCATTGCTCGATCATCAGAAATTCGGTGGACGGAGCGTTATGGATGATCGTGAACGTATGCCCTGTTGCCATGCCGGACTCGATTTTCTGGCGGAAGCCGTTTCCGTCAAGGAGCTTCATGATGGATCCCGACATCGGGTCGTCCGCAAGCGTTCCCTTGCCGACAGTAATAGAAGACGCCCAGGTTGATGTTGAAGTATTTGAATCGCTTTTTGAAACTTGTGCTGATGGGGGTTGTGGAACGGGCGACGGGTCCGGTGCTGCGGTCGGAGCCGGAGCGGCTGCCGGTTTGGAATCCGTATCCTTGTTAAGAAGCGTCGCAAGCCACGAAGGTTTTTGAGAGGTGTCTGACATGCGAAACAGTATAATAGGAATACAATAATTATTAAAGGGCTTGACCATCACATTTCTTTACATCTTGTCAATTCACATGCTATCCCCATCGTCGGTTGCCCTTCCGTGCCGGTCTGCTACCATTATAGGTATCAAGGCATTGTGCCTTCTCGGTATCTGGGGTACGGTTTCCACGGTTGCACGCATGCTCGTCAGTAATTTCAAGGATTTCCAACTTATTATTTAAAAGCCTTATTTATAAGGCTAAAATCGTGCAGGTCTGAAATCCTTTGATCCTTTTTCTTCGGCTTATCACTGAAAACTCTCAAGATTCCTCGTCAATGTGGCGGCGGATGATCATATCCCTCCGTTTTATCACGCCTTTGCTTATCGCATGGATGGCACTTATGCCTCTCGCGACGCAAGCGTGGTTTTTCAGCGTCGCCCAGGCTCAGTCTGATCAAGTAGTAGGAACTGACAATGCGCAGACGGTTGACCTCTTGGTTCCGTCGGTTGCCATGGCGTCGGATCATTCGGCGGTGGATACTGAAGCTGATATCACGATTGATTCAGGAACGGCACTTTCGCCGCAGATCGGTTCCGATGGAACACTTGCTGACGTGACAGGGTCATCGGACTCGGATGCCGGCTCGATCCAAATTTATATCGTTCAGCCGGGCGACTCGGTTCCCAAGATCGCGTCACGATTCGGCATCTCGGAAAACACCGTGCGTTATGCCAACAGCATGAAGAAGACCGATGTCGTACACGTCGGCGATACGCTCATCATTCTGCCGGTGACAGGAGTCCAATACACCGTCAAGAAAGGCGATACGCTCGCCTTGGTTGAGAAGAAATTCAAACTGACAAGCCAAGATGACACGAGTGCGTTCCTTGATTTCAACAACCTGGAACAGTCGGATCCTCTGACGATCGGCCAGGAGCTGATCATTCCAGGTGCTGAAATGCCGACGGTTGTGACTTTGTCCAAGACAGCCACCAAATCATCCGGATCAAAATCAACGTTCGTTTACAAGGGAAGCACGGCAGGAATCGGATCCACCGCTCTCATGATTCATACGCCGATTGTCTCTACGATCGTTCGAAATTACTTCATCAAGCCGATTCCGTGTGCATTGTCGCAAGGCAAGCATGACTTGTACGCTGTCGATCTCTCGTGCCATACGGTAGGCACGCCGATCAAGGCTGCCGCTGACGGAGTCGTCATGTTCGCAAAATACGGATACAACGGAGGCTACGGAAACTTGATCATCATGAAGCATCCTAACGGCATGCTCACGTTCTATGCGCACATCAAGGCTGACGGATTAAATGTTCGCCAAGGCCAAAGCGTAACTCAGGGACAAGTCATCGCCTATGTTGGCTCGACAGGACAATCCACCGGTCCGCACCTCCACTTCGAGGTCCGCGGAGGAGGAAACCCGGGATTCGATGCGAGCGGAAGCGCGTGGAAGAAATAGTAAATAAAAAATCCCATACGGGATTTTTTATTTACTAAGATCTTGGTCTGTACTGAAACGCCTCCATCACGTGGTCATTCGTTACTTGATCCGAATCGTCGAGGTCCGCAATCGTCCGCGCGAGCTTGATCATGCGATGATACGCGCGGGGAGAAAGCTTGAGTGCCTGCGCGGAACTCGCCAAGATATTTTTTACATCATCAGAAAGTCCAAGGCCCTCGATATCTTTCGCACTCATATGGCTATTGAGTTTCAGCGGATTCTCGAATCGCGCAGATTGTTTTGCTCGTGCCTTCTTGATCCTCTCTCGGATAATTTCCGACGTTTCCCCATTTTTAATCTGATTGAGCTTGTCGTAGTCGACATGCTCGACGACCAAATGAATATCAATTCTATCCAAGATCGGACCGGAAATTCGTTTCGAATAGCGAATGATTTCGTTCTGGCTGCAGATGCATTTCTTGTGCAGGCTGCCGGAATTTCCGCACGGACATGGATTCATTGCGGCAACCAACATAAACTGTGCCGGGAAACTTGCAGAGCCTTTCGCGCGGGAGATATGTACCATTTTGTCCTCAAGCGGCTGCCGCAATGCTTCGATCACCTGTTTGTTAAATTCAGGAAACTCGTCCATGAATAAAATTCCGCGATGCGCCAATGTCACCTCGCCCGGTTTCGGGAACGTGCCGCCGCCGATGATGGAAACGTAGCTTGCCGTGTGATGCGGACTGCGAAACGGCGGCATAGTAACAAGGGGTTCGCGCAGGATTCCAGCAATACTGTGAATGCCTGTGATTTCTAAAATTTCATCAGGGACAAGAGATGGTAATAGTCCTGCAAATGCGCGCGCAAGCATTGTCTTGCCGGTTCCTGGCGGCCCCGACATGATCAAATTGTGTCCGCCAGCTGCTGCAATTTCAAGTCCGCGCTTTGCTGATTCCTGTCCCTTGATATCTGCAAAATTCACAGAAATTGCAAAATTCTCTGTCGGAACGATCGCCATCTTTGGATGCGGGATCATCTTGTCTGTCTGTTCCTCGTCCAAGTGATTAATAACTTGTTTCAAATTTTTCGCTGAGTAAACCGTGATGCCTTCGATCAGGCTGGCTTCGTCCGCATTTGCGGAAGGTACGAAGATTTCCGTAAACCCGTTTCGTTTTGCGCATTGCACGATCGGCAAGATTCCCGCAACGGGCTGCAGTTCCCCGTTCAGCGAAAGCTCGCCAATGAATAATTTATGCTCGGCATCGAAATCGAGATCGTGATTTGATAATAAATATCCGACGGCAATTGCCAGATCGAAATACGATCCCTCTTTTCGCAGTTCGGCCGGTGCAAGTGATACGACCGTTTTCTGGTTATCCTGTTTCGGCGATGTGAATCCTGAATTCTTGATGGCGCTTGCGACGCGATCTTTTGCTTCGCCTACGGCCTGATCCGCCATGCCGACGATCGAGAATGCGTGCAACCCGTTGGTAATGTCGACCTCGACGGAAACGATGTGGCCGAGGAGTGCGAACGGCTGTGCCGAGAATACCCGTGAAAAATTTTTGCTCATGCGGATATTTTGCACGAGCAGAATAAAATTTTCATAAAGAAAAACCGCCGCGCTTTCGCTTGGCGGTTTGAAATTTCATATTTGCAGTTTGCTGATCGCCCCGATGAAGTCCTTGTCTTCCTTTCCCTTGTCGAAGCAAAAATATACTTTGAATATTTTCCCTTCCTTCGGAATGAGAAGGGTGTATTTCTCCTGGTCTGGAAAAACGAGCTGGTCGTAATCGTGCTCCTTGGAATAATAAAATTTTGTACCGTCAGCAAGTTTCCCGAGCGCCAGCTCTTGGTTATTCATCAGTTCGAAAAACTGAGCAGCGACCGGGCCTGTTGCTGAATCCTCGCTCCAAAAACATTCGAGCTTGAGATTGCCTTTCTCGTGAATTTTGAAATACGGCGTGCCAGTTGAGAATGCAGTCGGTTCTGTCTTGTCGCAAAGAATTTTGTATTTCCTGTCGAGATTAATTTTTACACCGTTGGTAAAGGTAATTGCGTTTGCTGCCGTGTCCACCACTATTCCTGTGAGCGACTGGAAGCGGTCTTGGGAAATGGATGGCGGATATTTGCCCCATGTCTGGTCCAGGGTCCGCTTGTTGGCAGGTCCGGAATAGCCGGGACCTTCCGTGTAAACTTGAGAAAAGCATGCGTGCGCAAGCAATAATGCCGGCATAAGGAGAAGAATGAATTTTTTCATCTTTTGTTATTTTTGGTTTTTGAAAAACTGTCTTGAATATAATATACCATATTAAAAATTTGTCAAATGAAAAACGGCATTAGCCGTTCATCATTTGTTTGCAGGTTTCCGCAGAAGGATTCGCTTCCAATCGGTCTTCCTCAATAGGCTTTCCAGATTTCAAGCACGTCCCGTATGTTCCGTCTTCGATGCGCACGAGGGCATCTCGGATCTGATTGTATTTTTGTTCCAATGATCCGAGGAGTCCTACCTTGGATTCGATTTCCTCGGTAAAGGCTGCCTGGTCGGCGTCGTCCCCCATGCCGCCATCAGTGTGAGGGGCCGGGATGGCTACCCAGTCGCCTCGTTCGTCCTGCTTGGCAAAGCTCGAGAGTTCGTCCCAAAGGATCGCCTGTTCGGCAAGGAGCTTTTCCTTGAAGTGCTTGAGCTTTGTTTGATTCATGTCCTAGATCGTAGCATAGGGCGTTCCAATTGAAAAGCCCCGCAAGCGGGACTTATCAACGTCTTATTTTGCCGTATAAATCTGGCTGTTGGCGTAGCGCTCGAGGATTTGCGGGATGATTGCGGTCGAATCCGTAACGATAAGCGTATGCTCATTGATGAAGAAATAAGCAAGCATGAGATCTCCTTCCTTGTACGGTACCGGAACATTAATAAGCGCATTTGGAATATTTGGCGTCGTTGCGGGAGCAATGAAATTTATGTCAGGCGCTTGAGATGTTTCCGTTGCCAATGCGACTGTTCCGCCTCCTTGAGTATGAGAAGAAGGCATTGCTTCTCCTTTCAGGTTTTTCAAATAATCTTTGTAGGAAACGGCTGTGAATGACGACGTCTGTGCGGCGACCGGAGCACTCGTCGCCGCTACCGGCTCATCAAGCGTGACCTTCGCCTTTGCGTGATAGTACAGTGCTCGCACAGGATGGTTTTCTACGATCGCATTCGTAAATGATCCGGTTCCGCTTGTCGTCTTGATATAGGCGTCGGGAAGTCCGAAGAAGATGCCGAGATCGCGCACCATCGTCGGCTCCCAATCATGAAGTCCGGAGAACGCCGTGTCGTAGTGCCCGATCGGAATGGCTAGGAAGTGGCTGGTTGTTCCGTTAAACGAGGCGGCGGCGTGCATCCATGCCGGATCAGTCAACTGATCTCCGAATGATTCAGGGGCTGAAATGCCAAGTGCCGAGAGAACGGTTTTGATCGGCGCGCGTCCGCCTGTGCCCGCATACACGATGTCGAGAATGCTCGCGTCCGCAAGCGGTTTTGCAAGCGCGGTGCGTATAGCGGATGCAAGCGCATATGACGTTTTGTTGTCGAGCCCGATCGTCAGATGCGAATCGGCAAGGACGAGAGAATTAATCGGCGCGGCGACGGGAAGCGTTCCGGCAGGCGAATTCTTGTAGAGAACATAGCCTATGATGCCGAGCGCTACGGCTACTGCGATGGCTGCTCCTACGATGTAAAATAAATTTTTAGTCGATCCGGGCGATACTGATTCTTTGGCCGCCTCGTCTTCTCGCGCTTTGTTCAAGAGGGACGACGCGACTGATCCACTGTTGGAATTAACAAGCGTCGACATGTCTTGGTACATGGTTCGAGCTGTTGTAGTGGGTTCGGCTCCTCCCCCTGACGTGAGGGAGGCTGGGAGGGGGTTTTGTTCTGAATCTTCAAACCCCACCCCGGCCCTCCCCTTTGCAGGGGAGGGAGAAGCAACAGGTACTTCCATTTCGGGCGTAATCGTTTTTTCAATGGCGCTCATCGATTCCTTGATTCCCGAGAGAACCGGCACGCATTGCGTAAATCCGTCCGCCCGCGTCACATGTCCGCCGTCGGGAATGATCTGGCTTTTGATGCCGAGATTCGCCGCGAGGTTTTCGCTTACGGAGGCTGGTACGAAGGGATCATTTCCTCCCGCGAACGATTCGATGACCATCGCGTGGCTTTTGATCGCCGACCAGTCGAATGGATTCTTGAAAAATGATTCGTTGACGCGGTCGAATCCCGCGTGCCCGATTTTTTCCGCATAGCTCGCAACAAGGAAAAGTCCGTGGATCGATACCGCTGCCTTCTCGACCATGCGCAAGGCAAACGCTCCGCCTGCGCCGTGTCCGATCACGATCGTTCCTTCATCCCATTTGGATGCGTAGGCGTTCGCAACCGCCATCCATGAATCGAGCGATTGTCCCGCAGGCGTCGGGAATTTCGGCACGACGACAAAATATCCCATTTCTTCAAGCGCCGTTTTCATCCACGCATACCATTCCGATACCGGATCGGAAAATGCGTCGTGGAAAATGTACGCTGATTTCATTGCGACAAGTATACCACCACACCAATTACTAAAAAAGATTTTTAGTAATTGGTGTGGTGGTAAACCCCTTCCAGATTTTATTTAAAATAAAAAGCACGCCGTCTGGCGCGCTGTTTTTCTTGCTTTACTTCTTCGTTTCGTATGAGGCAATCCTTGGTGTTTTGCTGGCTCTTAATTCTATTTTTCTTGAGGAGCTTTTGGAGAATAAATTCTTCTGATACTTCAGCAGGATTTACTTGAAATGCTCCCGATAATTTTGCCATCGGGCTTCTTGTAAGCCGTGATGTTGCTCCGGCCTTATCTGCCAGCTTGAGAATAGCCCATTCATCTTCCAGATCTATCTTGTATTTCATTGTATAGGATTTGATAAGAGTGTATTCCTTTTCAAGAAAACGTCAAGGTGCTGTGCACAGCCATTTGTGATACGCTCAATTCATATGAACTCAAACGAATTTCTCCACGCCTCGTTTGCCGAGGCTCGCCGCGCCTACCGGCTGCAGAATGTCTTCAATGCGATTTTCTGCCTCCTGTTTTTAGGCCTCGTCGTTCTCGCGACTGTTTTTATTCCCCATATTGAGATCTCGCTTCTTTCGCTCTCCGCGTTCCAAGTTGCCGTTCTCGTCTTGTCCGTATTTCGCCTGACGCGCCTGACCGTATCTGACGCGATCATGCAGTGGCTGCGCGACTGCTTCATGAACGTGACGTCCGCAAATGAAAACGGCGCATTCGTCATGAAAACCGAGCTTCCGAAATCCGGATTCAAGCGCGAAGTTTCCGTTCTTCTCTCTTGTCCGTGGTGCACGTCGATGTGGTGGTCGCTTATCTCGATTATCATCTGGATCGCGGTTCCCGCATCGCACTTCGTCTTTTACATCCTGGCGCTCTCCGGTGCGGCAACGCTTCTCTATTTGTTCGCAGTTTTGATGATCAAGGGAACGGATAAATTGAAGCAATAAATTAAACTTAAAAGATAAAAACTCCGCGCGGAGTTTTTATCTTGGATCATTATTTTTTAATATAAAAATATCTCCCAAGAATCCTTCTGAATTTCTCGGCACGTTTTGCGTTTTTGGAAATGACAAGTTTGTTTTTTCCTTTCAGCGCGGAAACATCCTGAAATTCTTTCATTGTTTTCTCGTCAAGGATCGAATGGTTCTTATAAACAGAATCAAGTCTTTCTGCAACGGCAGGAGACAGAAATCCTTCGATCATATAATCCCCGATCGCATTGCAATAGTAATTTTCTTTGAATCCGAAATTCTCTTTTGCCAAATAATATTGTCCTTGTGTGCCGTCGAAATTTCTTTTTACGATCCTATCAAGCGGGTCGGCATGTCCGACTGCTATGAAAATCTGGCGCCTCGTCGCGAATGACTTCTCGACGAGAATTCTGTCCGTTTCCTTGCGCATAAAATACGCCCAGTCGTGCGGATTGTAAATATAGACAGGATTGTTGTTCTTCAAAACTTCCAAAAACAAATACAGCGCATGCGACCAAAACACGTCGAGCTCGACAAGTGTTCGGAACGAATAAGTCATTTTCTCCCCTTCGCGCATATTCAAGAATCCCGCATCGTTCGTCGGTTGCGAATAGGAATATCCTGCGATAGTAAAATAATTCTGCATTTTGCTGATCCATAATGATGAGAGAGAAACCGTCTTGTTTGCGACAGTAACAATTTCTCTTGCTTTCATAACTCGAAGCGTCCGATAAACGCCCTGCCGCGTTGCGCCCTTACGTTTCCTTCCGACCGTTGAAATTAATTCTTCAATCGAAAGAGGCCCTTCTTTCAGGATATCCAATAGATAGTCTTCAATTGTTTTGAGATGCTTCATAAATAAACAAGTTGTTTACAAGTATGCATAATATGCAACATTTTTAGACGAGATGCAATAAATTAACTATAGTTTAAAAAATATTTCTTCACAATTAAAACAACCATTATGTTTTGCGGATTCAACGAAAAAATGCTCGAAACCTTGTCTGGTTTCAACAAAGAACTTATTACGTACGGACTTGTTCAAAAATCCAAGGAAAATGACGAAACGACCGAACAGGCAATCCAGAGAGAAATTTCCGATATGTCGCGCTTTCTTCAGGAAACCCATCGGATACAAGATGCGTCCAAAAGAATGATGACAGAAGGGCTTCTGAAATACTGCATTGGATTTTACATGAACATGCGCCGCAACAAGGTGGAAGATCACGAGGATATTGTAAAAAGACTCGGCGAATTCTTCATGTTCATGGATAATCACTATTATTCTGATTTGTGCCACCTTCCCGATGATATGGAAAAATTGGCCAGTGCATTAAATCAAAAAAACATTTGATTATGCCACTCTGCGGATTCAATCAAAAAATGCTCGACGGGCTTGGACTCTTCGCCGAAGGGCTCTGGGAGCAAGCCATCAAACGTTCCGAGGAAGACAAAGTTTCCATCGAGGAATCATTGAAACAAGAAATCAAGGAGATGAACATCTTCAAGGAAATTCTTGCCGAAAAAGATCCCAAGAAAGTCCAAGGCCTTCACGGAATTGCGTTTCTCGCCCAAGCTCTTTATGGCCATGCGCTCGATACTGATTCGCATAAAGAATCATACGATCAAGGATTTGCCCGCGAACGAAAACTTTTCCAAGATGTCGACGCGAAATACTATGATGAGCTCCGACCAAGCTTCGGACCGGAAGAAGCACTTCGCAAGCTCGGCGAGATCATCGAAATCCTGTAACACAAAACCGCTCCCTCGAGCGGTTTTTTTATTTATTTCGAATTCGGTTTTTTCGTTTCTCCGCCGTTCGCGGTTTTCTTCTGTCCTCCTCGCCCTCGCCTATTTCGTCCTTTCGGTTTTGGTTTTTCCTGAAGCGCGTTTTGGACTGCGGTTGGCGTTACACCCTTTGGAGTTTTTGGATTTTGGTTGTTCGCAGGCGCCGTCTGTTTTCTTGGCGAGTATCCGATCAGGTATCGCTGCGGGTCTTCGGACAGATCCAAGAAGTCATCAGTAATTTCTTTCAAGTTCATCGAAGATGATTTCCCGAATGACACGACTTCGACTTGGCATCCCTCGTTGATCTGCAGATACTCGACGAGCGGAATGAAATCCCCGTCGCCCGACACGATGATGACCGTGTCGAGTTTTGGCGCCATCTTGATCGCGTCGACCGCGAGTCCGACGTCCCAGTCGCCCTTCTTGGCACCGCTTGAAAATATCTGGAGGTCTTTGGTTTTGGTCTCGATGCCGACTTGGGTCAATGCTTCAAAAAATGCTTTCTCATCTCCTGCTTCGGACGTGATGACGTACGCGATCGCGCGAACGAGCTTTCGTCCCGCGAGGGCTGATTTGACGACCTCGCCGAAATTGACGCGACGGTTGAATAAATTTCGCGCGCTATGATATAAATTTTGCGCGTCGATGAAAATTCCAACGCGCTGTTCCGGATGCTTGATGATGCTCATAGTCCAAGTCTATCAAGGTTTCAAAAATAAAACACCCGTTTGGGTGATTATGCAAATTCGGGAATTGGAAAGGCTTTTTTGCCAAGAGTTATTTCAGGCTTCTTGTTTTTGCCAAGAATGCTTGAGGCGTTAAGAATTTCCAGATGCAAGGCATCGCCTTTTTTGTCCACGTCAAGCATGACTCCGTCAGAAACGGAAATCGTTCTGGCAACCTTGCCTGCACGGATCGTCAGGTTCAGCGCATCGACTGACTTGTCATACGTGATTTTCATAAAAGTATTATATCAGATATTTTTAATTCTATCAACATAGTGGGCTGTAACAACGATTTGATGATTTTTCCGATTAAAGTAAACCACTTTTAAATATTTTTTGCCAAATTTCCTATATGCTTCAAATTTGTTTTCTCTTCCTTGAATCAAAAAATCCGGCGCTGCAATTGTTTTTGAAACAGATTCTTTTGGAAGATTACGGTCTTTTATTTTTTCCAAGGAATGTTTGCTCCAAAAAATCGTCATGAAACTATGATTGCATGGAGCGATAAAGAAAAAATAAAACACCCGTTCGGGTGAATTACTTGAGGCCAACCTTTTTAACGATCGTCTCGTACTTTTTTGCGTCTGACTTCTTGAGATAGTTCAGAAGCTTTCGTCGCTGCGCAACCAAGATGACCAAACCGCGTCGTGAGTGGTTGTCCTTCTTGTGCTCCTGGAGGTGTCCCGTGAGCTGGCTGATCTGCTCGGAGATAAGAGCGATCTGGACCTCCGGGGATCCGGTGTCGCCGTCTTTTCGGCCGAAGTCCTTTGCGATCTTGGATTTTGTGGCAGTTGTTAACATAGTGGTGCGACTATAGCACGGATGATTTTTTTGCGCAAGGGGACTGCCTTGGCAATAAAAAAGCCCCAAAGAGGGGCCTAGAAGGTCATGGACGAGTGTATCCGAAGAGCCGATTGAGCTCGCTTTCGGCATAGCGTTTCTGGATTTCCTCAAGTTCCGCAGTCGATTTTCTGTCATGCTTGCGCTGCCAGATCTGCATGCGAAGCCATGCGTACACGATCGTCTCGGATTTGAGAAGAAAGAGCGTCGCGATGAAAGACGGAATCAGGAGCATCAGGAACTTGAGAAAGACCAAAAAAAGCGCCATTGCGACATCCCGCACAGAAGTTGCCTGCCATAGGTTTGTCGGGAAAAATAAATGGCCCAAAAAGATGAATGCCGCGATCGCCACGATCAGCGCGATGATGAATCGCAGGCCGAGAGCAAGGACGTCGCCTTTCATCATTCCTTCGGTAGCGGTAATCTTGACTGCAAGAGCTGTTAACTTCTTCATAGTGAATGGATTTATTGAGTTATGAATTTTCCATTCCAGTTAATACCTCTGGCGCATTCTTGTCAAGAATCCGTGCGTGTTCTTCTGATATAATGAATGCATGGACATCCAGACCGCGAAGCGCCAATTTTTGGAATACGTCGAGATCGAGAAAGGCCGCGCGCTTAACACCGTGCGCAATTACGAGCATTATCTCGATGTGTTTTTCAAGTTTGGAAATATCCAATCACCATCCGACATTACCGAAAACATGATTCGAGAATTCCGCTTGCACCTCAACCGTTCGAAAGGAGTAAAAGTCCGCGGGCAAAATCAAAGCACGATGAAGAAAGCGACGCAGAACTATTATCTGATTGCGCTTCGCTCGCTTCTCAAATATCTGCGTAAGCGAGGAATCGACTGCGTAGCTCCCGATATCATCGAGCTTGCCAAGACGGGCAGCCGCGAAATCGACCCGCTCTCTGGCGATGAGCTGAAACGGTTTCTTGATTCAGCGGCAGATAACCTGCGAGACTCGGCGATGCTTGAATTGTTTTTCTCGACAGGGCTTCGACTTTCAGAACTGTGTTCGCTTAATCGAGATCTCGATCTCACGCGTGATGAATTCTCGATCCGAGGAAAGGGCGACAAGGTGCGCATAGTATTTCTGTCAGATGTTGCCAAGGAAAAACTTCGCGCGTATTTGAAATCAAGAAAAGACATGGCCGAGCCTTTGTTTGTGAGCGACGGGTTCAGAAAATCATCAGACGCAAGGCTCACGACCCGCTCCGTTCAGCGCATCGTCAGGTTCTATGCGACCAAGGCCGGCATTTACAAGAAGGTCACGCCTCACGTCCTGCGCCACAGCTTCGCGACCGACCTCCTTTCAAACGGCGCCGACATGCGATCCGTGCAGATCATGCTCGGCCACGCCAACATCGCGACGACCCAGGTGTATACCCACGTCACCGACAAGCAGCTGCGCGAGGTTCATAAGAAATTTCATGGAAAATAAAAAGCCAGGCCTAGAGCCTGGTTATTTGTTTGAGATCACAGTACAAGTTACGGAGTGTTCTCCTAATGAGTAGTTAAATGAGGTTGTTCTTACGATACTAGTCTCGATATTTTTTTCGACAGTAATATCGATTTTCTGTAAAAGATATGTGAGTTGTTCGATAGCTGCACCCTTCTCTTTGTTGAAAATTGATTCAAATACTTGCAAAATTCTTTGTGTATTCGAAGTATCTGCAATGGTGTTGATTTTCAATCGGAGCTCAGATAAATTTTCTCGATATTTCTCTTGTTCTTTTTCTACAGAAAGAAGACGATCCTTTTTTCTTTCATAAATATACGCAACTCCAAAGATGCAAAAGAAAAATAATCCTGTGGTAAGAAAGAGGGTTACGTAAAACAAGGTTACGCATGAGATACCAAGAAAATGTTCTTTTAGGTGCGTTCCCGCGTAGCCGTAAATAGCTCCGGAAATAAATAATAGCGGGAGTCCAAATAAGAGATATGGAAGGACAACCCTTTTTCTTAACCTTTTTACAATCTCTAGTTCAGTTTCTTTTTCGAAATCTTTGAACCACGAGTAGATTTTTTCGATGACAATTGCTGTTTCTGATGAATTCATTATTTAGTTTTTAGAGTGATTCAATGCTTATGATGTTTCTGATAGTCGATTACCGGACCGAATTCTATTCCCGCATAGATGACGACTTCTTCGCTTATGAAGTAATGCGGCGCGTTTTGCGGAACGATGACAATGTCGCCTTCTTCTACTGGTTCGCGCAATTCTTGTCCGTCTTTTTCGTAAATAGCGATTCCTTTGCCGAATACTACCATCGCGATGATGCATGAAATATGAACGTGCATCTCTTCTTCAAGCGGTCCCTCTACACGGACGTAGTTGATGCCAAATCTGAAATCTGAACGCTTCAGATTCTTCTTGAAGAATTTTGAGAAGCTTGGAATTAATTTTTTCATGATTTTTTCCAATTCCGGTGAAGGTATGAGTGCGTGTACGATGGAATTTCCAGGCTTTTCGATGATTACTCCATTTTTGATAATCGAGCAATGGGGCAGATCAAGGGCATCGATGACTTGTTTAAGTAGTATCTCTTTGTCCATAATTATGTTGTTTTAAATGTTAATTAATTTAATTATGTAATAACACATAAACCCTTGTTTTAATAGGAAAAAGTGAGATTTTAAGATAAAGTGTTGGTATTTTTCCGACAAATAGGATATGGTTCAGATATGGAAAAAATCCTCACTCGCCTAGGGCTCGGTCCCAAGGAACAAAAGGTGTACAAGCTGATCCTGGATCGCGGCAAGATTTCTGCGGCACAGATTTCGCGTGCGGCATCGATCAATCGGACGACGGTCTACGGAATCGCCAAGGAGCTCCTTGCCAAAGGACTTGTTATTGAAGACCTTGGCGGAAAGGTTTTGTATTATCTGCCCGCGCGCGAGACCGAACTTGAAAAAATCATCAAACGGGAAAAAGAAGTCCTGGACGAGAAAGAGTCAGCCGTGCATGAGCTCCAGGATGTTTTGAAAAATCTGCCGCAGTCGCAAACGTATTCAGTACCGAAGATCCGATTTGTCGAAGGACGCGACATGGAGCATTATTTCCGAGAGGCATTCCCAAGATGGTTTGAAAGCATGAAACACGTTGACCCGAGCATGTGGGGGTTTCAGGATCACACACTCCTTGAAACATTCGAGCATATGATCGACTACAGCTGGGACGTAACGCCTGCCGGGCTTGATATCAAGCTCTTCACGAACCAATCCGATATCGAGAAAAAAATGCTTGGCAAAAAATACGCCGAGAGGCGCAACATGAAGTTCTGGGAGACAGACCAATTCTCTGCGACTCAATTGGTTGCGGGCGATTATATTGCGATGATCATGACGAAACAGAAACCCTACTATCTTGTCGAGATTCATGATGCCGTGATGGCGCATAACATGCGCCAGGTGTTCAAGAAACTGTGGGAAGAATTGAAATAAAAAACTCCTCATTGCTGGGGAGTTTTTGCTGGAATGGACTGCTGCGTTCTTCCGGAATACTTCACATAGAGCGATCTCAGTCCGAATGCTTTTTCAATGTGAAGAGGTACGACGAGCGAGCTTGAACATTTGATGATGTATTCTTCCACTCCTGCGCCGTGGTTGTAGCCGTTGCCCGCGTGCGAGCTTGTCACAGGTTTGCGTTCGGTGATCGCGAGCGCGTCATAAAAGCTCTTGGCATGGTAGATGCTCTTGGCCCGTACGAATGACGATACTGAATAGTCAAAGAATTCACGGTCTCCGACGACGATGCGCTTGCAAGACATGTGTCCGTAATCCGTATGGTCGTAAACATTTTTCATGATCTCGTTTAACGTAAGCCACTCATGATTGAAGGTGGACAAATATCTGTCGGATGTTTCCTCGTCGCGGAAAAACCACTCGAAGGGTTTGTCGTAGCTGGGATAAATATGCTCATGCCAGTTCGGGTTCCTCCCGTCGCTTGGCCCGTATTTTTTACGGAAGGGGCCGATATTCCATCTGATATCGAGCGAGTTTTCCGTTTCTTCGATGTTCATCCATTCGTTGTTATTTATTTGGTCCATATTTTCTTTTGTTTTTCATACCATACTTTTCTGCACTGGCTTTGTCAAATAAAAAAGTCGGACATAGTCCGGCTCGTAGAAAATAATATAGGCTAACCAACAGGTTGGGCCTTGAGTACTTCGACTTCAAAATGTTCGAGATGTTTTCTCAGATCCTCGGACACCTTTAATCCATTGCCGGGAGCATTGAGCTTGCCGGTGAGTATGACATCAAAAACATAGCATCCGCTGTCATACACCGCTTTATCGAAATCGGGGTGATTGCTTTCCTGCTGGTCTTCCCATTTTTGAGCAATGGTCGTAACCAGGAGAGCGGTGATAAACCGCTCGCTTGCATAACTGTCATAGCGCTTGTTGAGGCCGGCAACGAATGGTTGTACGGACGCAGATAGTTTTTCTTGGTGTGCTGTGTGCATATTTGGTTTTTTAAAGTGTTAAATCTGAATAGAATTTAGCCTTTTTATATGAATTTGTCAAGAATACGAAAAGGGCATTCTTGGAATGATTGACTTTTCAAGGTAAAAACGTAGTATTGGGGAAATTAAAAATAAAATATGATAACGACAACGAGAGACAAATTTCTGCAGGACTTTCCAAAAGCAGCAGAAGGATTCAACAACTGGATGATGAACTACGGCATTCGCTCGCTCATAGAGCCGGACCATCTGTGCTACAAATGCTCGACCAAAAAGGAATTTGAGGATATCCGAAGCTATATGGCGGAGCATCAAATTTTCTGGCTCGGGCACGAGGACGCCATCATTTCAGACAGAAAGATCGCTACCGGAACATGGAAGCATGGCTATGAGCATTTCGAGCCGCAAACGATTGCCGGCCCGATTCGCTGCCTGGAACTCGCTGACCAGAAGCCTAATCATTCCCAAAAAAGCGGATTCGACCACATCGAATTTCTACCGAAAGGAATAACCGTCGACGGGCTCATCAAGGTTCTCGAGAGTAAGGGGATGCGTGTAGAGAAAGAAGAACGTCCTCATCATACGACATGGAATATCACAGATCCCAAGAATTTCTGGGGAGACGTGAAATTTAAGATTTCAGAGAAGTCCCTGACCGAAAAAGTGAAGGAAGAAATAAAAAATAACAATTAAAAAACAAGGCGCAGCGATGCGCTTTTTTTGTCAATAAAAATCAGCCCTTCTCCCGATGGAAGAAAGGCTGCTCGCTCGGTCAAGTTTTTTACGTTTGCCGAGAGGTGCTTTTAGTGCTGGTTTACTTTGCTGAAAATAATTTTTTCATACGCTTTTTATTTTATTGGTGAACAAATACGTACCGACATCATAACCAAATGACTTTCTCGTGTCAATAACTTATAATGATTCTAATGGATCAAGATGCACAGAAAAATTATTTCGAGATTGCCTATCGCACGGGTTCGGACGTGTGGACGCATATTCCTTATCATGCGGTTGCGATGCGCATGCTTCCGCCGCTTGCGAAAGATTCGTTCATTCTCGACATCGGCGTCGGGCGCGGACTGTGGCTGCACAAGCTCGTCGCTGCCGGATTCCGCGTGATCGGACTTGATTACGTGGCTGACATCGTGCGCAAGGGAAACCTCGACCTGAAGAGCGAGAATTTAGGCGACCGCGCGCGCTTTGTCGTCGGCGATGTCACAGATATTCCGCTCGCTGATTCAACATTTGATTGCGTTACCGACATCGGCGTCTTGCAGCACATGGCGAGTGGCCAGAGGATCGGCTATATGTCCGAAGTCGCGCGCGTTTTGAAATCCGGAGGTTATGTCTTGAATGTCTCCTTGTCCAAGGAGACACAGAGATTCCTAGGATTCAAGCCAAAGCATTCCGCTGATGCGAGTTTCGAGAAGTTCGGCGTCTCTTATTACTTTTTTACGAATGACGAATTGAACGGTCTCTTCTTGGATTACGGAATGAAATTGGTCGACCAGCGGATCGAACACTTTGATGCGCGCACCGATCCGGATGATTCGATTGCGCTCGTCATGTCGCTCTACAAGAAAGATTAGTCAAAAAGAAAACCGCTGCCGAGCAGCGGTTTTTTGTTAGCAAATAGTTTCTTAGCTTCGCTTGCTCGTTCGCAGACCGTGTCCGCCGAAGTGTATGAACACTGCGACATGCGTGGTTTGGGATTTAAGCAATGGTGTCTTGGTAGGAGGGTTCTTCCTCACGCGGAGCTTGCTGTACATGCTGGTTGGTTTAATGAACAATTAATATGAGTATAGTCTTTAAATAATTTCGGTCAAGATGCAAGTAGACATGCATCGGAATGAGCCGACAGTTTCCGGAACTTGTTTGATATGACCATAAAACTCGTGCAAGCGCCGATGGCCATAATGCCGAATGTTATGCTCCAGGCGATCTTGAACCAGAGCTCATTGAGAGGGTTCAGGACTACCGCCCGGTTGATAAAGAAAGCTTCAAGAGGCATCGCGATGGCGAGAAAGAAGAAAACGAACGAGCATGCCCGGAAAAAGAAGAAATTAAAACGGTGCTTCATGATGACTATGTTTTTTTGAATGATTGAATCTTGTCTATATGGTAGCATGACTTTAAAATTATGTCAAATATAGATTTGCCGGACGTCCTGTATACTTGGTGCATGAAACTCGTTACATGGAACGTAAACGGAATACGCGGACTGCATGCCAAGGATCTGTTCCAGCAGATTTTTCAATTTGCGGCCGACGTCTATTGCCTGCAGGAAACGAAATCCGAACTCTCGCAGCTGCCGGACGGCTTGCAAAACATCAAAGGGTATCATGTCGTCTATTCGCATTCTCGAAAACGAAAAGGCTACAGCGGAACGGCAATCTATACCAAGGAAAAGCCTTTGAACGTCATCTTGGATATTCCGAACGACATCGCGAAAAAATACTCGCTCGAGGATTCGTACGGCCATCCGAACGAAGAAGGCCGCGTGATTGCGGTTGAACTCGAAAAGTATTTCGTGGTGAACGTGTATACGCCGAACTCAAAACCTGATCTCTCGCGCGTAAATCTGCGCGAGAACGCGTGGGACCCGGCATTCTTGGAATTCTGCAAGTCGCTTGAGAAAACGAAGCCTGTCATTTTCTGCGGCGACCTGAACGTCGCGCATACGCCTGACGATCTTGCGAATCCTGCGGCTAATACGCACACGCATGGTTTCACGGCCGAGGAACGGGCAGGCATCGACAAGATCATCGCATCCGGTTTCACGGACGCGTTCCGACTGTTCACACAGGGTAACGGGCATTACACATGGTGGTCGCATTTCGCGAAAGCGAGGGAACGCAATGTCGGATGGAGGATCGATTACTTTTTCGTTTCACGCTCGATCGAAAAGAATGTGAAGTCATGCACGATTCGCGCGGATATCAAGGGGAGCGATCATTGTCCGGTAATTTTGGAAATCAAATAAGCATTAAAAAACGCACCATGAGAGGTGCGTTTTGTTGTTAGGAATCTGCCCAAGTAGTCGCGAACTCTTTGTTGAGTATCATGAAGTCTGGCTTATCTTCTTCCTCAGAGGATACGCGGTAGACTTTCTTCAGATAATTCTTGATCAAGGTTGCAGAGTTATTTGCGATAAACAGAGGGCTGACTTTTTTGAAAGCCATTCCGATGAATATCTTGTCTTTGTAAAGAGACTCGCAGAAATGAAGCTTGTCATCGATAGTAACGAGGCGTGCGTGATCGCACTCGAAAATTTTAACGTTCCTTATTTCTTTGTAATGAAACGTAAACCATATTTTCCTGTTGCCTTCTTTTTTGCTGCCGGTGTCCCATTTTGAAATGCTTTCGCAAGGAATGCGCTCATAGTTCGAAAAGTCATCCAGGCTTATTGGCCTGGCGTCGCTTGGAAGGGGCATGAGAGTGTGTTTGACGGTTCAAAAATAAGGAGGTTTGCAAGAGGAGTCTGATCTCCTTCATGCTGCAGTCTTTGAAGTTCTGTTTCTGTTGGCATAGTACTGTTGTTTTGTTTGAAAGCATATAACCACATAATTGGAGTTTTTGCAACGTTTCATTCAAAATAAAAATCCCGCTAAGCCGCGGGATGTAGGACTTCTTTCAGTTTTCTTCGGGCATAGAATCCTCTTGAGAGCAGGGTATTCACGCTTGTTTCTTCGATAACTGCCATTTCCCGGTAACTCATTTCTTTCATTTGGTAATCGATAATCCTTCGTTGATCTTCGGGAAGATGCTCCATTCCTTTCGCGAGAGTTTTTATATAAAACTCGTCCCTTTCTTTTTTGATGAAGAGATCATGAGGATCGGGGATGCTTCTGGGTTCAAATTCTATGAACGAGGACTTTTTGTCATGGACAATTCTTGATCGCAGAATATCGGTTGCATGATTGAAGGCTGATCTGAGAATGAGCGCTTTGACAGAAACCAGCTCAGTCAGATTCTTTTTATCATTGGCCCATCGGAGCGCCCGAAGGACTCCTTCTTGCACCAGGTCTTCGATATCTTCCTTCGTTTTGGATGGAAATTTGTTTCTAAGAATCTTATGAATAATGCCCATTTCTTTTTTGTCGTTGCAGAACAAGGTCAGTTTGTCGAGGTTTCGTTGGTGATTCATTTTTGAGGAGTTTGTTTATTATATAATAACACACATTTTTTTTATTGCAAGAAAAACCTCTCTTGCGAGAGGCTTGTTTCGTGATGTCGAGATTTTTTCTGATCGCCATAGTAGCGTAGCGCATCCTCCCTGTTGCTGTGTTGATAGAGATATCGAGCATCTCCGCAACTTTCTTGAAACTGAATCCCGCGAGACGGAGTTCCATGACTTCCTTCATTTTCGGATTGATCAGCTTCATTTGTTCGTAGATAAGATCTAGTTCGTCGGCGGAAACTTTCATTTCGAATTCCGGGTCTTCGTGCGTGAAATGCGCAAATGCCTTTTCGTCGCGTACGATAGCGGGCGAACGCTTTTGTTTCCTGAAGAAATCGATGCACAAGTTCCGGGCGCGGTTGGCCATGTACGTCGGAGCTCCGTGTTCTGTATATTCGAATTTGAATTTCGGATCGAGAAGTCTTTCAAAAAATCCTATGAATGTTTGGCTGATGATTTCTTCAATTTCATTGGGGTAAGCCTTCAATGTAAATGCCACCATATTAGTGACACGTTCTTGAACCTTCGGATTGCGGTAAAGCTTTTCGAAAATGTCGTGTGCATTTTTCATGGGAATTATTTTAAGTTAGAAAATGGCTTTTGACGAGGATACCATTTGCATTGTCGCAAGTCAAAAGCCGGACAGATTGTCCGGCTTTTGATGTTACGCTATGCGCTTTCAACCAATCCCCTTACCTGATCCTGCGTTAGCACCGAATCGAAAAGATTGGCGATTGCCGCCTTTCTCACCGATTCGGGCAAATAGCTCCAAGGGCCTTTGATTGACTTGCCGTCTTTCTTCCAACTGCTGATCGCGAGCGAGAGGATCTTCATGTCGATCGCAACGTACAAGATGTCATCGACGTCCATGCCACGCGCCTTGGCTTTCTTGATCTGGTCTTCCTTGTGCTCGCGCTTGGACGTATTGATTGTGAACTGGATGCCGATATGCTTCTCGTCGAACGACACCTCGTCTTTTTCAATCCCGATGCCCCGCTTCTTCTGCTTGGTCGAGATGATGAAGTCGATTTTTTCTTCGACGTCCTGGTATGCGTTGGCGGACGCGATGGAAAGCCCGAGATCCGGACGGTCAATCGCGATCGTTTCGAGCGCTCCCATCACGATCTGTTCCGCCTTTACGCCGAGCTGTTCGGACTCGACTCCGGACCTCTCCGCGATCTTGCGGTAGGCTTCGGACTTCATCATGTCGCGCATCTTTGCCTTCTCGGACAATACGGTGCCGAGTTCCCTGTTTGCATCATTCGCAATCCGGTCTTGCGAGATCTTCTCGGCAAGAATGCGGCGGAGCTTTTTGCCGTCGCCTGACTGGTCGACTTCTTCAGGGATCGTCACGTCCATTCCCATATGCCGCGCAGCGATGATTTGCCCCATCGTTACTCCTTCCTCACCTGCGACGGAAAATCGCTTCTTGAACTTGTCATACGAAACGTTCCGGGAATGCTCGCTCGGCGTTTTGATCGATTCCAAAATTTCCGACTGGGAAGATTTCGCCCGCTCTACGATCGCTGCGATCTGGTCCTCGTGCAGATGCTCGATCGCGTCGCCCAAAAATTCGTATGCGAAGTCAGCCGGATTTTTTTCGAGAGGTTTTTGTTTTTCAATAGGAGGAGTAAAGGTTGGATTCATGCGAATCAGTATATCTTAGTTTCACGATTTGACAATTTAGGCGAAATATATTATACAAGATGGCATATATTTGTTCATTAAAATTAAAAAGTCATGAAAAAAGTAATCATCGGTACTGTCCTCTTAGTTATTACCGTCGTATGCCTCGGTATCTTTTTCTACAACAAGGGAATTAGCGACGGGAACAAGGAAATATCCAGCCTGCTCGAATCTCCGAAAGCCACTGTCACGGAAGAAGTTCTGACGGCAGACTCGGCAAGCGAATTTCCCGGCAGCATCGTCATGTGGTCGGATGAGCCGGGTGTAAATTCGTTCTTTTTATTCAACTCCCTGCCTCTAATGCAGAAGGCTTTGTGCAAGGAAGTAACTCCTGAAGGAGTTCTTCATACCAACATAACCTTCATAAGGAGCGGAGATCGTCTTCTTGGTTTCACGCCTGAAGGAAGGCTTCTTGATACGACGATGAGTTCTGTTATTAGAAGTGCTATTAATTCTAATGTCTCGGCCAAAGATGGAATTGTTTTTGCTTCCTTTCATACGCTCAGAAATCAGCGAGCGCTGCTTCTGGATTTCTTGCCGAATGCGTCTCCTGCGAAACTGGAAGGCGTTCCGTGCAGCCTGAAAGCCTTGAATGTTTATGGGAATGATCCCGGCATCAAGACTTTGTGCTTCAAGGGAACCGTCCATCACGTATCTGCCTCTTTTCTGGACGAACTAGCTCTTCGTGCAAAAGGAACCCTCAATAAGTCAGAAGGGGGTGCTTATGTTATGCGCGTTGATGATAGTATGTTACCAAAATTGGGAGGAACAAAAGGAGGGTCGGTCACGGTTAGGTTTGGAAACGAAGAGCGTTTTTTTGGAATTGCGGACGGATATTTCCAAATGGCCAAGAAAGATAACCAAACAGGGGTGCTGACCAAAGGAACATTTATTCTCCTTCGTCCTATTACGATGAAGGACATCGACGTTTAACTTTTTGCCAATGCAAAGCCGCACTAACGAGTGCGGCTTTTTACTTATCTGATATTTCTCATGTCCTCATGCTCGTCCGTCTCGTCCATGATTTCGCCTACCAGGACTTCGAGCACGTCTTCCAAGGTTACGAATCCGACGGTCTTCTCGTTCTCGTCAATCACGATCGCGCAGTGCGTTTTCAATTTCTGAAACTGTACGAGCAGGTGGTCCGACTGGACTGTTTCCGGAATGAACTTTACCGGCTTCATGAACTCGGAAATGGTCCGACTGTGTTCGTCTCGCGCAAGTCCGCGCAGAATGTCTTTCGAAGTCACTACGCCGACGATGTCATCAAGATCGTTTCCGTAGACGGGAATTCTTGAAAACGGCTTTTCTCCGATGATCGCAAGCGCGTCAGTGAGCGTACATTGGTCGCTCAAGAATTCAACGACGCCCCGGGGCGTCATGATGTCGCGAACCAGCGTGTCATTCATTTCAAACGTGTTCAAGATGATGCGCTTCTCGTCGAGCTCGATCTCGCCTTCGGCGTGGCTCGTTTCCGACATTACGCGCAGGTCGTCTTCGGATACCAGGATCGTGTGCGTTCCGATCAAAAGCTTGATGAGTTTTTCATATAGCCACACGATGGGTGAGAAAATTTTTGTAATGACCAGGATGACAGGCGCAAACGTCATGCCGATTTTTTCGGCATATTTGTCGCCGATTGATTTCGGAATCAATTCTCCAAACAGAATGATCGCGAATGTCATGATGAGTGAAACGATCGCGACTGATCCCGCGAATTCCTCGCCTGCGTCTTTCCCGATCAGAATGCTTCCGATCACGGTCGAAACGTTCATGAATACAACCAACAGGAAGATCGATCGCGCCATCGTGAGCTTCGCTTTCAGCAGCGCGTCCGCTCCCCGCTTCTTCTGCGCAGCGAGTACGCGCGCTCGCGACAGTGATACGGTGAACATCGACGCCTCGAGCATGGCGAAAAATCCGGTAACAACGACAATCACGACTCCCTCAATAATTAATTTCATAGTGATTTTATGACTATATCATAAAAAAGCCGGCTTCGTGAGCAGGTTTTTTTATTTCCCTATTTCTTCCCCATTACCCACATCATCTCAAAATATGCCGCCAAGCTTGCAACCATAGCTTTGCTTCGGACTTCGATAATTGTCTGCGGTTCGTCATAAATTTCGAACAGTACACGATCATCAAAGACTTCAATGCTCATATGCGCTGCTAAATCTATATCGATATACCTGATATCGCGGAACGTAACGTTTTGATGGGCTTCAATTTCCGCCTTCAGGTGTTTCTGCGAGACGATTCGGTCGGTGATCTTGTTCTTTAATGCCCACTGCTCGTATTCGACGAATGTCTCACCCATCAGTTTCACCCAAGGGTCACCCGCCATTCCGATGGTTCGGAATGATGATTTCGGCTTGGTTGTCCTCATAACTTCCTGCCATGCTTCTTGCCAACCTCTCGTCCCCTCGTAGATTGTGACTTCATGCCCGCCTGCATTTGAAAGTCCGGAAACCATTTTTGCCAAGTCGTTCGCGCTTTTGATCTGGCGTTCGAACTTGGTGACGAGATGATCGGGATTTTTCAAGGTGAAGAACTTCTTCTTATTCTTCTCGACTTCTTGGACCAAGTTCTGATTCTCCAGGTGCGCCAATGCATCGTAAACGATATTTCGATGAAGGTCTGCGAGCTTGATGATATCGCCTGCACTCGATGATCCTCCGAGTTTTGCGAGCGCTTTGTATACGATTGTCTCGTTTGGCGTAAGACCGAGGTTTTTGAGAGTAGATTCCATACTATTAGTATAGCTAATTTAAGTATTTTTTCCTCGATTCAAATAAACCCTTGCCAGTTAAGGTTTATTTGAACTCTTAGCACGCTAGTTATTTTGTCATCATAAAAATATTGACAAAATGAAACGAGTATGCTATGCTTGTACTAAGAACAGATCGTTCGTCACAACTTAATTGCCCTAAGAAGGCAGTCATAGTATAATCACAATTATGATGATAGTTTTGTCATCTCACTGATCTCGATATTCCTCATTAATTATTAATAACTAAAACCAATATTCTCAACATGGAAACACTTAAAACTTCTAACCTTCGCGAACAGTTCGCTTCAGTTATCAAAACAGGAACTATGATCGCCCTTCTCACCTTCCTTGCATCATGCCGTCCAACCATGACCGCGGAAACCTTGGAAAAGATTAAAAATGAAACGTCGGTTGAAAGCGTCGGCGATACAACCAAAGCGAACCTCGAAAAATCAGCAGAGAAAATCTTCACTCTGCTTGAGAATCGCCCTTTTGTATCAGTTGCCACAGATTCCTTCGATTACCTTGTAATGCCGATCAAAACAGAAGATGGACTAAAGGATTTTCAATCCCATCCGTCAGGAATGTTTGCTCGTAATTTCAGAATTTCTAAGATGCCTTTGCATGATCACTCGGGGCAAAATCTCGAAAGGAAAATTGGCATTCAAAAAAATGACGATCTGTACATGCTCTATCTCGAAGAAAGAAACGATTCAACGCACATGACCGCCTCGGTTGCAAATGACGGCACGATCATATCCGCAGTTGTCGGCGAAGGAAAAGGAGCGGAAAACAGAATGGGGTCAAAGCTTATCTACAATCTCGAAAAAAGCGGTCCGCATTACTACAACGGAGCAGAAACCAAAGACGCGACTCTTGCGGAAGTAAAGGTCATGATTGACGAAGATGCAAAGCTTATAAAAGAGGTATCAGATTTGATCAAATAAGCAAAGCAAAAGCTGGTCAATGATCGGCTTTTATTCAAAATTTAATAATCATTAAAAACAAAAAAATGGAAAACATCAGCGACCTTCTCAAAAAGCTTTTCCCGCCTAAAAAGCAGACCTTCCAATTTCCCTACGACAAATCTGATTCTATGAATTTCCACCATGGTTTAAATAACTGGGGATCGCAGGCTGATGCTCCAGGAATCTTTGCTCCCATTTGGGAAAAAGTTATTAAGAACCATCCCGAGCTTTCCTGCCTATCATCTTCTCCGTTGAATGGAATGTACAATCTGGCTTCAATTTTTAATGGAGAATCTGACATGCAGAATAGTTTCTCGGGCATCGTTGTTCTTGACGGAAAAGAGTTTCCTTACAAGCTTGCAATGTTCAATCCGGGGAAGGAACCTGGCGTAACCCTAAAGTTTTCTCATCAAGTGTTCACCATGGAGCTCTCCTGCAAGAAATGGGATATGGCGTATCGTAAGTTCGATTACTCTGAAGACCGAACCTTTACTCTTGAAATAAGACGATCTGATACTAATCAAGAATTCAGTATCATTCCTCATGCCATTATTTTCAGAGGTCCGGTAACGTTCTCTTCCTGGTTCGGGCTTGTAAAAAAGCCGGGAATCATAAAAATCTGGTGGAGGACCCACTATGACAAATACGAACTGGGTTATCCAAAAGGTGATAACTCAATAGAGCTTCAGGAATTCTGGCCATTCGTAAATATCTTGCAGCTTATTTTTCTTGAACCTCTTGGTCTCAAATACAGATAAATTATGTTAACGCAAAAGCCGAACGTACCGTTCGGCTTTTTTTTATTTCTTCCCCATCTTCCACTGAACCGAAAACAGCTTCTTCATATTGTCCGCAATCGTACGGTTGGTGATCTGGATGCCGACCAGATGATTCTGTTCGAACGAGAGAATGCTCGCCGTATCTCCCAAGATGTACAGCGCGAAATTCTTGAGCGTGTCTTTTTTGTTCATCTTTTTAACAGAGAGGCCTTTTCTCGACTTGTAATACGTCGAATGTTTTTTCTCTTCAGTCGAATCGTTGATCAAGAGCTCCGTTGCGATATTTTTTTCTTTGCGGATCGCCTTGATCGAAACGTGCCATTCCTTGTCGAAGATGAATTTCCAATCCGGCTGCCAGACGAACTCGTCGCGCATGATGTGAAACGTTTCATTCGGGTTGGATTCTCGCAGCATCGATCGGTAAATTTTCTTCAAGCCCTCTTGCCCCTCGAAGACGGTGATCTTCGGAATGCTGACCATGCCTCGCAATTGTCCGATCGTCGACTCGAGCCCCGAGAGGATTTTCTTGCGCTCGGTGATCTTCTTTGATTCGGCGTCGAGGGATGCTTGGAGTGCAGACAGGTCTTCTGCGAAGAATTGCTTCACTTCGTTGCGGTGTGTTGTTCCTACGAACCCTTTGCTGATGAGAACGGAGAGGGTCGTGTAAACGCTGCTGCGTGAGAGATTACATTTCTTCGCGATTAACGCTGCCCCCATCGGAGACTGTTCTAAGAGCGCGGCGTAGATCTGGGACTCGTAATCGCCAAGTCCCAGGGCTTCGAGTTGTGGTGCGAGATGCTGCATATAAATAGTGTTGTCGTAAGTGTACGACACATTGAGCATTATTGCAACTGGGCGTACATTGAACATGAAGATTCATTATTCATTCTAAATTACAAACATATGAACAAGTACCCAAACGGCCACTGGCTCGGCATTCTGACTGATATTGAAATAGCGCTTCCCCAATTGCTTAGGCAGCGGGATTCTTGGAACAGCGTCTATGTAGATTACGAGGAACCGGTCGTCGAACGCCTCTGGATGCAATATGGCAACTACCGCATTTCGCTCCACAAGATCCATGTGCCGACTACCAAGTCTGCGCTCTTTCATCCTCATCCTTGGCCCTCGGCTATGAGAATTGTAAACGGCGTCTACCGAATGGATGTCGGATACGGCGAGGGTTCCGTGCCGCCGCCCGTAATGGCAACCATTCTTCTTCCTGCCGGATCGACGTATGAGATGGCGGATCCCGACGGATGGCATTCGGTGTCCCCTGTTTCACGCGCGACCTATACCGTCATGGTGACTGGAAAACCTTGGAAACGCGAATCGCCCAAGAGTTCAAATACTCTTCGTACCCTGACGGATGCGGAACGCGAGCATCTCTTTGAAATATTCAGCAGTTATTATTCTGAGTAATCCAAAGAAAAGACCAGCCATACGGTTGGTCTTTTTCTATTTCACCCCATGTTTCACATGAAGCTTCTTCACCTCCTCCTCTTCCAATTCCTCTTTTGCTTCCTTTCCTGCTTCACCGAGCGCTCGCAGTTCCGCGTCTGATAAATGTTCAAGTTCTCGCACGCGGCTACTCAGAGTTTCAACGGTATTCTTGGCAGGATCTTCCAAGACTTCCTCAAGAAGCGCGTGCAGCATCCATCCCATCCTCGGTCCCGGTTTCACACCGAGATCTTTCATGAGATAATGCCCATCGATTTTCAGCTGTGAAACGCTGATCGGATCACGCAGACATTCTTCAATCATTGCGTGATATTTGCGCAATCGATAAGGCGCTTCAGGCTTGCTCATCCCGACACGATCGCATTCGCGGATCTTCATCAGTTCCCAGATGTTGTCTGCGCCGATATTTGCAATGATGCGGCGCACGGGCGACAGCGTGATCGTTTCCGTATCTGAGAAGAACATATGATAGCGAACGAGTTTCACGACCATGTCGGTGTCGGCTTTGGAGAATTTCATGCGCTCCATTATTTTTTGAGCCATGCGCGCGCCGACAACCTCGTGTCCGTAGAACGTCCACTCCTTTTTCGTGCCGGGCCTTCGCGTGCGCGGTTTCCCGATATCGTGAAACAAGGCGGCAAGTCGAACATGAAATGAGAAATTCTTGTCGGCCGCATGCTGGCATGCCATGACGAGGTGCGTGAAGACGTCGAACTTGTGCACGCCTCCCTGTTCGCATCCGTCGCCTTCCATTATCTCGGGCAAAATCATTTCGAGAATGCCAAGCTGTTTCATGAGTCCAATTCCAATTGCGGGTTCGTTTGAATTCACCATTTTCACAAACTCATCGCGAATGCGTTCTTGTGAAACGTTCGCAAGTAAATTTTTCTTTTTCAAGATGGCATCGAGCGTTTCATGTGAAACAGCAAACCCAAGTTGTGCAGCAAATCGAACTGCGCGCATCATGCGCAAGGCGTCTTCGTTGAATCGTTCGTTCGCTTCTCCTACCGTGCGGATGATTTTATTTTTTATATCTGCAAGTCCGTTATAGAAATCAGTTGTTTCATGTGAAACAGGGTCGTATGCGAGTGCGTTCATCGTAAAGTCTCGGCGCATCAAGTCGTCGGATAATTTTTCCGCGAACTCAATGGCGTCAGGATGTCGATTGTCGCTATAAGTCGTTTCACGGCGATACGGCGTGATCTCGATCTGTCGGACATTCGAATCGTGAGGTTCGTTTTCAAATACGACCGCAACGGTTCCGAAGGTATTCTCGTAAACGACCTTGATTCCATCTTCTTCTTTTCCTTCAAACAGTTTCACGATATCCTCCGGTTTTGCATTTGTCGTAATATCAAAATCTTTGGGAACTTTTCCCATGACGAAATCGCGCACGCATCCGCCGACGAGGTATGCGTCATATCCGGCAGCTTTGAGCGTTTCCGTTACACGTGAAACGTTTTGTGGAATTTCAAATTTCATAAATTTATTAAATCGTCCTCCCGGGCAAGCGACGGCATCGAGCGCGACCCGGGATCCAGGTTCTGACAGCTCTGAATTTCAGAGTAACCAGCCCTGGGTCCCGGCTCGTCGCCTGATGCAGGCTCCGTCCGGGATGACGGACATTAATTTCCTCTCGCTTCTAAAATTTCTCGCGCATGATCTGCGTCTTCTTGGTTCACAAAAACATCGCGTGACGTGGTTGTGGTTCCCAGTTTGTTCGGAAGCCATCCGTCAATTCTCTCGCCACCGATGCCGATGAAGCTTTCAATCCCATGGGACTGCAAAAGCCCGCGGATGAGTTCCGGCATATAGTCTGTGCTCGACGAATATATTTTTACGAGATTTCGTTTCATGTGAAACGTCTTGTGCAACCAGAGAGAATCGAACTCTCACCTCGTCCTTGGCAAGGACGCGTTCTACCACTAAACCATGGCTGCAGCGAAACCGATCGTACCATAACCGGCTTCAAAAATCCAGATCTCTTTTTAGAGCTTTATCCAATAAAAACGGCTGAGCGTTCCGTCTATAACTTCTTTCCTATCAAGAATTCCCTTGTTTTTCTCGATTGTTTTCCAAGAAGCAGTGTTACTGTCATCGCATGTCAGGAGCACTTTTTTATATCCAAGTTTTGCAACCTTTTTCAGCACAAGTCTTAGCATTTCGGTTGCGTAGCCTTTCCCTTGGAATTTGGGACGAACGGCATAGCCGATGTTTCCTCCATGCTCGCGGAGCGTCTTGGTGAGCTTGTGTCGAAAGGAAATTCTTCCTACGATTTTTGTACCAACCATTCCCCACCAGATGGTTTGCTGCACCATCCCCTTCTCCAAATTAATGCCAAGCCGGTCATCGCGGAGCCATTTAAAATAACGAGGCTTTAAACTCGAGACAATATGCTTTTCATATCCGGCCCGATCCGGATTATCGATTGGCAATGCCGCAAGGGTTTCCTTCTGAAATGCAATCCATTCTTTCAGATATTTCTTGGACGGCAGGACAAGTTTCAAGGATTGTTTCATGGAAAACACTATACCATTTACAAATGGCTGAAAAAAGGTTACATTACTTCCCTTGCGCCCGTAGTGAAATGGATATCACACCAGTCTTCGGAACTGATATTCCAGGTTCGAGTCCTGGCGGG
>JAQBQS010000007.1 GCA_028286885.1 Patescibacteria group bacterium
GCGTTCTGGGCATGCCGAGGCTTTGCTTGAGTTTTTTGACGCGGACGACACGGCTCGCTACGTTGGTTATTTTCTTGAGAATGTTTCTTGTCGCGCCTGTCTGCAAGTCGACAAGATTTCCCCCATAAGAGTAGGAAATTTTTTTGTCAAAGAGAGCAAGGGTGACATCCTTGGAAAGATGCATCGACAAAAGAGACGCGACGCGCTGTGCTCCGCCCCCTCCGAGATTGGGGATCA
Organism: Patescibacteria group bacterium; assembly: GCA_028286885.1. Classification (GTDB taxonomy): domain Bacteria; phylum Patescibacteriota; class Minisyncoccia; order Phycocordibacterales; family UBA1006; genus CAIXMG01. The sequence goes on from JAQBQS010000007.1 coordinate 238, forward strand.
TCAGAAGAACTTTTTGTTTCTGTGAAGCTGTCATAAAAGGTCGGCTGATATTGGTAATACGGGCAGTATACGCTATGATTGGTCAATATGTCACTCTTGTCAGATAAAGGTTTTATGCCGCGAATAAAGGACCAAAAGGAATTTTTGGCGAACATGTTCCGCAATTCGGCTTGGATCATCGGAGGAAAAATCGCGATTTTTCTCCTCAGTTTTTCGTTCATTACGGCCCTTGCAAATCTCGTTCCTAAAAACGTCGTCGGCTCCTACAACTACATTATCGCCGTTTTAACGATTGCAAGCATCGCCACCCTTCCGGGAATGAACAATGCTTTGGCTCGAGCGGTTGCGAAGGGGTTTGAGGGTTCCGTAAAGCCAATGATGCAGAAAAAGGTTCTGTTTGGATTTTTGGGTTCGATTATTTCCTTGGGATTCGGGATATCCTATTGGTTCAGCGGAAATCATCTCATGGGACTCGCTTTCTTGCTGGCCGCACCGCTTGTTCCCATGACTGACACATACAGCGAAATGGCTTATTCGTTTTTCCAAGGAAGAAAAGATTTCAAAAAGACGATCCTTCTTGCCGTGCTATGCCAAGCATGCTTTTCCATTCCGTCGCTCATCATCATTTTTATCACGCACAACCTTATCCTGATCACCTTGTCATTTTTCATCTTCCAGACAATCGGGGGCCTCATCGTGTACGGAATGATCAAGCCTACCAATTCGCTGCGCGATAAAAAATCGGAAGAATTAGGATTTCATTTCACGCTGCAAAATATTCCGAGGATCATCGCTTCGAATATCGATACCGTAATCGTATATGCCGTTGCCGGAGCGCCCGCCGCCGCAATTTACACGTTTGCCTATACGCCGATGAACAAAATCGAGCAGCTGATTCCCATCGATATTCTATCGCTTCCCGACTTGGCCCACCAACAAAATGCGCCCGGCATAGGTTACAAGATATGGACGCGAATTCTCATCCTTATACTCATCATGATTCCGATAATCGCGATCGGATGGGTTCTGGCTCCGTTTGCATTTCATCTTTTGTTTCCGAAATTTCCAGAATCGATTTTTCTATTCAGAATTCTGCTCATAACGCTTATTACGATGCCATTTGTACTTCCAAGAACCGCTTTCATAGCTTGGGGCAAGAATAAGGAATTGTATATCAATGAAATCGCAGCGCCGTGCATCCGCATCGTCTTGATGGCGCTTCTGGGCATCAAATTCGGCGCTTTGGGTGTCGTCATCGGAATCGTGATAGCGCGATTTCTCGAGGCGGGACTCGTCAGCATCCTTTTTTCAAGATTGAAACAATTTTAGAATGTATTGTATTCTTCGAAATGATCGATCATGCTCTGCGCCTTTTTAGCAGCGTCGACTGTTCCGAACTGGGATTCAAAATGATAAAGATTCCCCCACACTTCCCTATTTTTGGCATTCAATGATAGGGATTTTTGTATCAGGTCTCTCGCTGCGGATATATTTTGAGAATCGATCATCGTTTCAGCGTAAGCCAAGTACAGCTGCGCATGATTCGGTGACAGCATTGCGGCGCGATCGAAATATTTCTTTGCGCGTGCGAAATCCTCCGGCGAACCGGCTTGTTTCAGGAACATGTGCAGGTTTGCAAGCTGAAGCCCCGAGAGCATGAACTTGAAGTCGCTTTGCTCGTCATCGAATATGGAATCCATTTGTTTCTGTAGCTCGGCGATTTCTTGCTCAGCAACAAAACGGGCATCCGCATGGTCATAAAAATACTGTCGCTGCGAATTATAGGAATTGGCAAGCGTAAGCGTGTAAAATTCCGGATCTGCTTTGAAAATCGCGGACCCTGCCGAATGGAACAAATGGCGATAGTTATTTATGCGAACATTGCTCGGCTCGTCACCTATTCGTTTCATTTCCGTAACTTTACGCGCAGGCAGATACGCGAACGCAATCCATGCGACGGCAAGCAAGCCTGTCGCAATGACGGCGGTCGCGTAATGAGCCAGCATAGCCTTCGACGGGTTCTCTTGTTCAGACCGACCGAGCAGTCCCGCCAATATTCCCGCGATTGAAAAAAGCAAAACATAGGAAGCAACCGAATCGAACACCATTTGGTTCTGAAGCAGATATGATGAAAGCAACGCAACGAGGCTTGCCAAGAAAGCCGCGGAAATTATTTTTTTTCTATAGAGAATAATCGCAGTGACAATAATGCCAAGAATGAACATTACGTACGTTATCAGTCCCGCTATTCCGCCATTTGAAAGAATTTCAAGCGTTGCATTATGCGGATGAAGGGCATATACCTCGCCTCCATTGTCAGCATCAAATACTTCCGGATCCAAATGTTTCAAATAGACATTTTGATATGTTTCCTGTCCCCATCCCAATAACGGACGTTCCCTGTAACCTTTGATCGCGATATTCCAGTCAAGAGGGCGCTTTGCAGCTTCTTGAATAAAGAGACCATTAACTTCAGACCCCGGATTAAATACCTGCCACGTCGCAAACCCAACAGATAAAACTATAAGAATGCACCCGGCAACTCCCAGTATTCTTGCCCATCGTTTTTTAGCCCCAAGCCAAAGCCACATGAAGAGCGATATAAATAAGCCTCCATAGAGCGAAAGAGTCGCCATCCGAGCATGACCCAAAAACGACAAGGGGTTCTTCACTAAAAACTGAATTCCATTTTCGCCTACCCAGACTGTCGCGTCGAGGAAAAAAAGCGGAGAAAAAATAATCAAGATAAGGGCAACGCCAGTAAGCCATTTCCCTCTTTTCGATTCAAGCGTGAACAGGATGATTCCAAAAAATACGGACATCAGAAGGTATGCCGCGGCAATGAGCGCATTTCCCATCATCGCTCCGCCAAGCGACCTATTGAGCATTTGAGAATGGATATTGAAGGCAAAGTCCGTAAAAAATGTCGCGATTGTCAAAATGACTGCTCCGGCTAATTGTGCTCTCAGTAACCGTTTTATGAACTGGAATCCTTGGACTTTTACAAATGATGCAAGTATGCAGACATATATAAATGCTGACCATAAAAAAATCATTCCTATTCCGCTTTCAATGGAACCATAAAATGAAATTCTTGGATCTACTCCGAATAGGCTGCTTACCGTAAAAGACGCCAAGAAAAGCGCAAGCGGAGCTAACGCGATTAAATTCCACTTACCTAATCTATATCGAGACTCTTTTACCATGAGCCAAATCCACACAATCGCAAGAAGCGCAGTTGCGCCGATGAAGAAAAATTCTTTGGATGTTATATAGGATGCTACGCGACCAGGAAAATACAAGAGTGGCAAAATCGCAACTACTATCAACATTCCCCATTTTAAAAATGCTTCTAGGAGAGATTCCATCTGACCTTTATCAGCGCTTAAATTTTTATTTTTTCTGGACATATTCCCCATACTACAATAAAAAGAAAAACCGCACAAAATTGTGCGGTTTAATATTAAATTAATCTTGTGATAAAAAGCCTAGTTCTTCTAATTGAAGCGACTGAAATCTCATTATTCTGCCAATAAAGATAAATGATACTACTATTAGAAAGTGTGATTAACTTTAATAGGTTCCATACTCCAAAATCAGATGGAGACTCTCTGGGTGATCCACTTCCTAATGTGTCGCTATCAACTTGAACCCATACACGTACTGACTGTAAGTAATTATTATCATTAGTTTCTGTATAAGCTTCTACTTTGTATTTTCCAGGAGGTACACTTATACTCAAACGAACTTTGGGAATCCTTAAAGAAGTTGTAGTATCTAGGACATCATTCTCCGCGTAGTAAATAGTTTCAGCTAATGAATTTTTTATACTATCAATAGAAATATATCCTACATTTCCCGTTGCAGAATCTTGAACTAATACCTTTTTTGAATTTACTGAAGCCTTAATCGTATCAATTCTCAGTGTTCCGTTGATTTCAAGTTTTGACCTTGGAACAGAAGTACCAATTCCAACATTTTGAGAAAAAGTGTCTTGAGTAACCATAACTACTAGGAAAATGAAAATATTTTTCATAATGTGCTATTATTTTTTAGTTAAAAAAGAAATTTCTAAGAAGATACTACCAGGTATAAATAAATTTTTAATAAATTCCCTTCTTCTTGCGAAGGTGTATACTGGAATCGTTATAAGATTAATCAAATTTATCTATGCAGAAAAACACGTGGATTAGTATTGTTATTGTAGCTATTGCGATTATCGCTATTGTCCTGGTATTCGTCTTCGGAAGCCGCCCAGCAACAGCTCCTCTTAATAATGGAGGCGCTACAGCTGATCAGACTGGAGCCCAAAATTCAGGCAACACAGCAGGAGGAACTCTTTCCGGATCGAATGTTTTAAACATTACGCCTTCGAATTCTCTTGTTGATTACAAAAGCGATTTGATTACTTTCTCAATCGTACCAGGATCACGCATCCTAAGTCTCATTCAGGGAACGGGAACCATTGATCCAACGTATGTAGAAAACGGCGAGATTCGGATCCAACTTGCTGACGAGAATTACTCGACAACAAAGGTCATTACCGGTTCGGTTATCGGAACCGATTCGAAAGGCAACATCAAGTTCGTCGCGACGTTTGATACAAGCGGAATCAAGAAGGGTGCCGGAAACATTATTTTTAAACAAGTATCGGGAAACCACACAGTCCACATTCCTATCGTCTTTGATTAAAAATTCAAAATAAAAAAACCGCTTGCGCGGTTTTTTTATTTATTTCAGTTAAGAAATTACTGACCAGCAACGTAAGGTGTCTTGAATGCCTGAGCAGTCAATCCAGCTGTGTACGTGTTGTACGTCGTGTTGCTGTTCGTGTTGTTCCAGTTAACATTGATCAATGCAGCTCGGTATGAACCTGCAGCTGATGGAGCAAATGTTACAGTCAAGAGGAAGTTCTTCGTCTGACCAACTGGGATCTGGTAGTTTCCGTTAACAGGAACCAACGAGTCTGAACCCTGGTATGTAATGATACCAGTAGCTCCGGCTACGAATGATCCGTTGTCAACTGAGAACTGAACGTTTGCAGCTGCTGTTGCAGATGCAATGTCTACTGCTGTCTGAGGAATGTAAGCTGTCGTTCCGTAAGCGGTTACAGAGAAAGGAATGTTCATTGAGAATACTCCGTGTGACTGTGATCCACCTGGGTTTGAGTAGCTGTTTGTAGCTGTTCCGTTTGACGTTACGTTGATCGAGTTAGCGTAGAAGTAGTTCTTGCTTCCTGTGGTTGAACCAAGGAGGTAGAGGCTGCTTGTAACTCCTACGTTCTGAGGCAACAAGTTGTTGTTAGAATCGTAAGCCTGCGCTGCGTTGATGTTCGTAGGTGTAACTTCGGCAACTACGTACGTTCCTGGAGCAAAGTTTCCAGCCAAAGCGTTGATGTCAGCCTTGATTGTGAATGTCTGCGTAGAACCGCTTGTAATTGTGTATCCGTTTGAACCGCTGTTGTTGTTGAAGTTCTGGAAGATAACCGTTGCACATTTAGCTCCTGAAACTCCTGAGATGCTTGGACCTCCGAGTGTGTTTGAGTTAAATGAAGCGTCTGAACAAGCGAGTGTTGAGCTTGGAACTGACTCTGAATCGAGCTGTGTTCCGTTAGCGTCAAACAATCGGAGTGTGCTGACAGCGTCAGTTACGTTCGCGATTGAACCTCCGTAGACACCAACTGTAACAGGCAATCGCTGGATGTTGACGTTTGAGCCCTGTGCGTTCAAATCGATCATAGCCAATGTGACTGACTGCGTGTTTGATGACGTAGAAGCCTGGATTGTTCGGTCTGTTGAATCGTTAACATTCTTTGTAACTGTCAACTTGATGCTGTTAGCAGAAGCTGCGTTGCTGAATGTGAAGTTTCCAACTGAGTTCGTAACTGTTCCAGATGATCCTGCAACAGAAGCTGATGTGCTAACTGTGTACTGGAAAGCTGAGCCAGTTGCGTCCGAGTATCGGAGTGATACGCCTGCGATCGCGAAGTTGTTGAGGCTTGTTGAACCGAGGTTTGATGAATCGATAACTGGGAGAGCTGAAACTGAAATGTACAGGTCAGATGTCGTGTTAGGATTCAATGTAGCTCCTGACAATGGGATGTAAGCTGAGTAAGCAGAGTTGTACTGTGTGAATGAAGTCGCTGGAAGTGATCCAATCTGAACTCCGTTCATCCAAACTCCTACTGACGAAGCGTACTTGATGAACTGGTAGTCACCTGAACCAACGTTTGTGAAGGTAAGGTTAAGACCAGTCAAGTTCCCTGCTCCACCTGCACCTGTAACGATGCGGAGGTCAGCAACCTGCTTGTTAGCTGATCCTACACCAACGTTTGTGTTTGTGTATCCTGATCCAGCCGTAACCTGGTTGATGCTGAGTGGGCCACCTGTTGAAACAGTTCCTGTTGTTCCTGTTGAGACACATGTGTATCCAACTGGGCATGTAACTGTTCCTGTTGTTCCTGTTGAAACCGTAGCTCCACAGTTGTTAAGAGCTGCCTTCGTAGCTGGACCAACCTTCCCGTCTGCTGAGAGACCCTTTGAAGCCTGGAAAGCCATTGCTGCTGCTGCTGAGTGAGGACCGAACTTTCCGTCAACTGCCAAACCTGCATTGTTGCAAGCGTTGAGAGCTGTCTGAACGTTCATTGCGTACGTACCTGTAGAACCGCTCTTGATCGTTGAAGATCCGAAGTCCCAAGTCGTAGCGAAAGCGGTAGAAACTGCAAACGCGAATGCGAATGCAACTGCTGCCAATGCCACAAATTTCTGTGTTTTAGACATAATTAAAATTAATTTTAATTATCCATTCTTTCGAATAGATACTGCGGTCTCCATCCACCGTCGACGTTATTGGTGGATGTTTTTAATGAGACCGTCTTATTGATGATATCCCCTTGCGGAGACACCATGCGGAATGCCTTCAGCCCGTCGGCTGGGGCACGCCACACACCTATATATGTATCTTGCGAAACGCAAAAAACAAAGACACGTGTGTGGCGTTCCCCAAACCAAGCGCACTAAAAGCGTTTGATAAACGAAATAAACTTAATTATCTATTTTGTTTACAATGAATTGATCGCAATTCACAAGCACGAACCTATCGTATCACAGATAGCCCAAGGTATGCAATAACCTCGCGGAGTTATGCACAACCCGATAACTTAGCCTGTTCAACGAACGGAGTGGGACAAGTATACTGTACGGCATTTCTGCACGCAACAATATGCTTATTCCAAATTCTGCAACCCTCCCGCCACCAGCGGAAAATACCGCATGGGGTCTGTACAAGATGACGAAAGTTTACGGAAAATATTACGCCTTTATTTAAAAAATGACATTTATCTTAAATAAGTCAAATGTTCGAAATCCTTCCCTTCGCAGAGCCTCAGCGCCTTGCGAATGAAGGAAATTCAAAACGACATTTCTAGAATTAGAAATGTCGTTTTGATATGGAAGCAATTAAGTTTTCGGTATTGAATACGTCGTCCATCTTTTATTCCCCTCTCGGACGATGAGACCAAGTTCGATCAGTTTAGCAAGATGGCGCTGGAGCGTTTTATCGCTCATTCCTGGTACGGATAATTTTATATCGTTTATTGTTGTATTTCCGTTCTTTTTTATCGCTTCTATAATTTCATACTTTCGGTCAGGCACCGTTATTTTTTGCGGTGTCGTTTTAAATGTCGTTTTGATTTTTTGCTCCTGATTGCCAATGTCGTTTTTATAAACGACATTTTCTTCTGTGTCGTTTATAAATGTCGTTTTGATTTGAGGAAGCATTCTCAATGAACTTTCAGAACGTGATCTGCCGACATTGTGGATAAGTTCGCGCTCGCGAGACACCTGGTCGAAGAGTCCGTCGGAAAACACGTTTCTTGAAATTTGAGGCTGGACCGTCTGATCATTTTTCTGATAGCTCGCATACTTTTCCACAAGGATTGCATGTTCTCCCGTAAGGACATTTCGAACTTTTGAAAGCTCCTGTTCAATGACGTTTGCGTTCATTTCCGAGATATGATGAGCAATTCTTCCCACCCCGACAAGTGACATGACTTCTTCAATTTTTACGATTGCGATCGCAACATTTCGAGCATGCAATTCCCCATCAAGAAGCCCGTAGCACGCCGACAAAATTCCAATCGCCCGGTCACGCAGAGTACGCGTAAGCGGCAAATCAGGCTCCATGACATCTGTTACCAAGTAAACGGCTGAAACGATTTTCTCAATCTTTTGGGCACAGGCATAAAAAGCCTTTTCCATAGGGTTTTGGAAAATACCAATCGTATTAACACTTTTATCATTAGTGTCGTTTACGGATCCAATATGTCGTTTTGATGTGTCGTTTATAGATGACATATGTCGTTTATAGATCGCCCTTCTTGTCTATAAACGACATATTACTCTCACAATGTCGTTTATGCAACAATTAATTTGAACCTTGTGAAATAAGGCTCGTTCTTGATATACTATGCGGACACATAAACTACCTATGGCTAAAAAAGACATTAAAAAATCGGAGCGAGGATCTGCACGAGAGGAACGGAAAGCAGATTTAAAACCAGTCATTTCTTCGCGCATGAAACGCGCCATCTTGGCCATTCTCCTCTTTGTTATTTCAGTTGTTATCATATTAGGAGCATTTGGCGCGGCTGGAATCGCGGGCAATTTCCTTTATAAATCTGTCTTTGATTACCTGTTCGGATTCGGTGTCGTTTTAGTGCCTGTGATGATGGTGATATCAGGAATCCATCTCTTGAAAGCCGAGACCGTCGAGGCGACATGGGTCGAGTATGCCGGAGCCCTTGCCTTGTTTTTGTCAGTCCTCGGATTCATTGAAATCGTATCCCCGGGACTTCGAAACGGAGGCATTGTCGGATACGGAATCGGGACCGCTATTGCTAAAATATTCGACGTGTACGCGGGGGCAATTGTCCTAGCCGCGATCGCGCTCATCTCGGGACTTGTGCTCCTCAACGAAGAATTAGGCGTGCCTGAATTCTTGAAAAAACTATTCTCAAGAAAACATGCGGGCGAAGATTCAGAAATAGGATCAACCATCACGTTCACGCCCGAGGAACTCGAAGAGGACACCGAAGACGTCATTATTGCTGAACCGAAATCCGAGAAAAAAATCATTGCTCCGATCGAAGACGAACCCGAAGAAGAGAAGCCGAAGCCAGTCAAAAAACGCGACGAGGAAGACGAGCTCTTTTCGGAATCCGTTTCATTTTCCGAAACGTACGAATACCCTCCTCTTTCCCTTCTTTCAAAATCATCAGGCAAGCCGTCCGTCGGAGACATCAAGGCAAACGCCAACTTGATCAAGCGGACCCTCCTCAACTTCGGCATTGATGTGGAAATGGACGAAGTATCGCTCGGACCGACAGTGACAAGGTACGCGCTCAAACCCGCCGAGGGAATTAAACTGTCGCGAATCGTGGCACTGAAATCTGACATGGCTCTCGCTCTTGCGGCGCATCCGCTCCGTATCGAGGCTCCTATTCCCGGCAAGTCATTGGTCGGAATCGAAATTCCGAACAAAGTAAAAGCGAGCGTGGGACTTGGAACGCTCCTTGCCGATCCTGCATTTCAAAACGCACCGGAGCGACTCAAGGTGGCGCTTGGAACAGGCGTGGCCGGGAAGTCCTATTACGCCGACATCGGCAAGATGCCCCACCTGCTGATCGCGGGAACCACAGGATCCGGAAAGTCCGTTACGGTTCATAACTTGATTATGTCCCTCTTATATAGGAACGGACCTGAAGACTTGAGACTCATCCTTGTTGATCCAAAACGAGTGGAGCTCACGCTCTATAACGGAATCCCCCACCTTCTGACGCCCGTCATCAAGGAGCCGAAAAAGGCCATCTTGGCACTGAAATGGGCAGCCAAGGAAATGGAACGCCGTTATGACATCTTGGAAAAAAATTCATGCCGAGATATCACGTCCTACCGCGAAAAAATGGAGACTGGCAAAATCAAGAATACCAACGACGACGGAACGACAAGCAAGATGCCTTATATCGTCATTATCATCGACGAGTTGGCGGACATCATGCAGGCCTTCCCCCGGGAACTGGAATCCGGCATCGTACGCCTGGCCCAAATGTCCCGTGCTGTCGGAATTCACCTGATCCTTTCAACCCAGCGCCCATCGGTCAATGTCATCACGGGACTCATCAAGGCGAACATTCCATCGCGTTTAGCATTAAGTGTGGCATCGCAAATTGATTCTCGAACCATTTTGGATGCACCGGGAGCCGAGAGTCTTCTTGGGAAAGGCGACATGCTCTACCAAGGAGAAGGCATGTCCAAGCCCGAACGCATGCAGTGCGCCAACATCGGCGAAGAAGAGCTCAAGAAAATCGTTTCATTCATTAAAAACAACAACGTCGAAATTCCCGACGAGATTGCGCTCGAGGGATCGGTGGATGACAATGACCGAACGATTGTCTCGGCGAATTTCGAGGACGACGAAGACGACGAGCTCTATTCCGACGCCAAAGCAATCGTGATCGAGGCCGGAAAGGCATCAACGAGCTACATCCAGCGCAAGCTGAAGGTCGGCTATTCCCGCGCAGCGCGCCTGATCGACCTTCTCGAAGAGCGAGGAATCGTCGGGCCTGCCGACGGTGCCAAGCCTCGAGAAGTCCTGGGCGGCAGCGACAAAGATGAGTTATCCACAGACGACACTCCTCCTGAAAATGAGATATAATAAGAACAGAAGATCCTTCTGTTACCCACCATTACATGACCGTATCGAAACCCGAAAAAACATCTAAATTGATCAAGAAGCTCTCACTTGTCATTACAATAGCGGCTTTTGTCGTCTTTGTCGGGCGCGGCCTGTATCCGTACGTGCACGGACCGAGTATTAGCGTCCGAACGCTTACCGATGGCGCGGTTTTGAGCGATCCTGCCGTTACCATTTCAGGCAAGGCGCTTTATACCAAAGACCTCTCGGTAAGCGGTCGCTCGCTTACGCTCGCGACCGACGGATCGTTCGACGAAACGATTCTCCTCCACCCCGGCTACAACGTCATCTCGATCATCGGACACGACCGGTTTGGAAAGACGTCGAGCAAAACGTACGCCCTCGTCTTGAAAGACCCATCGGACCAGAGTGTTGCAGTTACCTACCCTCCGAATCCGACCAACTAATTTAATTTTTCTTTAGTCCCCAATTGGTACATTTATCCAAAGGAGCAGTCTCTCCTTTAACCACTTTTAATCTAACTCTACTTCAAAACATATGGCCAAGAAAAAAGCAGAACCCCGGGAGAAAGGCGCGGATCTTTCCGCCACAATCAAGATGATCCAGTCGAAATTCGGCGAAGGCGCGATCATGAAATTAGGCGACCAGCCCCGCGTCGACATCGGCGTCATTCCGACCGGCTCGATCGGACTCGATAACGCGCTCGGCGTGGGCGGAATGCCTCGCGGACGCATTGTCGAAATCTTCGGCCCTGAATCATCCGGAAAAACAACGCTTACCCTGCATATCGTAGCCGAAGCCCAGAAGCTGGGCGGCGTTTGCGCGTTCATCGATGCGGAGCATGCCATGGATCCTGATTACGCCAAGAAACTTGGTGTTGATATCGACAATCTTCTCTTGTCTCAGCCAGATACCGGCGAGCAGGGTCTTGAAATTGCCGAGACGCTCGTGCGTTCAGGAAAAATCGATGTGATTGTTATCGACTCGGTCGCGGCACTCACCCCAAAAGACGAAATCGAAGGCGAAATGGGAGCCCATCACGTAGGCAAGCAGGCACGACTGATGTCGCAGGCTTTGCGAAAGCTCACCGCGCTCGTTTCAAAAACGAAAACGGTCGTCATCTTCATCAACCAGATCCGCATGATGATCGGCGTCATGTTCGGGAATCCGGAAACGACACCGGGAGGAAAGGCTTTGAAATTCTATACGTCGGTTCGTCTCGACATCCGTACGATTGCCAAGATCAAGAAGGGCGAAGACGTTGTCGGCTCGCGCACGCGCGTGAAGGTCGTGAAAAACAAAGTTGCGGCACCGTTTAAGCAGACGGAATTCGATATCATTTATAACGAAGGAATCTCATCCGAAGGCGAGATTTTGGCACTCGGCGAAAAGTTCGAACTCATCGAGAAGTCCGGCGCATCGTTTGCATACATGTCCGGGGATTCCAAAGGCAAGAAGGAGAAAGTTCCCTTGGGCCGAGGATACGATGCCGCCCGCATATTCTTGCGCGATCCCGCTAATGCTCCTGTCCGCGACAAGCTCCTTGGCGAAATTATCCAGACGATGAAGTCGGGAGGTCTTTCATTTGCAGGTACGCCCGACAAAGAAGAAGACGAAAGTCCTGACGAAGAATAATTTACTTTAATTATATGCCAATGGACTTATCAGCCGGCCCTTTCAAGCAGGATCCGATACCTCCGCAAGTTGCGGAACGATTCAAGGAGATTGGCAATCGCCATGTCGAGATCATCAAGGGCCTCAAAGAAACCTACGGCGACACCAAAACACCTGCGGAACTTGAACAAATGGCAAAAGATGAACTCAACCATGAGTTCATCCACGAGGAAGCAGAATCTCATTAAGGGATATCTAACTATTTTATGAAATTTGAACGGCTTGAACAACATAAAGACAAGAAAGACAAAGAGTCTCTTCATATCGTAGAGGGTCCTCTTTCGGGTGGAAAAACGGATAGATCAAGCAAAAATTTCGAGCAGCTCGACATGGCGCCTGTTGATGTCGCCGAAGACGAAGTTAATACGGCGGATAAAAAAATTGAAAGGAGAACGTTTGCCAAGGAGCAAATCACCAATCCTGACGAACTTGATAACTTGAATTTTTACGACATTATCGGCAAGAAGCCCCGATCGATCGACGAAGGCCAGGAGGAATTGAACAAGCTCGAAGAGTCCGGCGCCATCACGCTTGTCGAAGACACGTCTTCGGAGGATTATTATGCAAAATACTATCCGGATGCCTATTACGGCAAGGATGATTACGCGTCTGTTGAAAAACCCTCTCAAGAAGTTCCGGTTCCGAAGAAATTTGAAGGCATTGACCAGCCTCACGTGAAAAAGGACTACTCGGATGATGATCTCGTTTCCAAGAAAAATAATGAAAATCTCAAAACGATTTCCGATTCCAAGAAGGAACGTGGATTTCGTGGACTTCTTGGCTCCCTTTTCAAAAATCCAGAAGCAACGGAATCATCCGATCAGACCAATAATTGGGACGAGGATTTCAATAATCCGGATCGACGAAATTAATCTTGATTTTAAACTCTTCCGTGCTATGATACCCGTACCAAAGTTCGGGTTTTGTCCGTGCTTTCATAGTTATTATCCTAATTCCCCATTTCCCCTATGCTCGCATACAACGACGTCGTCCCCCGAAAAGTCATCATCCATGATGGCGAACCCTACGAAGTCATGACCTCTCATGTCTTCCGCAAACAGCAGCGCAAGCCGGTTAACGCAACCAAGCTCCGAAACCTCCTTACCGGCCGCGTCGTCGAGCATTCATTTGCCGTATCCGACAAGGTAGACGAAGCCGACATGGCCAAGCGCCCAGTCAAATTCATTTACGAGCAGAAAGGCGAGTTCTGGTTTCACCCCGAAGGCAAGCCTGCCGAGCGATTTACCATTCCAGCTGAATCAATCGGTGATCAGAAGAAATGGATGAAACCGAACGACACCTACGATGTCCGCATCTTCACGAATGAAGATGACGAGGAACTGATCATCGGCGTCGACCTCCCTATCAAAATGGATCTGCGAGTAAAGGAAGCCGCGCCTGCGGTCAAGGGAAACACCTCTTCAGGAGCTCTGAAGGCCGTGGTTCTCGAGACAGGAGCAACGCTTTACGTCCCGCTTTTCATCAACGAAGGCGATTCTGTAACGATCAATACGGATACCGGCGAGTACGTCGGACGAGCTGATAAGGCTTAATCCCCTATTACAAGAAAACCCTTATAAGATAAGGGTTTTCTTGTGCATTCAATAATGCGGTTGCCTTAGATACTTGACATTTAATACCCAATATGCTAATATATAAGGGTATTCTTTTTATAACAAAAAACACCAAACAACATGAGAAAAATCATGAAGTCTCTCGCGGCTGTCGTAATGATAGCGCTCGTTTTCACAACCTCTAGCTGCAGCAAGACAAAAACTGACGCCCCGCCGGCAGTACAGCTCTCGCAGCAAACCAACTACAAGATGGGTACAGTCACATATAATGATGTGCCGATAACCAATCTGGCTATGGCTCTGAATATAGACAATACAGCCGAGATGACAGCCTACATAGAACTGCATCTGAATGCTCTCGAAGCCACTGCCGCCACCCTGTCTTCCTCAAAGATCACGCTCACGGCTGAAACAAATCCCCAGCGCACCTTTCAGGCGTCAAAGCTAAGTGGCAGTACAGTGGAACTCACCTTCGTAAATGAAAACAACGGCCAGGGCACCTTCGTGGCGAGCTCGGATGAAACGATCCCGCAAGGACTTTTCACCCAAAACCTGCTAACGTACCATCAAAACAATAACGGTGGGCCTACTAATGGAAACCCTGCGCCTCCATCGGGATACTACACCTTCGCGGCTTCCTGCCTGTCAGGAAACTACAAGGTAGAGACATCTACTGATGGCTTCAGGCTAATTTCCACAGCTCCGGGCAAGACAGTCGTCATCAACCTGATAAGCACTCTTTAAGAGCCGCTTATCAGAAGATCCCCTTTGCAATCATGCAAGGGGATTTTTTTATTTCAAATAAAAGTGAGATGGCGTATACTTAATAACGTTATCAGCAATAATCCTTTTTCATGAAGAAATTATTTATCCTCGCATTGTGTCTGACGTTCGCGCTTCCTGCATTTGCCCAGACTGCCAACCTCACGCTTCAGCAGAAATTGCAGAGCGACGGCATTTATTCTTCGGTTACGGGCGGCCAGCTTTCCGGACCGCTTCGCAGAGGAATGAAAGGCGATCAGCGCATCAATACGCTCCAGATCGCGCTTCGAGACGCCGGATATTTTTACGGCATTATTGACGGAAGTTATGGACGAGTTACCCAAGCATCTGTCATGAGCTTCCAGTCAGCGCACGGGCTTTCAGCTGACGGAACATGGGGACCGCGAAGCCTTGCCGCATTCTTGGCAATGATCGGCACCCCAACTGCAAACCAGATTCAGACAACTCATGTTATTGCATCAACCCAAGGAACTCAGTACCAACCCCCGATCCAAAACACAAACCAACCAAGCTGTGGCAATTCCCGCGTTGATAATTTTAATCTCGTTAACACGGTTCTTAATATTAATTCGAATACGAACGGCACCGTCACGACGACATGGTCGGGCTGCAATATCCACGCGCCCGCTTTCTACCATCTCGTTCCGATATCACTCGACTTGTACGGAGGAACACAGCTTGATCAGAATCAGATCGCGTCAAATAATGCGATTAACCCGACCATTTCCGGAGGATCGGCAACGACCTCGGCCGGAACGCATCAGCTTTCAATCAATTATGCGGCTACGCCTTCCGGAACATATACGCTGACTGCTTTTTGGAATATTAACGGACAAAGCATTATGAAATCAATGCAGCTGCGAGTAACCAATGCCTCCTTTACGCCCTCTGTCGCCGCTTGTACTTTTTCAGCAACCCAGGAACCGACGTACTCTATAAATCTTTCCCAGGGAGCGAACCAGTCTGCCGGAGAATTCCAAGTCACCTCTAACTGTTCAACTCCTCTCACGATTGGAAAGTTAGTGATCACGCCTTCAGGAACAGCGATACCGCCAATGGTCTCAATGATGGCTTACGTATTTGTAAATGGAAGCCCTGTCTATCAAGGTTCGGCAACTGCATCCTATGATTCTTCGATCAGCGGTTATGCCTTCAGCAATCCTGCCATAACGATTCCATCGGGATCAGGCCAAGTAGAACTTTTCAAGTTCGACGCAGATCTTACCGGAAGCGGAACTCCTGTCGGAACCTACTTTCAGCTAAACCTTTTCAACCGAGGAGACCTGGTACTTTATAATTCTTCTCAGGCAGCCGCTGCTGATTCGACAATAAGTTATCCAGTAACCACTGCTGCAGCAATTGCTATTACAAATTAACAAGAACCATCCAAATTATTAATTTCTTATGAAAAAAATTATTGCAACCGCTTTGCTTCTGGCATTCGCGCTTCCCGCATTCGCGCAGACAACCAACATCACGCTTCAGCAGAAATTACAGAGCGACGGCGTCTATCAGCCGATCGTAACCGGACAGGTTGCGGGACCTTTGCGAAGAGGTTCAAAAGGTCCTCTTGTAACAACGCTTCAGACGATCCTGCGCGATGCCGGATATTTTGGAGGAACGATCGACGGAAGCTATGGACGCATGACGCTCGCTGCTGTTTCTGCATTTCAAAAATCTCATGGGCTTTCAGCTGACGGAACGTGGGGGCCTAAAAGTCTTGTCGTTCTCCTGAACATGGTGGGCGGAGCAACAACTGTTTCAACATCGCCAAGCACAACTCCGAGCGCCGCGAGCGGATTCCTATGGCCGACAGCTACAACGGGATTTGCATCAAGCTCTTCATCTTCTAATCTAGGCTCAAACTTAGGCTCCGGATCGGGATGGGGCGGAAGCTCAGGATCAGGATATGTTCTTCCTCCTGATCCAACTCCTACACCAGCACCCTCCGCATGTCCGACACCTAACGTGACATCATTCACGCTCACGGCATCCAGCATTGATATTTCGGCATCGTCTGCAAGCGTTCCGGTTCTTCCCGTAAACTGGCGAGGATGCGGGCTTTCAGCAGATCCGACGTTCAAACTTGATCCTGTAACCATCTCAAACTATGGAACAACGACTGTTGGAATGTCATTCTTCGCTGGCAAGAACATTAATCCTACAGCGTCGGTTACATCGAGCTCGACCGGCGGCGGATCAACACAGCTTGCGTTTGATAAATCAAAACTTCCTTCTGGAACCTACAGCGTAACAGCAACTTGGACAATTGGCGGAACAACTATTTCCAAGTCAGCTTCCCTTTCGCTTTCAAACAGCACGTTTAACGCCGCTGATTCCTGCAAGTATTCGGTGAGTCAGCAGTCAACGGGAACCTTCAAAATCTCGACGAGCTGCATGACGCCAATCACGGTTACTCAGATTATTGCTCATGGGCCGACTCGAGGTACCTCGCTCGGAGCGATTACCCTTTCAGCCAGCGGAACACAAACCGGAATAAGCCGGTTGCCGGCATCTGACGGCACCTATACATTTACAAGCCCGGGCATCACAATTCCTGCAGGATTGCAGTCAACAACACTGTCGTTCACAGTCCAAGATCCTCATCTCGCGTCCAATATTCTTGCTTCTGCCACCTTGTCACAAGGCGATGTAACGCTCGTTGATGCGAACCAGTCGCCTATTACGCAGCAGCTTACGACATATTCGCCCTATACGCAGGGCAGCGGATCTGCTTCAAACTAATTATTAATTAAAAAATCCCCTTCGAAGGGGATTTTTTAATCTGTAAGATTTTGTACTTTGCCCCGTCATCATTAACGGAAACCAAATTTTAATACTTAAAACTAAACAACATGTCTGAAGCTACACAAGGCAAACTTATCAAAGGTTTTTTAATCATTTCCGTAATCATCATACTTTCAGTCAGCACGGCTGTAGGCATGGGAATAATACCCGCGGCCGCAAATTAAAAGCAGTATGCAACCAAAATCCCGCTTTTTAAAAGTGGGATTTTTATTTTATGATTTTACAAATCCGTTTGCAGTTAGCATCCAGCGCTCGTTGTAAATAACTCCGGCTGAATTTTTCTTTCTAATTGTAAACTGATTCCCAGAGACCGAATAATTTTGTGGAACAGTCCCGTCAGGATCTGCTGTATGCTCGAGAATGATAGAAGGTAACGCATAAAACGTGTCTGTATTCTTGTCATACAAGTATGGAGTTCCGCATCCTGTCCCACAACCTACTAGCAGAATTTCATAATGCCCTGCAAAGTTTGCAGGATTATTTTGTGCAACACTAGAGGCATTGGTTAAGTGGGCATCGCCTTCGATTGGTGCAGCGACAAGTGGATAGGCTTGCGAAGAAGCTGTCGGCGAGACTTGCTGATTAACAGGGGTAGGCGTAGCAACAACCTGCTGATTCAAAGGCACATTCGGCTCGTTCTGCGTGACAATTGGAGCCGCAGAAGGCTTCGGAATAGCAAGCATGATAATGATGACAACCAGAGCAATTGCAATAATTCCAAGGATAACGTTCGTCGTTTTGTTCGTTTGCTTTGGTCAATATTACCACTAAAAAAAAAGCGGCGGAAACCGATGGTTGCCGCCGCTTTTTGTTTGGACTAAACCTCAATATAAGGCAAGAGTCCCATGAATCGCGCATACTTGATGGCCGTCGACAATTTTCGCTGGTTCTTCTTGCAAACGCCTGTTCGCTTTGAAGCCATGATCTTTCCTGACGGCGTCAGGAACTTGCGCAAAATTTCGAGGTCCTTGTAGTCAATATGCTTGATGTTGTTCTGCTTGAAGTAGCACTGAGTTGACATAAGGGGTTAGAAAGGAATGTCTTCGGGATTGATGTCGTCTGACGGATATTCAATCGTATCTACGTCCGGAACGTTGTCGTCCTTCGGCTGCGCGCCGCCTGAGGATTCAGGAGCGTGGTATACGCCCGTGCCTCCCGAGGTAAACGATCCGCCTGTTGCGGGACGAGGACCAAATTGGAATTCCTCTCCGACGATTTCGGTTCGATACCGCTTCTGTCCGTCGGCTCCGTCCCACGAGCGAGTCGTGAGTCGGCCTTCGACCAAGAGCGTCGATCCCTTGCGCATGTACTGCGCGATCGTTTCGGCGAGTTTTCCGTAGAATACGATGTTGTGATATTCGGCGGCTTCCTGCTTCTTGCCCGCTGCATCCTTCCATGTGCGATTAGTAGCAATTGAAAAGTTGACAACTTTGTTTCCCGAAGGAAGGGCCTTGAGTTCAGGGTCGCGCGTCAGATTTCCGTAAAGAATTACCTTGTTGATGTACATAAATGTTAAATAATCGGCTAATTGATGATAATGGCAAATCTTGTTCGTACAAGATGCGCACAGTGTACCACCATGGCTGAGAATGCGAAATGGGACTTTAAGTTCCTATTATGCCTCCTTTACCATTTCTTTAATGTCGGCGTCGAGCTCGGCTTCTACGGCTTCCGGGGCGAGTTCAGCTTCGGGAGCTGCAGCTGGCGCCGCCTCTTCCTTCGCTTCTCCCGTCTCGTCTGACGTCAGAGCTTTTCGCTCTCCTTTGATCATCTTGCCAAGCGGCTTCTTACCGATAACCGTGTTCTCCCGTGTTGAGAGGATCAAGAGGTATCGGATGATACCGATGTTTGCGTCCATGAATTCCTTGACGAGGGCGATGCCTTTAGGCTCGATCTCGATCTTCACCCAGCCGAAGTAGGCCTGGTTGAAGCGGACATTTTTGTTGTCGATTACTCGCGTCATTTCGTACGCAAGGTCGATGAACTCCGGTGCGCCTTCAGAAATGACGGTCGCTCCGAACTTCGCGAGGGTTTCCTTGAGCTCGCTTACGCGGGTCTCGAGGTCTTCGTCCCGGACCGCTGGTGACAGAAGGTAGCCGATCTCATAGATTCGCGGCTCCAGCGTTTCGGTCGAAGGTGTTACTGTCTTTTTTGCCATGTTTATTATTGAAACTTGGTTAAATTGCTAATAAAAACAAGGGTGTTAAACCCTTGTTTGACCGGATGAATATAGCACGGCAGGCTCTAAAAGTCCAGACCGAAAAACGCCTTGGCATTTTCAAGAAGACATGTGCGCACCTCTTCCTCGTCCAATCCTTTGAGCTCTGCGATTCTTTTTGCAACTTCAATCACCATCCATGGCTCACAGGGTTTTCCTCGATAAGGTTTAGGCGCGGCAAACGGCGCGTCCGTTTCGATCATGATTTTATCCAAGGGAACGGCTTTGATCATTTCATCATACTCATTCGTAAATGTAATTGGTCCATCGACAGATACTGTGTATCCCGCTTCGACAATTTTTTCCATACACTCTCGCGACCCGCTGAAAAAATGAAAATTCGCCTTACCCGAATAATTACAAGAATTCAAAACTTCAAGCGCATCATAATAGGCATCATCGCTTCCTTTCGATGCGCGGACATGAAGCATCAGCGACTTCCCTACTTTTGCCGCAAGCGCGATATGCTTCTTGAAAACATCTTCTTGAATGCTTCGAGATTCGGGAGTATCCTCGTGAAAATAATCGAGTCCTGTTTCGCCGATCGCAACGACCGCTGGATGCACGGCAAGTTTTTCAAGTTCCTCGCCGTTGTATTCTTCAGCCTCCCCGCCGCACGCATGGCACGGATGAATTCCTACTGTTGCAAAGCACCATCCTGTATTCTCCTCGGCAATCTTTACCGCATCCCGACTTGTCGCAAGTCCCGTTCCGACCGTAATCGTCGCAACGCCGAGTTCGCGCATCTTCGCCAAAATCGCCTCCTTGTTTTCGGAGAGCGGAGAGAGATTGAGATGCGAGTGAATGTCGATGTATTTTATTTCCATATGATATTTTCATCTTACGCAATTCTAATAACTTTGCAATAAAAAATCCGCAGTTACATGCGGATTCTGATTACCCTGAACTGTCTTCATAGAAACTGTAACAGCACTCAGTACACTCGATTTTACGATACGTCCTTGAAAAGTTCAAAATCTCTTCAGTTCTTTTATGCCCAAGAGAAATGCATTTTTTAACTTTCTCATGAATGTCATCCCTGTTTTCAATAGGCTCTTCGCCTTCTAGATATTGGAAACGTCCTATCGTTTTTCCTTTTCCATCCTTTATATTCATTTTCTCTTAAATTTTCTTGTCTTTATTATATCAAGAATTTAAAATAAGTCAACTATCTGAGTTCCTTCGCCCAGACGTAGTCTCTCGGAAACAATTTCATCGCGATAAAGAAAATTGTCGGCACCGCGAAGAGAGCACCTAGAACGTCAATCGAATAATGATAGTGTCCGGCAAGAACGACGAACGCCATCAGGACGCAGCCGAGAAGGAAGAACCAGCGGATCGCCTTGTGATCCCAAAACAGGAATGCGACAAGAAGCGGCTGCGCAACATGTCCCGAGAAAAACAAATCCGCGCCCAAGAAATAATGCTGGAAAAGCCAAGGTATATGCGGCGGAAGAATTTCATCTGTCGGATACCCCAGGTGCGTGAGACATACCGATGCGGATCTCGCCAAGACAAGAAGCGCGCCGGCTTTCATCATAAACGGAATCCTGCGCGGATACGCAGCCATTCCGATAATTGTTGCAGCCGCCAAAACCACCGGCCCATAGATGAACAGATAAAATACATTGATCGGATGCGTATTGGACAAGATGACATCGCCGATGGGAATCCCCGCATGAGCCGTTGCATAGACGTTTGCAAACGAATCCGTCGCGAGCGAAATCGCAATGAATACGACTCCGATGAGGGCCGACGTGATGAATGCATGATCATGCTCAAGCTTTCGCCAAGAATTTCGCCATGCTTGGTATCTTGTTTTGACTGATGATTTCATATTTTATTCTTTACGCAAGAAGAGGGGCGCTTCCGGCTTTTTCTTTTCCCGCAACAATTGTTCAATTATTTTTGCAGTTTCAGGCATGACGGGCTGCAAGAGCACCGCAATGCGCGCGAGACCTTGCGCAACATGGCGCAAGTCATCATGGGCTCCTGCCTCGTCTACCTTTACCTTTTTAAAAGGCGCATTCTCGGCGATAAAGAGATCAAGGTCGCCGATCTCGTCCCAAATAGCATCAACCGCCTTATTGATTTCAAACGAATCGTAGTTCGGATTTTTGATGTCGGCAAAATTCGGAAATTCGATTTTGGAAATGTCGACATCGTATGTCACGATCATGTTCATCGTTCGAGAAACAAGATTGCCGAGACCGTTTGCGAGATGCGCATTGTATGCATCGAGAAAGCGCGATCGCGTAAACGGCGAATCTTCAAATGAGGAAATTTCCTTCGCAAGGAAAAGGCGAAGCGGCTCGATGCCGAACTCGGAAACGATATCCGTTGGGTCGACACCATTGCCGAGAGTCTTTGACATGCGCACCCCCCCTTCGGCAGTAATATGTCCGTTGATAACGATCTGATGCGAATTGGGAAGTCCCGCCGCCATGAGCATGGCTTGCCACATTGCTGACTGGAAACGCAGGTTGTCCTTGCCGCAGTACTGCGTCGGATTTCCAAGTGTCCAGTATTTCTCAAAGTTGCCGTCCGTATCCGGCCAGCCAAGCGTCGAAATGTAATTGACCAGTGCGTCGAACCAGACATACATCACTTGCGAGTCGTCATCCGGCACTGGAATGCCCCACGGCATTTTTTCTTTCTTGCGAGAGATGGAAAAATCCTGCAGCCCCCTTTTGACGAACTCGCGGATTTCGTTGAAGCGGAAATCAGGCACGACAAAATTCGGATGCGATTCATAAAATGCCAAAAGCTTTTCAGTAAACGCCGAATACTGGAAGAAATAATTTTCCTCGTCGATAAATTCGATCTCGCGTCCGGGATGCAAGGGACACTCGCCATTTACAAGCTCAGAGTCGGTTTTTGTTTCCTCGCAGCCGACGCAGTATTTAGCCTTGTACGTATCCTTGTAAATGAAACCATTGTCGCGTACGTGCTTCCAGAAAACTTGTGCGGCGGCTTCGTGTTTCGAATCCGTCGTGCGTACGAAGTGAATCTGATCTATGACGCCGAACTGCGCGAGCTGATGCTTGAACGTTTCAAATCCCTTGTCAACGAATTCTTGTGCCGAAATTCCGGAAGCCTCGGCCTGCTGGAAAATTTTCAATCCGTGCTCATCTGTTCCCGTATTGAAAAATACATCATATCCTGAAACCATTTTGGCACGCGCAATAATATCAGCCCGAACAAATTCGAGCGCATGTCCCATGTGCAGCGGTGCGTTCACGTACGGCAGCGTGGTCGTAATATAAAAAGGTTTCTTGTCCATATTCATGAACTGTACAGTAAAATAAGGTTTTTTTCAAGAAATCAAAAATCCCACATGGGATTCTTGGAAATATATTATGCAGCAGGAAGTTTTTTATGTTTGCCCGTATCGTAGATGAGTTCGAGAATAAGAACCGCAATCGGAATGGCAACAAGAACACCGATGATTCCGAAGAGTTCAAGACATGCGACGATCGACAAAATGATGACGAGCATCGGCATGCCAATTGTACGGTGCAAGATATACGGCTGGAGAAGATACGCATCAATATAGTGAAGAACTCCGTAGAAAATGAAGACATAAATCGCGAGCTGAAGTCCGCCTCCGAAATAGGCCAAGATGACCGCTGGCGCGAGCGCGAGCGCCGTTCCAAACGGAACGAACTCGAACACGAATGCGAGCGCCGAGAGAATCAAGGCGTACGGCACGCCCATCAGGTACAATCCCGCATAACTCACCAGTCCAACGAGAATCGCGACGAAAACCTGACCTCCGAACCAATAGCCGATCTTTCGTTCAACACGGTTCCACAAATCGACGACATAATCCTCCTGCTTGTCAGGGACGACAACACGAAGAAACTGCTCGATTCCCTTTTCCTGAATCGCCAAATAAAATGAAATAATAACGACAAGAATTCCGTTCAATATTCCACCGAAGAATCCGGAAAGAGTTCCGACGAAATCGCCTTGTCCCGAAAGCGCACTATTGGTAAAGATCGCCTTGAGCGTCGTACTGTTTAATCCGTTTGCAGCAACCGGCGAAAGAACTTTCACGAATTCGGAAGATTTTGGAAACAGATTCAAAAAATCGGAAAGCTCTGCGAGGAAGAGCGGAATGATCAGATAGAGAATTCCAAAAAGGATCGCAAACCCAAGAATGTAAAAGAAGAAAACGGCAATCGGCCGCGGCACTTTCGCGCGCTTCAAAAGGCGCGTTCCCGCCTCGACGAACGACGCGATAATAACCGAGACAAACACGACCATGATGAAGTTGCGCAGCTTCCACGCGACAAAGATTCCGGCAATCATCAAAAGGATTGTCCAAAGGGTCTTTGCGCTTACGTGAATCGAGACTTTTTCCATGGGGCAAGTTTATCACCTACGGCTTCAGTGTCAAAGCATTGGAAAAGTCCTGCCCAGCATGCGGACCAATCAGCGCCAAATGGATATTTTCAGGCTTCAAATACTTCTTGGCAACACGCAAGATATCAGCTGATGTAACAGCACGAATATCACGTTCGATATCTTTGGGCATTTTCAAGGGCTGGCGCAAAATCGCCTGATTAGCTACATGAAACGCAATTGCATCCGACGATTCATTTCCCATGTAAATTCCCCCTGTCATAAATTCCTTGACCTTTGCAAGCTCGGCATCGCCGGCTTTCTTGGTTCTGATTTCATTGATTTCGCCCATGATCGCCGAAATGATTTCCCGAACGCGTTTCGGTTCCGTTCCGGTCGCAATGCTGAAATCTCCAATATCGTCCGATGACGCCTGTCCCGCGCGAACATAATATCCAGCGCCGAGTTCCTCGCGCAATTTCAAAAACAGCCGCGATGACATTCCCTGCCCCAGCATTCCTGTCATGACATTGATCGCATCGATATCCGGATGCCCTGCGGAAACAGTTCGAAGTCCTACTACGATATGCGACTGGTCGGTCTTCTTGTCCTTGATCATGATCTTGGCTCCTGTTGCCGACGTTACTTTTTTCTTGGCAATCACTTTTCCTGTTTGAATCGTTTTGAATGCTTCCGTCGCCTTTTTGATAACGTCAGTTTCGTCAATATTTCCAACGACAACAATAATTGTTTTTTCAGCAACGTAATGCTTGTCGCGATAATTTTTAAAATCCGTCTGCGTAAATTTTCTGATATTTTCCTTGGGACCGAGCACTGTGTAGCCGAGCGGCTGATCACCGAACAGCGACTCGTTGAACAAGTCGCCCACTCGGCGCACCGGCGTATCCTCATACATGTCGATCTCACCCATGATCACGCCGCGTTCCTTTTCAATTTCCGCCTCCGGAAATGTCGAATTCAAGTAAACATCCGACACAACATCGAGAAGATTCGGAAATAATTTTGCACGACCCTTGGCATAGTATCCGGTGTAGTCGTACCACGTGAACGCATTGGTGTCAGCGCCCATTGCCTCAAGCTCGTAGGCAATTTCCCGATTCGTGCGCTTTGATGTTCCCTTAAAACACATATGTTCCAAAAAATGCGACAATCCGTTTGTTTCCTTGGTTTCAAATCGCGTACCGGCTTCTACCATTGCCAAAACGGTAACTGTCGGGTTCTCAGGCATCGCAACGGTAATAATGCGCAAACCATTTTTAAGTGTCTTCATTTTTGCTTTCATGCGCGGCAGTATATCACCACACCTAATAAATCGGAAAATTTTCCAATTTATTAGGTGTGGTGATATAGCAAAAATTGACCAAGAAAAAAGCCGGCGAAAGCCGGTTTAAAAAATTATGCGTTGATAAGGCGCCTGACATGCGTATTGAACATTTCGCCTCCCTTTTCGCCGAGGCAAGGAACTCCGGGCATATCCGGTCCCAATGCTTCCCTGAAGCAATAGAGCGCCGTCGGCATGTCGAATGTTCCGATGTGATCCTTTACCGGTTTGAAATAAGAGTTGAACCTGATTCCTCCGTCAACGAGAATGTAGTCGTAACGCTTGTTCATTTCTTTCAAAAGGTTCTGTTCTTCGCGGAGTTCGTGAATCACAATGTTTCCTGCAAGGACTTCCTTTTCAAGATCAGGATAGATGAAGCCTGTAAGCGATTGGCGCGTATTGATTGACGCGGCAATCAGCAGTATTTTCTTTTTTGCCATGGTTATTTAATTGGGTTTAGTTTGTAATACATTACATTATTTATTTAATAAGTCAAGCAAAAACACCCTTTCGGCGTTTTTACATTCTCGCTTCAATATAATTCGCAAGCTCTGAAATCGCAACTCGTTCCTGGTTTCCAGTATCGCGATCGCGGACAGTTACCATGTCTTTGAAATCAGGATTGATATTCTCGCCTGATCCGATCGTATCGAAGTCCACGACGATGCACCACGGCGTTCCGATCTCGTCCTGACGGCGGTAGCGCTTTCCAACGTTTCCGTTGTCATCGTACATGACGTTTCCGAATTTCTTTTTCAAGATTGCATATACTTCGCGAGCCTTCTCTTGAAGTTCGGGACGGTTTTTGAGGAGCGGTGAAACGCATGCCTTCACCGGAGCCAGATGCGGCGCGAGTTTCAAAACGATTCTCGTTTCCCCATCCATTTCTTCCTCCGTATAAGCATTTGCAAGAACTGCCAAAAACAATCGCCCCATTCCCATCGATGTTTCAAGAATCCATGGGACGAATTTCTGCCCGTTTTCCTGATCCGAATAGTTCAAATCAGTTCCTGAAAACTTCATGTGCTGGGAAAGATCATAATCGCCTCGGTCATGGATTCCTTCGATCTCGTCGAACCCCGTCGGGAATTCGTATTCAATGTCCCAGGCATCCTTGGCGTAGAATGCGAGACGGTCGTGCTGCTTCCATCGCAACTTGCTCTCGTCGATTCCAAGTGAAAGATACCAGTTCCATCGGTCCTGCTTGATCGCCTCATAGGCTTCCTTGTTTTCGTTAGGACGGATGAAATACTGTGTGTCAGCCTGTTCGAATTCTCGCGTTCGGAACAAGAAGTTGCGCGGCGAGATTTCATTGCGGAACGCCTTGCCGATCTGCGCAACGCCGAATGGAAACTTGGGCTGCATGGAATCCACGATATTCTTGAAGTTGAGATAGATTCCCTGACAGGCCTCGCCTGGCAAATAAGCCGGGCTTGTTCCCTCGGATGTGAAATCTCCAAGATTCGACGTCACGAGCAAGTTGAACATTTTCACCGGACCGAAATTCATCTTGCCGCATTTTGGACATGCAATCTTGTCGCGGTTCGCATCAAACAGCGCCGCGAGTTCGCTCTCGGACATTTTCTCGTCAGCAGTGACGCCGATCTTTTCAAGTTCCTTGTCGACGCGGATGCGCGTATTGCACTCCTTGCATTCTGCAAGCGGATCCGAAAATCCTCCGACGTGACCGCTGGCTTCCCACACTTTCGGATTCTTGAACATGGCCGAATCGATTCCGAAATAATTTTCTTTATCTGAAACATTCGCCTTCCACCATGCCTGCTTGAGGTTATTCAAAAGCTCGACGCCACGTGGACCGAAATCGTATACTCCCGCAAATCCGCCGTAAATTTCCGAACCGGGAAAGACGAAACCCTTGCGCTTCGCAAGAGAGACAATTTTTTCCATCAGGTCCGTTTTTTGTTCTGCCATAGTCCGACCACTGTACCATAACCGAACGCTCGAATAAAATTTGACAAGATTAAATATAAATGATAATCTCCATTCAAACAACCGAATATACCAATGATAATTCTATTCTTCATCGATCGGTTCACGAAAATTCTTGAACTGAAATTGGGTATCCATGGCAAGCCGATGGATCCAAACGACTGGCGACACAGACGCGAGGTGCGGCTTTACATTCAAAAGCACCATGGAAAGGAAACGCTCGAAAAATTTCTCGCGCATCATGCAGCCGCTGACAAGCACGAGAAAAAGAAAACGATTCACCGCCTCACCATGTCTGTTGAGGAAAATATTCAGTATCAAGGTCTCAAAAGACAAGCCTTCCACCATCTCGAAAAGAAAGGCGTTGTCCGGCACACCCGACATGACATCAGAACACGATTGCATCCAAAAACGGCCTAAGCCGTTTTTTATTGCATGATTATTTAATTCTTACTGTACCTTTCCGTCTGCGCCAACCGTCGACGAATCATTCAAGAGCTGCGTCGTATTTGAGCGATGGTTGATCGTCATGTCGGTTCCCGTAAACGTGTCATGTCCCATGATCGTAATCGGCCCCGTCAGATCCGCAATGCTTCCCGACTGCTGGGACGACGGCGTGATGCCGACCTTCATTGAAATAGTTTTTGTCGCGGCAGCCGTACCCGTTCCGGCAGGAACATCACCGACGTTCCACTGGAGTGTTTTAGTAACAGAGTTGTACGTGACGTTTGCACGCTCGCTCGCGGGAAGCTCCACATCCTTCCACGTAACATTAGTCGGAAGCGTTGTCGTTACCGTTACGCCCGTCACGCGGTTGCGGAAGTTCGTGATCTGCCAGACCAGCGTATACGTCGTTTCCTTGTTCGGCTGAAGCGGCATCGGCCCGGTGTTTGCAATTCCTCCCGAATAATGAAGCGTACTTGCAAGCAAATTCAAGTCCGAATTGATAAGAATTGTTTTTTGATCGATATCGGTCGCCGCCTGCTTGACCCCGCCCGCACCGTAACCAATGACGCTTGCGGAAATTTTAATCGAGGGATTCGTAACTCCCGTTCCGGCTGAGAACTTCTTGGGAGTGATCGAGAACGAAACTTGGCTCGTTTGTCCCGGTGCCAAGCTCGCAAGTTCCGGCGTCTGCTGCGCTGTCCAAACAATTTCGTTGGTATCGCTCTTGAAATATCCGCTGCCGGCGCGAACCAGCGTTGGATCGTATGCCGTACCCGAAAGAGCGACATGAATCTCGGCATTCGTAATCGGAACTGACAGCGTATTTTGAAGCGGCACGAGGACCTGGACCGCCTCTGCGGGACCAATCGCAACGGTCGGATTTGTCTTTCCATTCACGGAAATCTGGGTGGCAAGGAACGCCTTCGAAAGAGGAATCACTTGCGCAATATCGTTGTAGACCGTATCGAGCACTGCTTGGTTGTTCGCATTTTGCGCCCCGATGGAAGCCTTGATAGCCTGCGCCGAGTTCAATGCTCCGGAGAATTTTCCGTACACCGTAATCGTGCGGTTGGCGCCCGGCGGCAAATCCCCAAGGTCCCAAACGTTGTTCTGAAATGAGGGAATCGGATCGGCACGCGTATAGGCAAACTCGGGCGGATACGAGAGAACCAGCGCCGTGTTCGAGAGCGTAGCCGTCCCATTTCCGACAACGTTAAATCGAAGAGGAATTTCCTGGTTCGGAATCGCGGAATCCGGCGCATCAAGCGTGAGGAGTACCGGTGATGTTCGAATTGTCACAGCAAATATCTGATCCGATCCGTAAATGGCATTGGATCCCGAGACATCAAACTGCAGATGCGCGGAGAGATTCTCGACGGCATTCTGCTGGCCGTACAATTTGATATTGAACGATTCGTTTCGCGTCTCGCCTACGGCCATGGTTCCGATATCTCGAGAGATGGTCGCAACGGCATCCGGATTCTGCGCGTTCCCTTCCGGATACTGGAGCGTTAGCGTCGCAAGTTCGAGCGGAAGCTTGTTCTTGTTCACGATCGTCACGTCGACCGGCAGGCTTTCTCCTCCGTCGACGAAGGTCTTGGCCGTGATGGTAATCTCGACGTTTTTCGACGAGATCGTATTGCCTCCCGTCAGGAAACTGAACGCGAAAATAGCGATCGCAATGACAAGGACGCCGAGCGAGCCGAAGAATATTTTCTTGAATGCGGATGACGGCGGTTTCAATTTTGCGGCCTGAACCGGACCGTTCATTGCCGCAGGATCGCTCCAAGAATCCGGCGCATCGACTTTTTTCGCGCGCAAAACCCGCCGTGCGTTCGGCAGCATCCCGTCGCCCGTATAGAGTCCGCTGTTTAGCTTTCGCAAGTGAGAATCATCATCCGTAATCATATTAATGAGTATACCACTTCTACAAATGTCCGCTTGTGAATAAAAAGTTTAGACGATCTGCGTCGCTTCGATCGATTCGTTTATCTTTGCGACCAATTCCTTTTTATTCTCGTTCATATTTTTCAAGATTGTTTCGTCTGGAATCTCGGCAACGGACTCGCCGCTCCAATAGCCGAGCTTTTGGAGAACATGAATCACAAGAAACAGTTCAAGGCCGGCACTGTCTCCTTGATATGTGTCGACCCAGTTCATAATTCCCGCAAAAAAATCAAACAGCTCGGGATGCGCTTCCTCTCCTCGAATCAAATGCTCGGCAAGACCGATTGCGCGATGCCAAGCATGCAGCACGAAATTGTCGCCGAAGACGCGATGAGTTGCGACTTGATGAATTCCGGTCAACCTCCAGATTGTCTTTCCGTGCACGACATCGATCACGACGTGGTTGTACCGCGACAATTGCATGCGCATCTTCGATTCGATTTTCCGAGCAGCCTGCGCGCGCGCCGTGATTTTCCCAAGGTCGCGCGTCAAAAAAACCACGTCGCGGTTCGCCTCGCCATTTGGAATGACGCGCATGATGATGGCTTCGGTTTTATAAATGCTATAGGACATGTTTTCCTATTGTAACAGAATGCCTCTTAATCCAAATTAAATCCCCGCGAACGAGGATTTAACAAGATTACTGCGCCACGCCCGGACCCATCGGCATCGTCGTGGCATTGGTTTTGAGCCATTCGACAATCTTGAAGTACGCATTTACCTCAGGATTGTCGCCGACGAGGCAGACGCTTGTCGTTGCCTTCTTCTTGTCGATATTCGGAATGCATTTGATCAGATGAACTGATGCAATGAGCGAATTGGGAAAATCAAACGAAACGTAATAATTCGGCGGAACGGTAGAATCCGATGTGACGAAATTAAAGGTCTTCCCTTGGACAGTCATCGGACCATGCTGCCAACCTTTCGGATACGGCGTATTATTAACAGGGTCCTTGGACCAATTTTTTGTCGCCGAGATGGCAGCAGAAATCTGATCAGTCGAGGGCAGCTTGATAATATTCTGATACTGGACAAGCGGGTTCTGCGCGTTTGCGTGCGTCTTGAAATAAAAATATCCGCCTGCGACCAGGATAATGACGATGATGAGTCCGATGATTTTCATGCAATTATTCTAACACAAAAAAAGCGGCGGCAAGCTTCGCTTGCCGCCGCTTTTTCCTTTTCTATTTCCGGAGCTCAAACTGAAACACGGCTCCCTCCTCGCCAATGACGTTGGCAGGAACGATGCTCTCGCCTTCCTTGGCAACCGGTTCGCCGATAAACAAATCGGCAAGGCCTGTCTTCTTGATAATCTCATCCTTGTACTTTTTGGACAGATTTTCTCCGGCTTCGCTTGTCGAGAGAATCAGCGTCGGCCGATCTTCCGGCACGAGCCCGTTCTCCTTGCGGCGCTCCTGAACCCTACGCATGAACTCGCGAACGATTCCCTCTTCTTTCAAGTCCTCATTGATGTTCGTATCAAGAACGACACCTTCGTTTAGATTTTCATCAAAGACGATTTCCTTGACGTTCAGCTCGTCGCGCAGAATGTCGAGGAACGATTTGCTCGTTTCGAGTTCCGAACCGATATACGTTCGAGAAACGCTCATTGATGCGAGCGGCTGGCGCACTTTGATATTCGCCTTCGCACGAGCCTCCAGTCCGAGTGTTACGAGTTCTCGGACTTGTTCCATCGGCGCGAGCGTATGTTCGAAACCTACGGCATCGCGAGCCCGGACCGGCCACTGCGCCATATGAACGGATTTCAAATGCTCTTCCTCATGCCAGTTCGTCTTCTGCCAGACTTCCTCGGCGATAAATGGCGTAAACGGAGCCATAAGCGCAGACAGATTTTTCAAGATGATGCGCGTCGTGCGAAGCGCTATCCCTCGATCCATCGCATCGTCGCTCTTGAACCGTTCGCGGCTTCGACGGATATACCACGTCGAGAGTTCTCCGATGAAATCCCGGATCGCCCGCGAAGGCTCCAAGGGCTGATACTGTTCCAATCCTTCCGTAACTGTTTTCGAAAGTTCGTGGAATTTTGCAAGAATCCACAAATCCAAAACATTCGCATTCTTGGCCGAGTAAGGGTTGTACTCATCTCCGCTGAAATCTTGGCTATCCTTGTACATTTCGTAAAACGACACGACGTTGCGGAGCGGATTGAAGACCTTTTTGTTTGCCTCGTCCAATCCCTTCTCGTCGAAATTCTTCGATTCCCCCGGCTGGTTGACCGAATAGAACCAGAACCTGACGACGTCGGCTCCGTACTTGTCGAACATCGCCCACGGCTCCACGATGTTGCCGCGAGACTTGGACATTTTGACGCCCGTCGCGTCGAGAAGCAGTCCCATGCAGATCACGTTTTTGTAAGCTTCCGTCGGAGTATCATGGAGCATATTGGCGACTGCGTGCATAGTATAGAACCATCCGCGCGTCTGGTCGACTCCTTCGGCGATGTAATCAGCCGGCAACGGACTAAAGTTTACAGGCTCGCCCAACACGTGATGCTGCGCGATCGGCATGCTTCCCGAGTCGAACCATACGTCCATGACTTCTGGCGTTCGATACAATTTTTCTCCGTCAAGTTCGAACTCGACTTGGTCGATGTAAGGCTTGTGAAAGTCGAGCTCGTAATTTTCGTTGTGCGAAACAGGACTAAATTCAAGCGCACGAACTTCTGCATTGTTAAATGGAAATTCTTTCGGCTCAAGCTTGAGCAAATCTCCAAATGTAAATCCGTTGCAGACAAGTTCAAGGGCTCTCGCTGTTGAATTATGGCAAGCGATCAAAATAGTCTTGTTTTGATATTTCGAATCAATGTCGTACATGAATTCGCCGCATCGCTTGATGACTTCGTCGAATGACTCGCCGCCTTCGGCCTTGAATTCGTACCTGTTCGCAGATGCGTTTCGGATTTCCAAATAAGAATCGAGATTTTTTCCTTGAAATTGCGGCCCGACTTTCCATTCGGCAACACGTTCATCAATAACCATTGATGTTTCATCATAGCCGATGTGATTTGCAATGATTCCAGCTGTTTCGCGTGCGCGAACAATTGGTGACGCAATAACGAGATCAATAGATTCTTTCTTGAGAAGTTCAGCTGCTGCTGCAACCTGTTCCTTGCCAAGATCCGACAAATGATTGTCCGGATCACCCGTAAAATCCCAGACCCGATTTACATTGCTTTGTGCCTGGCCGTGGCGAACAACGAGGTATTTATTCCCTGACTTCTTGGCATATTTTTTCAAGTCATCGATGCCGCTGATGATGACTTTATGTTTTTTATCTCCCGTCTCCCAAACAGGCAGAGGCGTTCCCCAATAGCGGTCGCGCGAAATCGCCCAGTCCTTGATTCCATCGAGCCACTCGCCGAAGCGGCCTTCCTTGATATGATCAGGTTCCCAATTTATTTTCTCGTTTGCGTCGAGAAGCTGCTGTCGCAATTTCGACATGTTGAAGTACCACGACGTTCTCGCGTAATAGATCAGAGGAGTATCGCATCGCCAGCAGTGCGGATAGCTGTGCGTGTAATTCTCCTTCTTAAACAAGAGTCCGCGCGCAGTAAGGTCGTTGATGATGTCCACTGCGAGCGTCGGCTTGCCGTTCTCATCGTGTTCTTTTACATATCGTCCTGACAATTTCAAATTCTCCGTATCGCAGCCCTCAATAAATTTCCCTTCTTCGTTTACAAGATGAAATTTCGGAAGTCCGACTTTTGTTCCAAGTTCGAAGTCATCAGCTCCGTACATCACGGCCGTGTGAACGATTCCCGTTCCGTCTGTCGTCGTCACGAAATCCGCCGCGTACACCTTGTACGCGTTCTCTCGTTTTGCATGCTGGTGCTCGGGAAGCAGATCCATCATAAATGGATACAATGATTCGTACTGCAATCCTACTAACCATTCACCTTTAGTTGTCGAAACTTTTTCAAGATCTTCTATTTCTTTCTTGGCTTTTTCTTCAAAGGCCTGACTGAAAAGATAGAGTTCGTCTTTATGTTTTGAATAGTAAAATGCATACCCGATATTATTACCCACTGCCAATCCAACATTCCCAGGTAAAGTCCAAGGTGTTGTTGTCCATGCAAGTATGAAAAAATCTTTTGTAGTTAAAGCATCAACCTTTGTTGTAAAATCTGGATTAGAAGTGTGAGTAATAATCGATCCTCCATTTAAAAAGTCAACAATGTAGGGTTTATCGGATTTAAAGAATGAAATTTTAGCGCCTGCTTTTACTTTAAATTTAACTGTTACCGAAAGATCCTTCACGTCCTTGTATGCCCCCGGCTGGTTGAGTTCATGCGATGACAATCCCGTCCCGCATCTTGTACACCAAGGAACCACCTTGAAATCTTTATAGAGATGTCCGCGCTCGTCGGCTCGTTTTACGATTGACCACAAAGCTTCGATATACGAGTTCTCGTACGTCACATACGGATTCTTCATGTCGAGCCAGAATCCCATGCGTTCGGTCAATTTCTCCCATTCCTCCTTGTACGTCCATACGGATTCCTTGCATTTGCGGTTGAACTCGGCGACACCGTACTGCTCGATTTCTTTTTTCGATTTCAAGCCGAGAGATTTTTCCACCTGAAGCTCCACAGGCAAGCCGTGCGTGTCCCATCCCGCTTTTCGTTTCACCGAAAATCCGCGCATCGTTTTGTAGCGAGGAATGATGTCTTTGAACGAGCGGGCCGCAACGTGGTGGATGCCGGGCTTTCCGTTGGCGGTCGGAGGTCCCTCGAAGAAATTGAAGTCTCCCATCGGGGCGTCTTTCTCGACAGCCTTTTCGAAGATGTTGTTATCTCGCCAAAACGCGAGGATCTTTTCCTCGTTTTCGGCGTTTGGAGATTTTTGTAGGTTGGGGTTCATAATACTTGACATTACTTAAATAATATAGTAAACTCTTCTTAAACAAAATTAATAGCAATGGAAACAAATACTATTCTCTTGATTATTCTGATCTGCATCGTTTGGATTGGAATAGGCCATAATACTTTAGCGTCGAGCTACGTAACAAGGGACACCCTGCTGGGGAATGTCTCCCGCTTAAAGAAAGCTTCTTATGTCTTCCTGTGGCCTCTTGTCACATTAGGCATGATTCTTCATAAGGCTTAAAATCCGCAAACAAAAACTCATCCGCGAAACACGACTTAACAGTCATGCTTCAAGGACGAGTTTCTTTCTTTGCAAGAAATCGTGGTACCACCTTGGTTGCTTCTCGTTACGGCTGTGACGGGCGTGCCCGCCGGGTTCTACTTGGCATATGCCATTCTTCCCGGAGCAAAGGGGTGATTAGTCCCTTGTCGCTGTATGGTGAAACAATATCACGGCGTTGACGAGAAGACAAGACGATACTTGGTTTTTCTTGCGCCAATTTTTCCAAGTTGCTAGAATGTCCCCATGCTCGAAGTCTTCTCAAATTTCATCGAATGGTTCGGAACCATCGCCATCCTCTCCGCATACGGACTTACCCTCTTCCACGTCATCCCCTTCCAAGGAAAACTGTTCTACATCGCGAACCTCGCAGGCGCGATCGCGCTCGTCATCGGCAGCGCGTTCAAGAGAAACCTCTGGAACAACGTTCTGTTCTATTTCATCTGGGCGGTCCTGACCGCACTTGTCTTGTTCAATCCGTTCCATTGGCATTTTTAAAAAACACCCGCGCGGGTGTTTTTTACATTCTCTCCGGCGCCTTGATGCCAAGAAGGCCGAGTCCGTTTTTCAAAACGATTTGCGCAGCCTTTGCGACCGCGAGGCGATGAGCCGAAGTTTCCTGGTCGCTCTCGTCGACGATTTTATTCGCACCGTAGAACGAGTTGAATGTCCGACACAATTCGACGAGATACGTCACAACGTGCTGCGGAGCAAATTCTGAAATCGCGCTTTCGACGACCGAGTGGAACTGCATCGTAATGCGTTCCAAGTCAGTTGCTGGCTCACCCGCCTTGTACGCCGGAGCAATGCCGAGTCCGGCAGCCTTGTCGAGAAGACTCGCAATGCGCGCATGCGTGTACTGCAAGTACGGACCGGAATCTCCTTCGAACGAGAGCGAGGTTTCAGGATCGAAGTTGATGTTCTGGCCGGGCTTGGTTCGCAGAATTGAAAACTTGATCGCGGCAATGGCGATAGCATCGGCATTTTCCGCAGTGCTCGTGTTTTCTCGCCCCTTCGATCGTTCTTCGACTTCGGCAAGAACCGTTTCAAGAACATCGGTTGCAAGAGGAACGCCGCCCAAACGCGAAGACATTTTCTGGCCCTTGAAACTCATGCGTCCGTGAGGAACATGCACCGACTTTTCCTTCCACTCTGAATGAATTTTCGAAGCGGCATCGACGACGACGTCGAAATGCGGAACCTGGTGCGCGTCCGTTACGATCGCGGAGAGATCAGGATTATATCGGTCGAACTTGATCGAGAGAAGCCCCATGTCTTTTGTTTCGTACGTCGGATGACCTTCGCTCGTCATGAAGACGAGCGTCGGAAGGTGCGTCGATTCTTCGGGAACATAAATGACCGCCCCTTCGCTCTCCTTGAAAACGTTTCCGATATGCTCGCGAATAATTTTCTCACCAACGATGCCGGCTTCGGATTCGAAAATATACGAATCAAAATGCGAACCGAGGCGTGCAACAGTATTCTCGAAATAGTGAACGTTGAGTTTTTTCGTATGGAGATAAAGTTCGAATGCCGGAGTATTTTCGGCGCGATAAATTTCCTCGTTGATTTTGCGGATCTCGGAAACCGTTTCAGGATTATCCTCAAACGCGCGTGTTCCCGCTGCGTAGCACTCGCCGAGGAATTTCATTTTAGATTCAAGAGAAGCAGAATCGTCGTACAAGAAGGCGTGTTCCTGCTGCATAACGCTCCAGATCGCCTTGGCGATGCCGAGACCTACGTCTGACGGAAACGAAATGGGAATGACGTTTGCGCCCGAAAATTTCATAATGCGCACCAACGACTCCCCGATCGCGTTGTTCATCATGTGCCCGATATGAAACGGCTTGAACAGATTTGGGCTTGAATGCTCGACAAGGATTTTTTTGCCAAGATGCACGCCGGATTTTCCGAAGTTTTCTTGTTCAAGAAAAACAGTCTTGTTCAATTCTTGAAAATAAGAATCAGTGAGTTTGAAGTTGATAAAACCGGGACCTGCAACGTGAACGCTTTCAAGTTCTGCAATATTTTGATTTTTCAATTCCTGCACCAATGCGTCTGCGACCTCGCGCGGATTCTTGGCAAGAACTTTAGCCGAGGCGAGCGCCGCGTTCGTCGCGAAATCCCCGTGCGAGAGTTCCGTCGGATGTTCCAACGAAAAGGAAACATTTTCCGCACCGAGATTTTTCAGTGATTCGGCAAGTGCCGTATGGAGTTTTTGGCGGATGGTCATGACGCTACAATAGCATATTTTGGCCGAGAAAAAAGGCACCTTGACATGCTTGCGTCCGTAAGATAAGGTTACGGAAACCGATTGAGATCACTTCAATTTTCATAACTTAAAAAAAATAACCGATGGATGAACACAAGCAACGAATCTACTCCGTGCTGTATTTTTTAAAAAAGAGCCGCGGGATAGGATTCAAGAACGACCTTTTATACAAATCAAAGGAGCTTCCCGGCGACATGGATCGATTTAAAAAACTGACAGTAGGGCACATTGTCCTGATGGGAAGAAAAAATTGGGATAGCATTCCTCCGAAATTCCGCCCGTTCGCCGATAGGATCAACGTAGTCATTACGAGAAATCCTGAACTCTTCAAAAATGAGCCGGATGTCTACGCGTTCAGCAATGTCTTTCGCGCCATCGCATGGCTCACATTAGTTTTCCCGGACAAGCATATTGCGGTGATCGGAGGAGGCGAGATCTACAAACTCCTTTTTCCTTACTGCGATATGATTTACGCAACTGAAATCTCCGGCGATAAGGAAGCGGACGTTTTTGTGGAGATCCCTGAAAACTTTTTCCTTGCTGAAGAATACGAATTCACCGAAGGTCCGACCGGAGTGAAATTCAATTTCGCCGATTACGTCAACAAGGGTCAATTGAAGGTTCCTGTCATATAATGCCAAGCCGTCCTCCGGGACGGCTTTTTCTTGACAAAAAGCCTTAAAAGAGTACTGTGTGTGGGAACAAATTTCCTAACAAAACTTTATAAACATGAGCACAACAACTCCCGATAATTCCCGCGATCCTGATCAAAAAGCGATCGTGGAAGAATTTCTAAGCCAAGGCAAGGATCCGTTCGACCGCACAATAGTGGAACAGATTTTTGTAGAAAGAGGCGGCGAAAAAATCTACAACAAGATCATCCTTGAGAGCGAGTCTTGGTACGCAATGCCGAACCTTTGGCCGCTGCCTTCCTCGCAGAATCATTTCGTGGCAATCTGCCAGCGCAACATCAAGACGCCGTTCGAACTTGAAAAAGAAGAATGGCATGGATTGATGGAAACGGTCAGGACGCTTACGCACGATCATTCGATCCGAAAAGGCGCGTTCTGCATGAGATTCGGCGTCCCTGAAATTTCAGGGACGACCGTCACCCACCTGCACGGACATCTGATCAAGGCCGTCCAAAAAGAGACCGTCGATTTTTTCGTAGGCCCTCGCGATGGCATGCCTTCCACGCCTGGCTTCAACCAGGAGCTGCGCGAAGACGTTCAGTTTCAAAACAAATTTTGGAACGTAAGGACGTCAACCGATCAAAGGCTTGTCTTTAAAATGGAATTCAAAAACGAACCTCTCTGCGACATTTGGAATCTCACACCCCTTGAATGGGAAGAATTCCGGACGACGGTTGAAGGGATCGCCAAAAAATTCCAAATCGGCGGCGGAGCAATCTGCATCCGTTTCGATACCCTCAATGGAATTGATGCATGGCTTCTGTCGCCTGCGAAGAACGAGAAATTTATTTTTCAAATCAAAAACTAAACTGAATGCAAAAACATTATTATTTACCGACAAGCGAGAGAGTTCCCGACGAACAGTATCGCAACCTGTTGAAAACCATTCTTGAAAAAGGAAAAAAGATGATGCCCATCCACGGACAGGCGGCATGGCGGCTGGTAGGACATCGCATGGAATTCGACATGAAAAACGGCTT
Organism: Patescibacteria group bacterium; assembly: GCA_028286885.1. GTDB lineage: Bacteria > Patescibacteriota > Minisyncoccia > Phycocordibacterales > UBA1006 > CAIXMG01. Next base: position 39,150 of record JAQBQS010000007.1, read on the forward strand.
TCCTGTCATTACTGAACGCGACATGTCCAGGAACTGGAAAGGCGCGATTGGGGAGCTTGTCGCGTTTTTAAACGGAGCCCGGACGCTCGATGAATTCGTAAGCTTCGGCGGACCGAAAGTCGCATGGGAGGGAACGGTTACGGAAGAGAAATGCAGAATTTTCGGACTGGAAGCCGGCGACCTCGGTCCCGGTTCATACGGTCCCGGATGGACGGCGGTGCCAACGCCATACGGAATTCCTTTCAACCAGGTCGACAATCTGGTCAATCAGATCAGAAAAATGCCGCATCTGCGTACGCATGTTCTCGACCCCTGGATACCTTACTTCACATGCAACGCCAACGCTGAATTCCCGAGAAAGGTCGTGACGGCGCCTTGTCACGGATGGGTACACGTTCATATCTTCCAAGAGGACAAGACGTTCATTTTGGAACATAAGCAGCGGAGCGCGGATGCTCCGGTCGGTCTTCCCTTCAACATTATTGAATACGCCGCACTCGGTCTCGAGCTGGAACGGATCCTCGGATACGAGTATGTGTTCGACAAGTACGTCTATTACATTTCGGACGCGCACATTTACGAGTCGCAGCTTCCTTACGTTGAAGAACTTCTGCAAGACGAACCGAGAACGTTTCCGACGATTGATCTTGCTGAAACTTCCCCTACTGACAGACTGCAGGAATTTAGAAAAGAGAACTTTTTGATAAGCGATTACAATCCTCACATAAGATCGTTCTCGACCATTCCTACGCCGCTCTAACTTAAAAACCCTTGCCATTGGCAAGGGTTGTTTTTTATTCCTCAAAAAGAACATGTTTGATTTCAATCCCCGCATCCTCGATCACCTTCTGCCCGTCGATATTGGAATATCCTTTCACGAAGTACAGGGTTTTGATGCCGGTACCCGCAACCAGCCGAGCGCAGTTGGCGCATGGAAAGTCCGATACGAGCATACTCATCCCGACAAGGGGCTTTCCCGTGCGGGTCGATGCGACGATCGCGGCGGCTTCGGAATGGATCGAGGTGAAATAATCCAATCCGACGCCCGGAGTGAAATTAAACCTCGTGTCGCCGAAGACGTTCAATGCCAGATCGTTCGGAAAATGCCTGTTGTAGGCGCCGACCAGGATGTTCCCTTCGCTGTCGAAGATGACCGTTCCTGTCTGGCGCCACCAATCGTGCGATTTCAGCACCTGCTTTTTCAATTCGGCAACCACCTTTTCAGGAAGATCGCGTTCGGAAATCTGCGCAACGGCAACCTGATGTTTCAGAAGAGTCGCCTTCATGTCCCATCTCAGGAACATCCTCTCGAGAGTCGTATGCTCGCGCAGATGCGGCATCTTGTCCAAAATCAAGGCCGTAACATCGTCATCCGGCATTACGATTGCTTCTGACTTTTGTACATGGTGTTCAGCATAAAATTTTACTGAATCGATCATCTTCAAGATTCCGACGTGGACTTTGATTTTTTTCTCGGCGAAATAAAGCTTCAACCATTCAAAGACGAGGTCCGTGCTTACCGCGCGAAGATCTCTCTCAAAATGCTCGAGTTCGGAAATCTTGCCCCTCTTGGCAATTTCTTTCACGTTCAGGAGGTACAGCTCGTCGCCATCCTTCAGGTGTTTTTCAAAAAAATCGAGATATCCCTGATGGATACAAGGCACGTATGCAAAAAGTCCTTTCTTTTTCTTGTCTCCCATTTTGTTGTTTTTAATTTTTATTGATTTTAAATGAAATATTATGCTTTGAAAAAACATTTTCGAGATCCTGCGAAAGATCAAGCATCTTGTCGATGCTTCCTGACTCGACAATATCACGAATACGCGCCGTTGTCGAGGTCTGCGCTTGAGGCTCGAGGCATACGATCTGCTTGCAGTACGCACCGTGTTCCTGACGAATCGCCTGTTCGAAATTTTCAGTGTCCTTCGTCGAACTCGAAATGACGAATACATCGGGCGTGAGCTTGCGGACCAGGCTGCCCAAATCGTCCACTTCGTCGCGGATAGTCACAAAATCCACCCATCGCAGAGAACAGATCATTGAAACGCGCTCTTTTTCAGGAACGATCGGGCGGTGGTTTCCTTTCCGCTTCTTGGTCATCGCGTCGGAATCAACCCCGACGATCAGGACGTCGCCCAGCTCCTTTGCCTTTTGGAGATATTTGGAGTGCCCGATATGGACCAGGTCAAAAACTCCTTGCGTAAGGACGAGTTTCCTTCCCTGGCTGCGCAGCTCCGCGGCCAGTGCCTCAAGGTCTCCGGGATTGACGAAATAAGCGCCTGTCATATCCGCCATCCTACTCCTGGAAGCTATAAAAGCAAGTTGTTTAAAACCAAGAAAACGTATCTCAAATATGTCAAAAAATCCCCTCTCGGGAATTTTTTGGATCGAACTATTTGATTTCGATGCCCATTGACCGCGCAGAACCTACAACGATCTTCTTGGCAGCGTCGACGGTGCGAGCGTTGAGATCCGGCAACTTGATTGTTGCGATTTCCGTCAGCTGCGCGTCCGTGATTGAACCGGCCTTTTTCTTGGCATTTGTTCCTGATCCCTTGTCGACTTTAGCGAACTTTTTGAGGAGCGCTGAAACCGGAGGGGTCTTCAAGATGAATGTAAATGATCGGTCATCGTAGACGGTCATCAAAACTGATACCATCTCGCCCATGTTTTCGCGGGTCATCCCGTTGAACTGGTTTACGAATTCTCCGATGTTGACGCCGGCCTGTCCGAGGACCGGTCCGAGAGGTGGGGCTGGTGTCGCCTTCCCGCCTGCGATCTGCATTTTAATTGTCTTGGTGATTTTTTTAGCCATGTAATAAGTTTCAAATTGTGCGTGAAGCTGCGCAATTGATAATCAGCGTAACGAGAATACCTTAGCATTATTTAATTTTTTTGTCAAAAAAATCCCCGAGCTGTGCGGGGATTTTAAATTACTGCTCGGGCGCCCTGATATAAGGTTCATCCAGGTGGGGTATAAATATCCTCACTCGACGTCATCTTGTTCCTGGACATTCTCTGAAGCATGAATCTTACGAACATGCAGAAGAGAAAGATCAGAATAAGGACTAGGGCTGTCTTTAAGCCCCAAGCCTTGTAAGCGATGAGCGCCTTCCATCCCGCGATCAGCAAAATGGCAGGCATGGGAAGCGAACCGAGTACCGTTGTACGTTCATAATGTAAAGCTTTTTTCATATATTTGGTTTTTTAAAACAATACCACATATTCAAGAAAAAACAAAATCCGCATTGCGGATTTACATTTTTTTCACCTGTGAGAAGTCGAGCTCGAACGGCGTTTCGCGTCCGAACATCGAAACGAGAACTTTAACCTTGCCCCGTTCCGCATCAACCTCGGATACTTTGCCTTCCTGGTCCTTAAACGCACCCTCTGAAATCGTGACGAGATCTCCGACCGCGACAACCATGTTGTGCTTCGTGTCGCCGATCTTCATGCGCGCCATGACGGCATCGATTTCTTCTTGGCGCATCGGAACCGGAACGGTGCCCGAACCTACGAATCCTGTCACGCGCGGCGTGTTTCGAATCACGTACCACGAGTCGTCCGTTACGATCATATCCACGAGAATGTACCCGGGATAGAATTTTTCGTCGACTTCGACGCGCTTTCCGTTTTTGACCTTGATGACTTTTTCGGTCGGAACGAGCACGTTGAAAATCTTGTCCTGCATGCCGAGGGATTCCACGCGCTGCTTCAAGTTTCGCTCTACCGCGTTCTCATACCCGGCGTAGGTATGGATCGCAAACCATGCGCGCTCCTGATGGGTATCTTGTCGTGCCATAGATGTTAAAGAAAATTAGCCGATAATTGCTCGCAATACCATCGCAAAGAATGCGTCGAGCGCTCCGAGGTAGTAGCCGATGACAACCGCAATGACGATGACGATTGCAGCCAAGCCAAAGGCCTCTGCCGGCTTCGGCCAAACGAGCTTTCCGTATTCAGTCTGGAGTCCTTTGATAAAATTCATAGAGGTGAATGGTTAAATGAGTTTAAGCTTTTTTAAAAGCCCGTGAGGGCTCTGATAAGACAAGAATACTCCCTTTAGGAGAAATAGTCAAGAAGACCAATACCACCCCGCCTCGCAGGGCCGAGGCACCCCTCCTAAAAGGAGGGGACAACTTCGTATTTACTGAAGGTTGTGATTTGCCTGAACGCTAGATTTTGAAAATAACCAAATGGAAGTGTCTCCCCCTTTTAGGGGGAGTGGCCGAAGGCCGAGGGGGTACTAAATTGGTTTGCACTCTACGCATCTGCATCCGTGCGGCTTGATATGCTCGTCGAAGTATTCTTCTCCGTAGTCGTACGTCAATTCGTCGCCCTGCGCGATGTTTTTCTTGGCGATGATGAAAATGCGGCCGCCTTTGTTTTCCGCCTCGCAGTTGGCGGCGGACTTACAGGCGTGATTTACATAACGCGCTGTATTCTTGCGTGTCGTGCCGTCAATCGTCCATTTCGAGTTGATTTCAAAGAGATATTTTCCTCCCCGCTTGTTGGCCTCCTCGGCGGTGATTTTTTCGCCGACGTATTCGATGATCCTGGTTCCTTTCTTGATCGCCTCGCCTGCAAACAAACCGAGTCCGGCATATGACTTTTTTACGTCGAGTTTAAGCGCTGTCGTTTTGGTGTTCATGTGTCTCACATTCTACAGAAAAGATTTTTTTATGCAAAAAAAACGGCTCGCGGGAGCCGTTTGTAAATTTAGAGAGATGCTCTGCGCAACGGATGCTGTTCGTCATAAAGGCTGACCAGCTGATCTACTTCTCCAGAAAAACTCTTGAAGTCCATTTTGTATTGCGCTTCCTTTCCGTTGAAGTAAAAACCGGTACTGTCCTTTTCCGAATAGACAAAGGTATGCTCGCCGGTCGTGATGCCCTGCCTTCTTGTACCGATTGCAAATCCGTCATCGAGGACTACGAAGCAAAGATTCACTGTGCTGCGCGATCCGAATGACACCGGAAATTCTTTCGTCTGTTCGATGCCTGCCGCTTTTTGAATGCGCTGCAGCATTGCCAATTTTGACTTGAAATCATTGGCGAGCTCTGTGGCTTTCGCTTTTTCAAAGTGCTCCATCCCCGCCTTTTCTGCCAGTTCCTTTGACGCTTTCACGTTTCGGCTGCAGCTGCACAATACGGCAGCCGCCAGGAATGCCAAGAATACATTTCTCATGTTTTTTGTTTTTGATTAAAAAATTTGTTTCGATTTAAGGTAACATTTATATTTAAGTAAGTCAAGTAACCATGTCCATATAAAAAACGGCCCTATCTAGAGCCGTTTTAACTAACCATTACAACTGATTCTGCAAATGCGAAAGGTATATTCTGTTCTCTGATTGCGAAAGAGCATATGCCCATACTTTCATGTATATAATACCCATTAAAAGAAACATGACTATCGCAACAATGGAGAAAAGAATATCCAGGCCTTTTTGCATCAACAGCACCACGCTAACATTCATTATGTTCGAGAAATCTGAAAAAATTTCTCTCGTAATGAAGTGAAGAATTGCATAAGAGGCAATGACTAGCGCAAAGCCGATTATCATTCGGACAAAATCAGACTGAAGCAATTTGAATTCTTGTTCAGCTTCTACTATTTCGGAAGCTGTTTTTTGAATTTCAGGCTGAAGGTCTTCCTTGTTTATCTGAGGAAATCTTCGTAAAGAAAATAAATTTGATAAGATGATTGCCGGATACATATTTAAACTATTTAATTAGATAATGAATTCTCACTTATATAATAGCATTTATAAATATAAAAGTCAAGTAACAAAAAGCCCTTAGATGAAGGGCTTTTTGTTACTTATTGCGCAAAAATTCTGACAAACGACATAACCGTTCCATCGTTTCCTGCCAGAACCAAGGAGTTCCCTTCCATCGTGAGCTTGGCTCCGTTTCCGAGAAGCTTCCCAAACGAGCTTTCCGATTGCATGCTGTCGGCCGGGCTCTGGCATGCCATCATCGTGCTGACAAGGTTTGCCTTGATCACGCCGTTTGCAAGCGTAAACGCGCCTCCCATCGAATTGCAGAACTTCGCGTTGATGCGACCGTCCTTGAATCCGACAACGTAGCTTGCGCCGGGTGAAACAGAGTGTCCGTCAATTGACGCGAGCTGATAGCTCGTTCCGTCGAGAAACGATGGCGACCGTTCTGCTAACTGCATAGCCACGGACTTTGTCGGCTTTGCAACTGATTTCTTGGAAACAGGTTGCGGTTTCGTTGCCGTATCATGCGCGGCAATCGCCGAGGAAACGGCCTCGTCCGCAACTTGCTGGTTCTGCGACAAGGGCGCGGACTGGTGCCGATTATTCAAAGCAAGCGCAACGCATGCGGCCGCAAGAATAATTACAAGAACTCCGATGACCGACAATATCTTTTTGTTTGTTTTCATATCTGCATTGTAGCGGGAAGAAATTTTTTATGCAAAAAAACGGCTCTGGGCGAGCCGTTTTGTAACAATTCAAATCTTTTGAAGGAGTTTAATGATTTTGCTTTTCGTACAAATTCGCTAACTTTTTTACATCTGAATAAAAGTCCAAAAGCTTTTTTCCTTTTGTTTTCTCGGCAGTATTGTAATAATAGCCCCCCTGGTAATTGTTTCCGCTCACAAAGGAAGACATGTTGTGATAGTCAGAAGATTGAATATCCACAGTCATTCCTATTGGGCATTTAAAAAAACTAAGAATGATAGTGTCGGATCCATTTCTTACGGTAAACTGATAGTTTACATCTTTACCGACCGTATCATTACGACCAGCGTGTATTCGGCACATATCGTCAAGCACTACTTGAAACAAGTCTGCGCAAGCTCTGGAATCGAATTCCGAGACATTTGTCAGCTCGATACCGTTTCCGTTTTGTGGTTGAACTGGTTCTTTTTTAGTGCTGCATGAAGCAAGCACTGTCATTGCGAAAAATACAATAATAGGGTTTTTCATTTTTGATTTATTTTATTGATGAAGAAATATACCTTTATATTAGCATATAATATGAGATAAGTCAAGTATCAAAAACCCTTCTTTTGGAAGGGTTTTATCCGTTATTCGCCTTAAACTTATTCAAAATCTCCTGCTCAATATCCGCCCGATCGCGACCATATTTGAGATACGACAGTTGTTTGACTGCAGCAATCTGCTCCGGATTTCCCTTCGGCGCATAGCCGTCGAAGATCGTGTTCATGTTGAACGCGCCGGCAGGTTTTCCATCGACCAACATGCTCATGATGTTGTTGAAGTTGTCCTGCTTGATAATGTCATCCTTCGAAAACTGCGGCTTGATGCGAGGCTCGACGAACTTGGCATCCTCGTCGTTAATGCGGAAGAATCCCATCGTTCCGACGTTTCCGAACACGGCGCCTTTGATGTAAGGTGGCAATTGTTCCAAATACTGATGCGTCATGTTGAGCGACAGCTTGTATTTTCGCGCCTCCGACAAAATGGCGGAAATGGATTCCGTTACCACGTTTTGGAACTCGTCCATGTAGACGTAAAACGGCGGGAACTGCGACAAGTCCGCACTGTCCGCGCGGGACATCGCCGCCATCTGAAGTTTTCCGATCATGATGAGGCCGATCAAGTTCGCGTTCTTCTCACCAAGAAGTCCTTTGGACAAGTTGACCAAAAGAATTTTCTTGTTGTCCATCACGTCGCGGAAATTGAATGCGGACTTTTCCTGTAGAACCACCGGCCGCATGAATTCGTTTGAGATGAAGTCGTCGAACTTTCCGGAAATGTATGGCACGAAGTTTTCCAACCCCTGGTCCCCCGTCGTCTTCTCGGCGGCTTTCCAAAATTCAATGACAAGAGGGTCCTTGCAGTGAGAAAGCTTCATGTCGCGGAACGCCTTGTCCGCGAGCACGCGCGTAATTTCCATCAGGGTGTTCCCAAGCTCGGGCGAACTCATCACGAGGAGTGCCGCGTTTCGGAAGTACTGTCCGAACATCGCACCTCCCTGGGCCTTCATGTCAAACAGCTTGTCGAAGATGCCGAGGAGCTCGCCGATCACAAGGGACTTTTGCTGCGGGCGCGTGACATCGTACTCGAGCATGTTAAGCCCCATCGGGCGCTCGACGTACGACGGATCGAAGTAGATGACATCGTCCATGCGCTCCGGCGGAATGTTGGCGAGGATCGTCTGGACGTCGGATCCGTGCGGATCAATGAAGCAGCATCCGTCGCCGTTTTTGATGTCTTGAATAATCATTTTCAAGAACATCTGCGTCTTACCGACACCGGTCTGGCCGATTGTGTAAAAATGACGCAAGCGGTCGGCAGGCGAGAAGTAGATCGGCGTTTCCTTGCCTCGGAAGACGTTCGTACCGAGAAGGATTCCCTTGGTGCCCATGTCGAGCGGTGCCGGAGCTGAACCTGATTTTGCCTGCTTGAGCTGCGGACTATCCTTGGTAAGCGCCGGAAAGTGGACAAGGCTCGCAAGCTCGTGAAAATTCAAATGAAGCAGCTTGTCCTGCTGCATCTCGCGGTAAGAAAACTCGTGGAAAAACGGCATCAAGTCGCGTCCGCCGACGCTCTTGAAGGCGATGCCGTTTCCGGTCGTATTTGAAAACTGATAAAAGGCGGACTCAAGCTCGTGCAAGATCGCCTCGGCGCGCGGCTGGTTCTGCGCGCTCGCGATGATTCTGATGTTCGTCTCAATCACGCTCGACTTCAGCTTTTCGGTAATCGATGCGATCGCAATCTCGTCGACATATTTGGTCGCCTTGGGCTCGTCGGGCTTTTTCTCTTCCGACTTAAAAAGCGATAGTGCGGCTTTTCCGAATCCTTTCGCCTCGTGCGCCCACGGGTTCTCGATTTCATCCTTGATCTCGGAGAATTTGTCGCCTTTGCGCAAGCGGTCGAGAATCTTTCCGTACTGGCGGATGAACGTGTCGCCTGCGGGACGGATCGTGAACTGGATCGCAGCGCCTTCGCCCTGCTTGTCGAGTTTCGAGAACACGTTCAAAACGACGTCGAGCGGATCGGTTGAGAACGAGTCGTACGTCTTGATCGTCATCAAGTCAGAACTCGAAGATTTCGCGTACGATCCCGCCGCGCCTCCCTGCTCGTTGAAAATATTGTAGTCGTCGGTAATCTCGGCGATCTTCGCGTCCGCATACAATCCGAGCATGACTTTCTCAAACGTGTCAGAACGGTCGCGTGGAACAGAGATATAAAACACGACTTCGTCAGATGCATTGGAAAGCGCGATCTCGATTGTGTACCAGTTGCGGTCGGGATTCTCGCCTGGGCCGATCGCCTGCATTCCCGCAAAAAACTGTTCCATGGCGGACGTCAGATCCTTGAACGTTTTTTGGACTCCTTCTTCAGGACGAGGAAGCGTCACTTCGAAAAGCCGCGCGTTGATCTCCTTGAAGAGTTCCGTGTTGGGCTTCAGCCCCGGAATTTCGTGATAGCTCGAAAGATACTGCACGAGGAAGCGCAGGAAGTCGTCATCGATATGCGGGTTGTTCATCTTGGCGACAATGTCGAGCGCATTCTTAATTCCCTTCTCCATCATGATTCCCATGAGTTCGCCCATCGTGCCGTCATGCGTCTCGGGCCGCAGTTTCAAAACGATTCCCTCAACATGATCCGCCGGCATCATCTGTTTCGGATGCAAGACTTCGGTTGTCGGAGCGGATTTGTAAGCGTCTATCAAATCTCTTGCAGCATCTTCTTTTTTGGATTCCATTCCCGAAGCCACCATCTGCTCCTGGTGCATCTTGAGCTGTTCGCGCAAAAACGCGACTTCCTCTTCGGGAGACTTGAACTGGACGCTTTTATTTTGGAATGCGGCTTCGAAATTTGAGGTGGGATTCATTGCCTAAATTATATCAAAGTCCAAAAGAAAAACCCATGCGTTGCATGGGTTTAATAAGCCGAGGACGACAGCCTACTTGTTTTGAAGCTTAGCCTCGTTCTGCTTTGCCGCTTCTACATCTTTTTTATGCGAGAAGTAGAACACAACAAAGCAAACGACGAGAGAGATGAGTTCTTTTATGAAATCATAGCTGGCCAGCTGGATGCCGATGTTGTCGAAGGCCCGGGCGTAGTCCAAAAATGTCCGTAGCAAGCATCCGACTGCAAGACCCATCATCAGTATACTGATTGATACGACCTTGTCCGAACTGTTCCAGTTGAGCGCTGCCACGACTACGAACGCGATCGTAGCTACGAGCAGCACATTGCCGACGGGAACCTTGAAAAGGAAAATCATGATCGTGATGATTGCAATAAGAAAGGCGATGTTTTTTGGTTTCATTTTAAATTATTGAATGGTTAAATAAAATTGTTGAGTTGAAAATAAATTTAGCGAACGTAAATGACTTGCTGCCTCTCGATATGGTTTACCAAGATATCTTTGCACATGCTTGGGAAATCTCTGAGTAGCGAGCCGATGATGATCATCCAGCCGAATTCTTTTACCGCATGCCTGACATTCTTGAACCAGTAGCACAGCATGACGAAGTGAAACGTGTTTTTCATATCTATGGAGTTTTAAAAGAAGGTTATATAATCAAAACTATCTGTATATAATATAGCATATTATATATGAAAAGTCAAGTTATCCACATACTAAAATAACCTTGCCGCGCAAGGTTATTTTTTCGTCAGAATCTCATTTCCTGTTTCTGTAATAAGAATCGTATGTTCGAAATGCGCACTCTGTTTTCCGTCATGGGTCACGACCGTATATCCGTCATCGAGCATCTCAATGCCCGCCTTGCCGATATTAAGCATCGGTTCGATCGCAATCGTCATGCCGGGAACCAATCGCTCTCCCGTGCCGGATTTTCCGAAATTCGGAATGTACGGGTCCTCGTGGATCATGCGCCCCACGCCGTGGCCCGAGAATTCCCGGACGATTCCGTAGCGCTTGTTCACGAATGATTCGATCGCATATCCGACATCCCCCGTCTGTGCTCCCGGCTGCGCAGCCGCAATCCCGATCTCGAGAGCATCTTCGGTTGCAGAAAGCAGATCCTCGAGCTGTTTTGAAATTTTTCCGACAGGAACCGTTACGGCCGCATCCGTCACGACGCCGTCATGCCACAGCCCCAGATCGATCGAAACAATGTCGCCCTCATTCAATATTCTGTTGTCATCGGGAATGCCGTGAACAACCTCGTCGTTGACCGAGATGCAGAGCGTCGCCGGAAACGGACGGTCAGCGCCATCAGGCTTGTAGCCCAGGAAAGCCGGCGTGTCGCCGTATTCCTTGACCATCATTTCCGCCGCGCGATCAAGTTCCCCCGTTGAAATACCAGGACGTACGAGCCCCGAGAGTTTCTCCAGAATGGAAGCATGGCGCTTCCCCGCAACCCGCATCGCCTCTATTTCAGCCGGAGTCTTGATAATAATCATGACACGAGAATATCAAAAAATGTCAAGATTATCAAGTCCGCTTCGTTAGCTGATTGAATTCCTAATCTGGCCGAATACTTCATCTACTGAAGGCTCGCCGTCTATCTCGACGGACTTGTAATCTTGATTCAATTTGAAGTATTCCAAGATCGGCATCGTGTTTTCTTGGTACAAGGAAAGTCGCTCGCGAATTTTGTCGACTGACGCATCATCCGCTCGTCCCTGATTGCGAGACTGCAACCGCGCGATTGCCGATTCATCCGTGATATGAATATGAAACACGAATCTGTTTTCGATCTGAAAGAAGTCAAGTGCGGAATCGATCATCGGAGCTTCTTCAAGCCGGCGCGCAACGCCGTCGAGAATGACTTCCTCGGTTCCGTCGAAATTTCCAATGAGCTGGTTCGCCCACAGATAGACGGGGAAAAACGCAGGCATGAGTCCGCCGTTTTCGATCACGCCTTTCGTGCGCTTCGCGGCGAACGTATTGTTCTGTGCGACGAATTCTCGGAACAAGTTTCCGGTCTCGACATATAAAACTTTTTTGCCTTCCAATTCCAAATACTTTTTAAGTTCGAGCGCCTGGGTTCCCTTTCCTGATCCGGCTTTGCCGTAGAAGATGTATGCTGACATGCGAAAAGTATACACGAAAACAAAAAAGAATTCCGTTCGGAATTCTTTTTTGTTTAGGCAGATTTTTTCTTCTTGTCGAAAGCTTTGTCGAGAAGATAGAGTCCAAGCGCTGTCAGAGCACCTGCTAAAACTGCTCCCCCTCCTTGCATAGCAACTTCCGCGGAAGTTGTATTCTCCCATCCTTGGCGATAGACGTCATAAATAAGACCTCCTGCCAAAGAACCCATCACTGCCGAACTCACCAAAATCTTTTTTAACATTTCAAATCCTCCAGCCTTTTCTGCTTCGCCTGCAAGACCGTTCATGCCTTGCGCGAATCTTGATTCTTCCCTTCCGATCTGGGATTCGAATGATTCGACGTTATTTCCTGAAAATCCTTCCATATGATTATTATTGGTTATTCCGCGGCCGACGCGATGTCCTGCCTGATAAGATCGACGGTTCTGTTAAGTTCTTTTAAAAGTTCGAGCTTCTCGGCCGGAGTGATCGTCTTGTCCTCGAACTTGTCGGCAAGGGCTTTAAATTCTTCGTTGGTCATAATCAAAGATTATAGAGAATGAACGAGGAAGTCAAATATGGCGTTTGCATTGACTTTCAGCGCCTTTCTGATAGATTGGAACCCATTGTTCACATTTTAAAACTTAACTATGAGTAGAGAAGAAATTTTAGAAATCGTACTGAAAGCCAAGGCAGATACGATCAAAGCAGTCGACGAACAGCTTATCAGTGAAGAACTCATTCCCAAGACGATACGGGAACAATACATCAACGCCGTGATGTCGATGACGCCGCAGGATCATCCTTTTGAAGGAATGGGAAATAAATATAATTTCCTTTTTAATGCCGCGCGCAGAATGTTTGCCAGTTGCATTTCAAACGCAAAACCGGAAAATGAACCTGTCATCGATTTCACCAACATGGCGGTAGAAATCCGCAAGGAACTCTTCTGCGTCGGCGGAAGCGAATGCCTGCCTATTCCTATGGCAGCATAACTCACCACACATTATTTATAACCTCTTCGGAGGTTATTTTTTTGTAAAACAAAAATCCCCTTTGGGGAAATTTGCCACTGTATTCTTGAAAAGAATTAGTATTCGCTCATGCTCGCCTGCGCTGAAAGCTTCTTGAGAAGATCGATAATAACCGATACGACAATCAAGAGGGCCGTACCTCCAATCGCCAAGTTCTGGTTGCCCGAGATTCCTTGGAAGATGGTTGGAAGCACTGCGATCACTGCGAGGAAGAGTCCCCCGAAGAACGTAATGCGCGACATGATCGTGCCTACGAATTCAGCGGTCGGAGCTCCTGGACGGACGTTCGGAATGAACGCACCGGACTTCTGCAGGTTTGTCGCCATTGCGTCAGCATCGAACGTGACCGCCGTATAGAAATACGTGAACACGAAGACGAGGACGAAATAGAGGATCCCGTAGTAGAGCTGATTCGACAAGAATGCCGAAACGGCTGCACCAATCGTCGCAAGCGTCGGATGAGCTACCGAGGCCGCCATCGCTGTTGCGATGAGCCTTGGGAACATCAGAATCGACAATGCGAAGATGATCGGCATCACGCCTGCCTGGTTCATGCGAAGCGGAATGTGCGACGACGTTGAAGTCGTTACATATCCCTGCCGCGCCTGCTGCTTGGCATACGTTACCGGAACCAATCGCTCTGCCTCCGTGATCATCACAACGCCCGCTACGATCAAGACTGCGACAATCGCGAATCCGATATAGAGAGGAAGCTGTGACGGATCATACGAGAAGAGCGCCTGCGAAATGTCGCTCGGGATACGAGCAACAATTCCCGCGAAGATGATGATTGAGATACCGTTTCCGATACCGAACTCAGAGATAAGTTCTCCGAGCCACATCATAAGGAACGATCCCGCAACCACAATCGCGATGTTGATGAACGCCTGCGGGCTTGGAAGCGCGGGAACAATTCCCTTGCCTGCCAAAACGGCGAGAAGCGCGGCACCTTGGACAATAGCCAAGATGACCGTCAGATATCGCGAGTACTGGTTGAACTGGCGCCGTCCCATTTCTCCGCTCTCGTGGTAAAGCTCTTTGAGCTTTGGAACCATGAGGGTGAGGAGCTGCATGATGATCGAGGCCGTGATGAACGGACCGACTCCAAGGAGTACGATCGATAGACTTGTGAGCCCGCCGCCTGAGAAGATGTTCAAGAATCCGAAGAACTGGTTGTTCGACAGAAACTGAGCAAGCTCTCCTGCGTTAACGCCCGGTACCGGAATGGCCGTAAGGGCGCGGAACACGATCAAGATCGCGAGAATGAACACGATCCGCATGACAAGGTTTTTGTCAGTAAAGATCGATTTCAGTTTTTTGATAAATGTTTGAAACATAATGTTCAGTTTACGCGACGGTTCCTCCTGCTGCAACGACCTTCGCCTTTGCCGATTCGGAAATCGTTACTCCTGACAATGTCAGAGCTTTCGTGATCTCGCCTGTTCCCAATACCTTAACACCGGCTGAAGCCATTCGTGCATTTCGAATCATTCCTTTTGCAAGGAGCGTCTGTGCGCTGACTGTCTCGCCTGCATTGAACTTCGTTTCAAGGTCTCGAAGATTCACGACGAATGCGTCGGTTCGAACAACTGCCGAGATGGCTCGGTTTTTTCCGTAACCTCGTTTCTTAGGAATTTTCTTGATCAAGTCTCGGAGCTCTGGTCGTTTTCGGTGACCTGAACGCGCGTTCTGACCTTTGGTTCCTCGTCCTGACGTCTTACCTCGAGTTCCTCCGCGTCCGACCTGCACATGCTTTGTGTTAGGTGTTGCGCGTTTGAGTGTGTGCATCTGCATATTATTCTTTGATCACCGCAGGAGTTGCTTCTGATCGAGCTTTCTTCGGCATTGCAAATGTCGAGAGGGCTTTGATCGTCGCCTGCGCGATGTTCAATTTATTCTTTGATCCTGACATCACACGACCCGTGATATCGGTTAGTCCGCCGAGCTCGACGACGACGCGCATCGCTGAACCTACGACGACTCCTCGTCCTGTGTTCGGCATGAGCATCACGCGCGCTGACTTGTATTTTGCATCAACATCATGTCCGATCGTTCCCTTGTCATTCAATTTAACCTTGATGATGTTTTTCTTGGCATCGTTGTAAGCTTTCTGGATTGCGAGCGTCGTGTCACCGGCCTTGCCGATTCCAATACCCATCGTTCCGCGCTTGTCGCCGATTGCAAGAACCACTGAGAATGAGAACCGTCGCCCTCCTGAAACCACACGCGTTACGCGTCGGATCGAGAGAGTCTTCTGTTCAAATTCCGGCTTTACTCGTTCCGGGCGTCCGCCTTTTCGCGGACCTCCTCGACGATCACCTCCGGGACCTCCTGGTCGTCCACCAGATCGTGGAGCGCCTGTTCGAGGTCCTCGAAATCCTCCTGCTGGCGCAGCTGGCCGAGAAGACGGAGCCTGTGTTGTCTGTGTGTTTTCTGCCATAGGATTAGAAGTTAAGTCCTGCTTCGCGAGCAGAATCCGCCAATGCCTTGACGCGTCCCGTAAATCGGAATCCGCCTCGGTCAAAGACGATGCTGGTAATGTTTTTCTTTGAAGCCTCTCCTGCGATGGCTTTACCAATAGCAATTGCGCGCTCCGTCTTTGTTCCTTTTGCATCCTTGATATCTGATGCTGAGGCAATGGTCTTGCCTGCTGCATCATCAATCAACTGTGCATACATGAACTTGTTTGACTTGAATACGGCGAGACGTGGGCGTTCCGCTGAACCAATGACTCGGCTACGGATTCGCTTGTGCCTTCGGATTCGTTTTTCGATAGTTGTCGTTTTCATACTATTACGCAGACTTCTTGCCCTGCTTTCGGCGGATTACTTCGTCGTCGTATCGGAATCCTTTCCCCTTGTAAGGTTCAGGCTTCTTCTGCGATCGGACGTATGCGGAAAATTGACCGACTGCTTCCTTGTCGATTCCCGAAATGCTGATAACGTTCTTGTCAGCTGTGACTGTCAAACCTTCTGGAATTTCGATCTTGACTGGGTGCGAGAATCCAAGAGCGAGGTCGAGGCTTTTACCTGCGACTGCTGACTTGAATCCTACACCTTCCAAGATCAATTTCTTCTCGTAAGGCGTAACGACGCCGGCCATCATGTTCTTGATGTGCGAGCCGACCGTTCCCCAGAGGCTTCGGACGAAAACGTCTTCGCCTTTTTTGGTCAAGATGACCGTGTTTCCTTCCATTGCAATCGCAATCTTAGGATGAAATGTTCGAACGAGTTCTCCCTTGGGACCTTTCACCGTAACCGTATGGTCAACGACTGAAACAGTAACACCAGCGGGAATCTCGATCGGGTTTTTTGATATTCGTGACATACAATTACCAGATTTGGAAGAGCGCTTCCCCACCTACGTGAGCTTTGCGCGCTTCGTCACCCGTTAGAATTCCCTTTGGCGTTGAAAGCACCAAAAGTCCTCGACCGTTTTTAATAGGCTTGATGTCGTGCACGCCGCAGTAAACGCGTCGTGATGACTTCGAAACTCGTTTTACATCCGTAATGCGCGGCTTTGATTCGACATATGAAACGCCGAGTTCAAGCACGTCGCCTTTTGCTCGAGATTTTTTCGCATACGATGCGATGTATCCCGAGTTGAAAAGGACTTTTGCCACCTCTCCGGAGAGATTCGTGTGAGGAACGATAACCGTTGCCTTGCCCGCTTTTCCTCCGTTTTTAAGAGAGATGATGAGGTTTGCCATTTTGTCCATATAAATAGTGTGGGATTACCAAGAAGACTTGCGAACGCCCGGGATCATTCCCTGGTTAGCGAGTTCTCGGAACTTGATTCGCGACAAACCGAACTGCCGGATGTAGCCATTTGCTCGACCTGTAATTGCGCATCGGTTCTTGTAGCGAGAAGGAGAAGAGTTCTTAGGAAGCTTCTGGAGACCTTCAACGTCTCCGGCTGCCTTAAGTTCTGCTCGTTTACCCGCGTACTTCGCGATGAGCTTTGCGCGCTTGATGTTGCGTGCGAGCTGTGAAGCTTTTGCCATGAGTAGATAAGAGGAAAAACCCCTTGAATAACTTGAATAATATTCCTTTGTCTAGCCTCGCCATGTCACACACAAGTTCATCTTGGCTCGAAATACATTCGAGAAAAAATTAAGGCGTATGGATGTACGGGACCAAAGTCGGAGCACCGAAGTGCCATGAGAGAATAGCAAAAAAGCCTTGGAATGTCAAGGATTCCAAGCAAAAAAGCGGCGGCCTGACGGCCGCCGCTTTTTCTTGTTAACTAACTACTGAAGAGCCACAAAAGGAGTCATGTAACCATTCGTTCCCGGAACGAGTGAGCTTGCATACCCTGTCGCGTAATTCCCTGTAAACTGCGACGCGTTGATCGTAGAAAACGGAATATCGTAGAGGGCTGCCCGGTACTGATTGACCGCTGACGGAACAAACGAAGCCGTCAACATGAAGTTTCGCGTTGATCCCGGAGCGATAAAGAAGTTTCCATTTGAGTCCCCCGATACGACAGTCGTTGACGTAACAACGCCTGTGGCGCCGGTAGACACAAAGCCGTTTCCTGTATTGATCGTAAACTGGACATGATTTCGAGCCGACGTGTTATTCAACTGAAGAGCCGTCGCAGGAATGTACTGCGGGCATCCTGTTGATGTGACTACGAACGGAATCGTGAATGTTCCCACATTGTGAGTCGATCCTCCGCCTGCAACTGATGCAACAGCTGTCGGCGTTCCCCATGATGAAACATTGAGAATTGAGTTACAAGTCTGAACGGATCCTGTATTTACGTATACATTTGATCCCGTTGATGATCCGGCAATTGATGATCCTGAAAGCAAATTGCCGTTGGCATCTGTCGCCTGAATCGTAGCGTTGGAAGCAGTTGATGTTGTTATGTGGACATATGATCCTGATGGAAAATTCACAGATCCAATCGGATTAAGATCTCCTTTGACTGTAAAGACTTTCGTGCTGCCGGCAGGAATCAAGAGATTGAAGTTACGGAATGTGATTATTTCCGTCCCGCTTCCCGTAGGAACTGTTTCGGCATCAAGCTGGTTTCCATTTGAATCGTACAAGCGAAGAGTATTAACTCCGGCAGACGGAATATTAGTCGTAGCCAGCGTCAATCCGACAGGAAGGCTTCTAAGTGTTACGGATCCGCCTTGCGCCGTCGCGTCGATCACTGCAAGCTGAACATTGGTCGTATTAATTGTCGTGCTTCCTTGAACCGTATGATCGGGAAGATCGTTTGCATCCCGTGAAATTACAAGCGATGAAGCTTGTGATCCGGTTGCATTGATCGTGAAAACGTTATCCGAGAAATCAGACGCATACATCCCTCCTGATTGAGGTGCTGATGATGCCAAGTAGATCTTAAAATTAGTTCCGTAATTCAAAGTCGTTCCGGCAGGAATCGTTCCCCACTGAGTAAGAGATGGGACGATGAACGTTGTCTGACCGCTATTGGCAAGATTGAACCGAGGATATCCAAACGCCTGCTGACCAAGTCCGTTAGGATAATAAAAGATGCTTGCATTTACAGTACCTGTCACATTACAACTTCTCCACGTAATGGTGATAGGCTGTCCCACCGTATATGTCTCGCCGCCGTTAGGCGTCAAAACCTGAACCTTCGGCGTATTGTTGAGGATGCAATCTCTTGTCCAGGAATCCATAGCAGGTCCAGGGACCGGCGTTATTGTAGATCCGAGCGGTGCATGGATCGCAGGAGTTACGGTCGGCGCGACTGCCGCAGAAACCGATGCTGCCGGCGCGGACGCAAGCTGCGAGAGCTTGGCCTTGCTGTAATCTCCAAGAATGCCATCAGGTGTCAATCCGTTTGATCTCTGGAATGCCTGAATCGCCGACTGAGTTGCGACGTCAAGAACGCCCGATGCGCTTCCGGAATAATAGCCCAATTTTTTCAAGTTCGCTTGGTATGCCGCAACGTCAGGCGATGATGCGCCGAGCCCGAGCGAGTCCGCCTTCAATCCTGCAATTGCAGAACTTGAAACTTGCGACGACGAAAGTGTGGACATGGAGGATACAGATGACTTGATCGTCTGCGCGAATGCGACAGATCCGATCGCAAAGATCGCTACGGCAACAACTGCGACGAATAAGAATTTTTTCATGAGTGAAGAAAGAGACACATTAAAATAATAAACATAAACAGTATACCCCCCCCCCCGACGATTCACGCAATGTTCGCAATCCCCTTCTATACATAGGAAGGGTGATACGGGAAAAGAAAAAATGGCCACCTCTTTCGAGATGACCACTTTGAACCTATGAATCCTTTAGCGCCCCTAGTAGCAGCGCAATATGATAGATGAACCTGTTTTCTTGGTAGGAATATAACACACCCTATTTTTTAGGCAAGCTTTTTAGAAAATAAACCTGGGGATAAACCCCCACACCAACATGGACCAATATTGGTGTGGGGGTAAAAAAACCGCCCCCCTCTTGGGAACGGTTATCCTGTAAGCCTTTTGGGAGAAAGGAAAGGATCAGCGGAATTGAGAAAAAACAGCTGTTCCATGCGGACATGGAACAGCCCTCCTTTATAGAACATCCAACCCGTTTCTTATTATGAAGAAAACTCAGCATGCTTTCTTGGTCCAATTATAGCACCCTCAAAACCAGGCGCAAGCAAGAAAATAAGCCGACACTTTGGAGGAAGCGCCGACTTACTAAAACCCAATTTATGAAAAGTTCAAACATGTTTTCTTGGTGAGACTATAGCACTGCTGAAAAAGAAGCGCAAGAATAAAAACCGCCAACCCTCATTCGAGGCGATGGCGGCTATCTGCGTTCATACATTCCATGTATATCATATTTTTTCCTAAAAACAAGTCGGCCGGACGCAATAAAAAACCCGCTGCTTTCGCCGCGGGTTGTTGTGGGAAGTTTTTAATTTCTCACAATCTTTTGAACTGATATCGTCTTGTTATTCTCATCAGCGATCTGTACCAGATATATTCCCGAAGATTCATTTCTGAGATCAAGCGCGAACGTTCCTGTGTGAGTTTCGCTCATGATAGACCTTCCTGTCAGATCGACAATGGTTACCGTCGATTGTTTTGAATCAGAGAGGCCGACATGAATGAAATCAGCCGTTGGATTTGGATAAACCTTGATAGCGTCTGCGGCTACATCTTGGGTTCCTGTGGAGATTGCAGCTGGCGTTACAAAGTCTCTTCCATCTTGCATAGGATTGTCTCCGTTCATATCTTTGATTGTTGCACTCGCATAGTAGAGAGTGCTCGGATCGAGATATTGAGAAGGATAGTAATCATATGAGATATAGTCAGTTCCAATTGATATTGCTGCATAAGAATGAACTATTCCAGTTCCTTGCATAACATCAAGATACAACTTGCTTGGAGTTCCCTGGCCGTTTGCACGAACAGTGATCTTTACGCGCGAGTTTGAAGTATCAACCAAGATGTCCAAGATGATCGGCGACTGCGGAGCATTGGTGTACTGCTGCAAGCCTGTGCCAAACGCATATTGGTTGTCACCTGAAGTTGCAAACGGAGTAACCAAGTAGGTATGCCCTCCGATCAAACCTGTCAGCTGAGCCAACGCGTTCGTACCGCTTGAAGAAAAAATTCCATAGCTGCCAGTCGTATCGACTCCGCCTGCCGTCAAATCTTCAACGACAAACCTGAGCTTGTTGGTGTCTCCTGCGTTAACGTTCAGATGAACATTATGCGCTTCGAGCATTGACGAACTTGCCATCACGAGAGTTCCCCATGTTGGCGCATTCGGAACGCGCAGAGCTGGAAGCGGTAAAAGCGTAAATGTGATCTGCAGTGAATCCTTCAGTCCCAGGCTGTCCTCTACATAAATCCAAGCCGAGTTTTGAGCAGGACCGGGATTCAGATTAGTCAGCGTAAACGTCGGCATTTGCGTGCCTGTAAACCAAGTTCCCGTCTGAGTATGACTCACGCCATTCTTGTCAAGATTCTTGATTGAAACACGAGAGCGGCTTCCGTTCCATGTACCATGCGAGCTTGCCGTAACCGAGATCACGACAGAGCTTGTAGTTGGATTGAGCGTATCCCAGTTATCAATCGTAGAAGGATTAATTTGAAGCGTTTGCGTTCCCGCAGTCTTCGCATTTGTTCCCCCACTGCTTCTTGCCGTAATGGTAACTGAGTAACCACTCGCTGTGCGCAAGTGTGTGTGATGATAAGACAACGTCGTATCGCCACCATACGCAACTGTTACAATCGGAGGATAATTAAATCCGCCAACTGAATCGGTGAGAACTTCCGTGATCGTGTCAGGACCGGAATTTCCGGATGTGATCCTCGTCGTAAAGATAAGGGAATCCTGAAATCTGGTAACGCTGATCGTGCCGACGCTCGCACCCGTAACCGAAGGGACGGTATAGTCAGGCACGCCCTCAGTATGATACTGAGGAATGCCCTGTACATATCCGACCACGGTTCCAAAGAGATCATTCGCCGTATACGTCCTACCCGCAACATTGTGGGTACCCGTAACATCGAAGAACGTGTCTGCAACGCCGACAAGATTGAGAAGTCCCGTTGCAGGTACGCCGCCATCTTGTTCAAATCCGACCTGCGCATGATAGCCGCCTGTCAGATTGTAGTGAAATCCAACTCTCGTAAAATTTACTCCTGGCGTCATCGTAATATAGGTGAATGCCATCGGCAAAATCTGCGGAGTATGGACTGTGACAAAAGGTGTCGTCGTATCGCTCACACCATTGGCAGTAGCAACCCACGCGATGCGGTAGTCGCTGTTCTGCTGCAAGCTGTCGAGCTTCTTATACGTTGCCGTACCGTTGCCGGAATATCCGATAGCAGGGGTGGCACGCAGGGTGTCACTGATCTTGCCATAGATGAAATGTCCGGTATACGTTGCGGTATTGCCCGCTCCGGTTCTGATCGTCAGATACGTCGCGCGTACGGAATCCGTAGGCGGCGAGGCGATGATCGAATAGACTTGCGCGTTTACAAACGCTACGAATGCCATCAAGATGGCCGTGAATACTGTTCTTTTCATTTGTATTGATTTGGTTTTTTGTTATTTTAATATAAAGGTATCTCTATATTACTATAGCATAGTTATAGGTCTTTTGTCAAGTAGCCAACAATCCCCTATTTGCAAGGTTTTAGGGCGTTTCCTCCCACCTTTTCCATCTGCTATACTTGTCCACATGGAACAAACAAACGCACCTCATAGCAATCACGAGACGCCTCACAACCCTCCGATTGTTCAGACACCTTCGACCAAAAAGTCATTTTTTGAAACCTATCAGAATTTCTTCGCGATTATCATCGTCGGAATCCTCATTCTCGCAGGCATCTTGATCGCCCACTTCACTGAAGGCGGCAAGGGTTCAACCTCACAGCAAGAAAATCAACCGCTCACACAGTCGCAGGTTCGTGACGGCCTGGTCAAGGTTGCAAAAGATTTAAAATTGGACAAGAAGGCATTTGCAACATGTCTCGACAACGGCACGTACAAAAATCTGATCGCGTCCGATGTAAAACTCGCGCAGGATTCAGGAGTCCAGGGCACGCCGACATTCTTCATCTTGAACCGAACACTGAACGCTGATGGATCAGTAAAATCGACAAAGCAGTTTGAAATTCTCGGCGCACGAGATGAGGCGACGTTTTTGAAGTCTGTTGCTGACGGCAAAGCTCCGGCCGACCAGCCTGAACAACCTGCGGGACAAAAAGTCGCTTTGTCTGACAGTGATCACTACATGGGACCGAAGGATGCGAAAGTTGTGATCGTCGAATATTCAGATATCGAATGTCCTTACTGCAAGGCCGAAAAGCCTGTTATCGATACCATCTTGAAAAATCATCCTGAATACGGATTCGTATACCGACATTCTCCGATTGCTTCGCTCCATCCTTGGGCCGAGTACAAAGCCGAGGGATCCGAGTGTGCATTCGCACAGGGCGGAGACACAGCATTCTGGAAGTACTTGGATGAGACCGTTAAGTAGTAAGATTTTACAAAACAACAACGCGCGGCAGGCTTCGCCTGCCGCGCGTTGTTGTTTGACAAATTTAATTTAAAATGATAAAGTTTTTTGGAAATTGTATTGTTAACATAAATATAAAAATATGAGCGCAGCAGGCGGCGGAGCCGGACATAGAAAAACCAGCGAATCTACAGACACATTTTGGGAAACCACAATGAACAAAGTCGAACATTTTAACGATCCTAAAACTACCGGCAAAATCGATTTCGTTACCACAGGCTACCCTGACCAAGAACTCGAAATTTACTTGGAGCCGGGACTACGGCCCGGAACGTTCTTCTCTGCTTCGTTCCGCCAAGAAGACATCGAACTTATGAAACAGTGCGGCATCAACTGGGTGATCGGAGTATGTACCATAGGAAAAACGGCAACCGGCCCAAATCCTCTTTATTGGTATCGCGATGAAATCCATAAAATTCTCGGCTTTCAGCCTGAAATCGCCCATCTTTCGCAACTCCTCGATCGTGAAGTAAAAAAGAAGCTTTGGAACGGATGCCTGGCTTTCTTTGAAAAATGGTATGTAAATCAACGATATATCTACCGCCAGCAGATTTTATGGAACGACATCAAAACCGACCTGGAGTGCGCACGCACCGTTTTTAATGAATTCAAGGAATGCGACGAAATGCATTTCCAATTCTTTATCAGATATCTCGCGGGATATCTCGGCGAAAAAAATAAAAACATCGAAGGTGACTAATCCTTCAAAACCCTTTCAAAATATGGAAGGGTTTTTTATTTTGGATTTTCTTGAAAGTTTAACAAAAAAATCCCTCTGATATTCAAAGGGATTTGGTGTGTTATTTCGGCTTGCGTGTTACAGGTACGACCCAATCATTCTTGATTGTGGTGGTTTCTTTTGGTGGTATATAACCTTGTTTTAAAAACCAATCCTTGTCCGACGCGAGTATTATTTCTGAGGTGAACCGATCGAAATCGAAATCGATTTTTCCCTCGGATATGAGAATTATTATCCGACGAACGTATCTCTCGAGGGACAGCAGATAAAACTTTTCCTCGCTGCCTGGCCACCAAACTTGGCCTGTTCTTGGCAATCTCGCCGATTGAAGCATGAGGTCGATTCTGCTTCGGCTGTTCCTGAGCTGCGTAACGAGGCATCCGATTTCGTGATACATCGCCTTGTCAGGATGTTCGTCCTTGAAAGGAAGAAGCATCTGCTGAAATTTTATGAGAGCAGGAATGATCAGCTCGGAATCGAGGAAGGTCTGCATCAAATCGACTCTTAGTTCGATAGTATTATCTAATTTATTCATATTTTTTAGTGTTGTTTAGTTAAAACCTAACATGTAAATCCTGTTCAGTCAAATATTTTATTTCTGCCGTTTTTGATAGAATGAACAGGTATGAACAAAACCACCCGTTATATTATCTTAGGAGCATTGGTAGTCATCTTCGTCGGATTGTTTGTCTGGTACAAGGCAACTCCCGGCAAGTACGACGCGCTCGCGACTTATCTGTCAGACTCAGGCGTAAAGATGTACGGAGCCTACTGGTGCCCACACTGCCAAGCAACGAAACAAGCATTCGGAAAATCTGCAAGCAAACTTCCCTATGTTGAATGTTCAAACCAGGATCAGACACAGACCCAAGTTTGCATCGACCACAACATCGTCAGCTATCCGACATGGGACTTCCCGAATCCGATCATCCTTTCAAGCGGATCAAACGACAGCAATGTCGCATGTAAGGATCCTTACACAGCCGAACAACCTCAGTCTTGCCAAGGCGCAGCAGCTGGATCATTTGTCCTGACGGTCAACAACCGAGCATTTCTCACGCCGTCATCTGCAACGCTCCAGAACGGAGTCTGGACGCTTCCCGTCCACTCGCGAACGTCCGGCGAGGTGGAACCGGAGGTTCTCGGAACGCTTGCCGGATACAAAGGAAAATAAATCTATGAGCGCTCTCTCTGTATTCAATACAATCACAGGAATTGGATCGATCATTATCATCCTAGGCGTTCTCTTGGTCATTGCGCTCGTCTTCCTCGGCGAGACTGATTCAAAGATTTTTAAATGGATCAAGAAAAACGCTGCCGTTTTTACTTTCGTACTCGCACTCGGCGGAATGATCGGAAGCCTGATCTATTCCAACGTGTTCGGATTCGCTCCTTGCGAGTTCTGCTGGTCTATCCGCATTATGCTGTATCCGCAGGTCGTCATCTTCGGAGCGCACCTGTGGCGACGGGATGCAAATGCGTGGCTCGTCTCGACAATTCTTTCGATCGTCGGACTCGGACTCTCCATTTACTTGGTACTCCTCCAAGCCGGCAAGATCGGAAACGACGCGGCATGCATCGCAGCCGGCGTATCATGCGCCAAAATCGACGTGATCATCTTCGGATGGCTCACGATACCGATCATGGTTCTGGTCTTCTTTGTCGGAATGCTTACGCTGTCGTATGTAGCACATAAAAAATAAACAAGAAAAAAGCCGCACGGATGTGCGGCTTTGGTTATCTGGATAGATAATAGTTTCTCTTTCCGTTGGTTTCAACATAACCAATTCCTTTGTATCCAGCTGCGACAAGGTCATTTAGAAAGCAACTTGCCTGGCAAGATGCCTGCGACATGAGCTTACTGTAGCCCTTGTCCCAATCGTAAGGCTTTTTGTCCGCTTTGGTAACGCAATACTCCTTGACGAAATCCGTGCGCACGCCGTCAGCTCCGACATCCTGGATGATGAGCGAGTCATCTTCCAAGTGGATGACCATTTGAACTAATGTATCCTTCCCGAAATGGAAGTTATAGTGGGTCAAGCAGCAGAGTGTTTTACCAACAACCAAAGAAAAAGAATTTTTCAGCCAAAGCGTATCTCTCTTATTAAGCGAAAGACCTTCGACTGTTTTCCTAAATGTAGCAATATCAGTCTTGCAGGAACCGCATGTCGCCGCTGGCTTGATGACGATGACGCCGTCACTGACGGAAAGACGTCCCGCAACCGAAGCGCTATCTTGAGCCTCCGTTCGCATTGCGAAAAAAGCCAGGGTTAGGATCAATAGTTGTTTCATTTTTATTAATTTGTTTCTAAATATAATATCATATTATTGATAGTATGTCAATAAAATCCCTCGCGGGATTTTATTGCTTATGAAATTCATACGACATCTCATTATATTCCTTCGTTTCATACGCAACGATATTATCTGAATGCTCCAAAACAAATTCGGCGATTCCCGTATCAAGTGCGAGGCGCGAGCAGACCGTGCAGTACGGCTCGCCTGACGGCAGCAAGTTTCCTTGGTCGTCGATGCGGCCGAAATACAGGACGCTTCCCTTCAGATCATTTCCCTTCTTCAAACTATCGAGGATCGCGCGCCACTCCGCATGCATGCAGCACGTCCGATCGGACTTTGGTTTTTTTAGATGTTCCGGATACTCGCACGTGCATTTCGCATCGACAATATTATCATTCGGCGGCGCGTTGTAACCCTCGCCAATAATCATTCCATTTGAAACGATGACCGCCCCGCATTTGTCGCGTTTGCAAAGAGCCTTCATTGCAATCTTGGCAACTGATTCAAAATATTTGTGCGCTTGCGCGAGGTCACTGCCTTCGAGAATTCTCATGGAAACATGATACCATGCCGGCATAAGAAAAAACCGCATCGCTGCGGCTTTATTTTTTCATGAAGAACTTATGGCACGGAACCCAAAGGGCACCGTTTTTGATATGCATGTACACGTCCGGCGACTTGAAGTTGATGCAGAAGAACAGCTTGAACGATTCGCCTTTGTGACTTACCTTCCAAATGTTGCCGAGTCCGTTGCGCTGGATCGGAGATATTTCTCCCTTGGCAAGTTTTTGCAAAAGATACTTCCACGCCCACAGGAGCGCATCGAGCTCCATCGATGACTGTCCTGACGCGCCAAAAATCTTCGAATCGTTCTGGACTTTTTTCTTGTTCGTTCTTGTTGCAAGGCGCGTTTCGGAGATTCCTGAAATGAGGGTTTCCTTTTCGTAGAATGCCTTGATCAGCTCCGCAAACGGATCGCTTGCCACGAGGCGCAATCCGAGCTTCTTGTCTTTTCCTTTCGAGCCCTGATCCTCTTCGTCGAGATCCTGCTTGGCTTCTCCAAGAAAAAATTCACGAGGCAAAAACGGGGTTTTCTGCTCCGGTATCGTTATTATGTTAGTTTGCATTCGATTCTTTATTTTGTTTTTTAAATCTTATTCTATCCAAGACTATCTGAAACGTGACCCTCTGTCAAAGGCTAGCGGAGCAGCAAAAACACCAGGATTCCGAGGACTATCCGGTACCATCCGAACGCCGCAAACGAATGATTCTTGATGAATGTAAGGAACGTCTTGATGGCAAGAATCGCGACGATAAACGATACGATCGTTCCAACGGCAAGCATGAGCCATTCGTGCCCGGAAAATGCGATCGGCGTCTTGACCAAATCCAAGACAGCCGCGCCCGCAATGACAGGAACTCCGAGAAGAAACGAGAATTCGACGATTGCCGAACGCGAAATCCCGATCATCCGGCCTCCCACAATCGTCGCAGCCGAACGCGAAACGCCCGGAATAACCGCGAGGGACTGGATCGTTCCGACAACAAGCGCATCTTTAAATGATATTTCTTCGAGGGACTTTCCGACCAAATTCGGGCTCAGATTGTTGCGCGACTTGTGGGTCTCAAAAAGCTCGAAAATGACGAGTACGATACCGCCGATAACCAATGCGGCCGCAACGACGACGATGTTTCCAATGAGAAATTTCTTGATGAAGTGATAGAGGACATATCCGATCACGGCTGTCGGAACGAATCCGGCAAGCACGCGCATCCATAGCGTTCGGCTTGAAAGTATTTTTTTCAAATACAAGACGACGACGGCAAGAATCGCCCCGAACTGGATTACGATTTCGAATGATTTCAAGAATTCAGAATCCGCCAAATGCAGAATGCGCGACGCGATGATGAGATGCGCCGTGGACGATACCGGCAAAAATTCGGTAATCCCCTCGACGAGGCCGAGGATAATGGAATGGATGAGATGCATGACACAATCCTATCACGCGGATTTCAAACAAAAAACTTCCCTTAGGAAGTTTTTTGATGCGTGCTATTGCCCGTCCGGCAATCGCTTGTCTAAAAAGGGATTCGGGTTGTTGACCGGTTCCTGAGATTTCAATTCGAAAATATGGTCGATCGAATTTGAGAACTTCGCCCATCCGGCGCGCGCGCCCAGATATCCGGCATTCTTGACCGCAAGATCTACGGTGGGATTGTGTCCGTATTCCGGATACGCAAGAGCTATGACCGGGTGTCCAAGTTTCGCTTCAAGCGTCGCTTTGCTGTCGGCAAGCTCGCTTGCAACTTGCGCGGGTGTTTTTGCCTTGGCAAGATTTACATGATGGACCGTGTGCGACTCGATGTCCATGCCTGCGCGATCAAGCGCGATGACGTCATCCCACGTCATGTACGCGCCGTATCCTTGGTAATTCGTAATAATGAAAAATGTCCCCTTGAATTTATATTTCTCAAGAATCGGAAGCGCGTATTGGTATTGGGACTTCCATCCATCATCAAATGACAGGACGACCGCCTTCTCGGGAAGTGGCGTATTGTTCCTGAAGCTTGTAACAAGTTCCGCGAACGTGACGGGATGGTAATTATTATCGGACAAATATTTCATCTGCTTGTCGAAATCTTCTGAGGTAATGCGGTAATGCGATTGCAGTTTTGATTCTTTTTTCAGCATCATCGGACCAAATGAATGATAGACAAGAATGGTTACGTTTTGATGCGCAGCGTCAGGACCGGTATAGGTTATGGAAGGATTCTGAGATGCAACAGGTGCGGTGTCCACTCCTAATGTAGGAGGGGTGGCCGATAGGCCGGGGTGGTATGTATCTTGCGACACGGCAGATTTCGCCTTTTGCGCATGCGACACGCCCGCATAAATTCCCCCTCCGATCAAAACAACGAAGAGAACGATGACAAAAATTATTTTAGAGTTCGATTTCATATCGGGAAACTATAACAGACCTGCATATGAAACGCCAAATAGTGGTGCGATAAAGAAAAAATAAAGAGGTTGTCCCCACCTCCTCGACAACGGGCATTGTTCCCCTATACTTTACTTATCCATAATTTATTATTTTCTTATGCGCATTTTAATCATCGAAGACGACCTTGATACGGCAACGTTTGTAAAGTCACGACTTGAAGAGAAGTGCTTCGCGGTGGACATTGAAACGGACGGAAATCTGGGACTCCGGGCTGCCAGGACAAATGATTACGACCTGATCCTGGTAGATTACAATCTGCCGAGCAGAAACGGTTTCTCGATTATCAGCGAGATCAGATCCGCCGAGGACAAGAGGCGCGTACATACTCCGATCATCATGATCTCCGTCATTGGAGAAATTCCGCATAAGGTCGAGGGCTTTACGATGGGAGCCGACGACTACGTCACAAAACCTTTTTTCTTTGACGAACTGTTCGCCCGCATTCAAGCGATCCTGCGGCGGCCGAACGTCCGCAAGGAATCCGTATTCAAAGTCGACGATCTGACGCTCGACACGAATCGCCAGAAAGTCATCCGAGGAAATGAATCCGTCTATCTGACGCGCAAAGAGTTCGCGCTTCTGGAATACCTGTTGCGCAACGAAGGAATGGTCGTATCGCGCGGCATGATCACCGAACATGTCTGGGACATGAACGTGGATCCTTTTTCAAATACGATCGAAATGCATATTCTGAACCTGCGCAAGAAAATCGACAGGACCGCGAAAAGCAAGCTCATCCACAGCATTCCCGGACGCGGATACAAAATCGACATTGCGAAATAAGAGCAAAGCCCTTATGATAGTTGAGAAAATCTTTATCCTTCCTTGAGCGCAACTTGAATAGACTGTGCAAGGACCTTTCCGCCGTCGAACGGAAACCGGTTCTTTAATCCAGTTCATTCTCTTAAATTTTTTATGACATCAGTTGCACAGGCACTTTTGACAAACAAGGATTCTCGATCGGCTGACGCTGCGAAAGCAGTTGCTCTCTCTTCGACAACCTACGAAGCTTGGGACTAATCTGAAGTCCACAATAATGGACGCGCGCATGAACAACATAGTTACGGATGAAATGAATAAAATCTATGTTTCACTCACGCGAGGCGGCCATTTTCTGTACAGAAAATTGATTAAGCCCAGATCATCGAGCGAAGATGACCGTCGGCATGAATTCATTCTGAATGTTATCCTCTCCGGGCTCTTAGGACTCCTATGCGTTTATTATTTTCTTGTCATTGATCATTCTTTGAGGCAGGGAACTTCATACCAAGGCGTATCCGTCTTTTCCTTCACGGTTATCATTGCGATGACCGTCGGATTGCTTATCTTGTCTCGCAAAGGAAAATTCGGAGTGGCATCTTATGTGGTTGTCGGAATTTTCTTCGCAGGCGCGGCATACGGATCGTATCATTTTGGAGCAGACCTGCAGGGACCGCTGCTTGCCTATGTCCTGGTCATAACGATTTCGAGCATTCTGATCAGCATCCGATCGGGATTCATGATGACCCTTCTTTCATCGGCAACCGTTCTTGCGATTTGGCATCTGCAGCTCGCTCATATTATTCATCCGCACTGGTTTTGGAAATACAATGCGCGACAGAGCGACGCAACGGTCTTTGTCGTCATGTTTTTCGTAATCATGACCCTGTCGTGGCTTTCCAACCGTGAAATGGAAAACTCCCTCAAGCGGGCGCGAAAGTCCGAAGCCGATTTGAAACTCGAACGCGACAGCCTGGAAATCAAGGTCGAGGAGCGCACGCGCGAGATCAAGGCGCTCCAGGCCGACAAGCTTGCGGGCCTGTACCGTTCAGCCGAGATCGGCAAGCTTTCCGCCGGAATTTTTCATGACTTGATGGGACCTCTCACAACGGTCGTTTCGAGCGTCGGCGAGCTCGAGCGCAAACCGGAACATTTGCCGGAAGTAAAAGCGTATCTTGAGCGGGCCGTCGTCGCGTCCCGCAGGCTCGGCGATTTCATCGGCACCGTCCGCAAGCAGATCAGGCCGAGCGCAATGGAAGAATTATTCTCCCTTAACAAGGAACTCCGCGAAGCCGTCGACATTTTGAAATACCGTTCCCGCGAAGTGGGAGTAACGCTTTCTGTTGTCGACAAGAAGGAATTGCGCGTTTTCGGCAACCCTCTTCGGTTCCATCAGATTTGCGTAAACCTGATTTCAAACGCGATCGACGCATGCGAGACCGCCAAAAATTCGCGCGGCGACCTTCTCGGGCACCAATCCGCCATCCATATCAATCTCTCCAAGATGGACAAGAATGCCCAGCTGAAAATTACCGACCGTGGATGCGGAATTCCGGAATCGCTTCACGCGAAGATTTTCGATTCATTCTTCACGACGAAAGACTACTCCAAAGGCATGGGGCTCGGACTTTCCACAACCAAGGAAATCGTAGAAAACGATTTCGGCGGAACGATCGCCGTCACGAGCATGGAAAACCAAGGATCGACATTCACAATACTCATTCCTCTCTCGCGCTAACTATCAATACTATGAACACTGACCTTTACGAGCGCGCACTGTCGCGAGGATTTTTGGCATTGAAAAAAATGCAGCTAAGAAGCGGCGGATTTGAAAGCATAACGTTCGGAAAAGACTGCGAGGAAATTATCCGCCATACGGCGTTTTATCCGGGACTCATTGCCCTGGCTCTTTCCGCTTCAAATGATAAAAGAAAAGATTCGATCCTGCGGAAATGCGGCG
This sequence comes from Patescibacteria group bacterium, assembly GCA_028286885.1. GTDB lineage: Bacteria > Patescibacteriota > Minisyncoccia > Phycocordibacterales > UBA1006 > CAIXMG01. The sequence continues at coordinate 70,966 of JAQBQS010000007.1, forward strand.
GATTTTTGCGAATGCAAAAATCCGCCGCATGGACATTTAATTATTGGAACCGAACTCTGAAAGATTCGACTATGGGGAATTATCCCGACGATCTCGACGACACATCAGTATGCCTCTCGGCACTTTTTAAAATCAACAAGAACGCCGTTACCGAAAAAACGCTTGCATCATTCGTGAACATTCTGATCGCGCTCGAGGAAAAGCCCGGAGGCCCCTACAATACCTGGATTCTCGGCGATTACCGAGGCACGCACTGGCACGATATCGACATTGCCGTAAATGCGAATATCGGAGGATTTCTGCATTCGCAGAATATTACGCTTGATGGTTTAAATGAGTATCTTGAAGAGGAAATAAAAAACAACCGATTCAATTCAAAGTATTATCACAAGAAAGTTTCCGTCATTTATTTCCTTTCGAAATGGTATCTGGGAAAGTATGCTCAAAAACTTCTTGGCATTCTTGAAAAAGGGATTTTGAAAGAATACAAAGACGCAGATGCGCTCGATTTAGCCCAGGCAATTTCATCATGGATCAGGCTCGGCGGAGACGTCAATTCTATCAAGAAACAGCTTATCCATCTTCTGAAGATTCAAAACCAAGATGGCACGTGGAGCTGGTCGGACTTTTTCATCGAGGAAGTGAAAAGCGACCAGAATCTTTACAGCGGATGTGCGGCATTTTCAAGCGCCTGCGCGATCGAAGCGATGTCGCTTTATCAAAACGCACTTGCTGAAATTCCGCTGGAACGTGAGCGCGTACGGAAACAATCGCTGACGGAATCCGTACATGACGCTGCCCGTAAACGGTTTTCCGATTCTCCAAAACCTATTCGCGCTCAGCTCGACCTTTTCATTTTCAAGCTCTCCGCGAGCGATATACATCGCGAAATTTCCCTTCTTCCGTTTTTCGCATGGGATTCTTTAAATTCACGTCAAAAGTCTCGCATCAAAAAAACCGAGATTTTAAATTTATGCGAAGCAAATCTGCTCGGCTGGATCGCCTACACCGTTTATGATGCGGTGATCGACGGCGAAACCAAGGAACAATTTTTGCCGCTTGCAAATATTTGCATACGCGAGGTTATTTTTATCTACCAAGAATTCTTCGACAAAAAAGGCTTTCAAAGTGTGACGAGAATTTTAAATGCGATCGACCATGCAAATTTGTGGGAAAAGATGAACTGCCGATTTGAAATAAAAGAATCTCATTTTGAAATACCGGAACTGCTGCCCGATTACAAACGCCTTGGCCATCTTGCCAATAAATCCCTCGGCCATGCGCTTGGACCGATTGCGATCATGCTGAAGTTCGGCAAGAAAAAATCTGCAGAGCAGATAGAAGGATTTTTCTTGGAATATCTGATTGCGCGCCAGATGAACGACGACGCGCACGACTGGACGTCCGACCTGCGCGAAGGTTTCGTGAATCCCGCAGGCGCGATCCTGCTTTCCGAATTCAGGAAAAAATTTCCCAAAAGAAAAATCCTCGACCTAGCCGAGAATTCAACGGACGTTGCTGATCTTCAAAAAGCATTCTGGGATTCGACGATAGAAAGAACGTCTGCGGAAATCCTGAGGCATACGAAACGAGCGCGTGCCATCTTGAAAAAGATTCCTATATTTTCGAATACCAACTATCTTGAAACACTTCTCGCATCGCTCAATTCCTCGGCGAACAAGGCTATCACGGAACGAAATAAAACGAAGGAGTTTTTGGAGGCGTATAAATAAAAATCTAAATTGACAAAACGACCAAAACGGATATGATTAGAAAAATTCTTCACTAAAAGCGTTCCTAATGGAAAAACAAGCATTTAAGCAATCACTGAAGGATAAGACCATTATTCTCGTTGCAGACCGCACCTACAAAAAATCTTCAGAGATGGACCTGACTGGAAACAATCTTGAAATGATCGACGACGAGTACTTTCACGAAATCTCATCAGGCCTTGCGGAAATTTCAGGCAAAGTCATCCACTGCCAAAATCCGGCGGAACTGATTGAGCTCCGCGCGGATCCGAGATCGCATATTGTTTTTACAGTGTACGGCGGGACCTCGTCGCGAAACAGGATGGCACTCGTTCCATCCGTGTGCGAAGGTAAAGGTTTGCCCTATGCCGGCGCGAATCCTTACGCAAGGATCGTATGCCAAGATAAATGGGTTTCAAAAATTTTCGCCGAAAGGTACAACGTGCCGTCCCCGAGCGGCATCGTCATCCGGGAACGGCTTCGCCCGGAACTTCTCGAAGAACTCTCGGTTCCGATCATGATCAAACCCAATCTTGAGGGAAGTTCCATAGGAATCTCCGGCGATTCGAGAGCGGAAACTGTCAGTCAGGCTGTCGAACAAATCAAGAAGCTTGGAGCGAGCTTTTGTTCAATCATAGCCGAGGAGTTTATCGCCGGAAAAGAAGTTTGCCTCTGTATGGTCGGAAACGCCCCTCGTTTTTCTATGTTCAAGATGATGGAAGTGTATGATCCTTCAGACGAGGCATTCTTCATGAATCGTCCGTACAGCGCGGAGCACAAGCATAAATCCTATGAGAGATTTTTACATCGCGATATCACGGAACTTTTGGGCCCTCAGGACAAGATAGCCATCCAAAACATGATGGGTGGATTCAGCAAAATGGACTACATGCGCATCGACGGACGTCTGACTGAGAAAGGGTTTGTAATGATCGAACTGACGCCGGATGCTCATTTAGGAAAGGATTCCGTCATGGCAGCCGCGGCTTTCGCAAACGGGATGTCCTACGAGGATCTGCTGTTTGAAATAATCTATGCATCTCAAAACGGCCTCTAGCGGCCGTTTTTATTCTTCCTCTTTTTTTCTCTTTGCCTTCTCGACATAATACGTCTTCCCTTTCAATTTTTCCGGCAGCAAGTCTTCCTTCGGGTAGCGTTCATACCCCGCGCCATATCCCAGATTTTTCATGAGCTTCGTCGGCGCGTTTCGGATCATCATCGGAATCGGCAAGTTGCCAAACTGCTTCGCATCGGCAAGCGCCGCATTGTACGCCTCATACGACGACTTGTCTTTGGGGGCTTTGCATAAATAAACGACTCCATGCGCCAGGTTGATGCCGGCTTCGGGCATGCCGATGACTTCGACTGCTTTGAAGACTTCGTTCGCGACGACCAATGCGGTTGGCTGCGCCATTCCGATATCCTCGGATGCGAAGATCACCATGCGCCGCGCAATGAATTTCGGATCTTCGCCCGCCTCGACCATTCTTGCAAGATAGTACAGCGCCGCATCCGGCTGCGACGCGCGCATGGATTTGATGAATGCGGAAATCGTATTGTAATGCTCGTCACCTTTCTTGTCGTACCTTAAGAACTTCGACTGCAGGGTATTCTGCAAATTCTCAATCGTAAGATCTCCATAAAGTTTTTTCGTATTCTCGATCATCGCGATCGCCTGCCGCGCATCGCCGCCAGCCATCGACACGAGCCACTCGCACGCATCTTTTTTCATTTTGACCCCCGTCCTCTTGATAATCTTTTTCATGTCATCGTCCGAGAATTCATTCAGGACGAAAACCCTGCATCTTGAAAGAAGAGCTGGAATAACTTCAAAGCTCGGATTCTCCGTTGTTGCGCCGATAAGCGTGAGCGCGCCAGACTCAACGTACGGCAATAGAAAATCCTGCTGGGCTTTATTGAACCGGTGAATCTCATCCAAGAAAAGAATTTTTGGTCCAAGAAGTTCGCCGCTCAAAATAATTTGGCGAATGTCATCCTTGCCAGCAGAAACAGCCGACAACTCGTGGTAATCGGCATTCAGTGATTTGGCATACATCCGCGCGAGGGTTGTCTTGCCCACGCCCGGCGGCCCCCACAGAATAAACGAGAACAGATGCTTCTCTTCGATGGCTATACGCAAAGGCTGCCCTGGTCCCACCAGGTGCTCCTGCCCAATAAATTCATCGAGCTTTTTTGGCCTAATTTTTGAAGCCAAGGGTTCCATGTATCTATTATATCATTTTTGAAATTCGACAAGTTTTGAAAAATGGTGCAAGAAAAAAGCGCGATTTGCATCGCGCTTCTGAAATTTATCCTACGAATTCAGCTTTTGCGGGTATAACTCCTTCAAGTTTGCCATCTTTCAATTCCACGCTTTCGTAGAAAGGATTAGTAATCTTTTCAGCAGTTTCAAGATCGTAGACCGCCCACAGCTCCTTCATTTTGATACATAACCTTGGACCAGAATCTGTAACAAATGCCTTGTGAGCCACTTCTTTCAAGGAGTTGTCCTGCGAGTACACTTCTTTTCCTGAAATGGAATAGAAAGTATATTTGCATCCCGTTGCTGCCGTATCTCTTGCGACAAATCCTGCTAATTCCTTCTCAGCATATACTGCAGCGACATCAATCGTTGACGAAATAATTGCCTGTTTCTGAGAAATCGACCAGACTGCGGCGCCTTTTTTCCTGGCACCTACATGGTCATAAAGCAATACTGCGAAAAGATCTTCTGAGAAAATTTCGTAAGATCCGGGTAGTGCCTTAATTCCTGAAATAGTGAAGAGATGTGTTCCGAGATTATTAAACATGTCGTAGATTCCAGAGTTATACTGTGATCTCGCAATAATTTTTAGATCTTCCAGAACTATTATTTTTTGATAGCCACCCTCTTCGCTCAGCACTATATTACCCTTAGATCCTACGATACCGCTCGTGGAAATGTCGTTTTCCAAGTGAAGTATTTTCATAGCCGGATAATACTTGAGCTTGTCCTTGTCATTGGCTGAGGAAGCCAACTTTTTTCCTTCGAAGGAAAAAAGCGAATAGCCAGTACCCTTCGTCCCTGAATAAAGCTCCAGGTCGTGGTAAATGTTCAAGTTCTTATGATCTTTCGCGACTTCCAAAAAAGCTGCTAGATCGAAATCTTGTTTTTTCATATTATTGAATTTTAAATGTGTTTGAATTTTCCTTACTTAATCAAAAACCTGCGACATTGTCAAGGACCGGGCTTTGATTGACTTCCCGCCACAAAAACGTATCCTACGTAAAACATTACATACAAATGAAAAGAAACAGAAAAGACCGATTCCTTAAAATTGTAATTCCACAGGAGCTGAAAGACATTCTTTCGTTTGAAGAAACTCCGGACAAATTAACAATATCGATCGATGCGAAACCCTTGTTCCAATTGAGAGAACTGCCAAAAAGCGGGTATTACGAATTTCTGCGCGGCGAAGCAAAAAGCTTCATACTAATCGATGCCATTATGGGATGGGTCATCGGACACGACGAATCAAAATACAGTTTTTATTTCGGCATACTTGCAACCCAGATCCACATTTTCCAGGAAATGATCAAGAATATCTTTGACCACGCAAACTATGGAATGGTCACAATTATCCGAGGAGGAAGCGACACAACGCCGGTCTTTGATTTCAGCATCGGAAGCTATGCAAAAGACGACCCTGAAAAGCTTGCGCGATTTTTCAAAGCCTTGTCGGTTTCAGAAACCGCAGGATATTTCACGTCGCGTTTCGGAAGCGGCTCGAATTTCGGCCTCGGCACCAGGATGATTCTCGGAGCAATTCCCAACCATGCGCTCATGGTTGAAAAAGCGATCGCCGGCGACTGCATGTGGATCAAGTATTCGGGCTGGTGCGCGTCGCGGGCATTTTTCAAAACTCCTGTTTCCTGACAGGTGTTTTTATTTGACAAAAGCTAAAAATAATATACATTGTGAAAAACACTTCCAATGATCATTGAAATAGAATCTATGAATGAGTCTCAACTTGATGAGCTCAAAAAGTTTCTCGAGCGTTCGAATGGCTATGCGAGGATTTTCATTCACGCATCAAATCCTCCGCTTGGAAATATCTCTCCGATAGAGTTTCTTGTAAAAATTTTAACTTCGGATCTTCAGAAAGAGATTCCAATCATTATTTTTGAGGATCCATGCTATACGTTTTTCTTGGAGCACTATCTTGAGGACCAAGCGTTGCAGAGAAATGTCTACTTGATAAAGACGAAATCCGACGATCCCGAACCCGAACAAATCGGGTGGGACAGATGCATCGAAATGTTCAAGGATTGGGGCATTAAAAACATTGTTGTCGGCGGAAATTACCTGTTCCTTTATGACAAAAAAGAGATGCGGGGCTGCGCGTATTATTCGGCATTTCTTCTGTCCCAGCATTTCAATGTTACTGTTTCAAGATACGTAACGTCCGGAACTCCGGCAGTCTACAAAAAATATTGCGGCAAGTTCAAGCCCAGCGATCACACAAAATAAAACACCCCGGCGCAAGCTCAGGTGTTTTTTCATAGTTTCTAAAATGAATAAAGCGATTACTCTTTCTCCGTTCGGAACTGCTCATCAAGCAATCGCTCTCGCCTCTCGTCATAGTAAACCCATGTCGCGCTCGCGCCGAAGAGGAAAATGAGGGACGAGTAGTAGAACCACAGGAGAATTGCGACAAGAGATCCGGCGATGCCGTATGTTGCAACCGTCGAGGACTGCGCGAGATAAAATCCGAGCGCAATGTTTCCGACCGTCAGGAACGCGCCCGTGATTGCTGCTCCTGCGACCAGATGCTTCTTGGGGATATGGCGCTCGGGCAGGAAAGCATACGCGAGAAACGTGATGAAGGTCGAGATGATAAACAGAACGACCGGGGCGCCGAATGTCGTCAGAAAATTCCGAGTCGCTTCCGGAATACCGAGCGTGATGCCCGCATTAAAAAATCGCGTACCGACGATGAAGAAGATGAAGATGACCGCGAATCCGAAGGTCGCCGCAAACGAAATGACATATTTCGTAACCGTAGCCATGATGCCCGGTCGCGAATTGTAAGGCGTCTCCCACATGTCGTCGAGCGACTGCTTGAGCTCGCCCATGCCGGTAGCGGCAAGAACCAAAAGAAAGATCACCGCGAGAATCGCTTTCCACCACTGCTCACCGATATTCTGGGCGCTGACAAAAACGGTTTGAATGAAGTTGGAATTGTTGACGCCCATGATGTGGGCCACTTGGGAAATGATTTCCTTCTGAAGGGATGTCGAATCGACAACGGAACTGCCAAGCCAAAACGTGATCACCAAAACCGGCACCAGGGAAAAGAGCGCGTAATATGAAAGCGACGAAGCCATGCGCGTCGGACGCACCGCCCAAAAATGCAGCCACGTGTCGCGGATGAAGTAAGGTCCGCGCTTGTACCAAGGTTTGTCCATAGAGGGAATTATTATAGCAAGAAAAAACCCAATCGTGCGATTAGGATTTTTCAATCATTGCCCAGAAGGGGTCAACTCCCCGTCCCGTATCGGCCGAAAAGACAATAATGTCGACGCCGTCCGGAACGCTTTTTCTCGTCGTGTTCAACGTCTTGGCAATTTCAGACTGCTTCAACTTGTCCGACTTGTTCAAAAGGATCGTAACTGATTCGTCCGCAGCAACCAATCGTTCTAAGATTTCCCAGTCCAGATCAGTGAGTCCGATTTTCGCATCCACTACCATAACCGACTTGCGGCTCTCGGTCCGCGTACCCATGAACCACAGGATGAGATTCCTGATCTTGTCGCGCACGGTTTTCGGAAGCTTCGCGTATCCGTATCCCGGAGTGTCGACAACGTAAAACTCGCCATTGTTGATCGTATAAAAGTTCACTTCCTGGGTCTTGCCCGGCGTGCGCGATGACTTGGCAAGTTTTTTTCTGCCAAGAATCCGATTCACCGTCGATGATTTCCCCGCATTTGATCGCCCGTAAAAGACGATCTGCGGAATCGTCGTATCCCAAAACTCGCCGTTTTTGTCGGCGACGACTCCGCGTGCGAATTGTGAATCCTTGATGATCATAACGCAATTATATAATAAAAAATCCTCGAGATCTTTTCTCGCTTTCCTCACAGGCTAAAGCCTAGTGAGGATGCGCTGCGAAAAGATGCTCGCAGGATTTTTTATTGAAACTATTTCTTCTTGGCAGCTTTCTTTGCTGGAGCTTTTGCCGCAGCCTTTTTGACTTCTTTCTTTGCAACAGCTTTTTTAGGAGCAGCTGCAGAAACCGCTGGCGCGGGCATCGCAACTTTTGCAACTGGCGCAGGAGCTGCTGTCTTTGCTGGCTGCTGTGCCGACTTGGACATAAGTCCGATCAATGTATCGAGCTTGCTCGCAACCTGATCCATCTGCTTGACGATGTTGTCGATTCGGTAATCATTCGCAGGCTTTGCAGCCGGTGCGCGATCGTACGAACGAGGCGCTTCGCTTCGGTTATTCGGTACGAAAACCTCTTCGCCGTTCTGTTTTGCAAAACAATTGTTGCAGAGTACTGGCTTCATGCCGTTTGGCTTGAAAGGTACCTGGCATGGATTTCCGCAATTTGAACAAACAGCATCGTACATCGGCTTGTCTGATTTGAAATTAGATCCGCCTCGGTTTTCCCACGGCTTCTTGTCGAACGATGGGCGTCCGCCGTCTCGCGATCCTCCGAACGCAGGCTTGCCGAATGATCGTCCTCCGCCAAATGCGGGCTTTGATCCGTATGCCGGCTTGTCACCAAAAGGCTTTCGGTCGCCGAAACCTCCCTCTCGCTTGAACCCGCCGGATGCGCCGTCCTTGTTAAATCCTCCTCGTTTGAAATCCTTCATAAAAATAAAATTAGTGTTTTACCATGAGCGGTAAAATATGACTTGATATTACATTATTTCAAATAATAAGTCAAGTATCCGTTTTTCTGACAAAATAAAAACCCCGGCCATGTTAGCCGGGGTGTCTTCGATTTTAAAAATGAGCGTACTTAGTTCTTGAGCTCGAGGTATTTCTCGAGGCCGACTTCTTCTGCGAGATGGCGGGCGTTGCCCCGTCCGATGCCGGGCTTCATGCTTCCGTCCTTGTCGAAGTAGAAGCAGTTCGCGCCGAGCTCGTCTTTGGAGAACTGGGCAAGCTGCGTGATCTGCGTGACAAAGAGGATGCTGCATTTCTTGCGGCTGAGCATGCGCAGGTATTGGCGTCCGATCTCGAGACCGTCAGCCTCTTGCGTTCCGGTGAGGAGTTCGTCGATGACAACGACAATTTTGTTGTCCTTGTTCTTTTCGATCTCCTCGGCGACGATCTTCAGTTTCTCCATGAGGAGCTGAAGCATCGAGCCTTGGCCCTTCTCGACGAACACCATCGCGATGACGTTCTTCGCATTGAAGCTGAAATGGTCTGCGAACACCGGAAGTCCCATGTGGGCCTGGATGGTCGCGTTGATCATCTCGACTTCGGTTGCGGTTTTTCCGCCGCCGTTTTGTCCGGTGAGCGAGAGGATCTGTCCGTTCAGCGCAGGAAGGCCTTTGATGAGGCGGAGGTCTTTCGATGCGAGTTCCTTGGTCCGGTCCTTGTTCAAGCTTCCGATCAGGTGGATCGGCGCGAGGTTGTCAAACGAGATCACGTTGTGATCGTCGTCGAGAACCGTCGGGAAGCAGAACGGCAGGTGCCCGAACTTTTCCCGCGTCTTCCAGATCGTTCTTGCCTTGTCGGCGAGAGCGTTGAGATCGGAGAAGAGCGAGGATACGGATTTGCGGAACGTCGATACCGTTTGCCAGTCGTTCTCGAGGCCGAGGCCGTCGATCGCGTTTCTGAGATTCGAGTACTTCACTTCCGAGAGCATTGCCTCGTAGGACTTCTCGGAGACGACATTGCTTGACCCTCCGGCGAGAAGCTCGCGCGAAGAGGCGATCGCTCCTTCGAGAGCGTACTGCAGCGGAAGCCTGATCGCCTTGATGGTCGCCTCGTTGGAGAGCTTGATCGCGCGCGACTTGAAAAGCTTCTTCTTGAGCTTGGAGTAGATCGACGTGCCTTTCGAGAAGATGTTCTCGATCGGATCGAACGCCGCGGCTCCTCCGAGGCTCATGCTGCTGAGGTACGTTTCTTCGACCTTGATATTCGAGGTTACGTCGATCAGACGAACTACGAAACCGGCGTCGCCGTTGAGGATGAACTGAAACTCGGTCCCTATGGATATCGAGTTCACGATGGCGTCCCAGTCAGATTGCCTGATGCCGTCCTTGGCTATCTTTGCGTAAAGATTGTCCCTGAGGCGGCGGAGGAATGTAGCATGGAGATCCGCGATCTCGTTTCTGACCGAGTACGGGAGTTCCGTCGTGTAGAGCACGTCGTTCCTGTTCTTCTCGACGAACGACATCACCAGCGTGCAGATGATCCAGAACGGACTGAGAAGCGCTTGCGCCAGCCTGAGGCCGGCCTTCTCCCAGTTGTCCTTGTGCTTCACGTCATAGAGCTTGAGAAATCCCCTGGCGATCTGAGTGACGAAATTGCTTTCCTCGCGGAACGCATAGTCGCGGAATCCGTAGACGTCATGAGTGAGCGAGGTGCTGTCCTGGAACTGCACGGTATCGTGACCTTCCTTGTCCTTCTTGGGAACCGGGGTCGTCGTGATGGATACCACGCCGCTGTAGCTGTACACGTTGTCGAGTTCGACGGCGAGCACTTCGGACATTCTGTCTTCGATGGCGACCGTCTTTGCGAACTCTTCCTTGAGCTTAACCAGGATGTCCTGATAGGTCGTCGTGCCGTACGGAAACCGCGTTGCCTTGGTGCCGGACTCGAGAGAGCGGATCAGATGCGCGACCCTCTTGTTGTAGGGCGAGCGCGATCCGTACTCCTGGAAGAAATCCTTGGAGAAATGGTCCGTCGGATAAAAACTGTAATTAGCCGTAATGTGCCGCATCGCCTTTGAGTTGAGGAGGAGTTTGATCCCGTCCTGGCGCTTCCGGATCATGGTTGAGCTGGTCAGGGTTCTGCCCCCGATGCTTCCCCACTTAAGAATCCCAAGGCTGGCCCGAGGATCGAATTCCTTGGCGTTTACAAGTTTGAGCTCTTCCTCGGGGTTAAGTAACTTTTTGTGTTGGTATTTTCCATACGGGCGCGGACGAAAAATAAGCACGGAAAATAAACTACCCTTGTAATATAAAGCTCCTCTTCGCGGTGAGGAATAAATAAAGCGCGAAAAATTTTTCTCAGGTCGAGAAAAACTATATCCAGAGTATAGGATTGGTCAAAAGAGACAAGATCGCTTGCATTAGCAAGTAATTTTGTCTCTGGTGACCAACACGAGATGCGACTTAGGCC
>JAQBQS010000003.1 GCA_028286885.1 Patescibacteria group bacterium
TTTTCGCGCTTTATTTATTCCTCACCGCGAAGAGGAGCTTTATATTACAAGGGTAGTTTATTTTCCGTGCTTATTTTTCGTCCGCGCCCGTATGGAAAATACCAACACAAAAAGTTACTTAACCCCAGGAAGTACTAAAGCTGCTTCGTAACGAAGGAAAATAGTTAATTACCTCAAAGGGTTGGTTTCACCAACCCTTTTTATTTTTCTTGACAAAAAATGACCCCTCTGCTAAGATACCCCCATCTATGTTAACCATGCGATTACAACGAATCGGCCGCAAGAACGAACCTCACTACCGAGTCGTCGTCGTGGACCGAAAACACGCTCCTCAGTCAGGAAAGTTCATCGACATCGTCGGTGCCTACAATCCTAAATCCGGACAGATCGACGTTAAAGTCGAGGCTATCAAGGACTGGATCTCAAAGGGAGTTCAGACATCCGACACCGTTCACAACTTCCTCGTTTCAAAGGGAGTCGTAGAAGGCAAGAAGAAGTCATCTCTTCCCAAGAAGACCTCAGTCAAGCGAAAGACGAAATAAATTTCCCGAAAGGGATTTTATTTTTGGCACTTGAAAATTTTGGAAATCATGATATTGTGTTTTTGAAAGGAATTATTTTAAATCTAAATAACTGAATATGGAAGATTCGAAAGAAAAGAGACAGCAAGAAATCAGGCAGATATTCGCTGCCGCCAACGCAATTGTTACAGGAGATCACTTTGTCTACGCGGCGGGTGAGCACGGAAGCGCGTATGTTAACAAGGATGCTATTTATCTGTATCCATCCAAAGTTTCAAGGCTGTGCAGATTTATCGCCGAAGAGTTCGTCGCAATGAATGTCCAAGTTGTCGTCGGCCCCGTTGTCGGCGGCGTGGCACTCTCGCAGTGGGTTGCGTTTCATCTCGGCGAGATAACAGGCAGGGATATTTTAGCGGTTATTGCGGATAAGGTTCCGGTTCTCGGGCTTACCAAGGAGCAAAACCCGTATATTGTCGAGGAGAATTTCGTCATCAAGCGCGGTTATGATGCATGCGTAAGGGACCGTCGCGTTCTCGTCGTTGAAGATATCCTAAATAGCGGCATGTCGGTGAAAAAAGTAATCAATGTCGTGAACAGTCTCGGAGGAAATCTTGTCGGCGTCGGCGCACTCTGCAATCGGGGAAAAGTGACAGGTTCGCAGATCGGTACGCATTCTCTCATGTGTTTGATGGAAGCGGATCTTGAGAAATTTCCGGAAGCCGAATGCCCGCTTTGTCAGGCGAATGTTCCCGTCAATACCAAGCTTGGAAAAGGAAAGGATTTTTTGCAAAGAAAAGGCGAATTTTCAAATTAAATACTATATCGAACCGGATCACATGATCCGGTTTTTATTTTTTTTGAAATAATGTCAAATTGACTTATATCCAAAAATAAAATAAGATGTGTGCATCGCAGAGTTTCTTTATTCTTACTCTCTCTTGCGAATTTCAGAAATATGAATGATCCAGTAGTAGCTTTTTTGGACACGACCATCAAGGCATTGGTAGACAAACCGGAAGATGTAAAAATTAACAAGACGATTGACGAAATGGGAGTCCTCATGACCATCGACGTCAACGGAGAGGATATGGGCAAGCTGATCGGAAAGAAGGGCGCAACGGCCAACTCGATTCGAACATTGCTTCGAACGGTCGGGATGAAGCACAACCAGCGCGTCAACATGAAGATCAGCGAGCCGATTGGCGGACGCCGATCAGTTGAGTCAGCTGACATGGATGCCGCAATTGCAGATCTTAAATCAGACATGTAATTGTGAAAAAACACTCGGACGCGAGTGTTTTTTCTTGCAAATTTTGTTTAAAATGGTACTGTAAAGAAAAACATAATATGAAAAAAATGTTCCACGCATGCATGGCAGGATTCAGGTCATTGTTTAGCTCAGGCGACAGATTCAAGATAGTAAGGGAAGATATTTCCCTTGTTCATCTTTCGGATTCAAAGGAAGATTTGGAAAAATTTAAAATTATCATCGAGGCGAATGCCGAACTCGGAATCGACCAGAATATTATTTTTTAAAATATCTCAAGCACTCTCGGGGTGTTTTTTCTTGCAAATTTTTATTGATATGGTACTGTGGTGAAAATTAAAACATTATAACCATGACAAGAAGGCAAAGAAAGATCGAAAAGAGAAAGATGCTTTTGGCTAGTTTAGAAAGAATCGGAGCAACAGCTGGCTGGGTGTGGTGGAATCGCATGTCCCGACAGCAAAAGAAATTTATCAAAGGCTCGATTGGAATGAAGAAAAATAAAAAACTTCGCGGACTTCAGAACTACGGCGCGGATCCATGGACAATTGCACACTACGGTTAATATCGTTATAAAATTCCTCTCGAGAGGAATTTTTCTTGCAAAATTCTCATTAATCTATAAGCTGAATTTCATATTATGAAATTCCACGTGGTAACTCTCTTTCCTGAATCGTTCGACTCATATCTCAAGGAATCCATCATCGGACGCGCGATCTCGCAGAAACTGATTTCTGTCGCTTTTTACGATCCGCGAAAATATGCGCCCAAAGAGCTGAAAAAGAAATGGCCTGACGGAAACGTTACGGTGTATGCAGACGGGCGACCGTTTGGCGGCGGACCCGGAATGGTGCTGCGCGCGGAGCCCTATATTGCGGCCATTGAAAAAGCAATTGAAACAATTCAAAAAGAGTTCGAAAAACTCGATGCAAAAAATAAAAAACTGGCGAAGCCGAAAAAGCTTGCGAAGCCAAAAATCAAATTGGTTTATTTTTCTCCTGCAGGAGAAAAGTTTACAACAGCTTATGCCAAGAATGCCGTTACAACATTTACCGATGTAATTTTTATCTGCGGCCGTTACGAGGGAATCGATGCGCGCGTGCAGGAAATTTTCAAGGCAGACGATATTTCAATCGGCGATTATGTGTTGACGGGCGGGGAATTACCGGCAATGGTTTGCATTGATTGCATGGCTCGCCAGGTTTCAGGGGTTCTTGGTAATTTCGATTCTCGAGAAGAAGAGCGCATTTCCTCGAGCAAGGTTTATACGCGGCCGGAAGTCTTGATCCATAAAAAGAAGAAACACACTGTGCCGGACGTACTCCTTTCCGGAAATCCGAAATTAATCGACGAATGGAAGAAAAATGGAAACTAATAATTTACAGGTACTCATTCCTCAAAATTCAATCGTCTCGACAATTGGCCCCGTCTCTGACAACGAGGGGATGTTTCGGCTGCTTGCAGAAGCCGGGGTTACGGTTGCGCGCGTCAATATGAGCCATGGAACTGACGACGAGAATCGCGAAACGATACGCATGATCCGAAGAGTTTCGCCCAGCGTGCTGATCCTCGGAGATTTGTGCGGTCCGAAAATTCGAATAGGCGATTTGGATGCAGATTTTATTGAGCTTGCAGCAGGACAAGAATGCATCGTAACGTCAGAACATATTATCGGTAACGCCAAGCGATTTTCAGTGAGTTACGAAAGATTCCATGAAGAAGTTTTTCCCGGAATGAGCATTTTCATTCACGACGGCAAGCAGGTTCTCCTTGTTAAGGAAATCAAAGGACAGGATGTTCATTGCGAAATTATGCTGGGAGGAAGACTTCGCATGCGCAAAGGCGTAAATGTTCCCGAGGCACAATTCTCAATCTCGTCGATTACGGAAAAAGACAAGAAGGATCTGCTGCTTCTCGTAGAAGAAAAGGTCGATATGGTCGGACTGTCGTTTGTACGCTCTGCCGAGCATATTCTCGAACTCAAAGGTCTTCTTGAACAAGCGGGACGAACTATTCCGGTCATCTCGAAAATTGAAACATTACAGGCTTTGAAGAATCTTGAATCGATCGTTGACACGTCGGATGCGGTTATGGTTGCACGCGGCGACTTGGGCGTCGAGATCGGACTTGAACTTGTGCCGAAATACCAGAAAGAAATTGTTAGCCTTTGCAACAAGATGAACAAGCCGGTCATTGTTGCAACTGAGATGATGAAATCTATGACCGATTCGGAATTGCCAACGCGTGCGGAAGTTTCGGACGTAGCGAACGCCATCTTGGACGGCGCAACGGCAGTTATGACTTCGGGCGAAACAGCTCTTGGCAAATATCCGGTGGAGACGGTTATATGGATGAAGAAAATTATAGATATTTATAAAAAAGCGTAGGAGCATCTTGCGTTTTTTATATTGCATGGTAATGTAGGTTCAAATATTGATTCACTTACAAAAAATTATAAAAATGAGAGATCAGAAAGAGATAGAGAAATGCTTCGAGCTGATTGCCGTGTTCAATATCGAAGTTCCAAAGGATTACGATCATGACACTCAAATCGATTCTCTTTTCAAAAAGATGGAAAAAGAAGCTGAATTTACTTCAGAAAGCTATCAAGGTGACACATGGAGAAAATCCTGCAAGGATCCATCCGCTGTCCATGATTACGACCTCAAGTACAATATTGATTTCAACGATGCCAACTTCGTCAATGCCTCGTATAAACTCGTTCGCGGACGCGAATACGGCGTCAAGATATTCTTGGGCGTCGCTCCAGTAACTTGGGAAGAATCGATCGCGTTCCTCAAGAATACAGGTGCGACACTGACAGGCGCGCAAGGCCTGACGTTGGCTTATCAAATGGAGAAGGATCGTTTTCCGGACGGCAGGTGGCTCAGCTCGCTCGACGAGAAGGACACAATGTGGGACGGTGGTGCGAAGAGTTGGGGCAAAAGAGTGCCGACATGTCATCATAGTGTTCGAGACAACAGTGGTGCTGAAACGTTCAATTTCGATTTCAACTACTACAATCCTTTCGACGATCCCAAAATCAATACCCGGGACTGCCTTTTGGTCTTCTACGAAATTTAAGTTCAAGCCTTCCGATTACTCGGGGGCTTTTTTATTGGAAATCAAGCTTGCGCTTTTTTTATTCATCTGTTACAATTGTGCGACTGTATCGATTGAGTGACGGTTGCACCTCCCGCCATTTATCAGGGTTTCGTCGTTGGTCCTTAATTTCCAAGCATCTCTTGGTTTTTTGGATCGTAATTTAGCCGTTTAAACGCGGTTCATTTTGCTATTATGGCACCGAAAAAAGCTGCATCAGCAGCACCGGCGTCTGGCGTACTTCCGAAAAAGACATTTTCGAAGTACCGCGTCCCACTCGCTCCGATTCCTCACTTGGTCGAAAATCAATTGGCGTCTTACAAGCAGTTCGTAGAAACAGATCTCGCGGCAACGATCAAATCGTTCTCGCCGATGAAGGATTATTCCGGGAAGAAATTCGACCTGGAGTTTTTGGGCATCACCGTAAATGCTCCTGACCACACTGAACAGCATGCGAAGGACAACAAAATTTCATACGAGGCTGAAATGAAGGCTCGCGTAAAACTCAAGAACAAAGTTCTCGGAGTCGAGAAGGAACAGGAAATTTTCCTTTCGGAAATTCCTGTCATGACTGAAAACGGAACGTTCATCATCAACGGCGCAGAGCGCGTCGTCGTTCCACAGCTCGCGCGTTCGCCCGGAGTTTCATTCAATGATCGCCAGACCCGAAAAGGTCGGTTCTTTGGTGCGAAAGTCATTCCTAACCGAGGAGCATGGATGGAATTCGAATCCGATGCCGATGACGTCATCTACGTCCGTATCGACAAGAAGCGAAAGTTCGTCGTAACGTCGCTTCTGCGCGCGCTCGGCATTTCAGGCGACGATGAGGCGATCAAAAAATTGTTCAAGAACGAACTTGCGCAGAAATACGTAACGGTTTCCTTGATCAAGGATCCTGCAAAAGACGTTTCAGAGTCATTCGTCGAGATTTACCGAAAATTGCGAGATGGAGAAATTGCTTCGGCTGATAACGCGAAGGAATTTGTCGAATCTATTTTGTCAGCGGAGCGCTACGACTTGTCACTCGTCGGGCGCCACACGTTCAACAAGCGATTCGGAAAATCAATGGACAAGGAGGCTATGGCAGTTTTGACACTCACATCTGACGATGTCATCACCATCATCGAGAAAATCGCGGAACTGAACGCGAATCCTAAATCAAAGCCTGACGATATCGACCACTTGGCACATCGCCGCGTGAAGTTCGTCGGTGAATTGATCCAGGGACGAGTAGCATTCGGTATGCAGCAGATGCGCCGAAACATCCAGGACAAGATGTCTACGATCGACACCGAAACGACGCTTCCGATCCAGATCATCAACCAGCGGCCGCTCCAGGCTCGCATCAAGGAATTCTTTACGACAAACCAGTTGTCGCAGTTCCAGGATCAGTCAAACTATTTGGCTGAAGTCGAACACTTGCGGCGTTTGTCAGCAATGGGTCCGGGGGGACTTACGCGAGAGCGCGCAGGATTCGAGGTTCGCGACGTACACACGTCCCACTACGGACGACTCTGCCCGGTTCAGACACCAGAAGGACCAAACATCGGGCTCGTGCTCCAGATGTCTCTTTACGCGCGCGTAAACGACTTCGGAATGATCGAGACTCCTTATGTGAAGGTAAAGAACGGCAAGATCACGAATGAAATTGAATACCTAAACGCGATGGACGAGGAAAAGGTAACGATCGCGCACGCGGGACTGGCGTACGATGCAAGCGGAAAAATTACAGACGACACTGTTGAGGTGCGCATCAAGACAGCTCCGGGAATCGTCAAGAAAGAACTTGTCGATTATGTGGACGTTGCGCCAAACCAGGCTTTCTCAGTCGGTGCCTCGATGATTCCATTCCTCGAGCATGACGACGCGAAACGATCGCTCATGGGATCAAACATGCAGCGCCAGGCGATGCCATGCATTGTTGCGATGGCACCATTGGTTTCAACGGGCATGGAGTCGCGCGCAGCGATCGACTCGGGACGACTTATCATTGCAACAGAAGACGGAACCGTCGCGCATGCGGACTCGAAAAAAATCGAGGTCAAGAATGCTGCAGGCAAGACGAAGACCTACGAGCTCGCGCAGTTCATGCGAAGCAACCAGGGAACGATTTTCCACAACCGACCGATCGTTCGCGAGGGCGACAAGGTAAAGAAAGGAATGGTACTGGCCGATGGAGCCGCAACAGCCAATGGAGAGCTCGCACTCGGACAGAATGTTCTGGTTGCGATGATGTGTTGGAACGGTGCGAACTTCGAGGATGCCATCATCCTTTCTGAAAAATTGGTCAAGAACAGCATCTTCAGCTCGATTCACATTGATGAATACGAGTGTGTTGTACGCGACACGAAACTTGGCGAGGAAATGACGACGCACGACATTCCGAACGTAGGTGAGGCACGCCTCAAGGACTTGGACGAGGATGGAATCATCCGTGTCGGAGCCGAGGTTCGCGAAGGAGATATCTTGGTTGGAAAAATTACTCCAAAGGGAGAGACAGAGCTCACACCTGAAGAGCGACTTCTCCGAAGCATTTTCGGCGAGAAGGCGCGCGATGTTAAGGATACGTCGGCTCGCATGGAGCACGGACGAAAAGGCCGCGTTGTCGGTGTCAAAATCCACTCACGAGAAGCAGGGCATGTTTTGCCATCGGGAGTTATCAAAATTGTCTACGTTGAAATCGCACAGCTCCGAAACATCCAGGTCGGCGATAAGTTGGCCGGACGACACGGAAACAAGGGAGTTATCTCGACGATTTTGCCCGAGGAAGACATGCCATACATGGCTGACGGAACGGCTGTTGAAGTCGTACTGACCTCGCTCGGAGTATCGTCGCGAATGAACTTGGGACAGATTTTGGAAATGCACCTTGGTCTCGCTGCGAACACACTTCATTACCAGGCAGTTGTTCCGCCGTTTGCTGGCGCAACACCGGACGAAGTGAAAAACGAATTGACTGAGGCAGGATTTGCATCGTCAGGAAAAGTAAAACTCTACGACGGACGAACGGGCGAGGCATTCGACCAGGATGTTGCCGTCGGCTATATGTACATCTTGAAACTCTCGCACATGGTGGAGGACAAGATGCACGCGCGATCGGTTGGTCCTTACTCTCTCATTACGCAGCAGCCGCTCGGAGGAAAATCACAGTCAGGAGGACAGCGATTCGGAGAAATGGAAGTGTGGGCGCTTGAAGGTTACGGCGCAGCCCACATCTTGCGAGAAATGCTCACCGTAAAATCCGACGATATCTTGGGACGAACATCCGCGTTCGATTCATTGATCAAGGGAGAGAATTTGAAAGAACCAAACACGCCGGCATCGTTTAAGGTAATGCTTAACTACTTGCGAGGTCTTGCACTCGACGTGAAGCTGGGAGGGTCGAAGAATTACGAACAGACGTATGAAGAGTCGTCACAGTAATCTCACACTATTTATATGAACACACAAAATACACGAGATCACGCGACATTTTCGCCGGAT
This sequence comes from Patescibacteria group bacterium, assembly GCA_028286885.1. GTDB lineage: Bacteria > Patescibacteriota > Minisyncoccia > Phycocordibacterales > UBA1006 > CAIXMG01. The sequence goes on from JAQBQS010000003.1 coordinate 8,374, forward strand.
ACTATTTCGCTTTCGCTCGCGTCTCCGGAGCGAATCAGGCAATGGTCCTATGGCGAAGTATTGAAGCCTGAAACAATCAACTATCGAACCGGCCGCTCTGAACGCGGAGGCTTGTTCGACGAGAAAGTATTCGGTCCCGAGAAGGATTACGAGTGCTACTGCGGAAAATACAAACGCATCCGGTACGCCGGAATCATCTGCGAGAAATGCGGAGTTGAAGTTACGAAAGCCATCGTTCGCCGAGAACGAATGGGGCACATCGAACTCGCGTCTCCTGTTGCGCACATCTGGTTCTTGCGAGGAATTCCGTCACGACTTGCGACGCTCCTCGACATCCCGATCAACCAGCTCGAGAAGGTCATTTACTTCGCGGGTTACATCGTCACTGAAATCCACCAGTCCGAGAAAGACAGGATTTTGAAGGAGCTCGACAACGAATTCAAGATTCGCATGAAGACGCTCGACACGGATGCCGAGAAAGACAAGTTGAAAGATTTGTTCTCTGTGACGAAAAAAGACCTTGTTGATCTCGTACCTCTTCGCATTTTGACCGAGGCCGAGTTCTACAAATTCTCGACGAAATTCTCGACGGTCTTTGAGGCGGGAATCGGAGCCGAGGCAGTATTTGATATTTTGAAAAAACTTGATCTGCAGTCATTGGTTGCAGGAATCGAAAAGCATTTGGCAAAAGATCCTGCGACGCATGAAAAAATCGAAAAGCGATTGCACATGATCCGGTCGCTCATCCACTCGAACCAGCGTCCTGAATGGATGTTCTTGACGACGATTCCGGTGATTCCGCCGCAGCTCCGACCGATGGTCGCTCTTGAAGGCGGACGACATGCAACGTCCGACGTCAACGACTTGTACCGACGCGTGATCAACCGAAACAACCGATTGAAGAAGCTCAAGGAAATCGGCGCGCCGGATGTCATCTTGCGAAACGAAAAACGAATTCTCCAAGAAGCAGTGGACTCGCTGATCGACAACACGATCCGCAAGCATTCAGGTTCTGTGGCTATGTCACAGGCGCAGCGACGACAGTTGAAATCTCTCGCGGACGCCATCAAAGGAAAGCAGGGACTCTTGCGACAGAACTTGCTTGGTAAACGAGTGGACTACTCAGGACGATCGGTAATCGTCGTGGGACCAACTTTGAAACTCAACCAGTGCGGACTTCCGAAGTTTATGGCTCTTGAACTCTTCCGACCTTTCGTGATTTCAAAAATCTTGAAGCGGGAATTGGCGTACAACATCCGAGGAGCCGGAAAGCTCATCGAGGACGGAGCACCGGAAGTATGGGAAATCCTCGAAGAGGTTATTCAGGGCAAGTATGTCCTTCTTAACCGAGCTCCGACATTGCACCGACTTTCGATCCAGGCTTTCAATCCGGTATTGATCGAAGGTAAGGCGATTCAGGTTCACCCGATGGTATGTAACGCGTTCAACGCCGACTTCGACGGAGACCAGATGGCCGTTCATGTTCCATTGTCAGACGAGGCGCAGATTGAGGCGCGTGAACTTGTTGCATCGAACAAAAACCTGCTCAAACCGCAGGACGGGAAGCCGATTACGCAGCCGTCGCAGGATCTCGTTTTGGGATGCTACTGGGTTACGAAAATCATTTCGGGCGCGAAGGGAGAAGGGAAAATGTTTTCAAGTCCGGCAGAGGCGATTTCCGCCTACGACAACAATATTGTCGACGTGCGCGCGAAAATTTATGTCTTGCCTGACGAAAAAACTCGTTATGCGTTTGCAGGAGGAAAAGCATTCGAGACGACCGTCGGACGCATCATGTTCAACAACGTCTTGCCTGACGATTACGAATACGTAAACATCGAAGTAACCAAGAAGATTACGGGGCAAGTCGTCGACACGGCGATCAACAAATACGGATTCGACGCGACGCCGGCAATTCTCGACGCGATCAAGGTCTTCGGCCAGAAGTTCTCGACAAAATCGGGAACGACGATCGGAATCGACGATGCGCTCGTGCCAGTCGAGAAGACGGACATCATCATCGAGGGGCGCAAGCAGGAAGCCGTCATCATCGACCAGTTCATGGACGGTCTCATTTCCGATGATGAGCGATACAACAAATTGATCGAGCTTTGGGAGAGCGTGAACCGAAAGATCCAGAAGGCCGTCGACAAGCACATGCACGAGTCCGAATCAATGTTCGACCAGATCGTTTCGGGCGCGCGAGGAAACTTGTCATCGCTCTCGCAGATGGCGGGAATGAAGGGTGTCATCGTCAACACGACAGGACGCCCGATCGACTTCCCGATCATCGCTTCTTACAAGGAGGGACTTTCTCCGATCGAGTACTTCATTACGAACCACGGTTCTCGAAAGGGACTTACCGACACGGCTCTTAACACGGCGCTCGCCGGCTACATGACGCGAAAGCTCGCGGTCGTGGGACAGGACGTCGTCGTCAACGAGGAGGACTGCGGAACCAAGAAGGGTCTCAAGATGAAGGAAGAAAACATCGACGGAATGGTGCGCCCCGTATCGACAAACATTGTCGGACGAATCATTGCCGAGAATGTCAAGGATGCCGAAGGTACTGTCATGTTCAAGCGCGGACACTTGATCTCTCGAGCTGATGCGAAAGCAATCGACAACTCAGGAATCAAGGATGTCATTGTTCGGTCACCGCTTACCTGCGAAACGGTAAACGGAATTTGCCGGCAGTGCTACGGGCTCGACCTTGGACGAAACAATATGGTCAAGCTTGGAGAAGCTGTTGGAATTATCGCCGGACAGGCCATCGGAGAGCCGGGAACGCAGCTTACGCTTCGAACGATGCACGGCGGAGGAGTCGTCGGTAACGACATTACGGCCGGACTTCCTCGAGTATCGGAATTGTTCGAATGTACCGCTATCAAAATCCCAGCTGTCGTTTCAGACACGGACGGAGAAGTTGTCGAGATCAAAAATGACGGCGTTCAAAAAACGATTGTCGTTCTCTCGGACGTTTCAAAAGCAGAAGACAAGTCGCACGAGTTCCCAGTGGATCCTCGCCGAAGCGTGGTCGTCAAAATCGGCAACCGCGTCAGGAAGGGCGACTTGATGACCGACGGAGCGGCTGATTCCAAAGAGCTCTACAAACTTGCAGGATTCGACCGAACGCAGGAATACATCATTGCCGAGATCAACAAGGTATACGAATTGCATGCGACCCCGATTGCGCGCAAGCACTTGGAAATCATCGTCCGCCAGATGTTTTCTCGAGTTGGAATCAAGAAGGCAAACGATTCAAAGTTCACGACAGGACAGGTTGTCGAGCGAGGCGAGTACGTCTTGGAAAATCGAAAGGTTGAAGCCGCAGGCAAGATTCTTGCCGAAGGCGTCGATCTGCTCCGAGGAATTTCAGAAGTTTCGCTCACGGCGAAATCATGGATGTCGGCGGCGGCCTTCCAGCGCGTTACACGAGTACTCGTCAACAACGCCATTGAGGCAGGAACTGATGAGCTTCGAGGTTTGATGGAGAACGTAATGATTGGAGGACTGATTCCAGCAGGAACAGGTTTCTCAGATGAATTCGTCCCAGCGCTCAAGAATGTTCCGAAGCAGGAGAAAGCAATCATCCACGAGCCGCGATCATAGTCATAGACTAAATATATGCAGTCAAACCGAACAACCATCGAAACGATCAAGCAGAAGCTGCCGATTGAGTCGGTGGTTGGTTCGTATATAAAATTGGAGAGAATGGGCAAAAACTACAAGGCGCGGTGTCCTTTCCATAGCGAAAAGACGGCAAGCTTCCAGGTGACGCCGGATCTCGGGATTTACAAATGTTTCGGGTGCCAGAAAGGAGGCGATATTTTCGCCTTCGTACAGGAAATCGAAGGGGTGACATTCTACGAGTCACTCGTTTCTCTCGCCGAGAAGGCCGGTGTCACGCTTGAAAAAGGCGGAGACAGCGAGAAGCCGAGCAAGCTTGCGACCTATCGCGAAATCATGAACACGGCTGCGAAATTCTACGAAGTGAATTTCCGCAAGTCTCCCGAAATCGTCGAGTATCTCTTGTCGCGCGGACTGACCAAGGAAACGATGGTCGCGTGGCGCATCGGATACGCGCCGAAAGGGTGGAGCAACGCATCTGACTTCTTGAAGAAGAAATTCTCTGCACAAGATATCATGGCTGTCGGTTTGGGAATCCAGGGCGATCGGGGAATCTACGACCGGTTCCGCGAGCGCATCATGTTTCCGATTTCGGACAGTCAGGGCCGTGTCGTTGCATTCGCCGGACGCGTCGTTCCGGGAACCGAGGAAGCGTCCAAGCCCGTTGGAAAATACATCAACAGCCCCGACACCGAGCTCTATCACAAATCAAACGTCCTCTACGGATTCGACAAGGCAAAATCATTTATTCATGCAGATGGATTTGCGATCCTGGTTGAGGGTCAGATGGATATTGTCATGGCGCACCAATCAGGTACCAAGAATACCGTCGCCATTTCCGGAACGGCTGCGACTGACGAGCATATGCGAATGCTTGGACGGTTCACCGAGGAAATCGCGATTGCTCTCGATGCGGATGCGGCGGGACTTGCCGCCGCGCAGAAAACGGCGATTGTCGCGTATCGAAACGATATGCGTGTGAGCGTCATTGATATTCCGAGCGGAAAAGATCCGGCCGATGCGATTCGCGAGGATCCCGATCAATGGAAATCATCAATCGCCAATCGTCGCGACTTCATCACATTCCGCCTTGAAAAAATGAACGAGCAAGGAGGCGACAAGCTTGCCATCGCCAAGAAGGAACTGTTTCCGATTTTGCGAGAATTCAAATCCCAAATCAGACTGGATGACAAGATGCAGGAAATTGCCCGGGCGTTTCGACAGTCGTCTGTTGAGCCCGTGCGCCGCGATTTCGAGGAATTCTTGAAACAGAATCCCCTTGCTCCCAAGAAGGAAGAGGAACAGCCGAAACCGAAAGGCCGCGACACGCTCGCCGATGCGATCGGCATGCTCCTGGCCCTGAAGGATCAGCCGTACTTCGAAACGTTCAAAACCAAGTTCGAACAGATGATGAACATGCCGCTCTCCGAGCTGTTCGAAACGGTTCCCGACCTCGACCGCGCCCAGTCGCAGTTTGCTGCCGAGCAGGGGCTTGGAGACTTGGATGACGAAACCCATCAGGAACACCGGTTCGTCCACTTGATCTTGCAGCACCAATTGGATATGCTCGAGCGAGACAGAAAGCGGATCGAGGACTCCATTGCAAAGGATCCGTCGGACGAGTCGCATTTGCGAGTGCTGTCGGAGCTCCTTCGCAGGCGCGACCAGATTATCCATCAACTGACCCATTAATCTATGCCAACACCAAAAAAACAACCTAAAAAAACAGCCAAGAAAACAGCGCCTAAAAAGGCGGTGAAGAAAGCTGCGGCCAAAAAGCTTCCTGCCAAGAAGGCTGTCAAAAAGGCAGTACCTAAAAAAGCTGTTTCCAAGGCGCCGGCAAAGAAGGTCGCGCCTAAGAAAGCTGCCGCCAAAAAAGGCAAAGCTGTTTCGAAAAAGAAAATCGATACCGCTCCGGCCAAAGGTCTGACCAAGGAGCAGGTTGATGCGCGCGTTGCGACGCTGATCGAAAAAGGGAAGAAGCGACGATTTTTGACATTCGATGAAATCTTAAAATCCTTTCCTGATGTCGAGGAGGACATCATGTTCCTCGATGACCTTTATAGCCGCTTTGGTGATGCGGGAATCGATATCATCGAGACAGGAGGATTGCTTTCAGGTGATACGGAGGATGACGCGCTTCTCTCGGGCAAGCGCTATGAGCGAACGTCGAATTCAAACGATTCGGTGCAGCTCTATTTGCGAGAGATCGGAAAGTTTCCCTTGCTCAAGGGTCCTGAGGAGCGAGACTTGGCGAAGCGCGTAATGGAGGGAGACGCGGAGGCGCGAAATCTTCTCGCGCAGGCGAACTTGCGACTGGTGGTATCGGTTGCGAAGAAATGGGCGAACCGAAGTCCCGACCTGACGCTTCTCGACTTGATTCAGGAGGGAAACATCGGACTCTACAAAGCCGTCGACAAGTTCGACTACACGAAGGGATTCAAATTCTCGACATACGCGACGTGGTGGATCAAGCAGTCGATCACGCGAGCCTTGGCCGACCAGTCGCGAACGATCCGCATTCCGGTCCACATGGTGGAAACCATTTCAAAGTACAAACAGGTCTATCGACGACTTGAACAGGACTTGGGACGAACGCCGCTTCCTGAGGAGATCGCGATGGAAATGGGACTCGAGGTTGAGAAAATCTACATGATCAACAAGATCAACCAGTCGACCAAATCGCTCGACGAGGCGGTCGGATCGGGCGACGACGACAAGTCAACGGCGATCGAATTCTACAAAGACGAATCGATCCTGTCTCCTGACAAGGAAGCGTCAAGGCGTATTATCAAGGATCAGTTCCAGGAAATCCTGAACGATCTGTCTCCGAAGGAGCAGAAGATCATCGAGATGCGCTACGGAATCCATGACGGCATCAGCCACACGCTCGAGGAAGTAGGGAAGGAGTTTGCGGTTACCCGCGAGCGCATCCGGCAGATCGAGGCGAAGGTGCATGACAAGATTCGGGCGAATGAGAAGGTGATGAAACTTAAAGACTACTAAATACTAAAAACCCCTTATAAAATAAGGGGTTTTTAGTATTGACTTTATATAGAAAATGTGCTAATATAGTAGAGTATTCTTTTTAACTAAATAAAATCTTAAATCAACAACTATGACACATTTCATTCTTCTCGCGGCTTGGACTGGAAACGTGCTTGCTCCCGTAACAAGTATTCCTGCCCAGATAGCAACGTTCATGAACTTTTTCGTTCCTTACATTGTAGTTCCTCTTGTTGCAACATTTATTTTTGCTTCAGGAGTTAGAATTCTCATAGGGAAAAAAATTTATAAGAAAACTAAAGACAAGGAACCTTTGAACAAAGCTGTCGTGGCTTCACTCTATGTGATGATGGGCACTTTCGACATCCTCGTTGGAGCCGTTTATTATTATATTGTCTGTCCCTGGTTAACAAGTCAGGGAAATTACGGAATGATCATCATCAGTGGAATAATGATCTTCGTAGTCCTGATAGTAATTAATAAAAATGTTATTTCCGGCGAGAAGAAGAAAATTTACTCGAGAGTTTAAGTATTATCGAGAAGATTTTCCCAAAACCGCATCACAACAGATGCGGTTTTTTATTTTGTAAAAAGGAGGTTGAGGCTGACAAAAAGGCCCAAATATGCTAAAGTAAGCGTCTTAATTTATGGACGTCGTCCTCTCGATTTTCACCTATACGGCCCTCTTTTTGTCGCTTTATTTCCAGCTCTTCCTGTTGCTGACGTATTTCGGCTGGCGAAAACCTGGCATGGAAGACCGCCCGGGATATCGGAGTGACGCGGACTTGCCATCTGTCTCAATCATCGTTCCGTGCTATAACGAGGAACGCACCGTCAAGAAAACCATTCTTTCGCTCTTGGCGCTCGACTATCCCCGTGAGAAATTGAACGTCATCGTCGTTGATGACGGATCGAAAGATTCCACATGGCAGGTTGTGCAGGAATTTGCCGACAACCCTTCGGTCATGTTGCTGCAGAAAAAAAACGAAGGAAGCAAATTCGCGGCGCTCAACTTCGGACTTACTTATGCGAACACCGACATCGTCGGATGTCTCGACGCGGACTCGAGCGTGGACAAGATGGCATTGCGTTATTCGGTATCATGGTTCTCTCGATCTGACGTGTACGGCGTCGTACCGTCGATGGTGATTGATTCCCCGAAATCGATCATGCAGTATATGCAGAAAGTCGAGTACGAATTGTCCACGTATCTGCGCCAAGCGCTTCATCGCATGGAATCGATCTACGTGACGCCCGGACCCCTCACGCTCTTTCGAAAAGAAGTGTTCGATAAGCTCGGTCCTTACCGCGAGGCCCATCATACGGAAGATTTGGAAATCGCACTTCGCATGCACGTTGCCGGCATGCGCATCGCCCAGTCCAAGGAGTCGCTTGTCTACACGCACGGTCCCCGCACATGGCCGCAGCTTCTCAAGCAGCGCGTCAGGTGGACCTATGGATTCTTGAAAAACGTGCAGGATTACCGCAAGCAGATTTTCTCGGGCGAGCTCGGCGACTTGAGCGTCTTCATCCTGCCGATCGGATTCATTTCCGTCATCGTGTCGGTTATCTCGCTTCCGGTCCTACTCGTCAACCTGTACAGCTCGATCCACAAGGAAGCCGTGCAGATCGCCGTGTCAGGCATCCACCTGCACGTGCCGATGCTTGATTTATTTACGGTGCCGAGCCAGGCGTATGCGCTTCTCGGGTTCGTGTCGCTTGCCATCTTGTTTATGACCCTGATCATCGGCCGGCGTGTCATCTTGAAAAAGCCTATTTTTTCATTTGACCTTTTGACCCTCTTCATCTATCCTTTTTTCAGCGGATGGTGGTCGGTAAAATCTCTCTACAACGCGATCCTGTCGAAGAAGGAAGTCTGGGCGAGCAATCAGAAATAATTTTTTATATTCATGGAACATCACCACCCTAACCCTAAAAGAAAAGTCGAGTGGATCAAGTACATCGTGACGTTTTTGGTCACGGCTGGACTTTTCGTATCAGCATTTTACGTCAGCCGCGTCATCGCGGAGAAGCGCGTTGCCGAGATCCGCTCGATCCAGGATTCGATCTCGCTTGACCTCTTGTCGTCGGAAACGCAGTTCTCGCTTCTGAACGATTCCGACTGCTCGCAGGACGGAACGTCGATTTTGGCGCCGGAACTCGGCCAGATGGGCGACCGGTTGTCCGGGATGGAGACTGACCTCGGACTCGACAATCCGGACGTGATCCAGCTCAAGAAATACTATTCGCTCCTTGAGATCAAAGATTATATGCTCGCGCGCGAGTATGCTAAAAACTGCAACGTCAAGCCCGTCACGGTCATTTATTTCTACAAGAACGACTGCGACGACTGTACGAAACAGGGCTACGCCTTGACCGCGCTCCGCGAGAAGTATCCAACGCTCCGCGTTTATTCGTTTGATGCGGACCTGAACCTTTCGGCGATTGCGACGCTTCAGACGATTACCAAGGTTTCGGGCAAGGTGCCGACGCTCGTCATCGGCACGCACGCGTATACCGGCTTCCAATCGATCGACGATATCGAGAAGATTCCCGAAATCAAGAAGCTCAAAGACAAGATGATCAAAGATGAGGCGAGCGCGAAGGCAAAATCAGATTCGTCCGAAAAAACTGTTTCGGAGGAAACGCACCAATAACAGTATGAAGCGCATTGCATTTCCACCTTCGCCGAATTTGGACGCACTGCGCTTTTTTGCGTTCCTTGGCGTCTTCATAAGCCATGCCGTTTATTTTCTGCCGCCTTTGGTTGGCGGTTCATGGCAAGCGTTCGCCGCGAAATACCTGACGAACGGCGACCTGGGCGTCTCGGCGTTTTTCGTCCTGTCGGGATTTATCATCACGGCGCTCTTGCTCGTCGAGAAGGCGGGCGCAGGTACGGTCAGCATTTGGAAATTTTACATGCGGCGCATTCTGCGAATCTGGCCGCTGTACATTCTGATTGTCCTCCTTGGTCTTGTCGTCATTCCTCATCTCATTCATATCGAACCGCTTACTTCGCCTGTCACGATTCACGGGGGCAATCCCTTTTGGAATCTTGTCACGTTTACGTTCAATTTCAGGCACGGCACGGATTTCTTGGGGTGGTCCGTAGTGCTCGGCGTACTATGGTCGATTTCGGTCGAGGAGCAGTTTTATCTCGTGTGGCCTTGGGTAATGAAATTCTTCAAGCGAAATGCCATCGTTGGCATCGCGATAGCCGTTGTCATATTCGCAGCCGTCTTTCGCTTTATTCATGCCGATAACCGTTCCATTGTCGAGTACAGTACCTTTTCCGTCATGAGCGACATTGCCATCGGGTCGCTTCTCGCCATCGCGTATTTGCAGTTCCAAGAACGAATTCGGAATATTCGCTCTTCGTTTCGAAAGCTAATTTTGTGGGGAAGTGCGGCGATCATTTTTGCCGATATCGTATTCCGACATGCTTTATATCAATTTCATCTTTTCATCGCACTTGAACCGGTTTTTTATGCAATAGCAATTTCAGGAATTATTTTTGTCTTGATGCAAGAACGGCTCGCCTCTCTTTTCAAGAATACATTCGTCGCGTACTTGGGCAAGATTAGCTACGGGCTGTACATGTTCCATATTATTTCGATGATCATTCTACGTCTCCTTGTTCCGAATTCTGCAGTCATTGAATGGATAGGCGCATTTGTTCTCACCATTCTCATCGCAGCAATCTCATATAGATTTTTCGAGAGTCCACTTCTTTTGTTTAAAAAACATTTCGAGAATAAGAAGCAATAAAAAATACTCTTGGTTTGCAAGAGTATTTTTTATAATGGAGCCGAAAGTCGGGCTCGAACCGACGACCTATTCTTTACAAAAGAATTGCTCTACCAACTGAGCTATTTCGGCATGAATCCCGTGGAGGGATTAGTTTTGAATGTTCTCGCTCTCTTCGATCACAGCCTCTTCTTGAGGAGCCTGAACAATTTTCGGAGCGCGAGGCTTTCTCGTTATCCGCTTTGCGGTTTCTCGCTTCACCGTCTTCAAGAATTCAGACGGCGCGTGCGGGTGCAGATGGTCGTGGTCGGTCAGGAACTTGCGGACCTTCGCTTTCACGACCTGCTTGATCGTAATTTCCCGCGATACGCGGCGATAGTGTTCAAGCGACCAAAGAAGAATAACCTTGAGCATCGATCGGAACCGCTTTTTGACGGCGATAGCGAGCGATGTCTCGAAGACATCTTCCGGAACCGCGAACCATTCATGGCCCGGCTCGACGGGAAATTCGGTTGCCCGAACCCGTGCGCCTGATAGCCAGAGCGTCCCTACGATTCCTATGATTCCGATAACAATGAGAATTGCAAAAACCATTGGATTTATATCTTAGCATATTTCGAAAAAATTCCAAGACCCGAAGAAAAATTCCCCTCGAGGGGAATTTTTCTTGGATTAGATTTCGTATCGAACAAATTTTCCGATTTCCACTCGTTCTCCCGTCTTCTGCGTCAGTCCTTCGACAACCTGCTTGATCGTCATTTCAGGATTCATGATGAACGGCTGATCGAGAAGTTCTGAAACGTCCGCCGGCTGCATGGCACCGATGTGCATCGCGATCTGGTTCGCAGCCGAGACGAACTCCTCGTTCTGCGCTACGAAGTCCGTCTCGCAGTTGATTGCCACGAGCACTCCCATCTTCTTGTTTCCGTGGATGTAGCTTGCGACGATTCCTCCTCCGAGCTCGCGGTCGGCTTTCTTCTCGGCCTGGGCTGCAGCGATCGACTGCAGGACGACTTTCGCCGCTTCCATGTCGCCGTTTGCCTCCTCGAGCGCCTTCTTGCACTGCATGACGGAAATTCCCGTTGCATCGCGCAATTCTTTGATTTGTTCAGCTGTGATATTCATAGTGGGGAAATTATAGACTAAATTTTTCCAAAAAGAAAGCGCGCGGAGGCGTTTTCTTTTTGGAAATTATTTGTTTCCTTTGTAGGCGCTGACGAACTTGTTCAAGAAGAACTCGATTGATTTCTTGCTTGCGTCGTTGGCAACGACTGGATATGAAACAACTGAGAGATCGCAGTCAGTGTTGCAGAGACCGATGACAGGAATTCCCATCTTGTTTGCCTCTGTTACGGCGATAGCTTCTTCTCGCGTGTCGATGACGACCAGGGCAGCAGGGAGAGTCTTCATCGTCGTGAGGCCTCCGAACATTTTGCCGAGCTTCGTGATTTTTCGCTCGAGGAGCAATTTCTCCTTCTTTGTAATTGTGACGAGCTCGTCTTTCTCCTGCTTGGCAGAGAGATCTTCGAACAAGGCTACTCGTGACTTGATCTGCTTGTCGTTAGTCAACGTTCCTCCGATCCATCGGATGTCGACGAACGGCATGTTCAAAGATTCTGCCGCGGCTCGCGTTGCGGCCTTGGCTTCAGGCTTTGATCCTACGAAGAGAATCTGCTTGCCGGTTGATCCGAGCGTTGCGAGGATTTCCTCGACCGTTGCCAAGTTGGCAGTCGTTTTTTCGAGGTCGATGATATCGCTTCGGTTTTTCGTTCCGTAAAGCGCAGCTTTCGCTGTCGGATGTCGACGCGTTTTCGTGTAGCCGTAGTGGGCTCCGACTGAAAACATGTCATTGATGAGCTGTTCCATTTGTTGAGATTACAGAGATTTGCACAAGAGCGGGTTAATAATAATGCTCTCGTTGGCCGCTTTCGAAGCGGGAAAAGTCCACAAGTGAGGGTCTTTTCGACAATCTGCTGACCGGCACAAGATAACATATAAAAGGGGATTTGGCGATCTTGACAAATGCTAATAAAAGTGTAATCTTTTAACAAAATAACATTCAAAACATAAAAACCAAATCATGAATAAACTAACGATTTTATTAGCTGTCTTCTTGCTATCTGCCTGCGGTCATGACCACAAAAAGCCATCTGTAAATATTCCGCAGGTTGCCAAGAAGACGCAGCTTCAGATTAGGCAGAAAAAAGAAGAAGAAAGGAGAAGCCGCTGCGAAAGCGCAAACTTTTTTCTTTCGAAAGATCTAGACTCTCTGTTCGCCGGCAAAGCAAATGCTATCGTTCCGGGAAGCTACGATGACTATTCGGCCATCTCTATGATTAAGCGGAAGGACTACGAGGAACTCGCGAACTTGGAATGGAAATCCAAAGAAATAGACAGTGCACTAAGCAAATCAGACGCGGCTTCCGAAAGGAAACTGCTGGCGCTTGAGAACGAAAGCAGCGGTTGCAATTATTTCAAGGGCAGGCGGATCAGTCACGTATGGCAGGTAATAGACGCGGACAACAGCGAGGACCGGCTTTACCAGGGACTGCAGGCTACGGCAAAGAAGAACGGGCTTGGGACATTTCTTGCGAACTACAAGAAGAAATTCGACCAAGTCGATTCAATGTGCAAGAGGAAACATCCGACCGTCAAGAACTGCAGCATCTTGCGTTGGACGAATCTGCGAGCTAAATCTGCCAAGAAGTACACAGAGTTGAAACTTGCGATCATTGCACAGGATTCAACGCTTAAGAGTTGTTTGAAGGATTCGCGCTGGCGCGATTACGTACAGTAAAATCTTATACAAGGCATTTCTGATCCAACTCAGGAATGCCTTTTTATTTGCTAATTTCTGCTACGAGCCTTGGAACAGGGGATTTTAACAATCTTGACACTTCGTTGTTATTATGCTACTATAATAGCAATTATTCAAGAACTTTTTAAATCAAAATAAGATGGGAAAAACAACACCGAAAATAGTACAAGAAATCAAAAAGGGCTTTCCGAAAGGAATATTCACCGTCAAAGACTTCAACAGACAGCTGAGGTTCGGAGACACGTTTTACCAGGTAGGGTTCTGCATGGGACACGGACCAATGGAACCGCAGGAATTCTTCATTACCAAACTCGACAGGAGCGGTCAGGATTTCGAATCTTGGGTTGCAAAAACATTTCAGACAAACCACAAGGAAGACATGGTTTACTACATCAAAGGAATTTTCCTTACGATGCAAGAAGCCTGGGACTACTACAATCAAGTTGCTGAAGCATTTGAAACGGACGAAGAATGCAAAAACAACCTGATAACCGAAAGGAAAGGACTGGCTGATATTCAAAGACTCGAAGTGGAGTCCGAGGAGCGCTTCTATGAAACAGTTCATTCCGGAGATAATTCTTTCTTGTCATAACACCATTCAAGGTCGCTTTCCAACCGAAGCGACCTTTTTTTATTTCCCAATTTCTGCTACTCTTCATTCATTATGGAAGGCAAAACCTACGAAAATAAAATTGTCCCTCGATCAGAAGATTATTCGGAATGGTACCTGAGCGTCATTGCCGCCGCGGACTTGGCAACGTATTCGCCGGTCAAGGGCTGCATGATCATCAAGCCGAACGGTTACGCGATTTGGGAAAAAGTCCAGGAAGTCTTGAATAAGGAATTCAAGAAGAAAGGCGTTCAAAACGCCTATTTCCCGATGCTCATTCCCGAGAAGTTGCTGACGCGAGAGGCACAGCACGTGGAAGGATTTGCGCCGGAGGTTGCGGTTGTTACGCATGCGGGCGGTGCGAAACTTGACGAGCCGTTAGTTTTGCGACCGACGTCGGAAACGATTATGTATGAGGTCTTCAAGGATTGGATTCATTCCTATCGCGATTTGCCGCTTTTGATCAATCAGTGGGCGAACGTCATTCGATGGGAAATGAAGACGAAGCCGTTCTTGCGAACGACTGAATTCTTGTGGCAGGAAGGCCACACCGTTCACAAGGACGAACCTGAAGCTGATGCATACGCTCGAACAATGCTCGGCGTGTACGAAAAATTCTTTGCGGATTACATGGCGATTCCCATTATTCCCGGCGTAAAATCAGAATCAGAAAAATTTGCAGGAGCTTTGCGTACGTACACATGCGAGGCGATGATGCAGGACGGAAAGGCGCTTCAGATTTCGACGTCTCACAATCTTGGCGATAATTTTGCCAAGGCATTCGACATCAAATTCTTGAACGAGGAAAACAACGAGGTGTACGGATGGCAGACATCATGGGGACTTTCGACGCGATCAATCGGAGGGCTGATCATGACGCATTCGGATGACAAGGGATTGGTCTTGCCGCCAAAAATGGCAAGCATCCAGGTTGTCATCGTGCCGATCATTCCGAACCCGGATTCGCGCGCAGCTATTGAATCAGCCGCAATGAAGGTTGCCGAGAGTCTCGGCGAGAATATCTCGGTTCATGTAGACGTTCGTGACATGCGGCACGGCGAGAAATATTTCGATTGGGAGAAGAAGGGAATTCCTGTCCGCATTGAAATCGGTCCGAAGGATATTGAAAAAAACTCAGTCGTCATTGTTCGCCGCGATACGGGAGACAAGGAATTCGCGCCGATGGAAAATTTGGTGGAAAAAATTTCTGATACGCTCGAAAAAATCCAGTCCAACCTCTATGATCGTGCGCTCGCGATGCAGAACGAGAATACCGTTACGGTTACGAATTGGGATGAGTTTACCGCTGCAATTGAGGATCGCAAGTTCGTGATGGCGCACTGGGACGGCACGGACGAAACCGAGAAATCGATCAAGGACGAGATTGGTGCGACGATCCGATGCATACCGTTTGATTCAGTCGAGGAAGAGGGAAGCTGCGTGAAAACCGGCAAACCTTCGACAAGGCGCGTCCTCTTTGCGAAGGCGCACTAGATTAAAATAAAAAACGCCTGCGTACGCAGGCGTTTTGTGTGTTACTTCTTGTGCATTGCGTTATGAGCATCGGTTATCTTGGGAGTGTTTCCGTTGAGCCTTGCATACGAACGAAGTTTCCAGTCTCGCAGATTTTTGTCAGTCTCCGGAACAATTAAGGAATCTAGAATGTGCCGAGCTGCTCTCTGCATATCAACAATCCGTGACGCCTCTTCGTGCCAGCATGCGCTCCTCGTCGTATCCATTGTTGGTTTTTTGATATCGACGCGCTGCACTTTCATCGTGAGCACATTTTGGTCTTTTTCGATCTTGGTTAAGAGCGAATCGATCGTTGCCTTCTTGGTCAGCAGTTCGGCGGTTTTGATTTTTGCCGAGTCTGCAGGCAGGGAAATCTGAGCGTTGGTTTCTTGCATTGCGAATAGCAAGATTGCCAAGATTAGTAGGTTTTTCATGTTTATGATGTTTTAAGTTTCATTCAACGTATTCTTTTGTTTGGCCTCTGTCAACGTGGAAAAATAAAAAGCGCTTCACAGGTGTGAGGCGCTTGGAGAAGTTTGAAAGGAGGTTACTCCTTCAAAATCCTTTCTGCAAATATTTTTCCGGCTTGGCCCTTCTGATTTTCAGAAATGGGAGCATCGCTCATGATATACAGCTCGCCCATAATTAAGGGCGAGATGCCATGAGAACTTCCATCGGTTTCCGAATTAAAGACATTGTTTTCAGAAAGAATGCCGATCTTGGGTTCTTTCGGATTACTGACGTCAGTAATCACGTAGTAATTTGTCGTGTTGATGAGAATGATTGAAACAATTTTGAAAGTTTTTCTTCCTTCGAAAGTTATTTCTTTGGCGGACTCGATCGAACCCTTTTTAGGTTGAGGTCTGAAAATACTAAAAAGTTGAAGAGCGATAACTACGAGTAATAATACGGTGATTAGTGCCATATGTGTTTTTTAAATAATGAATATGCTGTCTCTTGAATACTATATCACAATTATATAAATAAGTCAAGTCTTTCCGCAAATCTAATAAAATAAAAAAGCGCTTCACGGATGTAAGGCGCTTTGGGCTCGTTAAAGTTTCAGTATCTTTGCCGTCTTCTTGATGATATCGGGCACGTATTTGTTGTCAGCGACATCTTTTCCATTTTCCTCTTTGAGGTGCTGTCCGTCGGTGTACCATACGGGGTCTTTTTGAGAGACATGCGCCAGATAGACCTTAGCTGCAGGAATTTGCTTACCTTCGCCATTGGCTATGAATGTTACGATCCACAGGCCGCCAGTGGTAGTTTTTTCTACATACAAGTCTATTTTTCCATCACTGCCATAATGCCTGATGATATTGCTATCAGAGGGTGAAAACTTGATCAGGTCGAGTTTTGCGGTCATGGGATCGTTGACGGGCCACATTCGGACACCGACACCGTTTTCTTTTTGTGCATTTGCAATATTGCAAGAGCAGGCGACGAGGAGCAAGCCGAAAATGATTTTCTTCATGTTTTTGTTTTTATTGTTTTTTAAAAATTCAAAATGAGATTAGCACTTGTATTCATATAAGTCAAGTCCTTTCGCAAAACCCTTGAAAATGCTAAACTCCCGCCATCTTATGTTCGAAGACCTCGTAAACAGATTCTCAAACGACATTGGCATCGACCTCGGAACGGCGAATACTTTGGTATGGCTCAAGGGGCACGGGATCATTATTAATGAACCTTCAATCGTCGCGCTTAACACCAAAACGGGACGCATCGTCGCGGTCGGCGTTGCCGCAAAAGAAATGCTCGGACGAACGCCGACGCACATCAAGGCGATCCATCCCGTCGTTGACGGCGTGATTTCGGATTTCGAGGTGACGGAGGAAATGCTTGCATATCTGATCACGAAGGCCGAAAAAATTTCGAAGAAATTTTTTCGGCCGCGAGTCGTCGTCGGAGTCCCGAGCGGAATCACGAACGTCGAACACCGCGCCGTATATGACGCTGCCAAATCTGCTGGCGCGCGCGAAGTGTACATCATCGAAGAGCCGATGGCAGCCGCAATCGGGATCAGGCTTCCGATCAAGGAGCCTGTCGGATCGATGATCATCGATATTGGCGGAGGAACCACTGATATCGCCGTCATTTCGCTTTCAGGAGTCGTTCAGGCCAAATCATTGAAGCTCGCAGGAGACAAGATGAACGCCGACATCATCCACTATTTGAAAAACGAATTTAAATTATTGGTCGGCGAGAAAACCGCTGAGGAAATCAAGCATGTTTTGGGTTCGGCAGGAGAGGGAGAGAAGCTTGAATCCAAAGTCAAAGGACGCGACTTGATTACGGGACTTCCGCGCGAAATCATGATCACGAATTCCGATATTCGCCAAGCGATTGAAGAGTCAGTACGATTGATTGTCGAGGGCATTCGAGAAGTTTTGGAAACAACGCCGCCTGAAATCATGTCGGACGTCATGAATCGCGGGATGTATTTGGCCGGAGGCGGCGCCATGATTCGTGGACTCGACAAGATGATTTTTGAGAATTTCAAGATTCCCGTGTATGTGGCTGATGATCCATTGTCTGCAGTCGCCCGGGGCTGCGGCATCGTCCTTGAGGACATTTTAAAGTACCGCGAGGTGCTTGTTGGCGACCATGACACACTACCGCTTCGATAATCAGGAAAAGAAAAGATCAGTCTCTCGGACCAAATGGATTACGGGCGTTCTTTTTGTCGTGGCGGCCGTTGTCTTGATTGTTTTCATTGTTGCTCCCGCCATCCAGAATTTCTCGCGCGGTCCGGCATGGGCCAGAAATACGCTCGTCCAATCGACAAGCGACGCCGTTACGCTTCTCACTCCCAAAAAAGTTTTGATCGCAAAGATAAATACGCTTGAAGCGCAGATTCAGTCCGACCAGGCAAGTCTTGTCGCAATGCAGGATCTGGAGTCCCAAAACACGGCGCTCCGTACGGAATTGTCATATGTATCTCATCCGTCCGACGTGATTGCCGCGCAAGTTCTCGACATCTCATCGCAGTCGCTCTACAACAACCTTGTTATTGACCGGGGATCAAACGATGGTGTGCGCGTCGGCCAGCTTGTCACGGCACAGGGGACGGTTGGCCTCGGCACAGTAGCGTCTGTTTCCGCCAAGACTGCGACAGTCATGCTCTTTTCC
Source organism: Patescibacteria group bacterium (assembly GCA_028286885.1). Taxonomy (GTDB): domain Bacteria; phylum Patescibacteriota; class Minisyncoccia; order Phycocordibacterales; family UBA1006; genus CAIXMG01. Next base: position 26,832 of record JAQBQS010000003.1, read on the forward strand.
GGACCGCAATTTTCGGGCGATGTTCTCATGAAATCCGAAAACATTACGGTGCCCGCGACCGGCCAAGGAGGAGGCACGTTTGAAATTCATATTCCGCAGTCGATTACAGTATCAAAAGGGGAGCTCATCGCATTCCCCAACAGTCCCGATATTTCGATCGGCGTCGTTCAATCGATCATGTTTGATCCGCGCAATCCTTTTCAGACTGTTCTGGCGCGCACGCCGGTAAACCTGCAGGAATTGCGGTTTGTGGAGGTGGTGAAATAACATATAATCAAAATATGAAACAAACAATTCTCATTCACGGGCGGCCTGACGAAGACGAGTTTTTAAATCCAAATATTCCGTCACCATCGAATGCACATTGGTTTCCTTGGATCCAAAAGCAACTTGCCATGCAGGGTGAAATTGCGCAGTCTCTCGAATTTCCATTTGTTGATTACCAGCCTGATTGGAACGGATGGGTTTCGGTCATCGAGAATTTTAAGATCGATCCTGAGACGACGCTCGTCGGAAATAGCACGGGCGGCGGATTCATTTTGCGTTACCTTTCAGAGAATCCAACACTTGCTCCTGTTAAAGTTATTCTGGTAGCTCCATGGATTGACCCGGAGCATGAACTGTCAAACGGTTTCTTTGATTTTACAATTGATGAGAAGATTTCCGAAAGGACTGAAATCCATGTTTTTGTGTCAGATGATGATATGGAAATGATTTTGAAATCATTCGATGTTATCAAGAAAAAATTTCCAAATGCGACTTATCATGAATATTCAGGCCGCGAACACTTTTGCACGCCAGAATTCCCTGAGCTTCTCGAAATTTTGAAATAAAAAAACCGGTCGATGACGGGTTTTGTTTTTAAGAATTTTCTTTTTTATCTGTGCTGCCTATGTCCATTATAAATGCGACCATGAGTGCGACCGTCAAGAATCCCGCGATGAAGTTACCGATCATGAAATCATTTCCACCGATCTTTTTCGTGATTATTCCGGCAATTCCGGCGATTTCTCCAACGCCGACCATAATCAAGAAGAAAAAGAACAGCCTCCGTTGATTCGCGTACTTCTTTTCGATGCTTAGTTGTTTGTGCCCCATTTGAAATTATTTTAATAAAATGATATCGTTTATAAAGCTTTATGTCAAGTAATTCCAGCTTCCACTTTAATATTACGAAAAAGCTCGAGGGCACGCTCGCGCGAGCCGGCGAAATTCACACTCCGAACGGAGTTATTTTGACGCCAAGTTTCGTCACTGTAGGAACTAAAGCGACCGTGAAATCGCTCACGCCTGAACAAGTTCGCGATCTGGGCGCACAGGTTGTTTTAGCAAATACGTATCATCTGTATCTTGAACCAGGTGACGCTATTGTTGCCAAGCATGGAGGATTTCCGAAGATGATGAACTGGCACGGGCCGACGATGACCGACTCTGGAGGATTCCAAGTATTCTCTCTCGGTACCGCATTTGATCAGAAGGTTTCGAAGTTATCAAAAGTGGAACAGATCACGGACGATACGCCGTATGCCATCTCGGAGAAGGCACTTGCGAAAATCGACGAGGACGGTGTCACCTTTAAATCCTATAAAGATGGCAGCGAGCACCGATTCACGCCGGAGCGTTCGATGTCGATCCAATGGAATCTCGGCGCCGATATTATTTTCGCGTTCGACGAATGCACAAGCCCGATGGCGCCGCTAAAATACCAGCAAGAGGCAATGGACCGCACGCATCGATGGGCGATGCGAAGTCTTGTCGCACATAATTTGCTCGATACGGGCAAGAAGCAGGCGATCTTCGCGGTCGTCCAAGGAGGACGGTTCGAAGACTTGCGCAAGGAATCTGCGCGCATCTTGGCCGAAATGAAAAGCGAGGCAGGAGACGAGTTCGACGGATTCGGCATCGGCGGATCGTTTGATAAGGATGATTTGGGAACGGCAGTGAAATGGGTGAACGAACGGCTGCCGGAAGGGAAGCCGAGGCACCTCCTTGGTATCGGCGAGCCGATCGATCTTTTTCTCGGCGTTGAAAACGGATGCGATACGTTCGACTGCGTTGCGGCTACGCGCATTGCGCGAAACGGGGGACTGTATACGCTGAGCGGCAAGATCAACATCAACAACGCGGAGCACAAAACCGCCATGGGTCCGATTATGGAAACATGCGGGTGTTATACATGCAAAAACTACACGCGCGCCTACATGGCGCATCTCTTCCGGTCTGACGAGATGCTCGGCGCGACGCTGGCTTCTATTCATAATTTGTATTTCATTAACAAGCTCGTTGCCGACATACGCCAGTCGCTTCTTGATGATAATTTCTTCACGTTCAAGGATGAATTCTTGAAGAATTTTTATAAGAATTGATCCAGAATAAAGAAATGATAAATCCCGCCTCAAAGCGGGTTTTATCATGCCATAGAAAACCCTTGACTTTCAATTCCATTCTGCTAAACTGCCCCTCCGATACTTTGAATTTTGACAGAGACGTTGTCCCCAGATTTGGCAGGCGATAGGCGCTTGCATTTTAAAATGGGGTTTGCTATGATAGCCTCCGTCTCGACATTTTTCTCGGAAAGTACGGGATTGCAACTTGTCAACATGAATATGGAGATTATGCATCTCATAGAGAACAAAACCGGTTCAAGGTCTTAGGATTTTGATGGCGGGAGATTATGGAATCTTTTGTTTCGTTCTATGAGAAAACAAGACTGGAAGGTTTGTAATTTATTGCAAACGATTCCTGTTCTATTTCTTTTTTAGTAGAGTTTGATCCTAGCTCAGGATGAACGCTGGCGGCGTGGATAAGGCATGCAAGTCGAACGGAAAAATTACTGGAAAGCTTTGAGAAGGACTTGTAGCAATACAAGTCTGACGATTGGACGGAAGGATAATTTTTTAGTGGCAAACGGGGTAGTAACATGTGGGAACATACCCAGAAGTCGAGAATAATCCGTCGAAAGGCGGACTAATACTCGATAGTCCCTACGGGGTAAAGTCTTCGGACGCTTCTGGAATGGCCTGCACGGTATCAGCTAGTTGGTAGTGTAACGGACTACCAAGGCAATGACGCCTAGGGGAGGTGAGAGCCTGACCCCCACCATTGGAACTGCGACACGGTCCAAACACCTACGGGTGGCTGCAGTCAAGAAACTTTGGCAATGCACGAAAGTGTGACCAAGCGACGCCGCGTGATTGATGAAGCCCTTCGGGGTGTAAAGATCTTTTATGCATGAGGAAATTATTGACGTTAGTGCATGAATAAGGGGCTCCTAACTCTGTGCCAGCAGGAGCGGTAATACAGAGGCCCCGAGCGTTATCCGGAATTATTGGGCGTAAAGGGTGAGTAGGTGGTTTGGTTAGTCGAATGTCAAAAATCTGGGCTCAACCCAGGGGAGGCATTCGAAACGGCCAGACTTGAGTATGTGAGAGGTGAACGGAACTCATGGAGTAGGGGTGAAATCCGTTGATATCATGGGGAACACCAAATGCGAAGGCAGTTCACTGGCACATTACTGACACTGAATCACGAAAGCGTGGGTAGCGAATGGGATTAGATACCCCAGTAGTCCACGCCCTAAACGATCTTCTCTCGCTATACGGAGTATCGACCCTCTGTGTGGCTTAGCTAACGCGTTAAGAGAAGCGCCTGGGAAGTACGGCCGCAAGGCTAAAACTCAAAGGAATAGACGGGGACTCGCACAAGCGGTGGATGATGTGGTTTAATTCGACGATTCACGAAGAACCTTACCAGGGTTAGAAATCAAGACGAAGATCCGGAGAAACTCGGATCGCCTTCGGGCGGCTTGACAGGTGATGCATGGTTGTTGTCAGTTCGTGGTTTGAATTGTTCCCTTAAGTGGGGTAACGAACGAAACCCTCGTTGTGTGTTATATTTGTCACACGAGACTGCCCCCTCACTGTTCAGAATTTATATTCTGGATTATGGATAGTGAGGGGGGAGGAAGGAGAGGATGACACCAAATCAGCATGTCCCTTGATACCCTGGGCTACACACGTCATACAATGGTCACTACAGAGGGCTGCAATACCGTAAGGTGGAGCCAATCCTTAAAAGTGGCCCCAGTTCAGATTGAGGTCTGAAACTCGACCTCATGAAGTTGGAATCGCTAGTAATCGCAGGTCAGCTATACTGCGGTGAATACGTTCTCGAGTCTTGTACTCACCGCCCGTCAATTCAAGGGAGCCGGTAGCACCCGAAGTCTGCGCCTCGCGTGGCCTAAGGTGAGATTGGTGACAGGGAATAAGTCGTAACAAGGCACGGGTAGCGGAAGCTGTTCGTGGATCATTTCAATTGAAGATCGGTTTTTATCCTTCGGGGTAACAAACTCTATTGTCGGTTAGTCAAGCTTTTGACTAGATGATTACACTATCATCATTAAAATGTGTACGGTAACTTGTCCATCGTTAGGACAAGTCGAAAACCTGATCGTGTCATTCTGTACAGAGACATGATGGGTCATAGGGCGAAACAAAAGACTTCGAAATCAGAAATCTTTTGATGGGATGCATAAAAATTCTCACTATTCTTGTTACATATTCAAGAAAACACTGCACTGATGTGCGGTTTTTTCTTGCCTAAGATATTTTATTAATAAAAATTGCCAAGCTCTGCTTGGCAATAAAGTGTTACGAGCAGAATTTCTTGGCATCAGCGTAAAAGGGTTCGCAATAGATGAGTGATTGTGCGAGCTTCATTTCCGGTGTATAGCGAGCCTTGACGGCAGCGGTTTCATGCATGACTTTTGGAATCACTTCAACGTAAGGAATTCCTGTAAGGCGGGAGATGTTCTGCGCATGAGCAAGACCCACGACAACGATAACGGTATCATACTCCTTTCCGAATCTTTTGATCGAGCGAATAATCGTCTGATCGCAGCCGTCGAGAACCTGGTCAAATACTTTGCGCTTCGCCTTTCGCACGCTTTTTTTGGATGAATCAAAGACTTTTTCAGCAAGAAGTTCCCAGTCGATTTTGCATATTGCTCCAAGTCCAGAGTATCGGTCGCGTATGATGCGATATCCCGTCCGCAATCGAAAACGTTTTTTCTCGATGTGTTTTTTGCGTATAATCTCCGGTATCACAACTGCGCCTGAATGAATAATTGATGACATAAGTTTTATCATTGATTCGTGGAACAATGCTCCGCGATCATCAGCGACTGTCAGGTCGCATGAAATCCACGCAGGAAGCCTGCTGAAGGCTCTCCTGAAAATAGCCGCATACTCCTCTTTGTTCGGAGAGAATAATTTTCTCCAGTCGGAATCGTTTCTGTCGCCTTCGATGATAAGGAGTGTCGTCGGCGATGAAAGGTTTTCGCGATGTTCCTCGAAAAATCTGTTGGTTGCTGCCGGGTGCATGAGTACCGTCCTTTCGCTTTTCAAAACTCCGTGAACGGTGCCGACAAGGGTCACGTGTGAGTATCTTTTTTTCATGATGATTTATTTAGTTATGAATGCTTTTAATAACAATAGCAGTTATTTTTCAGCTTGTCAAAAAAATTAGAATTGATTGCTTTGCAATAAGTCATATCCATGATATCTTGAATCCAAGTGGCAGTGACCATTAAACGAAATTGTGGGCAAGAGAAAGGCCTTGGTCGACCAAGGCACAGCTTCATAAGCGCTCGCATAGTTTCGATATAAGGATATTATACTGTCATTATGTTCGTTCTTTGCCATCCAAAAGCATCGCCTTTCTCTTCGAAAGAAGAACGCTTGCGGAAACCTGAGCAATCAGGCAGGTCGTTAGTTTTAAAATGAGATTTTTCCCAGTAGCGGCAAGCGACCGGAAAATGCCAGTCCAGGGTGTTAGTCAACGAGTTGCAAGAAGCCGTTTAAAAGCGGCCCCTAAGAGCGTGATAGGCGCGTAAGGCAACAAGTTCCTGGTCGGAAAGCGATGCACAAACTTCGCTGACCGAGAAAGAAACATTCAACACATGATGCCATCGCATCTCTATACTGAATGAGTGTTGAAGGCAATCTCTTGTAAGTCATTGAGCCGGCAGACGCTATTTATTAGCGTTGGTAGCCGGCTTTTTTCATTGCCTCAAAAATGGTATAATGATCAAATAATATGATTAATAACAAGCTTATTATCAAGTCCGATTATCAGCCTGCCGGCGACCAGCCGGAGGCGATTTTGGCGTTGGTGGAAGGGCTTAAGAAGGGAATGAGGAAGCAGACGCTTCTTGGAGCGACGGGAACAGGTAAGACATTCACGATGGCCAATGTCATCGAGAAAATCCAAAAGCCCACGCTCGTGATCGCGCACAACAAGACGCTTGCGGCGCAGTTGGCGCAGGAATTCCGCGCGTTTTTTCCGGACGCGGCGGTGCACTACTTCGTCTCGTATTACGACTACTACCAGCCGGAGGCATACATGCCTATGACGGATACCTTCATCGAAAAAGATGCCCAGATCAACGAGGAAATCGACCGATTGCGCCATGCCTCAACTCAAGCCTTGCTCACGCGTAGCGACGTGATTATTGTCGCATCTGTATCATGTATCTACGGACTGGGTAGTCCTGAAGAGTACAAAGAGATGAATTTTTTGATTCGACTCGACATGCAAATTTCCAAGCGTGAGATGATGGAAAAATTGATCCATATTCATTTCGGACGCACGAATGCTGACTTGAAATCAGGACAGTTTCGAGCTGTTGGAAATAAAATAGATATCATGCCCGTATCTGAGAAATATATGATTTCGGTCACGTTCTCCGGAAACTTGGTTTCAAATATTTCCATCATTGATCCGGTGACATCCACCATCTTGGAACATCCCGAGCAAATTTTCCTGTTCCCGGCGAAGCACTTCCTCACGGAAGGCGACAAGAAGGAGCGCGCGCTTGTTGTGATTGAAAAAGAAATGCAGGAGCAGGTCAAAATGTTTGAGAAAGAAGGGAAACTTTTGGAAGCTGAACGAATCAAACGCCGAACGCAAAACGATATTGCGATGATCCGTGCGATGGGATATTGTTCCGGAATCGAGAACTACTCGCGGCCGCTCTCAGGCAAGCCGCCCGGATCGCCGCCCGAGACACTGATCTCGTATTTTCCGCATGGCAAAAACGGCGAGCCTGAATTCTTGACAATGATCGACGAGTCGCATGTAACGCTTCCGCAGTTGCATGGAATGTACGCAGGTGATGCGTCGCGGAAAAGCACGCTTGTTGATTTCGGATTTCGACTTCCGTCTGCAAAAGACAATCGTCCTCTTAAATATGACGAGTTCGAAAAACGCGTAGGACAGGTTATTTACGTGTCCGCGACGCCGAGCAAGGTTGAGCTTGCCGAATCCGAGCAGGTTGTTCAGCAGATCATTCGCCCGACTGGACTTGTTGATCCGTTGGTTGAGATTCGAGCCGTTACGCCGGAAGGCGACTACAAGGGTCAGGTTCAGGATTTCATCAACGAAGCTGAAAATGAGATCAAGAAAGGCGGCCGCGTCCTTGCAACGACACTCACCAAGAAAATGGCAGAGGATCTTTCGGAGTATTTGAAAGAACGAAAAATAAAGTCGGAATACTTGCACAGCGACATCAAGACGATCGACCGCATTAAAATCATTACGGAGTTTCGTCGTGGTAATTTCGACTGCCTGGTCGGAGTCAACCTTCTCCGAGAAGGGCTCGACATGCCCGAGGTTTCGTTCATCGGGATTTTGGACGCGGACAAGGAAGGATTCCTTCGTTCCGAAACATCCTTGATCCAGACGATCGGGCGCGCCGCGCGAAACGTGGATGGACGTGTAATTTTGTACGCTGACAATATGACAGGCTCGATGGAGCGCGCTATCGGCGAGACGAAGCGCCGCCGCGATACGCAGCTCGCGTACAATGCGGAGCACGGCATTACGCCTCTTACGATCAAGAAGAAGATCGAGGACATTACGGACCAGATGGAATCCCAGCACGAAAAATCCGTGTACGAGAATTTCATGATCGACTCGCAGGTGTTCGCCGATAATCCGAAGGAACTGATCAGGCTCAAGGAGCAGGAAATGAACGATGCGGTTGCGGATCTTGATTTCGAAACGGCAGCACTTCTTCGCGACGAAATTGCAGCCGTTCGAGAAAAATTCGACCTTCACGACAAGCCGAAGAAGAAAGTTGCGAAGACCAAGAGGATATTTAAATAATAAAAAGCCTTCTCGACAGAAGGCTTTTTATATGATATTGTGGCAAAAAATCAAATTATAAATATGAAAAAGAAAAACAAAGGATGGAAGTATTGGGTTTCAATAATCGCTCTTTGGATATGGGAATGGAAGATCGAAGGGAGGATGCCCGAGGGGGTCGATAAGATGATGATCGTAGTGGCTCCGCATCGCAAAGCGTTCGCGGACGTCGCCCTTGGCTGGTTCGTACAAAACGTGGAGCCGATCCCGCCAAGAATAGTAGGAATCAAAGGCCAGGCTTTCACGATGCTCGGCGGACTTCTCGCAAAGCCGCTCCATCGGATAGGGGGAATTCCGATCGACCGAGACCGCACGCTCGGCTCCGGTATTGCAAAAGGCGGATTCATTGACCTGATTTGCAATCGTGTCGACGAGCAGGAAAAAATAGCAGTCGTGATCACTCCCGAAGGGACGCGCAAATCGGAGATCATCGAAACGGATTTTGGAAAGCTCGATCGAGGGCATTATTTCCACAAAGGGTTCTGGGTGATCGCGGTGCGCAAGAAACTTCTCGTCGTGCTCGCGGCATACAATTATTACGACAAGACGGTCGTTCTGAGCGAAGGATTTTATTTCACGGGAGACCTTGATACTGATATGGATATCGTTTTCAAGTTCTACCGCAAAGCAGTTCCTTGGTATTGGCCGAACATAGATAAAACCAAATTCGTCTAAACACAAAGCCCTTCTCGGAGGGCTTTTTTATCAAGTAAAAAAGCCGGATCATTGATCCGGCTTTTGCCTGAAAAGCATTTACATTTTTATTTCAGTGAAGGATATTCCTTCTTTCGTAAAATGATACATAGTCAGAGATTTGTTTTGTGCGAAATTTTCGAGTGCCAGCACCATCAGAAGCGATGTGAATTTTTGAGTCGTTTCATTCTCGATCTTCTTAAATTCACTGAGATAAAATATCCGCAGGAGGATGTTGTTTTGGAAATTTTCCATTGTTCCTGAAAGGGATGCAAACTTGCCGGTTTGGCGTCCTTGCTTGTCCCATGTTCCAGTGTAGCTGACAGGGACTAAGCGAGTTACGCCTCCTCCAATACTCGGCCCGTTATTATCTTTTTCAACCTTGACGTAGTTGATCGTGATATAGTTCGTGTCCATCGATCCGGAGAGTGTGATCGTGAAGTCGGATCCGACAGCGGCGACGAGCTCTTTCGAAAGGTTTTTGTTGTGTTCATCTGAGAGATCGACTTTATGAGTCAGGATTTTCTCGATGATCGTCGGAGAGGCAGTTTGGGCTTTCGCAGAAAGCATAAAGAATAACGCGGTCGCGATGAAAAATACTTTTTTCATGATTTGGTTTTTAGTTATAAAATGAAATCTGAATTTACAATAGCATACTATAAATATATAGTCAAGTATCTCCCAAAATCCGTTTCGGAGGTTTTTTATTTAATAAAAAACCGGCCTTTTAGAATGCCGGTTTGCTTTCTGCAAATTCATATCTTGCAAAGATTTCATCGAGAGTCGAGATGACGACCTTGCGCCCGAAGAAGAGGGAGCAATGAATGCATGTTTTGTTTTCGAGAGCGATGACAATATGAGTCCAGGCTCTTTCTTTTCTGGGATCAAGAGGGTCTTTTAGGAAGATCATATGTCCGACCGGGGGATCATCGCATTGCCATCTTGATATGTTCAGTTCAAAAGCGGGCGGTCCAGGATTCAAAAGCGGAATATCAATGTCGGCGCTTTTGTAAACTGCACGCACAAATGTGACGCAATTGAAGATTTCTTTCGAATAAGGATGCTCCAAGTAGGACATCGCTGTTTCGATGACGATGTCGCGGTCGTGTTTGGATAAGTTAAGGGACATGGGTTTTTGTTTTTAACAATAACATTTTTTACTAATTCGTCAAAGTAGTCCTTCGGGATACCAGGCTGATATACTTGTCATATGAAACACAAAACCCTCTATTCTATTATTATCCTCGTCATTGCAATTGCCGCCATCATCGCGATTGTCTTCTTGGCGAAAAAACCTGTCCAAGCTCCATCTGGTGACCAGAACGCGAATCAGCAACCAAATAGCCAAGATGCAGCTGTAAACTTGATCACCGTAGCTCCGACATCAATTGCGGTCGACCACGATTCGTATTTGTCGAGCGTAACGGGAAGCTTGCCGCAGTTCCCGCAGGCGTCGGACAGCTTCAACAAAAAAATCTCCGACGGCATCATGGCCGACGTTGCCAAGTTCAACGCTGATGCGAGCGCGGACTACGACGCGAAACTGAAAACGGGAGGGGACGAATTCCAAAAAGAGTTTGCGGACTCGAAGAACGGATATTATTCGTTCAGCGTCGGATCGAACATCGTGCAGTCTAATGAAAACTACATCAGCGTCGCCGTCCGCGAGGAAGGATTCACGGGCGGCGCGCACGGGTTCCATAATGTCTTCACCTATAACTATGACGTAAAAAATAAAAAGGAAATTGCAATCACCGATCTGACGACGCTCGACAACGCGGCAAGCCGGTCGCGCGCCATCCTCAGCAAGAAGCTTGCGGAGGCGGCGAACGTCCCGAAACTCGACCAGGATTCTGCGACGATGATGGAGGACGGGACTGATCCGACGGTTTTGGAAAACTTCCAGCAGTTCACGTTTACCCAGGCGAGCATCACGTTTTATTTCGGCGAATACCAGGTTGCGCCGTACGTGTTTGGCGAGCAGGATGTGACGATTCCGAGAAAATAATTTTCAAATAAAAAGCCGGCTCGATGCCGGTTTTTGCAATTAATTAATTTGCATTTCGGGTATGTCCTTCCATTTGAAGTAATAATAGAAACAGTCGATAGCGGCGAAAATGAGTACGCTGATAAGGATCCATCTGGGAATGTCGTTGCATGCAGGACCGGGGTCGAGATATAAGAGCGTCATTGAGGAGAAGAGCGTAATCACGAATCCTGTTCCAAAAAGAAGAGGATCCTTCTTTTTATAAAAGAAGAAGTTGACGGCTGCCGCGGCAAAGAGGGTAGTTATCATGATCGCACACGCGATCCAAAGGGCGAAATGAGCGCTGGTCATAGTAGTATTTGTTTTTGCTGTTGAACAATAATTTTGAATATCATAACCCAGATTGCCTTTTTTGTAAAGCAGGCGTATAGTAGGAGGATGACACCCAAGAAAAAGAACATGGCGCTCGGCGATGGCGACTCGATCATCATCAAGGGGGCCAGGACTCACAACTTGAAGAATATCGACGTATGCATTCCTCGCGGCAAGATGACCGCGATCACGGGACTTTCCGGTTCCGGAAAATCGTCGCTCGCATTCGATACGATTTTTGCAGAGGGCCAGCGGCGCTATGTGGAATCCTTGTCGGCGTATGCGCGACAATTCCTGCGCCAAATGGCAAAACCGGAAGTCGATGAGATCACGGGACTTTCGCCTGCTATTTCGATCGACCAGAAATCACGATCGAACAATCCGCGTTCGACAGTTGCTACGATCACTGAAATTTACGATTATCTTCGAGTGTTATATGCGCGTGTAGGGAAACCCTATTGTATTTTGTGCGGACGAAGAATCGAGAAGCTTTCAACCGAGGAAATTTTGAATTTTATCAACGAGAAGATCGCAAATTTCAAGACTGAAACGAAAGGGAACAAGAAAGTCATGGGAGTCGAATGGAACGAGACGCAGGTTCAAGTACTGGCTCCAGTTGTCCGTGGACGAAAAGGCGAGTACTACCAAATGCTCTATGACATGCTCGGCAAGGGATACGCTCGCGCCCGCATCGACGGAACCATGCGCAACTTGCGCGAGAAGGTGAACCTCGACAAGAATTCAAAGCATGACATTGATTTCGTGGTGGATGAAATCGCGATTCATGAATTCAAAGACGATGCTAAGGGGGCAGGAGAGCGACTGGCAGAGGCAGTTGAACTCGCACTTACAGAATCTGAATCGATGGTGCGCATCGTTTTCTCGGTTCCAGGTGAGAATACAGAAAACTTCACAGATGAAATGAAAGCCAACCGTGAATTTTTGATGTCGGCGACATTGTCATGTCCGCATGACGGATTTTCGTATCCGGAAATCGAGCCGCGTTTGTTTTCATTCAACAGCCCCTACGGCGCATGTCCTGAATGTAACGGACTCGGAACATATCATCTGTTCGGAAATGAAAACGATGATGAATGTAATGTCTGCCATGGCGCGCGTTTGCGACCGGAGGCATTGAATGTTTTCTTGCACGGAAATACGGAATCGGACCGCGTAACCGAGAAGAACCGCCATGAATTTTTCAACATCGTTGATCTGACGAACATGCCGATCGACAAGGCGATTAACTTTTTCGCTGATCTCAAATTGACTCCGAAGGATCGCGAGATCGCAAAAATCGTTCTCAAGGAAATCGAAGACAGGCTCTTCTTCATGTTCGACGTGGGATTGTCTTACTTGGAACTCAACCGCCGCGCAAACACCTTGTCAGGCGGGGAGGCACAGCGCATTCGTTTGGCATCTCAGCTCGGGTCCCAGCTCGTAGGAGCTTTGTATGTACTGGATGAACCGACGATCGGACTTCATCAGCGCGATAATGATCGCTTGATCAACACGCTTAAAAATTTGCGCGACCTTGGCAACACGATTGTCGTCGTCGAGCATGATGAGGATACGATTTTCGCATCAGACTATATTGTCGACATCGGTCCAGGTGCGGGAGTTCATGGCGGAAACGTCGTCGTTCAGGGTTACTTGAAACCGCTTCTCGAAGGAAAAAACAAAGAACAGTCGCTTACGATTGATTATCTGAAAGGAGTTGAGAAAGTCCGTATTCCTGAAAACCGCCGAGACAAGGACAAGGGATGGCTCAAGGTTGTCGGAGCATCGGTGAACAATATCCATAACATCAACGCTGAACTTCCTCTCGGTCGCATGTCGGTCATCTCGGGAGTTTCGGGATCCGGAAAATCTTCGTTCATGTATGAGATCATTTACAAGAATCTCCAGGGACTTTTGGAGCGCCGTTCGCGCACCGCGAAAACCTACAACGCTGCCAAGTTTGAAAAAACCGGCGAGCTGTCGCGCGTGATCATGATCGACCAGTCGCCGATCGGGCGAACGCCGCGATCAAACACCGCGACGTACACGGGGATGTGGACGTTCATTCGCGACTTGTTTGCGAACACGGACGAGGCTCGCGTGCGCGGATGGAAATCAAATCGCTTCTCATTTAACGTCAAAGGCGGACGCTGCGAGGCGTGCCAAGGAAACGGCGAGATCGCGGTTGAGATGCATTTCCTTCCGACGGTCTATGTAACCTGCGATGTCTGCAACGGAAAACGGTTCGACAAGGAGACGCTTAAGGTTGTGTACAAGCCCGCGAAGGAAAAGAAAGGAAAAAATATTTTCGAAATTCTCGAGCTCACGATCGAGGAGGCGCATGATTTCTTCTATGACATTCCTGCGATTGCTGACCGATTGAATACATTGATGGAGGTAGGACTTTCGTACATCAAGCTCGGTCAGACGGCGGATACACTGTCGGGAGGGGAATCGCAGCGAGTGAAGATCTCATCAGAGCTGTATCGCCCGATGACGCAGAAAACGATTTATCTGCTCGATGAGCCGACGGTAGGACTTCACTTTGAAGACGTCAAGAAACTCATCGAAGTTTTAAACAGGCTTGTCGAGCGGCAGAACACGGTCGTTTTAATCGAGCACAATTTGGACGTGATCAAGTCAGCCGACTATCTTCTCGACTTCGGTCCCGAAGGCGGAACCGGCGGCGGAAAGATCGTTGCCAAGGGAACGCCGGAAGAAGTTGCCAACAACCCTGCATCTTATACAGGTAAGTATTTGAAGAAGATTTTGAAGAGGAAATAGTTGCAATAAAAAAAGCCGGCATCGCTGTCGGCTTTTTGATTAGTTTAATTCTTCAGGAAACAGGAGTTCTTGAAGCGATACCCATCTAAGGTCTTTTCTCTCCAGATCGGTTTTTCTTGAAATGAAGGTGACGACTGTTTTCTTGTTCTCCCACTCAATCGTAGCTGAAAAGAAATATCCGTAGGTGCCTCCCATGCCCTTTATTTGCCAGGAGGTGGTTAGCGTGCCTTCGCACCATTCGTTCTTGAAGTTGCATTTTTCCTTGCCTTCCTTGAATGCCTTCTGGCATGTAGAAAAAAGAATCCAAAGAATCTCATCGTTGTTGAAATTCGCTCCTTTGAGCATTATACAATAAATGTGCTCCATATGGCTGAATATTTAGTTGTTTGATTTTTCAAAATTTATCATTTTGATTACTATTTGTCAATTAAATAAAAAACTCCCGCCACAGGAGCTTTGCATTCTTTTTAGAATCCGTACAAAGGAATGCCGAGTTTTGAGTTCATCTTCCTTCGAATATCATTGAATAGATTCAGGTCTTCGCTGGTTCTAAAATAAGTCTCAAGTGAGAGGTAGATTGCGATAGTCGGATGCTCTTTAGTGAACAGATCCATCCATGTTTGAGGGGTGATCAAAACTTTTTTGTAATAAGTTGGATTCGATCCATCAATAAGTTTTTTCAGGTTTTGTTCTACGGTGCCGTAATCTGTCCTGCGGTTAAGTTCCAATTCGTCTGATTTATGGACGAGGTTGCCGAACAGTTTAGTTTCCAGTTCTTCTTTAGAAGTTTTCGGAATTGAATTTAAATCAACGTATGTTCTTTCTTTTGCCATGATATGTTATTTTTCATGATGTAATGTATTCTCGCAAACTATAGTAATATAAGGCTTTCTTGTCAATAGAGAATATTACACCATAACCCTTGACAAAAATTTGACTTATTTTAGGGGGTATGATACGCTGGACAGGTAAAACAATTATCAGTCACTTTCCAAGATACCTACAAACGTTCTATGGCAAAAGCTACCATTACATTTAAACCAAAGCAGACCACCAAAAAGCTCCTCAAGGGCTTGGCTGATCGTGCCCAGGAAGTTGTCATAAACCGATTCGGTTTGAATGACGAGGGCGAGCAGCACACACTTGAATCGATCGGTCAGAAGTACGGCATTACGCGAGAGCGTGTCCGACAGATCGAGAATTTCGCATTGAACGCGATCAAGAAATCGGATTCCTTTACCGAGGCTGAAGAAATCTTCCGCGAGCTCAAAGACGTCATCCATGGATTGGGCGGCGTTGTTGCAGAAGACGAGCTTCTCCCAATGCTCTCGAAAGACCAGGTTACGCAGAATCACATCGGACTTTACTTGACCCTCGGAGACGAGTTCAAGGAGGCCAAGGAAGACGCGAATTTCAAGAAGCGATGGATCGTCGACGGTCAGACAGCTGACAAGGTTCACAAGGCGCTCGCTGACATCCACGCTGCGCTCTCGCACGAGGATCTGATCTCTGAAAATGAAATCATCGACCGCGTCATGTGCCACGACGGAATTTGCGACATCGCGACGCACAAGGTAGACAAGGAAATGGCTGCACGATGGCTTAACATTTCAAAATCACTTGCCAAAAATCCGCTTGGAGAATGGGGGAAATCCACATCTCCAAACGTGAAGACGCGAGGAATCAAGGACTATGCGTATTTGGTTATGCGACGACACGGTTCACCAATGCACTTCCGTGAAGTAGCAGAGGCGATCGAGAAGACATTCGGCAAGAAGACGCACACTGCGACGACTCACAACGAGCTGATCAAGGATGCGCGCTTCGTGCTCGTCGGCCGAGGAGTCTACGCACTGAAGGAGTGGGGCTACAAGGGAGGCGTTGTCCGGGAAGTCATTGAGGACATCTTGAAAAAAGAAGGTCCGATGACGAAGGACGAGATTGTCGAGAAAGTTCTGAAGGAGCGATATCTCAAGAAGAACACGATCCTCGTGAACCTCATGAATCCTAAGAATTTCAAAAAGAACAAAGACGGACTGTATACGGTTGCGTAATTGCGGAAAACTACCCATAGTGGTGGTTTTTTGTTAAACTTATTTCCTACTATGAACATGTCTCCGAAAAACAATGTCGAAAAGAAGGGAAAAGAAATCGAGCCGAAATTCCTCGTGAACCGTTTCAACGGAATGTTCAAGACGAATGCTGAAGTTACCGAAGCTCTGCACCAAGCGGTCGAAGAGATTTTTTCGCACGAAGACCAGGAAGTCCGCCGCGAGCAGCTGCGGCTTTACAAGGACCTGGTAAAGAATACTTTGGGACACGATATAGATATTAACCCGGAACGGGATCCGTTTTTCAGCGTGGCGGGCGTTCCGATCGAGAAAGTCTATCTGGAGAAATACAATCTTCTTTCCTTCAATGAAGACGATTCGCAAAATAATTTCATCCTTCCACCAACGACGCTTCTCTTGTCCGGGGATTATTTCGCTGAAATGAGCGAGCACGGGCAGAAATTTTTCGAGGAAGGAGACAAGAAGCACATCGATTTCAACTTTTTCGATCCTGTTATTGTCAATGAGAAAAGGGACTGGATCATGCAATTCGGATTCAGCAATTTCAAGGAAGCGGGGAAAAATTTCGAGTTCAGCGAAGGTTCGTTCGTATTCGAACCCGAAGTTCTGAATACTATCAAAGATTCCCCCCAATCTGGGGACATTGCCAAAAAACTCCAGGAAATGCTGACGTGGTTCAATCATGATTTGACGGCGCACGGCACATTTCTTCCCTCGGATCGGAATGCCGATGCGCGCATTACGCTCAGCAGCAAGAAAAGCGGACATTTGCACGACACATTCCGGAACTTTGACATTGCGAACGAGGATACGTTCGGATCCGCGTTTGCCGGCGAATTATGGTCGCTCAACTTGCACGAATCCATATTCCAGGAATTCGTAGCGGAACGTCCCGCGATTCTTCGCTACTTGCGAATGCATGTGGACAAGTATGCGCGTTCCGTCGAAGGTGCGGTATCGCCGGTTCATGATGCGGAGCTTTCAAATGACATCAAGGAATATCTTTTAAAAGCGTATGCGTTCGGTTTCTTCCGCCTTGTGAATCCGGCCGATTACGCGACGAATCCCGAATTCGAAGCGATCAGAGCGAGATATCCGAATCTTGCGGATTTGGGACCGAAAGAAGACCATGTCCGAAAGTTCACCTTCGGAACGGAAGGCCTCGTCAAGCAGGATCGAAAAACATTCATTCCTCATTCCGAAGTATTCTCGGCGTTCAGCGGTTCGTTTGAAAATGTCGCCGTAATGAAGGAATTCATGGCGAAACTCGTCGGTCATTTCAATGAAGGGGAAAAGATGTCGAAAGAAGACGAGCAGAAAATAAGGCCTTACTTGAAGCAGATGAGCGGAAAGGCACTTTTTACTTTTTTGATGGATACCTTGAATATCCCTGTTAATATCGAATTTGGGAACAGAACCTATGAAGAGAAAGTAACCTTCTTTGAAAAAAATTCCGGAGAAGTGGTTAATTGCCTGTTTGAAGAGGGAACGACCGCAAAAAATTTCTCAAAGAGGATCATTAAAAACGTGTATGGATTCTTGGCTCCGAAGATAGGACGAATCCATTTTGAAAAAGGCAGGGATGACAGAAAATCAAAATAGGTTAGAAAATAAAAAAGCCCCTGCAGGGGCTTTTTTATTTTAAAAAAGGAATTCTTGCGGTATACTTGTCGTAACCTTTTATGCCAACTTCCGAAAGTCTTATCATCCTCCGGGACTTCATCTATCCGCTCCTTGTCGCCACGGCGGCTATTTGGGCTCCGCTTTTGATCGGATCGGTCATCTTGCAGTGGTGGCTCGAATACGTCCGCAAGGAAACTGTTGCCAAGGCGAAGTGGACGATGCTCGAAATCAAGATCCCGAAAGAAGTTATGAAAAGCCCGGCAGCGCTCGAGCTCGTACTGACGAGCATGCATGCCGAGACGAAGCCGCCTCTCTTTACGCCGAACGTTCCGACGAAGTGGACGAAGCTCGCAAGCGAGTTTGGAAAATTTTACGCGGCGCTGTGGCTCGGGGCATGGCCACTATGGTGGTCGCTTGAGATCGCTTCGATTGAAGGGAATATCTATTTCTTCGCACGTGTAGAACCTAAAAATAGACTTGCTGTTGAGAACTTGTTCTACTCGCAGTTTCCTCAGGCGGAAATTACGGAAACAGATGACTACACAAAATATGTTCCTCCGTTCAAAGCCGGCAACGGCTGGGATTTGCGCGGATGCGAATACAAACTGAAAGAAACGTTCGATGGAGACAAGAAAGAAGCCGGCGACAAGAAGCTCAAGATGCCCGTGGACGCGCTGCCGATCAAGACATATATCGAATACGGATTAAATGATGCGTTCAACTTAGAGGAAGAGCAAAAGATTGATCCACTCGTGTCGCTTTTGCAAGTCATGGGAGCGCTTGGCCAAGGTGAGCAGGCGTGGGTTCAGATTGTAATCCAAGGCTCGTGGGCGAGGTTCGAGAATCCGAATTTGGAAAAGCGAGGTGAAAAGCCGTTTGTTTTCTGGCAGGATGTTGGAAAATATTACATCGACGATGTCATCTTGAAACCGTGGAGAGGATTCATCATCAAGCCAGTGCCGGCAAAAGCGGAGAAGAAAGATAAACTTTCTGGTGAAGTAACCCAAGAGGCCCAGGATGAAGTCAAAGGCGTCCAAGACACCGGATTCAAAAACGTTCCCGAGCGCGAGAAAGGAAAGCTCGAATCGACCGAGCGCAACATGCAGAAGCCCGGATACGACACGGGTATTCGCATCGTGTATCTGGGATACGGAGCTTCGTTCAAAGTTGGACGATTGGGCGAACTCAAAGGCGCATTCAAGCAGTTCAACGCAGCGAACCTGAATTCATTTGAGGTAACCAACGGAACCGACGACGGATTTGATTTTCCTTGGCAGGATTACAAAGATCTGCGCAAGCTCAATAATCGCGAAAAAATGTTCAAGCGATACGTTAAACGAGAATTCTTCTATCCGCCAGAAATGGGCGCGACGCTCGCTTTGAAAAAGGTCATTGACGCGCCGCTTGTCAAAGGAACCCTCAAGCCGCCTGAAATTTCAGTTTTGACAACCGAGGAGCTCGCGACCATTTTCCATTTCCCGGGAACCGTCGCAAGGACGTCGGGACTCACGCGTGTCGAGGCGCAAAAAGCCGAGCCGCCTTCAAATCTCCCTATTTAATTTCATGGAAGTTCCTGATATTACAAATTACGAAGGTTCGGCTCCTCCCCCTGCTAAGGGGGAGGCTGGGAGGGGGTTTGAAAATACAAACCCCCTCCTAACCCTCCCCTTAGCAGGTGAGGGAACAGGACAGCCGAAATCGCGCAAACGCAGGTTTGCGTTTTTTGGCTTAGTCGCGGGACTTGCCGCCATTGTCGTTATTTCGTTCGGAATCGCCGGACGTCCTCCCTCTGACTTTGTTCCCGAAACGGTGGTTGTTATTCCCGGCAATGCATCTACAAAATCAGCCGGCGACATTCTCGTTAAAAATCACATCATCAGGTCGAGCAGCATCTTCCAGGCCATCATCCAAACGATCCTCGGCGATCGCCCCGTCATCGCCGGACAGTTCCAGTTTGACAAACCGGTCAGCGTCCTGAAAGCCGCGCAAATCGTTACGGGCGGATCATTCGGACGTACGCAGATCAAGCTTACAATTCCCGAAGGTTCAAGCAATGCCGACATTTCAAAAATCGTTCTCAAGCAGATTCCGGATTTCAATGAGAAAACATTTCTCAAGAATTCAGGACCATTCCAAGGAAACTTGTTCCCTGAGACGTATTTAGTTTTCAAAACCATTACTCCTGACGAATTGATTGCACGAATGCGGCAGGAATTCGACAAGAAAATTTCAGCGCTCAAGTCTGATATTTCGGCATCGAGACATGATCAAGAAGACCTCGTAAATATGGCTGCCATCTTGGAGAAAGAAGCCAAGAATTCAAGTGACGCTGCGCGCATCGCGGGAATTCTGTGGCACCGCATTGCAATCGGAATGCCGCTTCAAGTAGATGCCGCGCCTGTAACATACAAGGAAAAAGGATTTCCGAAAGTGCCGATCGGCAATCCCGGCGTTGCGATGATCAATGCGGCGATTCATCCCGTTTCATCCGACTATTTGTATTATCTGTACGACAAGAAAGGCGTGATCCATTATGCCAAGACGTACGCGGGGCATCAGGCGAACATCGAAAAATATCTGAGGTAATCCTCGGATTTTTTGTTTTAAAAATTCCGTGCTACGATGTCATCCATATGAAGGAAAAGAAACTCGCGTTTATCGACCTCGAAACGACCGGATTTGATCCGTTGACGCAGGAAGTCATCGAGATCGGCTGCCTCTTCGCAAAATTAAACGAGAATGGAATTTACGAGGAGCTCGACTCATTCGAGCTCAAGGTGAAGCCGGAACACATTGAAACAGCGGACCGCGAGGCGCTCCGCATCAACCGCTACAGCGACGAGGACTGGTTGTTTGCTCACACCCAGAAGGAAGCCTTCACAATGCTCGCGCAGAAATGCGAAGGATGCGTTCTGGTTGCGCAAAACACGCCGTTTGACTACGGATTTCTGCAGGCCGGATTCTCGCGAAACGGCCTAAAAGATCCGTTCTTCTTTGCAAAGCTCGATACCATCTCGCTCGCATATTTACGATTTAGGAAGGATCCCGAGATGAACAACTTTTCGCTCAAGGCGCTTTGCGAGAGATACGGAATCAAGAATGAGAAAGCGCACAGCGCGCTCGCTGACATCCGCGTTACGTTTGAGGTGTTCAAGAAATTGATGGGGCAGTAAGGCTCCTTTTTTTCTTGCCAAAAGTATGATAGTGTTGCCGCATGTTTTCATGGTTTTTGAAGAAAAATAAAATAGGAAAAGGAAAGAAAGCCTTCGTCGGAGTTTCCGGCGGCGTCGATTCGTCCGTGTCGGCGGCGCTCTTGATCGAGCAGGGATACGACGTTGTCGGTGTTTTCATCAGGACATGGCAGCCCGATTGGATCCCGTGCACTTGGAAGGACGAGCGGCGAGATGCAATGCGCGTATGCGCTCACTTGAACATTCCGTTTGTTGAACTTGATTTGGAACAAGAATACAAGAAAGGCGTTGCCGACTATATGATCGCTGAATATAAATCAGGCCGTACGCCGAATCCCGATGTCATGTGCAACCGTGAGGTAAAGTTCGGAGGATTTTTGAACTGGGCGCTCGAGCATGGAGCAGATCATGTCGCGACAGGTCACTATGCAAGAAACGATGGTCAATTGATGAAGGGAGTTGATCCGTCAAAAGACCAGTCCTATTTTTTGTGGATGCTCACAAAAGAGCAGCTTTCAAAAATTCTGTTTCCCATCGGCCATCTTGAAAAATCAGATGTGCGAAAACTTGCTGAAAAATTCAAGTTGCCCACAGCGACCAAAAAAGATTCACAAGGGATCTGCTTCATCGGTGAAATCGATATGAAGGAATTCTTGAGACATTATATTGACATAAATCCCGGAGATGTTTTGAATATCGACGGAGAAAAAATAGGAACGCACGATGGTTCATTGTTTTACACTCTCGGAGAAAGGCACGGTTTCGTCATTTCTAAAAAAACGACGCGCGACATGCCGTACTATGTCGTCGAAAAAAATATCGACAAGAATACGATTACCGTATCTCAGGACCCCGCAAGCTTTGAGAATTCGACTGATGTTATCTTGCGTGATTGCGTATGGCGAGAAAAAATAATTTCCGATAAAAAATACGATGCCCAAATCCGCTATCACGGGCATTTAAAGCCAGGTATTCTTGTTCAAGGAGTACAAGGGGAATGGATCGTACATTTTGATGAGTCAGATTTCTCGCTTTCACCGGGACAATCGGTTGTCGTGTATGACGGCGATGTTTGCGTCGGCGGGGGAATCGTGAAATAATGCAAGAATCATGCGGTTTTTTCGCGCCTTTGCAAAGACTTCTTTTGTCATTCTTGCTCTCATCGGGCTTGCCTTCGTAGGCGTGTTTGTCAGCATGCAATTCGGCTGGACGAACGTGCGCGGAACGATTGCCGAAAGGAATAATTCCTTCTTTAAGAATATTCCCAAAACTGCTTCGGCAAACAGCAATTCAAGCCAGGCAGTGATTTTGTGCAAGGTTCACGCGCTTGCGAACTTTGCCCCGCAGACAGCGCAAAATATCGAGAATGCTTACCAGCAAACTAACGATGGCAGTCTCGCGTCTGCGATGTTTTCCGTCGCAGCGCTTCGTTTCGCGGGGACGTCGCTCCAATCAAATTTTGACATGTGCGCTACGGCAACCGTGCCGGATTTGACTCCTGTAACCCAGACGGCGTACGCATGGGCGGATTCTGCCGAGTGGGGAGTCATGAAGTCCGCATTTGTCCGCGATCAGGATACGATCAATCGCGCGGCGCGCGATGCCGGCATCTCGCCGCGATTGCTTCTCGGAGGAATTATCGGCGAACAGTTCCGTTTCTTCACGAGCGAGCGCGATTCGTTCAAGCAGTATTTCGAGCCGTTGAAAGTCCTCGCGTCTCTTTCGAAATTTTCATACGGAATTGCGGGACTGAAGCCTGAAACGGCGCAGCTCATCGAAGACCACTTGCATGATTCGACCTCGGTATTTTATTTAGGGTCGGAAATGGAAAATGTCATTGCGTATCCGGACGGCTCTGATCATGACACGGTTCGATTCGACCGAATCACCGATACCAAGAATACCTACTATTCATATTTGTACGCAGGGCTTTTCATGCGCGAAGTTACGAACCAATGGAAGGCGGCGGGGTACGATATTGCCGAGCGTCCCGATGCGCTCTCGACACTCTACAATCTCGGATTCAATCGCTCGATTCCGAAGCCCGATCCGGCGGCGGGAGGAGCGCCGATTACGGTCAACGGACAACTTTATAATTTCGGCGACTTGGGGTACCAGTTCTATTATTCAGGGGAATTGATTCAAGAATTTCCCTATGTTTCGAGTTCGCCTTCTCAATAAAAAATAAAAAAGATTTTTGTTATCCACAAAAATCTTTTTTTGTTGCAACTTCGTGCTGTATACTTGTCGCATGAATATCAGCTCTTTCGTTATGCAGACATTTGATGCACCATTTCTTCTTATCATGGCCAAGCTCGCAGTCGCGATGCTCTTGGGGCTTGTCCTCGGACTCGAGCGCGTCTATGCGCACAAGACGGCCGGAATGCGAACGTACGCGCTCGTCGCGCTCGCTTCCGCCGCGTTCATAACGGTGTCAGTATTTATCGGAGACCATTTCATGCAGTTTGCCGCGGGTTTCAATCCGGCATTTATCGCAGGCGAGATTGTTGTCGGTGTCGGATTCCTCGGAGCGGGACTTATCATCTTCAAAGACGGGCATATTGAAAACCTGACAACGGCAGGAGGACTTTGGATCTGTGCCGGCATCGGCATGATGTGCGGATTCGGCATGATCAGAGAGGCTATCTTTACCGGAGTTCTCACATTTTTCGTCATGGGAGTCCTGTCGGTTGTCGAGCGCAGAATCCGCCTTCATTATTTCCCGGATCCGGTATTTGAAGCCGCGCTCATCGCCGAGAAAAAGCCCCGCAAAAAGCGAGTTGTAAAAGTTCCTGTGCAATAGTACACTTTATCCGTTAGCAATTAATAATTTTTCATAATACTCATGTCTATTTTCCTTTTGACGCTCATCGCAGCCGTCGTTTCACAGATCCTTTCAGCAATCTGGTACATGTCGCTCTTCGGCAAGAAGTGGGGTATGGCTATCGGACACCCAATGCCTACTACAGAGGACAAGAAGATGGGAATAAAGCAGATGGCATGGCCTCTTGTTATCGGATTCGTAGGGCATCTCCTCGCGGCATTCGTAACGTTCCTGATCCTTGCCGGATTCGGAGCCAACACCATCGGGCAGGCCCTCATTACTGTCGCCGTTCTCTTTGTCGGATTCTCAATTCCTCAGGTTGCCGGCGCAGTCATGTGGAAGGGATTCACGACCAAGCAGCAGTGGATGCAGTTCGGCATCACGATCGGATTCCAGGCAATCAACTTTGTGGTCTGGGCGCTCATCTTCGTTTGGCTCGTATAATATTTCAAGAAAGCAGGCCGCAAGGCTTGCTTTTTGCATGTAAATAATGTTAAATCATGGCAAATAATTCCATAATAAAGCGATTAAAAATATAAAACATGAGCGAAGAAAAAGTTCCCATATTCTCTTGGGAAGAATTTCTCAAGAATGTCAGGTTGCAAGCCGAATCTTTAGCGATCGACATACGGCACGATCCTCATTTGGCTCCGTACTATCTATTTGCAGAGTTTCATCGCAGGTATCCTCAGCAGATAGAATTTACGAAAAATCATTCCGTTGATTGCGCCATGATTCATCTCTTTCCCGATTTGAATTATTCGATCGATGGCGTTCCTCAAGGTTGGCTCCGCGTCTCGCGCCATGGCGAGAAAAGCTCGACGTTGGAGTTTTTTTCGAGAGGGAGGCCCGGAGATGGCATTCAGGATTCTCTTTCAATCAGCTTGGTTGCAGGATTTTTCAAAGAAAACGCAATGACTCATAATGAAAAGCCAGGAAAGCCGTCGCTTCGATTCCAAATTCATGACGAGGATGCGCCGCTTAATCTGGACGATGAAATGCTGCTCAAGCATGTTCGCATACCGTTTCGTCTGGTAAATGAAATGATGGATATTTTCGGAGGATTGTTTAAAAAGTGAAACAAGTCAGGCGGGCGCAAGCCTGCTTTTTTTCTTGCCAAAAACTGCTATAGTTTCCGCATGAAAACGACATGGAATCTGGAACTCTTATATAAATCTCCCGAAGATCCGCAGATTGAAAAGGACATCAAGCTGATTGTTTCGGCGTGCAAGAAATTCGAGAAGAAGTGGAAAGGGACGAATGCATATTTCAAAAGCGATAAAATTCTGGCGGAAGCGCTTAAAGATTACGCAAAGCTGTATGAAACGATCGGGCAGCAGAAGCCGAGTCAGTATTTTCACCTTTTAAACGATACTCAATTGAATCATCCGACCGCGAAGGCGCGCCTGATGCAGATCGAGCAGTCCATGACGGAAGCCTGGAACCGGATTATTTTCTTCGACCTGGAGCTTGCGAAAATTCCACCAAAGGACCAGAAGAAATTTTTAAGCAGCGCCATTTTAAAACAATACCGTTATCATCTTGAAAAAATATTCAAGTCTGCGAAGTATGAGCTTTCTGAATCCGAACAAAAGATTTTAAATCTCACTGAACAGACAAGTTACGAAATATGGACAAGCGGTGTAAAAAAGATGCTGTCAGAGCAGAAAATTCTGTTTGGAGGCAAGGAAATGGGAATGAGCGAAGCGGCAGGAATCAGCCCTTCGCTTCCGCGAGAAGATCGTGAAAATATTTACAATCAAATCATTGAAGCTACAAAACGGGTTGCTCCGTTTGCGGAAAGCGAGATGAACGCCGTACTGACAATCAAGAAAATAAAAGACGATCTCAAGGGGTATAAGCATCCTTACTCGTCATCAATTCTTTCAAAACAAAATGATGAAAAGGCGATCATTCGGTTTTCAAAAATCGTGACAAATCACTTTCCGATCGCTCATCGTTTTTACGCATTGAAGAAAAAAATGCTCGGCATGAAGGAACCGATGAGGATATTTGATGTCAGTGCCGACCCTGGAAAAGTAAGCAGAAAGTTTTCATTCGACGAGTCGGTGAAAATTGTCAGGGCGGCCTTCGCTTCGATAGATCCCCAATTCGTGGAGGTGTTTGATTCCTTCTTGCAAAACGGTCAGATCGACGCTTTTCCGAGGTTGAATAAAAGGGCTGGCGGGTACTGCGCGAGCAGCCACGGATTGCCGACATTTATTCTATTGAACCATACTGAAAATTTTGATTCCGTAAGAACCTTGGCGCACGAAATGGGACACGCGTTCCATGCGGAATTTTCAAGAAGCCAGCCGGCATTCTACGAATCATGTACGCTTTCCACCGCTGAAGTCGCCAGCACTTTCTTCGAGAATGTGGCGTTCGACAAAATATTCGAAACTCTTTCGGAAGAAGAAAAAATAATCGCTCTTCATGACAAGGTATCAAGCAGTCTCGCTTCGGTATTCTTGCAGATTGCCGGATTCAATTTTGAAGTCGAGCTGCATGAGACGCTGCGCAAAGAAGGATTTGTTTCAAAAGAAAAAATGTCCGAATTGATGCTCAAGCATCGCGCATCGTATTTCGGTTCCGCTGCAAAACTCGATCGGGACGACGGTCTACTCTGGGTCAGATGGCAGCATATGCGCTATTATTTCTATGTCTACACCTACGCTTACGGCGAGCTCATCTCGAGCGCCATGTATGCCAAATACAAAGAGGACAAGTCATTCGTCAAGAAACTGAAACAGTTCCTGTCCGCGGGAGGTTCCGATACGCCTGAAAACATTTTCAAGTCGATTGGTATCGATACTACGAAAGATGAGTTCTGGATTGCTGGAATAAAGAATATTGAAGCAGATGTTATCAAACTTGAAAAACTGGTGAACAAGAATACAAAGAAAAATAAATAAGGTAATAAAATAAAAAGCAACCTACTAGGTTGCTTTTTATTTTATTCGTGGTATTCTTGGCAAGAAGATTTTAAAACAAAAAAGTGCAGCGATGATAGTAATAACAGTCAAATTTCCATTTCACAAAGGTTTCGATCCTTCTCTTTTTAAGGATGAATATTCAAAGATGATAGGAACTATTTTTAACCTTACATGCGAATATAGCACCGAAGGAAAGGGTGCCAAGAAAACCCAAGTTATCAAACTGAGGTGCAAGAAAGTTGTAAATGACAGAGCGCAAATCAAAAGCTCTTTTCAGACGCTCGTTAAAAGAGAAACGAAGCAGAAAAGTGTGGAGATCAACCTTTCGATGAAGGAGAGATAAGTTTTCTCAAAGGCAGGCCTTTAGGCTTGCTTTTTTACTTGGATATGATATAAAAATTAAAACTAAAGCATGGATAAAATTAAAGAAGCTGAAGATTTCCAAAAGAAAATAAAGGAAATTCTGAAAGCAAACAACGTATCAAACGGAATTCCTCTCATCGAGCAAGCTTTTGAGAAATTGAGTATATTTCCTTATTTCAATCGGTATAATTCTCCGGGTTATTATGGAGTTGATATTGCATTCTCAAACAGAAGCTATTCGTTTGCTTGCAAAGAAAAAAGTTTTTTAGGGTGGAGATGGTGGAGCGTGA
Source organism: Patescibacteria group bacterium (assembly GCA_028286885.1). GTDB lineage: Bacteria > Patescibacteriota > Minisyncoccia > Phycocordibacterales > UBA1006 > CAIXMG01. The sequence goes on from JAQBQS010000003.1 coordinate 54,172, forward strand.
AAATTGTCTATGAAAATTGAAGCCGGAATGCCGGCTTTTTTTATGCGCCAAAATATGCTACATTTTCGCAATGACTACGCTATCCTCATCCGACATTCGCGCGCGATTTCTCGCTTTTTTCAAGGCGCGCGCGCACGCCATTTTGCCGTCGGCAAGCCTGGTTCCCGAAAACGATCCTTCGGTGCTTTTTAATACGGCCGGAATGCAGCCGCTCGTTCCGTATCTCATGGGGCAGAAGCATCCGCTCGGAACGCGGCTTGCGTCATCGCAGAAATGCGTGCGAACAGGCGACATCGAGGAAGTCGGCAACCACAAGAACCTGACGTTTTTTGAGATGCTCGGCAATTGGTCGCTCGGCGATTATTTCAAGGAAGACGCCATCAAGTGGAGCTATGAATTTTTGACATCAAAAGAGGAAGGTCTTGGACTTGATCCTGCGCGTTTGTACGTTACCGTCTTCGAAGGCGACGAGGATGCGCCGCGCGACCTGGAAGCCGTTGAGATTTGGAAGAATTATATTCCCGAGAATAGAATTTATTTCCTGCCCAAGAAGAACAACTGGTGGTCGCCGGGCGACAACGGTCCCTGCGGTCCTGATACGGAAATGTTCTACGATGTGACGCCAAACGGACTTGGCGACATGACGCATGACGAATACGTTGCGGCGGATGACGACGGCCGCGTCGTTGAAATCTGGAACGATGTTTTCATGGAGTATGAGAAAAAGGATGGATTGGTAATAGGAAAGCTTGCGCAGAAAAATGTGGACACGGGTTCAGGACTTGAACGTATAACAATGATCGTACAGGGTAAATCGAATGTTTACGATTCAGATCTATTTGCCCCAGTAATGAATATAATCAAGGATACTGCAGGGGATCTCTATGATGAGAAGAGTGCCCGCATCATTGCAGATCATGTAAAGGCGTCCGCAATGCTTATTGCGGACGGAGTTCGCCCGTCGAACAAAGATCAGGGCTACGTTCTTCGTCGCTTGATTCGACGCGCAGCAATTCGCGCGAAGAAATTAGGATTTTTTGAAAAGATGGAACCTCATGCTGAAGAATATGAATATAGCTATAATGTCTTCAGCGACCTGCTAAGCAAATTTTTTGAACTTTATGAGGATACTGACTATCTTGGAAAGGTGTCTGGATCGCAAGTATCATCGGAGAAACATCTCCTCGTTCTTGACGAATTCAAGAAGGAAGTTGAGAAGTTCTCTAAAACCCTTGAACTTGGATTAAAGGAATTCGAAAAGAATACTGATCCGTTTGTGCTCGCCACGACTTACGGTTTTCCGATCGAGCTTACAGAAGAGCTTGCTGCCGAGAAAGGGGTTGCGATAGATCGTGCCGGTTTTGACGCGAAGATGAAGGCGCACCAGGACTTGTCTCGATCTGGATCGGCAGAAAAGTTTAAGGGAGGTCTTGCCAATACGAATGAGACGACGGTGAAATTGCATACGGCGCATCACCTGCTCCTTGCGGCATTGCAAGAAGTCCTCGGCAAGGAGGTGAAGCAGAAGGGAAGTAATATTACCGAAGAACGATTGCGCATCGACTTCAACTTCGATCGCAAGGTAACACCGGAGGAACTCGCAAAAGTCGAGTCGCTCGTCAATGGTTGGATTGCCGAAAAGCTTCCCGTCATGCGCCGCGAAATGCCGCGAGAAGAAGCCGAGGCTCTCGGCGCCGAAATGGAATTCGGTGCCAAGTATCCGGACATTGTTTCCGTTTACACGGTCCAGAAACCTGATGATGCCTATGTGTCCAAGGAATTCTGTGGAGGTCCGCATGTAACGAACACGGGAGACATCGGAGTGTTTAAGATCCAGAAAGAAGAAGCCTCGAGCGCCGGCATCCGCCGCATCAAGGCGGTACTGTCATAGAACTATGAAGAAATTTTTCTTCATAGCAAAAAATCTTATCCTTTCGCTAAGATTAATATCAGTAGCCGTATCCGTTCTCATTTTGTTGGCAAGCTATTCGCTGATCCACATGTCTCCGCAAATAGGGATTTTATGCGGACTTATTGCGACGACATGTTTTGTAATGTCATTCAACGATTGGTATGATCGCATCCACGATCATGAGAAAAAGAATAAGAGTTTTGCTTTTAAAGAATCTACCATCTTCAAGATTTGGATCTCATATCTTGCTTTGATAGCTTTTATTGCCAACTTCTATATTTTTTTAAATGTAAGTTGGTTAGCGGGAACGCTTTTGTTGCTTCTTGCGTCGTTAGGATTAGTCTATGGGGGATTCAGAAGGATTCCTTATTTGTCCGCCCTCACCGTTTCAATTTCGCAATCGCTCGTCGTTTTTCTTGCACGGCCACAAACAGGCTATGCCTTGTCGCAGATAGTTCTGGCTTTGACGGTTTTCGCAATTATTTTTGGAAGAGAGACGTTGAAAGATTTGCAGGACTCCGCACATGATGTTTCTTGGAAAAAGACGCTGCCTGCCCTCAAAGGAAACGTGCGCGGGTCACAAGTTGTACTGTGTTCCCATATCCTTCTCTTGGTCGTCTTGGCTGTGCTGACGGTTTTTGTCGGAAATATTTTCATTCTCCTTAGTCTCGTTTCGACGGGAATCATTCTTCTGAGGATTTATAACGACCCAAGAAGCTTGCCGACCAACGTGAACAAAAGACTGCTTGATCTGGCGTGCATTCTTGCATTGGCAGGTGTTTATTTTGTGAGATAAGAAGGAAGCTCTCGTAGCTTCTTTTTTATTTGCATACTATAATAGGCGCATATGTCACGAAGCCTTTTTGCAAAATCCAAGAAGCAAAAGCCGGTTTCGGTTGCGTGCGTTTGTACGGTCGACAGCCATTCGGTCACGGCTGCAGCCGTAAAGGTATGGAGCGGACAAGGGGCGATCCATGCGCCCGTTGTGATTTTTTCTGCGCAGAAAAAAGTCCAAGGCGACAAGCTATCGGATGTTATTCATCCGCTCAGGGAAATCTTGGAAATGGTTCGTTCGCATGGAGGAAATCCGGATCTCATCAGCTGTGTTATCGGTGAGCCATGGATTGCAACGATTCCTCGAACAATAAAAATTGAAAAAGCCGAATCGTTCAAGCTTACTCAAAAAACGGTCGACGATGCGCTTCTTCGCGACATGCGCGCATCGGAAGCCGATATCCGGCGCGATGTTGCTGATCCGGACGCGATTGCCATCGTGGATGTTTCAGATCCCATTTGGAGCGTAAACGGATATCGCACTGACAACGTAATCGGTTCGGTCATACCGTCGCTTGAACTGGATCGTTCCGTTTCAATCATGCCGGGCGATGTGCTCGACGAGATCGGACTTGCTATTTCCGAAGTTTTTCATCGCGAGGACATTATTTTTCATTCAGCGCATCACGCATTTGCAAACTATATTGCCAACGAAAAAGCATTAAGCCTTCGCGTAGGTGGCGTATCGTCCGAGTGGTCAGTCATCGACCGCGGCGTCATTTCGGCGGTCCAGCCGATCCCAGCAGGATTGGTCGAAATCGAAGAGGTCCTCAAGCACGAGTTTTCAATTCCGAAAACGCTCATCGAATCAACAATGTCGTTTGCAACGGACGAGGGACTTGCCCTTCATGAGAAGGATGTTTACTATCGCCGAATTGAACGGGCTGCTTCAGGATGGCTGCACGCAGTCAGATCTTCGCTTGAGGAAATCCGGAAAAAAGCCGACCTGTTGCCGCGCACGCTTGTTTTGTCTTCGGACGCTCCTTGGATTCTCGCGCTTGCGCCTGTCATTGCGCGCGAACTTGATATGGCTGTTGCGGTTTTGAGCTCTGATTATATCGGAAATGATGTCGTATTTTCGCATGACGCTCGTGCCAAGACAAATGCTCTCGGTATTGCGATCGAATATTCGATCAAGAGGATGAATTCATAATTATGGACAAGCCCAAGAAAAAAGTGATGTCCGACATGGTCGCGCGTCCGAAATCCGGAGCGCGCAAGCCTGCGGAAGCTGTTTCAAAGCCTGTGCGCAAGGAACCCGTCAGGGAGCCTTTGCGGTCTGAAAAAATTCCAGTAAGAAAAATTCCGGAGCCGATTCGGTATGAGGAACTTTCGGAAGAAGAGGAAATTTTTGACGAAGAAGAGAACGTTCCAGAGGATGATTATCAAGACGAGAAATCCCTTGACGAACTGATCCATCATTACGGCGACAAGCCGAAGTCCAAGTTCGGATGCGTCATCTGGTTTGTGGCCCTTCTTGCGATCGTAGCGCTCGTGGTTGCGATCGGCGGACAATTTACGCATGCGGATATTTCCATTACGCCCAAATCATATTCGGGAGCCGTCGACGCCACGCTTGCTCTTTCTCAGGCTAGGATTGCGAACGGGATACAAGTGGGCATCGCGACCAAGGACTTCCAATCGGAAACAGTCATTCCTGCAACCGGCAGATCGGAAAGCGATATCAAAGCTACAGCTGCTGTTCGTTTATATAATTCAACAACAACTTCGAAAACAGTTCCCGTAGGAACAATTCTGGTTTCTTCAAAATCGGTGCAGTATGAAACGGCAAAATCGGTTACAATTCCCAAGGCAAAATCCGCTAGTGTCTTCGGCCAAGCGGATGTCGCGATTACCGCAGTTGCAGCAGGGGAGTCAGGCAACGGCGATCTTGACGACTTTACGTTTGCAAAAAGCTCAACATTATTTAAAGGCATAACGATCCATTCCGTGACGCCGGCAATTGGCGGAACAGTCGGCGACCAGGCTACAGCTGATCCGACAACTCTTGCAGCTGCAAAGGATGTAGTAATGTCGAATCTGTCGGATCAGGCCTCTCTTGTTGCAAGGCTGTCGCAAGATCTTCCCGATGATGCCATTGCTCTTCCTCTTGTTATTCCGCTTGCGGACGCAACGGTTGATGTTGATGGAACGAAACCGGACGGCGTGCATGTGGTTGCTCATCGTTCCGTTAGCACTCTGATTGTGAATCGATCGGCGCTTGCTCTAGCCTTGGGTAAAAACCTCTCCGTTCCTGACGGGATAAATCTGACGCTTCCGTCGTTTGACGGGCTGACCGTTACCTCATCTGACGTTGCGCAGGGACAAGCCGTTCCAAGTATCGTTCATATTCGCATCACCGGAACAGTCACGATTGCCGGCAGCGTAAAAGCTTCCGACGTTGCGTCATCCATCCTCGGCAAGTCGCGCTCGCAGGCTCGCGCGACCTTGACCGCGCTCCCGGAAATAAAATCCTTCATCCTGCGCGTGACGCCTCCTTGGCGGCGACTGCTGCCGACGGATCCGTCTGAAATTTCAGTTTCAATTAAAAATTAATACCAAGAAAACCTCGGATATCCGAGGTTTTTGAATTATTGACTATAAAAAATATATGTGATATTATGATTTGGAAATAAAATTTAATTAAACCAAACCAAACCAACCAACAATGAAAAGAAATATTCTTCTTTCGATTGCGGCTTTATTCTTAACCATTACCGCGTGTGCATCCGCACCTTTGCTGCTCACGTATCCGAACTCCGGTTCGTTCGCACAGGGCGCACATGTTCCAATCACATGGAGGAGCGCTGATACAAGCAAACCCATCTTTCTTGCATTGATATCGCAGGTGCCTTTCAAGACACAGCAAGTTATTGCCGTGAGCGTGCCTTACAACGGAGGGTCATATGCCAACTGGACCATTCCCTCAACGATGTCGCCAGGGAGCTACATGGTCTATGTTCAAAGTAACCGCGGCGTCGGTCCTGCAGTATGCAATTACGGAGGATTGATCACGGTCACACCGGCACCGGTCTGTACCTTTGGAGGTCTTTATCAGGTACTGGCAGTTCCGGATTCTACTAATTTTGGAAATTTGACGGTTCCTGCCGGGTCCCGCAATATTGAATGCTTTCATTTCAAGCTGAAGAGTAATTCAACCTGTGACATATCCGTCATTGAGTTCCCAGTAAGGTTCACAATGTTTTCGGCACCGAACGGCAACACGCTTACGTCATCTGCTGCTCAAGAATTGAGTGACAGTCTGAACGGCGCAATGGTTATAATGACCCAGTCCGGCACGGTTATTCAAAACGGCCAGTCCTGTCTGGGAGTTATTATTCCCGCAGGAACTGAAATGCAATTCATAATGAAGGCCAGTTTTCCAAATTCAGTTCCTTCTCAGAGTTCGCTCTCCGGTATTACTACGCGTGCATTTCTTAGCAGTTTGCATGCCGTAAATCTCGGGACAGGACAAGGAATAGGGCCTAATGAATTTTCCATAACTGTCGTACCTAGTCAAAACGGCGGACTGCTCTTCGGTACAGGAATTATAACTATTCAGTAGCGCTAATTGTTTTCTTAAACCGCCCCTCAAAAGACGGTTTTTTTCTTGGAAAGGTTCTTTGGTTGCCTTATCAGTACAGAAGAATATACTTGATTCTATTATTCGAATCATCGTCCGTTTATTTTCATGAAGTCAAAATACATTCTTATCGGCCTCGTCATTGTCGCCATTGCAGTCGTCGGTTATCTTGCCGCTGCGGGAAAGCTGTCAGGATCCACTGCTGCGTCCGTCTATGGAATTTCCCGAGATTCGCAGGTGCAAAAGTCATCAGTATCGAATGCTTCATTGGCGAATGAAAAGGCGACAACAAATGATAGTTCTGCTTCATCGAATACTGTTGAGCCTTCGAAGCAATCTGCAGCAGCTAATCAAAATCCGGTTGCTGCTTCCTCTGTTTCTTCTAATACAACCCCAATACCTGCTCCTGCATCAGGGGGTTTACCGATTCTCGTAACGCCTCGTCCAAGACCTGCAGCTGTGGCTTCGTGTAGTGCGGCATCCTCCTCAGTTAACTTCAACATTCCTGTTGCGGGCTCAACGGTTCATGCAGGAGATGTTATGAATGTTGGCTGGACATGGACCAATCCGACACCTGCGGCAGTTACCTCGGTCTACGTGGTGCCGCAATTCGGTATTACAACACCTTTATTATTTTCACAGTATTCAACGGCGACTAATGTAACGACAGGGACTGGACACATGTGGGTCAGCACAATCAATGGGAACGTGGGCGGAGGAACACTGTCGGCGTCGACACCTGTTGGTCAGTATCGTATGGAAGTTGTAAACGGATCCAATCAGCTTGTCGGGTGCTCGGGGACGTTCAATGTCGCAGCACCAGTTCCTGCTTGTGTACCGACGTTTGGATATTTGACAAAATGGGGCTCAACAGGGACAGGAAACGGTCAGTTCAATGCCCCTATGGGGGTCGCAGTTGATCTCTCTGGTAATGTATATGTTGCAGATTTCACCAACAGTCGAATTCAGAAATTTAACTCATCCGGAGTTTACATTTCTCAATGGGGTGCTTATGGAACAGGAAACGGTCAATTTATAGATCCAGACGGAATTGCAATCGACGCTTCAGGAAATGTATATGTTACTGATGCTGGTAATAATCGTATTCAGAAATTTACATCTTCTGGAACATACTTGACCCAATGGGGATCATTAGGAATCGGTAACGGTCAGTTTCATGGTCCCACAGGTATCGTTGTTGATTCGGTAGGTAATGTCTACATAACAGATACTCTTGATAGGGTTCAAAAATTCTCAAATACTGGAACGTTTATTACCAAATGGGGAACACAAGGCAGTGGTAATGGGCAATTCAATCAGCCTTCTGGAATAGTTGCAGATTCATCGGGCAATGTTTATGTTTTGGATACAGCTCCGTTTGGCAACCACCGTATTCAGAAATTCACATCTTCGGGAACTTATGTTACGCAATGGGGAAGCAGCGGGTCAGGTCAGGGGCAATTTAGTGGAATTGCCCAAGGTCTTGCCATTGACTCGCATGATAATTTATATGTAAGCGATACATTGAATTACCGAGTTAGTAAGTTTGATCATGCAGGTAATTTTATTACTCAGTGGGGAACACAGGGCAGTGGTAATGGACAATTTGTAGGCGGTGAATACGGAATTGCCGTTGATTCGGCAGGTAATGTCTATGTCAGTGATGATAGTACTGTCAATCGTATTCAAAAGTTCGGACTCGTTCCTTGCATTCAAAGTTAATTAAAAAACCGCCTCTCAAAAGGCGGTTTTTTCTTTTAAAAAATAAGAAATTGGCATTTAAACCATATAAATGACTCGAAAAACCTGTGAATTTCCCCCTTGACGGCGGTTGTCTTCTTGGCACTGTTTTAAAATCGTTGTAAATGTTGGGTTTCGGGTGGGGATAAGGTCTAGTGTGTTGACATTGGTTTTTAATTTTGATAGGATGCTGTTTACTGCACATGGTACCAAACAAAGACGAAAAAAACATCGTCACAGCAGAAGTCCTCGAGGCGTTACCGAACGCTATGTTTCGCGTACGTTTTCAAGATGGTACTGAGCAAGTCTCATACCTTTCCGGCAAGATGAAACTCCACCGCATCAAGGTCCTGATCGGTGATACGGTTCATGTGCTTCTCGAACCCTATGGGGGAAAAGGAAGAATCGTCAAGCGAGCGTAACATTTTACGCTTTCTTGTCATCTCGCCAGTTATTCTGAATTATTAACTTTAGATACAGATTTTAGATCATGAAAATTCGATCATCAATCAAGAAAATCAGCCCTGACGATATTATCGTCCGTCGAGGAGGCCGTTTGTATCGCATTAACAAGAAGAACCCGCGCCACAAGGCTCGCCAATAATTATTTATGCGACTACTAGGAATCACACTCCCTGACAAGAAGAACGTGCAGTACGGTCTTACATCTATCTATGGAATCGGACCTGCACGAGCCCTCGCTATCTGCAAGGAATGCAAGATCGACCCAATGAGCAAGATCAAGGACCTTACGGCGGACAATGAAGCAGCCATCCGAAAGCTCGTCGAAGAGATGAAGCTCGAGGGAAATTTGAAGCGAGAAATCGGACAGAACGTCAAGCGACTCAAGGACATCGGTTCATACCGAGGTTCACGACATTCGCGTGGATTGCCGACAAAGGGTCAGCGAACCAAGACGAACTCCCGAACGGTTCGCGGAAACAAGCGAGTAACCATGGGATCGGGACGAAAGACCGATTCGAAGACATAATAGTATGGGAAAGAAACGAATCGTAAAAACGGAAGGAAACCGCATGGACAAGTCTCTCAAGGACCGAGCTTTGTCGCGCGTTCCTAAGAAGAAGCTCGTCGTTGGAATTCTCCACGTTCAGGCAACATTCAACAACACGAAAGCCTTGCTGACTGACATGGATGGAAACGCCATCATGTCTTCATCATCAGGAGCACTGGGCTTCAAGGGAGCTAAGAAAGGTACGCCTTTCGCGGCTGCCAAAATTGGAGAAGTTCTGGCTGAAAAAGCGGCAATGATCGGCCTCAAGGAGGTGCACGTCGTCGTTCGAGGAGTCGGATCAGGTCGAGAATCAGCCATCAGGGCATTTTCAGGCAAGGGAATTGAGATCGCATCGATCAAGGACCGCACACCGGTTCCATTCAACGGTCCCCGCGCTAAAAAGCCTCGACGCGTATAATCTCTTAAAATTATATGACACAGAAAAAATACAAGTTGTGCCGACGACTCGGCACGCCAATCTTCGAGAAATGCCAGACCGCAAAATTTGCCCAGTCTGAACCAGCTACAAAGAAAGGAAAGAAAGGATTCGGACGACGCTCTGACTACGGAAACCAGCTCATCGAAAAGCAGAAGGTGCGATTCATGTACGGCGTCCGCGAGAAGCAGTTCGGAAACTACGTCGAGCACGCAATGGAAACGGCCAAGAAGGGTACGACTCCTGCGACGCTCCTCTTCCGACAGCTCGAAGAGCGACTCGACAACGTCATCTACCGACTCGGATTCGCGGCAACGCGAGCCTTGGCCCGACAGATGGCGTCCCACGGACACTTCACCGTCAACGGCAAGAAGATGACGATTCCGTCATATTCAGTCAAGACGACAGATGTCATTGCTATCCGCGAGGGCAGCAAGACAAACGGACTCTTCACAGACGTTGCGACGAAGCTTAAAGCAGTCAAATCTCCAGAGTGGCTCAAATGGGATCCAGTCTCAATGACAGCCAAAGTTATCAGCGACCCGAAGAATCCCGACGCGTTCCTGAATTTTCAGGCCGTTATCGAGTTCTACAGCCGATAGTCATTAGTTAGTTTCGAGACATTCCTTTATTTATCAATCTATCATCATCCCCCAATCAATTATGATGAACCTTTCAATCGTCCTGCCTTCAAAACTCAAAATCGTTTCAAGCGACGATCGGCGCGGAATTTTCGAAATAGAAGGGTTGTACCCGGGATACGGACATACGCTTGGAAACTCCTTGCGCCGTATTATCTATTCTTCGATTCCAGGAGCGGCGATCACGAGCGTAAAAATCAAGGGAGCCGATCATGAATTCTCAACGCTTGCGGGCGTTCGCGAAGACGTGATGACGATCATCTTGAACTTGAAAAAAGTAAGGTTCCAGATCGCAGGCGACGAACCACAGGCGGCAACGCTTTCGGTTAAAAGCGGCATCGTAACGGCTGGGGATTTCCAGGTACCGGGCGGACTCGTGGTGATGAACCCCGAGCAGCCTATTGCCGAGATTTCAGGCAAGGGAGATCTCTCAATCGACATTGTCGTTGAGAAAGGCCTCGGATTCGTTCCTCGAGAAATGCTTTCCAAGGAAAAAGTTGACGTTGGAACGATCATGACAGACGCGCGATTTTCTCCTGTCGTTGGCGCAAGCTACGACGTAGAAGACATGCGTGTCGGCGATCGAACGAACTACAACCGCCTTCGAATGACGATCGATACCGACGGTTCAGTATCTCCAAAAGAGGTGCTCGAGCTCTCGATGAAGATCATGCTCGACCAGTTCCGCGCGATCCTCGATCTCAAGGAAATTGCCGAGACAAAGATGCCTGAGCCAATGCGCGACATTGCACCGATGTCTGAATCTTCTGAGCCAGAAATGGACAAGGAAGACTTGACGGAGATGTTGAAAACTCGTATTGATTCATTGCAGCTTTCAACGCGAACCCTCAACGCACTTTCAGATGCGGGAATCCGAACAGTCGGAGGATTGCTCCAGAAGACGGAGGAAGGTTTGCTTGATCTCGACGGATTCGGCGAGAAGGGATTGAATGAAGTAAAGGATGTGCTTTCGAGCTACGGACTCTCACTTAAGAAATAAATTTATGCGACATCATGATAACAACCGAAAATTCGGACGCGAGCGGAAAGTGCGCATTGCATTTCTTCGCGGTTTGATTCGGGCACTTGTCATCAACGGGCGAATCCAGACCACGCTTCCGCGTGCCAAGGAGATCCGGCCGATGGTTGAGAAGATGGTTACTGTTGCCAAGAAAGGCAATGCTGACCTGTCGGCGATTCGAAATCTTGCCGCCGATATGGGCGGACAGATCGACGTCGCTCGCGAGCTCGTAAAGAACATTGCTCCGAAATATGCTGACCGAAAGGGAGGCTACATCCGAATCTTGAAATTGCCAAACCGACTCTCTGACGGGAGCGAGATGGCATTGATCGAGTTCGTATAATTACTAAATTAGACCAAACACCATGGAACATACTATTGATGCAACAGGGAAAAAGCTTGGCCGTGTCGCTTCACTTGCCGCCGCCTATTTGCGAGGCAAGTACGATACGGGATTTGCACCCAATAAAGTTTCCAAGGTCAAAGTGACGATCACCAATGCATCGAAACTCGACCTTTCGGAAAAACGACTCGAGGAGGAATACCAGAGCTACTCAGGATACCCAGGAGGACTCAAGAAGGAGTCGCGAGGGCACCTGATCGGTCGACGAGGTATGAAGGAAGCCGTCATGCGAACAGTCCGAGGAATGCTTCCTCGAAACAAGCTTCGCACGCCGATGCTTAAGAATTTGATCATCAACGACTAATTATTATGGCAACAGCAAAAACAGCAACCTACATCGCCGCTATCGGACGACGCAAAACGTCAACCGCTCGCGTACGCCTCACCGAAGCATCTGCGGCTTCGTTCATCGTGAACGACAAGCCTCTTGAAAAATACTTTGCGACCAAGGACCTCGTCCGCGTAGCGAAGGAATCTCTCGAGAAGCCGAAGGACGTCAAAGACTATGCCATCACCGTCGTCGTCAAGGGAGGAGGAGTTCACAGCCAGGCCGAGGCCATCCGCCACGGAATCGCTCGAGCACTTTCTACAACTGACGAGACGATGAAGTCAGAAGTCAAAAAGCTTGGATTCCTGAAACGAGACGCTCGATCAAAAGAGCGCCGCAAGTTCGGACTCAAGAAGGCTCGAAAGAGCTCACAGTGGTCGAAGCGATAATTTCGCGAGACTCGAAAAACGTCCCGGAAGGGACTTTTTTCTTGGCAAAAAATCCTGGCAGTTTTGCCGAAAGAGGACTATACTAAAGCCATGTAGTCCCCGGATTCCGGGAGCTGCTTATTACTTATTAATTATAATTTCTCACCTAGAACTAGTATGGAAAATAATATGAATGGAATGGGCAGCATGGACAAGAAGAGCTCAACGACAGGATGGATTATTGGAATCATCGCCCTGATCGTTGTCGTTGCCATTATCTGGATCGCAGTCGCGAGCAGCAAGAAATCAGCCGATACGGCGATGCCGGCTCCGGTTGATACGTCTGCAATGAACGGCACGCCGGCAACTGGATCAACTTCAACAAAGAGTACAACAGGAGCGACGTCTGCGGCAGGCGCACCAACGACTGCGCCTAAGACAGGAACGGTTCCAACGACGACGACGGGAACAACCTCTACCGGCACGACTCCGGCTTCAACTGGAACAACAAACACGACAGGAACATCAGGTCCGCAGAACGGAACGACGTCAGCACAGGGCAACGGCGGCGCTGGAAATATCACGACAACTTCGACAAGCACGACGACCAAGTCAAACTAATTGCGTTTTGCAATGCCAAGAAGCCCGCACAGAGCGGGTTTTTTCTTTATCTATAATTTATTCTAAAAAGATACCATTAATAAATGGATAAGTTGGTCGCACATAGATTTTTCAAGAAGCATGTAAAAGATACTGAACGCCATGCGTACGTTGTTATAGAAGAAGTAATTCTATGTTCTTTAACCAAAGCAGTTTCGATTACTATTGGAATTTCGAGTTCAAAGGCATATCTTTCGAGTCGTGCCGTAAAGCATGTCTACGACAAGCGTCCGGCACAGGAATTTGACATGCTCATTCAAAATCTTCCATCGATTGTCAAATATCCTGATTGCATTTATAAAAACAAAAATGCAAAACGCGGATCGTTTTGCTTCGTAAAAAATATAAGAGGAATTCTTTATTTGTGTTCGCTCGAACAAGCGGAGCTGGAAGGAGAATCAGTGCTTCAAGTAGCAACATTTTTCAGAACGACTGAAGATTATCTAAAAAATTACGAACTCTTGTGGGAGTGGAAGGGTGGCACTCCTTCATCGTAACGCTTTTGATGCCGGTTGCCCGGTCTACTCGCGCCCCGCAGTAGAGCCTTTCTGCTTTTCGCTCCCGCAAGAAATCGTAATTGTATTTGAAGTATACAGGAAATTTTTGTCAAGTCAATCTTCTGGCGTAATAAATTTATAAAAACTTTATATTTAAGGGGATATCTTTTTTCCTGGCGAAAATTTGCTATAATGCCGCCATATGAATGACGAAAACAACATCACAAATGAAGAATTGGAAATCCGTCCCGAGGAACTCGAATCTGCGGACTTCGTCACGCCGGAGCCTTTGGCGGAGGCGGACGATGTCGAATTCGTCGATACTGATTCGATGGGCGATGAGCTCAAAGACAAGGCTAAATTGAAAAATCTTCGCGAGGAATTGAAGAAAGTTCAGATCGAATCACGCGATAACCTGACGGCTTTGCAGCGAAGCCGCGCTGATTACGTGAACCTGAAAAAAGAATTGGACGAGGTTCGCGAAACGACAAAGAAAAAAATTACCGAGAAAGTCCTCGGCGATTTTCTGCCGGTACTCGACTCGTTTGATATGGCGATGGGGAATCAGACTGCGTGGGAAGCGGTAGATAAAAACTGGCGCATGGGTGTCGAGTACATCTACAGCCAGCTCAAGAATACGCTCGAGAATAACAGTGTCGAGGCGATCGACAAAGTCGGTGTGGACTTTGATCCGAACTTGCATGAGCCGATTGAAACTAAGGAAACAGATGACGCTTCTCTTGATCATAAGATCGAGAAGATTATCCAGAAGGGTTACAAGATGGGCGAGCGAATCATTCGTCCGGCACGCGTTGTTGTGTGGAAGGTACAATAAAGTATGAGAAATCTTATATTTCTCAGCGGAATTAATGGTTCAGGCAAATCAACGATTGCGAAGCGTCTTTCAGAAAAAACAGATATTCCATTTTTTGAAGGTTCCAAAATTTTGATGAAGCATTTTGGACTTGCTGCCGGCGATTACGATGCCTTGCGGGCAATACCGCTTGAGGATCAGCTGAAGGGAAATGTGGCAGCGCTGAAACAAATAAGCCAGGAGCATGAAAAAGCAATCGCCATAGGTCACTTCATGCTTACCATCAAAGGCACAACGCAGCCCTTTCTTGGCGATTGGTTCAATGACTGCCTATGCTTGATCCATTTGTGGAATGATCCCGATGTTATTTTGAAACGCATTGAAGACGATGAAAGAGATCGAAAACTTTTTTCGCAACTGAACGCATCGCTTGATGAGAAAATAAAATTCATCAAAGAAACGCAAGAAAAATCGATTGAATGCGCCAAGCAGATTTCGGAACAATACGGCATTCCTCTGATTATGATTAAAAATGATCTTATAGAAGATTCAGTGAATCAGATCATAGAAAACATTTTATAAATAAAAGACCCCCAAAGAGGTCTTTTATTTTTTCTTTAAATCTAGATTTGCAATCATCGCAATCACCGTCGCGCCGATGATGTCGCCAGCGGTGTCGTAGAAATACCGCATCTTGGTTCCGTAGATTGCCAAGACTGCCGCCCAGTTCGGCGTTTCGATAAAAATCTCGATTCCTTCCCATAGTATTGCAATGCCGAGTACGATGAGCACCGTCTGCCAATAGGAAAAACGCGTGCGGATAATCTTGGCAAGGATTGCGCCGCCGATGATGTGCATCCAGATGCCTTCGTTCATGCCGAACGCGTAGGTGATAAATGAGGAGCTATGCATGAGTCCGACGAATGATGCCCACGCGTGCATGAGAAAATGTTGCATAAGAGTATTATACCTACCGTATGAATCTTCGCGCAATGGACTTGTGTGCGATGACGAACATCATGGCAATGCCAAGAAGCGTAAGGTAGATGCTGAATCCCGCAGTAGGAATCGTCCACACCGTGAGCGTTGCAAGCCCGATAACATTTCCAATTCCTCCAAGCACGTACATCATGAGCGATTCGGTTTTCGGAGCTTTCCATGTCTTGATGATTGTCGGCAATGCCGCGAAAATATCCGCGATGATGGCAACGATGGTTGCGAGTACGGGATCATGGGCAAAAATCCAAACAATGATGGCGATCAAGGAAAAAAGTCCGCTTGCGTATTCAACCGTTCCGGTTTTCCAAGGCTTGTGTTTCGAGAAAAATGTAAGTCCTAAAATAAACAAGGGAGCAGCTCCCGCAAGCAAAAGAGGAATCGCAGAAAACGGCGCGCCATTGGAAATCGCGATCGCAAATCCGATCAGCGGCGCGAGCGCCCACAAGATCAAGCTTACGCGATCAGGCTTGAGATTCCCCGACACCGTACCGCGCGTCACGATGACGAGCGAAATTAGTTTCAAGGGAATCAAGAGGAGTAGTGCCGAAAAGGGAAGAATCATTGGACAAGTATAGCAAGTTTTTTATTTCTGAAATGAAAAATAAAAAACTGCCTCAGTAAGGCAGTTTTATGGATTTAGATTGTTGATCTCACGGTCATTATTGCGCCGGCCGCAAAGATAATTATTCCGGCAATAGGATTTGCAACTATTGCTATGAGGCCGCCAATGAGTGCGATCACGATACCGATTTTCCAAGGAGAAAGTTCTTTTTCTTGTTGATGTTCCATACGTATAATGTTTGCGAGTTTTTAGAAATTTGGTTAAATATAATATAATTAATTCTACTTGTCAAACATTTGAACCAAACTTTTCTCCGTCTCCTCGTCAATCGAATCCGTCACGATTACCATCATCTCGGTTGTGAGCCCCAAATCCTTTTTGATATTCATGAACATATGCTCAAACGGAAACGGAGAAATCCAAGCTGAATTCTTGAGCATGACAAAGCCGGCTTTTTTCAAAAGATAGCGCAAAGATTCTCGTTCATTTTTTCGAGACTCCGGAAGGTCGAGCATGACGATCCGCCATTTGCCGTCCCAGTTGGGGACGAGGGAATCCGCGGCCTCCAATTTCTGGCTGACGGCCTTTCGGCGGCCGACAGTGGTTAGTCGGGCATAGTCGTTTTGGCCCGAGAAATGGCTCTCTACCAGTCCCGATTCGCGCAGGTTGCGAAGTGACCGAGCCAGGGCATAGCGCTCCTTGGGAGCCAGTTTTGAGCCTTCAGAACCTATTTTGCCTTCGAGTTCAGGCACCGAAATAGCCTTGTTTTCGGCAAGGATTTTAAGGATCTTTTTTGAATAGTCGGGTTTGCTTGGCATAATGAAATTATCTTTATTTTACATCTATTTTATGATAGTATTCTCCTAATGCGAAATAATGCAGATTTGTTCTTTGGTCCTGAAAAATAGAACGATCCAATCTCATAAATAAAGGTTTTGTGATGGATCACAAGAAGGCGTAACCGGAAGGGCGTCTTTTTTATTTGACTTTGAAGCAAAAATGGAATATCTTTGGATTAGTCAAAGTGTGCTGTCCGGGTATCACTGGGCGAATCGGCAATCCTACGGGTTGCTGATTTTTTTCTTGACATAGGAACTTGTTATGCTATAATTCAAATGTGTTTTTTCTACTTCCAGTATTCGGTAGGCGCGTACTGGCGGGGATCGGCGTTCGCAAGAATGCCGGTTTTTTTATTGACGAGAACCCCGATAACTGCTAAATTAGCTGTCCATAGTTCCAAGTTGCCTGCCCTGAAGGCGACAAGCGGTGTCCTGCAAAGGATGCCGCTTTTTTTCTTGACATAGAAAAACGATATCACTATAATGGCCTTTGTACAAGGTTTTCGCGATCGCGGAAGACTTGTTGAAATCTTGAAAATTACTTTATTTTTAAATTATTTGGAATTTATTAACTTTTAATTGAACCTTAAAAAATGGAACAAAAATCAGCATTGCTTGTCATGGATATGCAAATGGGAATCCTTGGTAATTATCTCGATGCTGATGAATTGTTGGATCGCGTATCGGTTGCCATTGAAAAAGCGCGGACGAAAGGCATTCCGGTCATGTACGTGCATTTGGGATTTCGTCCCGGCGGTCCGGAACTGAATCCGGAAAATAGATTCTTCCAGCGTTTCAAGCGGGAAGAATTTACTCCGGCATTCATGGAGCGGTTCATGCAGATCCATCCCAAGATCGCGCCAAAGGATGGCGACATCATAATTGAAAAACGCCGCGTGTCGGCATTCTCGGGAAGCGATTTGGAAGTCATCCTTCGAGCGCAGGGAATCAAGCATCTGATCCTTTCAGGAATTTCTACGTCCGGCGTCGTCCTCTCGACGACGCGCGAGGCGGCTGACAAGGATTACAAGATCACAATCTTGTCGGATTGCTGCGCCGATAGCGACAAGGAAGTTCATGAAGTTCTGTTAGAAAAAGTGTTGAACCGGCAGGCGGAAGTGGTGAGGGTAGAGGATTGGAAATAATCATATGTACTCTCCATTAGAACAAAAACCGAAAGTACTTGAACTAATTGGATTATTCATTGTACTTTTCAATGGAATTGATAGTAGGTTAGGAACAGAATTCTATTGGATACTAGATCAAACAGATCGAAAGAAAAGACCAATTTTAGATTTTCTAGAAACTCAGCAAACGTCTTCTAAAATTGAAATTTTGAAGGAAATTCTCGGTCCTGATCTCTATAAAGAATTAGGAGAATTAAATAAATTTAGAAATCAACTGTGTCACGGAATGTATGGAGTGAATCTTGCTACAGGAGAAATTTCAAATACCAAAAGACTAAAGAAACCAGCAAAAAAGTCTAAAACTCCATATTTTAAAATAGAATCTATAAATGAAAAGATTCTTGAAAAATATATTGAAAGGGAAAGGTCTGTTTTGCAGGAATTTTATAAGCTGGCGCTGTCGAGATTACCAAAATAATTTTTTTAGTTTATGCCTAATGAAAACTGGAAGTCCTTAGAGGATCAATTAGGAAATCTTAATAATCAAGTTGATGATATTAAAGATATTCTTAAATCTACAAAAAGTTCGAATGAAAGTGATTTGAAAGAAATCAATAAAAATTCTGAAAAAATAAGAGACATTAATTCTGAATTGTCTGAATTAAACAGAAATGTAGAAAAAATAAAAGACGAGATTGCATCTCAAAATAAATCAGGTGTTGATTACCAATTAGATGAGTTAGAAAGAATAAATAAAAATGTTGAGAGTATTAAAGATATAGCAGAACATCAAATACTTTCTAAAATCAATCAGCATTTAGCCGCAACAAGGAAGATTGTTAATTTGTTGATACCAATTTTTATTGTACTAGTTGCAATTTTGGTAGAACTAATCAAACTTACAAATTAATTTTTAAAATCATATGTCAAAAATCATTGGTATCGATCTCGGTACAACAAACAGCGCTGTCGCCATCATCGAGGGCGGACAGCCGAAAATTATAGAAAACGTTGAGGGAGCGAGAACGACTCCAAGTATTGTCGCGCTTGCGAAAAATGGAGACCGATTGGTCGGAGCCTTGGCGAAGCGCCAGGCGGTGACGAATCCGGAAAACACGATCTTCGGAATCAAGCGCTACATGGGACACAAGTTCAATGACGAGGTCGTGAAAAAAGACCTCGCTCATTCGCCGTTCAAAATTTCATCAGGCGCTGACAACGGCGTGTCCGTAAAATTCGGCGACAAGGAATATCGACCGGAAGAAATCTCGGCGATGATCCTTGCAAAAATCAAGGCTGATGTCGAGGCGAAACTCGGCGAAACGATCACAGAGGCTGTCATTACAGTCCCTGCGTATTTCGACGACTCACAGCGACAGGCAACGGTCAACGCAGGTAAAATTGCGGGACTTGATGTAAAGCGAATCATCAACGAGCCGACAGCGGCCGCACTTGCGTACGGATTTAATTCCAAGAAAGAGCAGAAGATTGCAGTGTACGACTTCGGAGGAGGAACATTCGACATTTCAGTTTTGGAAGTCGGAGCTGATCTCGTAGAAGTTAAATCTACCGACGGAGATGCGCACATGGGTGGAGAAGACATCGATCGATCAATCATCGAATGGATTGCAACTGAATTCAAGAAAGAATCCGGAATTGATGTCACCAAAGACGTCCTGGCTTTGCAGCGATTGAAAGAAGCAGCTGAAAAGACGAAACATGAATTGTCGACGTCAGTCGAGTCTGAAATCAACATTCCGTTCATCGCACAAAACGACGGAGTCCCGGCCCACTTGGTCATGAAAATGACGCGAGCGAAACTTGAGGAATTGGCTGCGCCGTTCATCGACAAGTCAATTGAAATTACAAAACGAGCGATCGAAGCATCACCGTTTAAGATCGGAGAAATCGACGAGATCATCATGGTCGGAGGACAGACGCGCATGCCGAAGATTGTCGAGGAAGTAAAGAAGCTTTTCGGAAAGGAACCTAACCGATCAATTAACCCGGACGAAGTCGTGGCACTTGGTGCTGCGGTTCAGGCTGGAGTTTTGCAGGGGGATGTCAAAGACGTACTCTTGCTCGATGTGATTCCATTGTCGCTTGGAATCGAAACGATGGGATCAGTTGCAACGAAACTGATCGAGCGAAACACGACGATCCCAACATCAAAGTCGCAAGTATTCTCGACAGCGTCTGACAATCAGACATCGGTAGAAATCCATATCGTTCAGGGTGAGCGCCCAATGGCGGCTGATAACAAATCACTCGGTCGGTTTACGCTTGGCGACATTGCGCCGGCTCCGCGAGGAATGCCACAAGTCGAAGTTACATTCGATATTGACGCAAACGGAATCTTGAAAGTGAAGGCACTTGATAAGGCGACGAATAAGGAGGCATCGATCACCGTCCAGTCAGGCGGGGGACTTTCAGATGCGGATGTGAAAAAGATGCAGGAAGACGCTGAAAAATACAAAGCCGAAGACGAGAAGAAAAAAGAGTTGATCGACAAGAAAAACACGGCCGACACGACAGTGTTTGGAGCGGAAAAATCGATGAAGGAATATTCTGACAAACTCGACGAGGCAACAAAGACTTCGATCAATGATGCCATTGCGAAGGTGAAGGAAGTAAAAGATGGGGAAGATGCAGATGCGATTCATTCAGCGACAGAAAAGCTTTCCGAGGAGATGATGAAGATTTATGAGGTGATCCAGAAAGCGGGGCAGGCTGAACAGGCGGCTCCGAATGCGGAGGAACCTTCAAACGAAGGAACAACTCCAGAAGGGGAAGGTGAGGCAAAATAAAAAAGCCGCCTCGTATAAGGCAGCTTATAAAATTAGATGTAAGCAGGATTGTGAAGTATTGAAGGCTCATTTCCTTCAAAATAAATAACAGGTGCGAGAATGTTCTTCATTCTTTTTACCAGGTTAGTTACTTTGTTGATAAGGATTTCTCCCAACACTCCTGAAAAGTTGTTCTTCTCCGTATCGGCGACAACAATGACCAGTTCGCAATCGAATCTGTTTTGTATGTTGCCTACCTTTACTGCGTCCTTGTTGCTTACTTCCTGAGATACTAAGTCATAGATTTCTGACATTTCTTCATTTGTGAATTTCATATATTTAGTTTTAATAGAGAAAATATAGCATATTGGCATATATTTGTCAAGTTCACTCTTCTTTCCCAAGAAAACCGCTGTTTTCTTGGGTATAGAGGCCTGAATGCCTTATAATAAACCTTCATGTCAAAAGACTTTTACAAAATTTTAGGAGTGGAAAAAAACGCCAGCGAGGCGGATATTAAGGCTGCGTTCAGAAAGTTGGCGCATCAGCATCATCCCGACAAGAATGGAGGTGATGATAAGAAGTTCAAAGAGGTGAACGAGGCATACCAGACTCTTTCTGATAAAACGAAACGTTCACAGTACGACCAGTTCGGGTCAAACGGTCCGCAGTTCGGCGGACAGGGCGGAGGCAATCCGTTTGATGGCGGAGCCGGAGGTTTTGACTTCGGAGGGTTCGATTTCTCACAGTTCCAAGGAGGCGCTGGCGGATTCGAATTCGACTTGGGAGATTTGTTCGGAGGCGGCGGACGATCTCGTGCCAAACGCGGAAATGATATCGAAACGCAGATTAGGATTACCTTCAAGGAATCCGTCTTTGGCGTCGAGAAAACCATTGCAATGAACAAGGTTTCAACTTGCAAGACATGCCATGGAACTGGGGGAAAGCCAGGAACGAAAATGAACGAGTGCAAGAATTGCCACGGCCAAGGGCGCATCCAAAAGATGCAGCGCACTATTTTAGGTAACATGCAGACAGTGGTGGAGTGCGACGTATGCCATGGATCAGGAAAGGTTCCCGAAGTTAAATGCGAGACATGCCGCGGCGCGGGAGTCGTTCGCGACCGAGAGGAAATTCTCGTGAAGATTCCTGCAGGACTCAATACGGGCGATACGCTCCGTATGGACGGTGCGGGCGAAGCCACGGCGCACGGGCAGTCCGGAGATTTGTTTATTCAGGTTGCAATCGAACCGCATCCGGTTTTCAAGCGGCTCGGGAATGATTTGATGATGCCGTATGAAATCAATCTTGCCGATGCGCTTCTCGGAAAAGAAATTGAAATTGAGACATTGGACGGGAGCGAAAAACTTCACATCCCCGAGGGAACGAACAATGGCGATCAGCTGAAGATTAAAGGGAGGGGAGTTGTTCACGGACGAAATCGCGGTGATCTTATTGTTGGCATGAAAGTAAAGATGCCAAAAAAACTCTCGCGCAAGGCACGAGAGCTGGTTGAAGAGTTAAGAAATGAGTTATAAAATTGTCAAGTAGCAAAAACCTTTCATTGCAAAGGCTTTTTGCGTATACTCTTTAAAATGCACATTATGATAGCAACAATATTTTGGTTAATGTTTCTGGCTTTATTTATCATTGCGGGCGTAGGTGCGGGTTTTGTAAAACCTATCTCTGAATCCGAAATGAAATAAAGAATACTTCCGTCAGTCGAAATGCAGACCCCGAGGTCTGCATTTTTTAATACACTAAATCTTGGAAAGTTTTTGCCCCCCGTCCGTGTCCTTTACATCAAACCCATGCGTTTTTATTTCATTCCTGATTTCATCTGACTTGTTCCAATCCTTTGCGCTGCGCGCGGCCTCCCGGGCATCGAGCAACGTTTGGATTTCAGTTGAAATGACCATTTCAACTTCCTCTGCATTCTTGTCCAAGTCGAGGCCGAGAACGTTGTCAAAATCGAGAATCGTTGCTTTCTTGTCGGCATCAGATACATCGGCATTTTTCAAAAGTTCCCACACGACCGCGAGTCCGCCGGCGAGATTGAAATCATCATTCACCATTTCGTTGAAAAGAATTTTGTAGGATTCTGAAACCGTTCCATCATCCGGCATCTTGGCAACGGTTGCTTTCAGTTTTTTCATCGCTGTTTCAGACGCTTCCAGATTGTCCCATGTGAAGTTCTGTTTTGAACGGTAGTTCGACTGCAGGAAGAAGTAACGAAGCGCGAGCGGCGAGAATCCTTTAGCGATGATGTCCTTCATCACGTACGCGTTGCCTTCGGACTTGCCCATCTTTTTTCCATCAACAAGGAGATGTTCGTTGTGCAGCCAGTAGTTGACGAAGTGCGCGCCGTTGGCACATTCGGATTGCGCGATTTCGTTGGTGTGGTGGATGGGGATATGCTCGACGCCGCCCATGTGAACGTCAAACGTTGCGCCAAGGTGGTGGCGGCTCATGGCAGAACATTCGATGTGCCAGCCGGGGAATCCTCGGCCATTTTCAACGAGCGGGGACGCAAACGGCGACTCCCATGTCTGGAGTGCATTGGCGTGAACGCCTGCTTTGAAAAACCAAAGGGCGAAATCGTGAGGGTCTTTCTTGTCGGAATCGGTAACGGTTCCATGTCCCTCGCCGGATTCCAAGTGATCAAGTTTCTGACCTGAGAGTTTCGTGTAATCGGGAAACTTGCAGACGTCGAAATAAACGGCGTGCGGCGTCGAGTATGCGAATCCCTTGTCGAGAAGTTCCTGCACCATCTGGATCATGTCGTCGATGTAGTGCGTGGCGCGGGTCGCGTGCGTAGGCGGGATGACATTGAGGGACGCGATGTCCTCGTTGAATGCCTTGATGTATTTGTCCGCGATCGCATCCGGAGACGTGTTTTCGCGCTTGGCGGCTTTCTCCATGCGGTCTTCGCCTGAGTCGGCGTCTCCAATATTGTCGCCAGTCAAATGTCCGACGTCAGTATAATTCCGAACGAAATTTGTTTCGTATCCGTTGTACATGAAGACGCGTCGGATCAGGTCCGACATCACCATCGCGCGCATGTTTCCAATCTGCTGGTCCCAGTATACTGTCGGCCCGCAGTGGTACATGCCGACCTTGCCCGTCGCGATAGGCGAGAAGACCTCTTTTTTCTTGGACAACGTATTGGTGAGATGGATATTCATGGGGAAATAGTACCAAGAATAAGGGGTTTTGTTGACTTGACAAGTAAATTATAAAGTGCTAATATCGTTCGGTAAAAGATCTTTAACCAAAATTTTATAAACTATGCGGAAACAAGTTGCAGTCCAAGTGATGACAAAACCGATGACGCTCAAGGAACTTCTTGAGCACATGTATGAACTCGCGCTCGGAGGGTTCGCCGATTCACAGGCCTTCTATGATACGTTCAAGGAATACGACAAGCGATTCAGCACTCGGGGAATCGACGGTATCGAGAGGCAGGCGGCATACGATTATCTCAATGGCAAAGAGGTCAGACTTCACGGGATAGGAGATCTCAATATCCAAAACGTGATCAGCATGTATGAGACGCCGCAGCTCGCGGTTTATCCTTCGGAAGCGGAACTCGCAGAAAGCTCAGATTAAAAAACCAAAAGCGCCTCGTAAGGCGCTTTTTTATATCCACTTTTTATATGCGAAATAAATCTGCATGATAACCAAGAGCACCACGAGGACGACGACGGTAATCCAGAATCCGTGTTCTCCTTGGAACAGGCGCGGCGCGTTATGCGCGACGAGGACCGTTGCCACGAGCGTCAGAGGGAACGTTACGAACGCCATGAGCGTGAGTTTTTTTGTTACCTCGTTATTTTTCGCTGTTAGCAGCGAATCGTTCGTCTCTCGCAATTCCGACAAGACTTCGCGGCAATTCTCAAGCGCGCCTTCCACGCGCGAGAAATCCTTGTACACGCTGTCGCGGTCGACGGACTTCTTCCATAGTTTCTCGGCGTTGAGTTCGAACGATTTCAAAATGATGTGGTGCGAACGGATCGCCTGTTTGAAATCCAGAAGCCGGCGCGTCAGGTGCGAAATTTCCTCGACCATGCGGAATTCGTGTCCGCCGAAGATGCCGCCTTCCACGCCCTTGATTTCCTTGCGGAACGATTCGAGCTCTTCGCGCAATCCCCGGTACAATTCATTGTTGATTTCGAGGAACAGTCCAGGGGTTGAGATTGCCGCCGCCATGCCGATTTCGAATTTCTTGGCGACTTCCATGATCGCGTCGATCGGCTCGTAATGCGCCGTAATGAGCAAATCTTTGGTTACGATGTAGTCGATCTCGATATCGCGCGTTTCATGCCGCATGGACGGGTGGTCGGGGTAGTGGAGCGCCGCGTAGAATCCGAGTTCGTTCGTTTCGGTTTTGGCGCGTGCAGTGGGCTGCGATAATTCCTCGGCCCAGCCGGGAAGGATTTCAAACTCGGCGACGATTTTCGAAATGTCTTCCGGAGTCGGGCTTTCAATGTCGATCCAAGTGAGGTTCTTATTCTTGATGAGAGTGATCATGGGATAATTTTAGCAATATTTCGTGCCGTTCGAATACTTGACTAAAATTAATTGAAATGCTATTATGCAAAAAACTTAAAAATATGAATCAAGTATTTCAAGCAAGAAAGTACAACTCCGGGCGATTGTTTTCGGGATTCAAGGCGTCATATATGATTCTCAGACAACATAAATTTCCATGGGAGTATCCTCAAAAAGAAGAGGCATACCTCTGCAGATATGATAGTGATCGTGTATTTCGCCAAGAAAACGAACGTGCAAAAGCCTGTGCTGTCAAATATGTAGGCAAGGATTACCGCAACGAATACGACCTGGTCGCGTGGATCCAAAAGGCAAGGCATGAGAAAGTGATATCCTTCATCCAGGAATTTATCGAAGCAGACTCTGCCAAGCAGTGGACCGGTTACAGGATCATGCTTACAATGGAACAAGGCTGGCCGATACTTACCCTGGAGATGTACGCTCAAACGAAAGAAAGCAATACTAAGGTTTACAGCAGGCGCATCGCACCGAATGTCGAAGCCTAGCTAAAATTATCAAGATCTGTCCGCACATGTGCACGGCAGGTCTTTTTTACTGCATGGGGCTTGCAAATTCTGCGACCTCGTGCTACGATGATCCCACTATGGCAACAGCTAAAAAGACGACCAAAACGGTCGCAGTCAAAAAAACAGCGGCTAAGAAGGCGGCCCCAAAGGCTCCTAAATCTGGTCCGTTCGCAGTCATTGCAACCGGCGGCAAGCAGTACCTCGTTCGTCCGAACGATGTCATTACCGTCGAGATCCTTGACGGAGAGTTCAAGGCGGGGGATTCAATCTCATTTGACCAGGTTCTCCTGATCGATGACGGATCAACGACAAAGATCGGCGCTCCCTACGTAGCCGGCGCATCAGTGAAAGCTGCATTCGTCGAAGCCGGACGAGCTGCAAAGATCGACGTGATCAAATACCAGCCGAAATCTCGATACTACAAGAAGCGCGGTCACCGACAGCCTTTCATGAAGTTCAAGATCGTTGGGTTCTAACTTGATTTGAAAAAGCAGGCGGAAGCCTGTTTTTTTGTTGGACTTTTTTCGATCATTGCCAAAATGTGGGAAAACACCTATGATTGGGCCTATATGGCTTTCGGATTTGAACTATTTAAGAAACAAAACAAAAAAGAAGAAAAGATTGAGACCTCTCCTTCGCGTCAGGTTGAAAGCATTGAAAGTCGTGAGGCTGAACTTCACGTCATTGGCAATATTCGAAAATATGGATCCAAGTCGATTCGCAACCTATTCATCGCGATCGCTCTTGTCATGGGCGGAGCCGAATCTACGAGTTCGTTCTTCGAACCCGCTCGAAAAAATAAACAATATGCTTACGAGGCGGAGTCGCGTCAGGAATTCGAATTCCATAAGCAGGAATTCTCGAGTATCCTCAGTCGCGACGAATACAAAAAGTTCGTTTCTCTTATGGATAATCATATTATTTCGACTCACGACTTGGTCACCAACGGCGACTACCGTGAGGAGGTTATTTCTCTGGGGAATGAATTCAGTATGACGGCGATGGATCTCTACTATCTGAGTGATCCGGAGATTGAGCGGAATGTTATGAGTATGTCGATTGATCCCGAAATAAAACGTTCGATCCATTCGATTGCAACATCCAGCCGAGGCAAATATAAGCTCGACTTCGGTGCTCTTTCTGTTTCGAAACCCGAGCTTATGAAAAATCCTAAGCATGTCCAAGCCCTCGAACGCGCTGCAAGCCTCGGTCTTAAAAATGTTCCCGGGTCGCTTGATAGTCTCGAACGGATTAATGACGATGCATTTTACAGTTCCCTCAAGCAAATCGCTGATGCGCACGACGTCTCGTTCGATGCAGACGTTGTTTACGCTGAGACGAAAAAGATTTCCACACTCAATGACTTTCCAAATGTCATGGCAAACATTGACGGGTCGACGATTGATTTTGCGTTAATAGACTTTGCGGCGAGCGGCAACAGCCAATTTTCCGCGTGGGACGGTGCACTAGCCAGTCCGCAAAACCTTGAGACATTCAAGGAATTTCAGAAGAGGGGATATTCCGTGATATCTCTCCTGAACTCGAGCTTTTATTTCGCTAACACTGACGAGTTTTTCCGTTCGGAGAATACTAGACATCTGTATTCCATTATTGCGGACTATGTGGATCGCAAAGATCTAGCAAATACTGAAATCTCGTCCATTGTGGGAACAATTATGCGTTTTTATCGGGAAAAGAACAGCAAGGATTATCATGATGTTAACCTTGCTTCTGCTGAGATGGATCTGAAGAGGCTCGTTCCTAATGAAATTGTCTCCGCGGACGAGCTTGAGCACAGGCTAAAGAAGGATGGTATTTATGAAAATATCTTTCTTCCGCTCGTGGCTGAGACCGACTCGACTGATCGCCTCGAAAATAACTTCATGGGCGATCCTGCACTGAAGTATGTCCGGGATCTCGGCTATCACAAACATTCTCCAACGTCCCTTGCCGGGATGTCTGCCCGCGAGCGTGCCTCCTGGATCATGCAGACATGCCGGGCCATGGAGGTGGCAAATGCCAAGTGTACTCCTGAGAACTTCGACAGTACGCTCTGCTCGATTATGGAAACCAGGAGCAATCCGGAGATGCAGAAAATGCTTCTTTTCAAGGGCAGGAACGTAGCTTATATGGCAAATAACGAGAAGATGGTAGTTCCCGTCGACAGCGCACATGATGGAAACAGGTTCGGCAAGAAAAAGACACTCGAGTCGCTTAAAGCGCAGCATCCTGCATCAATGCAGCTTTTCCGTGCCGATTTCGCATTAACGAATGTCGAAAGTCAGAAGAAGGCGTTCTTCGACTTCGTATCAACCCAGAAAAACGTGACGATTCTCGTTGATGCACACGGCTCGCCCGACGGCATTTATTTTTCCGAAGGGGTACCAGACGCAAAGGGAAATGCACAGGCAATCGAAGGAGCCAACAAGATCGGCAACTACGACATTGCCCAGGCTCTCATCGAGCGCTATACCAAGCACGGGATCCGCGACAGGGCAGTCCTGGTGGAGAATGCCTGTATGAACTTCCAGTTCATTCAAGGGCTTTATGACAGGATCCAACAGTACAATAAGGAATTCAAGACCGACGTACCTCTCCCATATGCCGTAGGTGTTTCTGAATACGGCCAGTATGGCTTCTCGACATTTGAAAACGACTACGGTAATGCCTTGTTCGGTGACATGTTCTCAAATGGCAGACCTGTCACCATGCAGGATATTATCGATATAGAACACGACGGCAAGGGAATGCTCTCGAACATTTCGATTTTTGCTCCTCACAAGTCCGAGTTATACGAGAGTGTGTTCAAGGAAGTTATCGATGCCAAGCCGGCAGCTACGTCTCCTTCCCGCGCCACATCGCACAATCCGCAGGAGCAGTCGCATTCCAAGTCCAAGATTAAGACTTACCACTCAGTACAGGAAAAGGTCGTTCGCGAGATTCCTTACCAAATCGCTGACGCGTCCAATCTCGAAAGGGACACCGACCAAAACAATGCATAAGTATGTCAAGAAGACCGCAAGCCCTCGCTTGCTTTTTTCTTGAAAATGTTATATAAAGTTCTAAATCAAAAACAGAATAAACATGAAAAAATTAAGCATTATTCTTTTCTTACTTGTTACCGCTACGTTTTTTACGGGCTGCAAGAAGAACAGCAGCTGGAACGTCATCGTCGACAGAGACTATCGCATGATAATCTCCAAAAGCAATGACCAGTCGGTCGATATCCTGCGCAGCATGTTCGGCGGGGAGACAAGCCAGGCCGTATTTCGCCTCAACAGCGACAAGACAGGCACTCTCTCATTTGGGAGTCAGTCGTCCGGTTCAACGAATGTAACGATTGTCACCAATGTTTATTTCAGCAATGGAAGCTACTACTGCGAAACAAAGGGCGGAACGAGCTACCAAATCGGAACTTCGGGATTCACGCCGGTTTATACGTTTTCGTGGTCGAGGCCGACGGACGAAACACTCAGATTTACATTCGATGTTGATCCGGCGACGTACAACCAGGATTTCGGGCAGATGCTTCTCAATCTCTCAGCAACCACGTATGACGTTTATCGGACGAACGGATGCGTGATCTGCAGTAACGAGGCTGTTACGATCAGAAATAAGTATGCTTATTTTGATCTGGTGATTATGCCGCTCTAGAAATAGAAAAAGTAAAAGCAAGTGAAAACTTGCTTTTTTATTTAAACATGATATAAAATAACAAATCAAAAACTAAATACATGAAAAAACCTTTTGTTATTCTCGCTGCTATCTTGGTTGTAGCAAGTTCCGGCTGCAGCCATAGGAAGGCTGAAGATCCGAAGAAGTATTCGGATTACGATATCAGATTCGCCAAATCACAAGCTTATTTTACCGCTGCGCTTATTGCTAATGGACGCGCATCAAATGCCGGGTCGCATGAAGAAGTCGACAGATTTTACAGCCTGTATGAGCAATTCAGAGACAGCGCTAATGTTTATCGCGAACCAAACTAACCGTCAGAATTATTTAGAGCAGGTCGAGAGACTTGCTTTTTTATTACCTCACCCGTCTCGCTTCGCGAGCCACCCTCTCCTCTGCGAGGAGAGGGACGAACTTTAGATTTTCTTTAAATATGGTTGTTAAAATTCCATTCATGGGAATTATCAATGGAATTCAAAATAAAGAAAAAAGAAGATTTCTTCGCAAAAACCAAACACTTGAGGAAGAATTTGTTTGGAGAAACCTACGAGGGAACAAAATGGGAATGAAATGGCGACGGCAAGTAAGTATTGGTCAGTATGTCGCAGATTTTTACTGCACGGCAAGAAAGCTTGTTTTAGAGATCGATGGCGACCAACATCTTGCTGAGAGTGCTAGAGGATATGATGAAATTAGGACTCATTTTTTCGAAATAAATGGAATTAAAGTAATTCGGATTTCTAATAAAGAACTTAATAGCGACCCTCAGATTCTTTATCAGAAGATAAAAGATTTCGAACGCTGACCCTCTCCTCGCAGAGGAGAGGGTGGTTTGCGCAGCAAACCGGGTGAGGTTTGTAAAAGGCGACTAACATCGCCTTTTTTCTTGCCAAAAATTATTTTCATGTCGTTTTAACGAATATAAGCAAGTTATGCACAAGAATCTTCAAATGGAACATTGTGGAACTTGGTGGGATGGCGTACGATATAAGTGGGATGAAGTGGCATACACTTGTGAACGCCGATAAATCCTGGATCCCGGATCAAGTCCGGGATGACGAACAATTATTATGTTAATCGGAGAATACCGGCACACGCTGGACGAAAAGAATCGATTGTCGCTCCCGGCGAAATTTCGCAAGGAGCTCGGCAAAAAAATTATCATGACGCGAGGTCTCGATCGCTGTCTTTTCGTATATCCGGTTGCCGAGTGGAAGAAATTTTCCGAACAGCTCGCATCGCTCTCGATCGGTTCGGCCGAGGGGCGAGGTTTCTCGCGAGCGATGCTCGGAGGCGCCATGGAGGTTGATGTGGACGGCAGCGGCCGCGTGCTCGTGCCCGACCATTTGAAATCCTACGGATCGCTCTCGGCGAAAGTCGTCGTGGCAGGAATCCATAATCGCGTCGAGCTTTGGAACGAGGAGGCTTGGAACTCGTACACCACAGGCGTCGAGAAGGAAGCGAATTCATTGGCTCAGAAATTAGCAGATATCGGAATGATCTAGTTGTATGCACATTCCCGTACTGTTTAATGAATCAATAGAAGCTCTTTCAATAAAAAAAGACGGGACATACGTTGACGGGACGCTCGGAGGGGCAGGGCATGCCTGTGAAATTGCCAGGCATTTGGGGCCAGATGGAACGTTGATTGGTTTCGATCTGGATTCGAATGCAATAGCTCGCGCCAAGGAAAAACTTACCCCCTCCGCGATACGCTCCGGCGGGTCAGGGCAGATGTGCAAAGTCATTCTTGTTCAAGAAAACTTCAGGAATCTCGATAAAGTTCTTGAAGAACATGATATCCAAGAAGTTGAGGGAATATTTCTTGATTTGGGATGGTCGTCATTTCAGATTGCCGACGCGAGCAGGGGGCTATCTTTCCAAGAAGACGGGCCTCTGAAAATGACATTGAAGGACAATCCGGGCGAGGACGATGTGACGGCTTATGACATCGTGAACTCATGGGACGAGAAAACGATCGCGGATACGATCTACACCTACGGCGACGAGCGCGCATCGCGCAGAATTGCCAAGGCAATCGTGGATTGGCGCCGCAAAAAGCCGATTATCACGACGTTCGACTTAGTTTCCGTCATCGAATCGGTAATGCCAAGAAAGCCTTGGATGAAAACCAATCCGGCAACGAAAACGTTTCAGGCCCTTCGCATCGCAACGAATGATGAATACGGGGCGCTCGGCGAAACGCTTGAGAAAGGATTCGAAAGGCTCAAGCAAAGCGGGCGATTCGCGATCATTTCATTCCACTCGGGCGAGGATCGCATTGTCAAAAATTTCTTCCGCGACAAGGCGCATGCCGATCTTGCAACCTTGATTACGAAAAAACCAATCACGCCAAGCGAAGCGGAACTCGCAGTCAATCCGCGTGCCCGAAGTTCGAAGCTGCGCATCTTAGAAAAAATATGATTCCTTTTACAAAAAAAATCTTTTCCGGAACTTTGAACACGACACTCCTTATGGTCATCGTGGGCTTGTTCGGTGCGTACTCGTTTTTCATCGGGCACAGCGTTGTTGCTATTAACCAGCGCAAGGCTCTTTTGTCGCAAGTACGTACCACCCAATCAGCAGTGTCAGATTCAGAAATTAAATATTTCAACCTTGCCTCCGCAATCGACATGAATACGGCGGCGAAATACGGCTTCGTTGATTCCAAAACACCCGACTTTGCCTACACGGCACCGAATGGCGAGAATACAGTGGCTGTAAGATAAATATTTCATACCCCCTCGCCTCGCAGAGCCTCGGCATTCCCCCTAGAAGGGGGAGACAGTTCTGCTGGATTATTTTTTAAAATCTTTTTTTCAGCTAAATCACAACTTCCAGTTATGCGAAGCTGTCCTCCCCTTATAGGGGAGGTGCCCGTAGGGCGGAGGGGTATTGGTATGTTAAAATAACACCCAATGGATGCAATTATTTTTAAAAAGCGAATATGGATCGTGATCTTGGGAGTCGTTCTCGTGGTCCTTTTGATCATCGGAAAATTATTTTATCTGCAGATCATCCACGGCTCGACGTACGAACTCTTGGCGGACCGGCAATACGTAACGCAGCTCTCAACGCTCTTTGACCGCGGATCGATTTATTTCTCTGACAAGGACGGCAATCTCGTTTCCGCCGCGACGCTCAAATCAGGATTCAAGGTAGCGATTAATCCGGGACAGATCACCGATCCGGAAACTGTTTTTAAGGCGATCGGTCCGACGCTCGGACTCGACCATGACACGTTCGTTATGCGCGCGTCCAAGAAGAACGATAGCTATGAGGAAATTGCAACGAATATTGACGAGGAAGCGGCGTCTCACGTTTCAGCTCTTAAGATTCCAGGCCTTTCCATCTACCGAATGAACTGGCGGTTTTATCCGGGAGCATTCTTGGCGTCGAATGTCATCGGATTTATGGCGTACAAGGGAAACGATTTCACGGGCCGTTACGGCATCGAACGCGCCTACAACGACATTCTCTCGCGGGCGAGCCAGGACTTGTACGTGAACTTTTTCGCGGAAATCTTCTCGGACGTGGGCAACCTTGTCGACAAGAAGACCGAGACCGAGGGCGATATTGTTACGACGATCGAGCCGTCAGTGCAGCAAAACTTGGAGTCGATGCTCAAGGGAGTCCAGACAGAGTGGAATTCGGATCGCGTCGGCGGCATTGTCATGGATCCCAAAACCGGAGCGGTCTTGGCCATGGGGCTCTCCGACGGATTCGATTTGAATCAGAGCCGAAACGTTACCGACGTTTCGCAGTTCAATAATCCTCTTGTGGAAAGCGATTTTGAAATGGGCTCGATCATGAAGCCGGTCATCATGTCGATTGCGATCGATCAGGGCGCGGTTACGCCAACAACGACTTATAATGACAAAGGATTCGTGCAGGTTGCAAACCGCACGATCTACAATTTCGACAAGAAAGGGCGCGGTGCAAACATCACGATGCAACAAGTTCTTAATCAATCCCTTAACACGGGAATGGTCTTCGTCATGCAGCACATGGACAAGGCGGCGTTTCGCGACCAGTGGAAATCATTCGGATTCGGCGAAAAAACGGGAATCGATCTGCCGGCCGAGGGAACGGGACTCATTTCGAACGTGAACACGAACTATGATGTGAACTTTGCGAACATCTCGTTCGGCCAAGGCGTTGCGGTCACGCCGATCGAGATGATCCGCGCGCTTGCTGTTTTGGCAAACGGCGGGCATTTGGTCACGCCGCATGTCGCTTCGCGAGTCGAGTATCCGAGCGGACTTTCAAAGACGTTGGACTGGCCGGTAACAGGGCAATTGATCAAGCCTGAGACTGACGCGACAATTACAAAGATGCTCACAACCGTGTTTGATAATTACAACGGCGGAACGATCAAGCTCGATCATTATTCCATCGCGGCGAAAACGGGTACGGCGCAGATTCCTGATTCGTCCACCGGAGGCTACTATCCTGATCGCAACCTTCACACGTTCATGGCGTACTTCCCGGCGCAGGATCCAAAGTTCATCGTCTTCTTCTACAACTACTATCCGAAAAACGGCGCCAAATATTCGTCAGATACGCTCCTTCCGCCGTTCGTAAATTTTGCGAAATTCCTGATAAATTATTACGATGTTCCGCCGGACCGGTAAGACTTTGTTTCAATGCTGCAATCTGCTAGAATGTGGAAAATTCAAACAATGAAACAGAAACAAGGAATCGAACTTTTACAGCAATGGGAAAATACCAAGAAGGCAGTTCTTATGATCATCATGGAAAATCCGGACGGAATATCGCATACGGCGCTTGTGCAAAAAATAAACAAGGCTGATCAGTCCTCCTATGACAAAAATGGCGAAAGTATTCTTGATTATTGTAACGATCGTGGTCCGCATTATTTTATTAACGAGCTTATGGACGCGAACAAGATAGAGAATTTCTATCTGCCTGCAAATATCTGCAGCGAATGCCTCTATCGCGTTGCGGCTTAACATAAAACCGCCCTTAATCAAGGCGGTTTTTTCTTGCAAGAAGTATTCCGTTATCCATATCCAAAATTTCAAACGTCCATCCTTTTTCTTTTAAGAGTTCAAAAAACGGCTGCATACGCGAACCCATATTGCCCGCGTTATCCGCAATGATTGTTGCATTCTCGGCAAGGTGAGGTTCGAGGAGGGGGAAGTATTCATGGTAATGTCCGCGGTCGGCGTCCATGAAAACGAAGTCGAATTTCAAATTTTGTTTCAGCAAGTCTGAATTATTCAACACATCCATGATAGTGCCTAAATAAGGCGTTACATATTTCTCAAATCCTGTATTCTTAATATTTTCTTTTGCGAGTTCGAACTTGTTTTCCATGTGTTCGATGGTGAAAACGTGCGCGCCAATTTCTGCTGCTGCATGCGAGAGCCAAACGGTCGAATAGCCGAGGGATGTTCCGAGTTCGAGAATGCTTTTTGGTTTCAATATTAAAACCTGTTCATGCAAAAATTCTCCCGTAGCGCGGGGAATGGCCCAGGCGCGCTGGCCTTTGGTCGGATCGTTTATGAGGTCTTCGCCTCGCGCGATCTGGCTCGGCGACCACCAAACAAATTGTTCCGCCTGCTTCTCGATATTGGAAAGGGATTCCTCGAATGTCATGGGGGAAGTATAGCAAAATAAAAACCGAGTCCTAGGACTCGGCGTATTCTAATAGAATTTCTAGCTGCTTCTCAAAGATTCGTATATAGCGATCGTATCTTGCAACGAGCCTTTCGACACCTTCGATATCGTAACCGATACCGAGTATCATCCTGCCTTTCTCGAAAGTAAATACATTCGAACTAAGTAAGTCACGGAATGTAGTAAGATAGCGAATTCGGACTTTTGTTTTGTCGATAAGCGCATAGATACTGGGAATGTTAGTATTCTTTTTTACGGATTTTGTTATCGTAGTGATACGTTTTGTAAGTTCGCGCGCATCCCGATCCTCGAGAGGTTTTGTTTTCAAATCGTTAAGCTGCGTGACGATATCTTCGTTGTTTGAAGCCATGAAGGCATAGTTCTTTCTGATTCTGCGGAGCGACCTCCAAAAGATCCACAATAGGAATCTTCCTGCAATAATATCCGATTTGTCGACATAGACGACGCGAGTGAGGAAAATGACTGTTCCGACTAAAAAGATGATAAGCGGGATGTAGTAAATATTCATATTATATTGTTATATTTCCTTTACTATAGCACAAATTATACTTTTTTCAAGAGCGCTTCACGATTCCAAAAAACCGCGCAATGCGGTTTTTTGGAATTTAATAATTTGTTGTTGTATTCAACTGATAGGTTCCGACGACATTTCCACTCTGGTCATAAACCGTCACCGTTCCTCGGTAATTGGTGTTACTTGAAAGATTATTCAAGTAAATAGTATTCGACATTCCGTAGAGATTTCCGGAGTTCGCAGTCAACGTATTTCCATTAGGACCATAATAGCTGACAGTTGCTCGTACGGGCATGTTTGCGCCGATGTTGAGCGTTGCCGCGTTGTTCGTCACATTAGAAACTGAGAATGTCGGATTATATGACATGCTCGTGCCCGCAGGGAATGCCTGGATCGTTGAAGATCCAAAAGCTCCTCCTGAAGAATTTCCTCCTACTGAGAACGTGTGGCCCGCGCCCGTATTGATTCCGCTTAGCGTTATGTTGTGGTTCGTGCTGTATCCTTGTGAAGGATTTGCATATCCTGACAACACATTTGGCGTCGTAGGATTAGCTGTGTACCAAAGAAGGGTCGTTGTAGGCTGATCGGTTGTCCATGAAATCATAGCGCCAGTTGATGTCAGATTAGTCACCATGATATTGCTTATGACCGGTGAACCTGTTGTTATGACAGTTCCACCTGTGTTGTATCGGCAAAACGACATCTGGGCAGCGATCGCATCAGGCAACGACTGGCATACGACAGCAGCCTGCGTGACGCTCAGAAGCGTAAAGCCGCTGACCTGGGGCGAGACGGTATAGTTGGATGCGAGTGAAAGAGCAGGGAATGCGAAGAGTGCTGCAAGTCCGGCGATAGTTGAAACCAGATACGTCTTCGTTGAATATTTTTTCATACGTCGTGGCGATTACTTCATATTAACTCGTTAATATTCGGTAATCGTAAAATTAGCGAATAAACTCCGTTGCTATTAATAATGACTCTCGACACCTTCAGTATACTCCTCTAAAAATAAGAGGAGTACATATTGACAGTGGATAAGATTTGTATCTTATTTTTCAATGAAAAATCCCCTTGGTTTGCAAGGGGATTAGATAAATTCTTAATCAAGAACTGTTTCTTTAGTTCCGATAGAAATAATTTCGAGACCTGTCACGTCCAGATTCCCTTTGTAGAGAACATGGGGAACTTTGTAATTTACGAGGAAGTTCAATCCGTTGCCAAGCCTTTCCTCGAAGTACGTTATCGTTTCCTTAGGCAGCATGGAGTGGCGGCGGACGGATTCCGGAGAAAATTCCTCGAGATGTTCAGGTGCGATGCTATGCCATTCCTTTTTTGGAGGATGAACATAGATTCTCGTCAGTTCATGATCGAGCATCTCGACAGGAATCTTGTAGAATCGGGTGCCAAAGGGCGTGTAGTTAAACCGGTCGTAGACTTCCTGATACTGGTTCGGATGGACCGGCGACATGAAGATCACGTCGTTCCACATGCAATCCAGAGTTGGAATCCGGATATCAAGTACCTTTTCTCGGCCTTCGTATTTGTTGACGTGCAGATCGTATGCCTCGGGATTTACCAACCGCAATGCATTGAGCGTGTAAAGGATCGGTCCCTCCATATTGGGAGGAATCCGGTGATAGACATATTCCATGATTATATATTTTTTGTTGGGAAATATTTAAATATATCATAGCATTATCTTTATAAAAGTCAAATTTTATTCTTTTACAAGAATTCCGCTGAAAATACTTGAAAGTATTGAAGAATGAGCGTATAGTTGAGTAAAACATGTAATATGAGCCTTAAAAAGAAAATATGCTACACGACTCAGCCGTTTGATCTCTTGCAAAAAATGGATTGCACAGGAATGCTTGAAAAGGCAAAAATATTCTTTTCGGATACGGACCATTCGAAAGAAATCTCATCCGGCGAACTGGATGAGATATTGAGAATCCTGATTGAGATAAAGCTTCTGGGCATTCAGTTTGAAGTTCAATTTTCTGCGGATAATTCCCAGGAACTGATTGCTGGCTGGAACGAAGTTTTTCCAAAAACGAATCCAGGGTCGAGAATGTCATCGCTCGCGTATCTGACAGGGGGAGAAGAAAAAGACATTCTTCTTTTGCTGAAAACGCTCGACAAGGATCCTGATCTTTCGAAACGCTTCGATGACCTTGTTCAATTTGAGGCGAGCGTCGCTCCTTACAGGATTAATCAGCCAAAGGCATTACAATCTGCCGCAGAAGCTTTGCTTTTGCCAGGTCGAAAAACTGACTACATAACAGCATTCGGTCCGCCGGAAAAAGATTTCATCAGACTATAAAAACCCTCGCGGGTTTTTTTATTTATTACACGTGATGATATTTTCCTCCTGAAATCAAATTTGTCACCCGATACAGCTGTTCGGCAATGACAAGCCGCGCCAGTTCGTGCGGCATGGTCATGGCTCCGAGCTTTATAATCTGATTTGCTTGCGACTTGAAATTCTCATCAAGTCCGTACGCGCCGCCGATGACAAAGACCATTCGCTTGAATGATTCGTTCAGCTTCGATTCGATCAGTTTCGAGAATTCCGCTGTCGAGTATTCGCGTCCGCGTTCGTCGAGTGCTACGACAAAATCACCCTTCTTTATTTTTGAAAGAAGTTTTTCTGATTCTTTGATTCTGCATTGTTCGGTGTTATCGATGCCAAGAGGTTCCAAGATTTCCAGTTCCAAGGAAAACGGAGCGACAATGCGCTTTTTGTATTCTTGGATCATTGGATCGTATTCTGATTTTTTCTTGCCGATGGCGAGGATGGTGAGGGTCATAACAATAGGAGTTACTTAACGTAAACAGAACCTTCCTCGCACAGTTCGCACATGTATGAAATTCTGGATTTCTTGCCGGTCTTGTTTTTGTCGGGCGCGTAGACGGCGCATGCCTTGTCGCAGCGGAATCGCAGATATTGGTCGAGTGTTTTACCGGACTCTGTGCCGAGCATTGATTGGTAGTGCGATAGGTCTATTTCAAAATCAACAGGAACCATATTTTTGGCGACGATGGAATATTTGCTTCCGACAAGGAGAACTTCTTCTGGAAGCAGAGACCATTCTTCGTCATTGATTGAATAATGCAAAAGTCTTTCAATGGGGGAATTAAAGTTAGAGGGTGTTTTGGTAAATAATACGGTAACTTTTTCGCCTTCGGACTTGGCGAGTTTTACAAATTCGGAAACGCGTCTCGGATGGCAGAATACGCCGCTGTAGCCGAGGAAAAACTTTCCGATCGCGGCCTGTTCCTTGGTTTTAATATCGATTATTTCCTCCAAGCTAAAACCGCAGAAAGGGCCGATTTTCATAATGAGAATATACTTGGGCAAATTCATGACTTCGGGAGCATATCATATTGTTCTTATGAAATACATTCTTGAGAAATCGCCGCATTAAAAAAGCGCTCAAGCGCTTTTTTAATGAAGGAATTTTATTTTGTTCGGAATGACATGGAATCTCCCAATGTCGTGCCGACGCTGTTTTGAGCGACAAGGCGGAAATAGTAGGTCGTGCGGCTGTTGAGCCCTGATACTGTTGATTGGATCGAATCGGAGCTCGTGCCTGACCCTGCGGACTGCTGTGCCGAATTGGTCACGCCTGTTGCGAACGACGGATCGATCGTGTATTCGAACCAGTAGCTCGTGCCTGCGCCGTCAGGATTGACGGTACCTCGAAGCGTTGCGGCGGTTGCCGTAATTCCGGTCGCGCTTCGCGTAGTGACCGAAGGTGCAGTCGGAGCAGCAGGCCCGGAAGTCTTGAAATTCTGTATCGTTCCGCTCACGGTGCCAAACTGGTTTTGCGCGTCGATGCGGAAGTAATACGTTGTCAGGGGGTTCAGGTTGTAAACGGGGATGGATGCCGCAATGGCGCTGGTGCCGCTGCCCGCTGATACCAGCGAAGTTGTATTGTTAAGGCTTGTCGTCGTTCCATATTCGAACCAATAATTGGTCTGAACGCCGTTAGGAATAACGGAACCGTTCAAACTCGCTGAATTTCTTGCGATGTCGTTTGCGGCCCGCGTGCTAACGGCAGGAATCGTTCCGGCAGGCGCAGGAGTGCCCATGGTTGTCTGGAATGAGTACGTTGTGCCGTTCGTCCGGCCATACTGGTTTTCAGCGACAAGGCGAAAATAATATTTCGTGCTCTTGGCAAGTCCGGTGATGTATCCGGGCGCCGAAGTCGTTGCATATCCGGAGCCTACGCTTTGGTTAGGCGTCTTGCTTCCCAGATTTGAAGAGGTTCCATATTCGAACCAGTAGCTGGTAAACGCTCCGTTAGGACTGATCGTTCCCGCAACGATTGCGGCCGTGTCGCTCGGAGTTGAGCTCGATCCGGTTATGACGGAAGGCGCGCTCGGCTGTGCAGATGGTTTGGAAGGAGTGCTTCCGTTTGTTCCCGTGTCCGTACTCGCCGGCGTCCCTAGAGGAGTCACGATGACATTGGTGGGTGCCGGATTTCCCGTCTTAACGATTGCCAATACAATTGCCGCGATGGCAACCAATCCGATAATTCCCACGACGATTGCTGTGTTTCTGTTCATACGCTTCTTTCATGGTGATTATGACTAATCGTGCAGCGACCTCAACTGGGGTGGATGCACATAACCAGTATACTCCTTATATTTTTACAAATGGGGTAAGCAGAGATTTGATCTTGTCGGGCCGGTGTTCTATACTTCAATTTATGATCCAGAAATCAAAACCAGCCTATTTTTTCAAGACCATAAAGTCGCCTGTAGGAATATTGAAATTGATTGCAAGCGATAAAGCACTTGTGGGAATTTTGTGGGAAAACGACAATCCCAACCGCATTCAGATCCGCGAATATGCCAAGAATGCAAACCACCCAGTCTTGCTGAAAGCGGAAAAGGAGCTCGGCGAATATTTTGCCGGCAAGCGCAAGAAGTTTTCGGTGAAGATGGATTTTGCGGGAACTGAATTTCAGAAATCGGTATGGGCGACGCTTTTGACGATTCCGTTTGGCGAAACGCGCAGCTATGCCGACATCGCCAAGCAGATCAAGAATCCCAAAGCCGTCAGAGCGGCAGGTTCCGCCATCGGCAAGAATCCGATTTCGATCATCGCGCCATGCCATCGCGTGGTTGCAACGTCGGGCAAGCTTGCGGGATTTGCGGGCGGACTTGCGAACAAGAAGAAGCTTTTGGATTTGGAGTGCAAAAAATAAAATCTTTTTTAAATAAAAAAAGCGCTCTAAGTTGAGCGCTTTTTGCGGTATTTAGAAAATGCGACCAGCATTCCTATTACAAAGTAAGCGATAACTACGATGCAGCTGCCGAAGAAGAAACCTTTCATAAAATGAAAATCTTTCGAAATGAATGCAAAAACATATAACCATATTATTCCTGCTCCGAAAGCGTGAAGAAAAATACCGGTGTAGAGAAATGTTATCATCGTTGCGAAGACGGGTCTCTTGTTTCCTCCGAGGAGTCGATAAAGAGGTTTGGTCGTTTCTTCCGTGACAACGGGATTCCAGCTTGACCAGAACATTTCAATTGCAGCGAGAATCTTTTTCTGTTTCATTAATTTCCAAACTCTCTTGTATCCTTTTGATCGGAACAAAGATTCTGAAAAAGAATGTTCAGGCCCCATCCATCGGTTCTTAAAATAAAACAGCGGAGGAAAGAGGGCCTGGGCGAGGGTGTAAGCGATGAGTCTAAGCATTTTTATTTTTTTCTTGAAGAAATAGTTTTTTGTCCAATTGGCAGTAACGCTATTATTTAGTATAAATTAGCATATAAAACATCTTTTGTCAAAAAATGCTTGGTAAAGTAAAAAATGGATAATTTATTTTGAATTTATTGGATCATTTCCTCGGAAGCGAAATTCGTGATAAGGTTTCAATAGTATGGAAAGCGTAATAATTTCGGGACAATCGAAAAAATCCGGCAAAAGCGAGTTTGAAAAAACGAAGCTTTACGAGTCGGAAAAGGAAATACCGGGCTCAGTAAAAGGTTCGCATCTTGAAAAGATGGAAGAATATAGATTGAAAGTCAGGTCATATGACTCATCCAATCCGGACGAGTATATCCGTTTTTCTCTCGGAGAGGGGGCAGGCAAGGATTATATCAGCGCCACGCTTGTAAATTATTACGATAGCAAGAAAACGCTAGCCCACCTAGGAATGAAAGGAGGCTATCCGGAGTACGTTATTTCCGGAGTTGATGAAAATGCGAAACGTTCCGATTCTTACAGAAACTGTACTTGCGTTATAGCGGCCGGAGAGGATGTTCGAACTGGCAAGCAGATATCCTTCATGACGCATCAGAATCCAAGCTTTGCTTTTTCGACCGCAAGCGAGGATTTTAAGCGTGATCTTGGCGATACGATCAGAGAGTTTTTATCAAGGATCAAAGAAGGAACGGAGGACGTTGT
The DNA here is from genome assembly GCA_028286885.1 of Patescibacteria group bacterium. Classification (GTDB taxonomy): domain Bacteria; phylum Patescibacteriota; class Minisyncoccia; order Phycocordibacterales; family UBA1006; genus CAIXMG01. Next base: position 96,089 of record JAQBQS010000003.1, read on the forward strand.
CATTTTGGGCGGAAATTATTATGAAAGCGTAAACAATGAGAACAAAAACGTTGAGCGAGTTTTTACGAACGCCGAGCAATATGCCGAATCGCTTCCAAGGCTTGCCGAGCTTATAACCTCGGAGTTCCGTCGTTCGGGGGTGGAGATACCGCCGGTGGTTCTTGTCGGACCGGATCTTTCAGATCCCTCTTCAAAATTTAAAGAAATGGACGTCGTGATTGACACCCAAGCCCGCCTTGTTGTTACCGCGCGCAGCAAGCAATTTTATCAAATATCCGACGAGGTGCACGATTCTTCCGATACTCCGGCGGTTCTCGGCATCTTGGAAGAAAACAAAATTCGCGTCGGCAAGCCTTTCCGAAAGCATCGCTCGGACGAGCTTCTTGAGCTTGCGAATGAAAAAGCGTCGCGTCACGTGAAAGGCGAAGAAAAGGATTTTGTTCCTCGAACGGAAAGAGAAACGTACGAACTTTTAAAATCGCTGAAACTCCCGGTGTTTGAAAAGTTCGAGAGGGGAAACGAGGCCGATGTCGGCGAGATAAACATCGGCTCCAAAAGCGAGCATGACAATATGGATCTTATTTACGGAGACGTAGCGTCCGAACTTTTGAAAAAGAAGATTGTCGACATATCCAACATTCAGGAATTTTTAGACAGCGCGATAGCGGATATGGTTCTCATGTCCGAGCAGTCAATGGAAATTTTAAGCCCGCAAAACTCGTTTCTTTATTATTACGGCAAAACCACGGGTGATATCTCGTACCTGATAGGGGGAATCGGAGGATATATGCATATCGAAAAAAATACTGAAAACAGGGAAGATGCGCTGGTTCGAAATGTCGCGAATTTCATGAAGAGTTTTCATACGTTTATCGATTCCTTTGCAAAGCCGGAACATATTTCCAAGTACATGGAAATTTTCCAAGTACATGGAAATGCTCAGTAGTAAGCATCAAGGATGCATTGAGAGAAAATCTCGATCCGAAAAGATATCGTTCGCTCATCGAGACATTTTAAAAGAGAGATTGTCATAATAAATTCACATGGAATCAAACCTACCAACAAAAGAACAAGCGAAAGAATTGCTTTACAAGCACGTCACGGACGAGTATCAGCGCCTTCACGCCCTCATGGTCGGCACCGCACTTGAAGGGTACGCGCGCTTGTTCGGCGAGGATGAACATTTGTGGTTTATAACCGGGTATTTGCACGATCTCGATTTCCAAGAATACCCGACGATCCATCCCGGCGAATCGATGAAATGGTTTGCCGAGTGGCAGTATCCGCAGGAATTAATTCATGCCGTCCATGCGCATGCGCTCGGATACAACGGATATACGCAAGAACCCGAGACGAAACTCGCCTCGGCTCTGATTGCGTGCGACGAAATCTGCGGAATCTTTTACGCGTATCGGAAATTGAATCCGGTTCCCTACAATCAGATCAAGCAGAGCTCGATCTTGAAAAGACTGAAAGAAAAAGCGTTTGCTCCGGGAATCAAGAGGGAAGACATTCAGTACGGATGCCAAAAATTAGGCGTGACGATAGAAGACCACGTCAAAAACCTGATTGATTTTTTGGGTGAGATCGCCTAGAACGTAATTTACTTTCTCACCTCATTTGAAACGTTTGATTCGTGGACAATTTCTATCCACATGGGTTTCGATGATGGCAGCAAGACTACTTCTTCGCCCGATTCGAAAATTTTTGAATGATTGTATTGAAGAATGCATCCATCTTTAGGGGCGATCATTGATAGGAAGTGATTATTTTTTGCATTAAATTCGTGCGTAATATCCGTTCTTAGGTCCAATTGCTGGCCTTTTTCCAAGCTCACGATGCACCTACGGAGATTGTCTTCCGCATAGGTCTGAACTGCTTCCATGTACTGATTGTCGAACATATCATCGTTATCGATTCTCGAAGTGATGAACCATTCGTTTTTATAACCACTGTCATCTATAAACTTCTCAAAACGAAAAGGCTCGTCGTCCCCGAAATACAGATCTATAAAATCATACTGTTTTTTGAGTCCTTGTATTTTTTCCTTGAAAGCTGCCGGGGTTTCCTTGTGAAAAAGAATAATCCACTTGAAATTTTGAGATGTCTGGTTCTTAATGGAAGGGAACGTATAAGTTTCAAACAAGCGGAATCTGTTTTCCAAGTAGGCCGAATCCAGAATCAAGTTCATCGGATTATTGTTCGGATCTCTTAACTTGGCATAGGTTGCCCTTATATTGAATCTTGTTATTAAAAAATGTTGGTAGCTCATAAAGTTTTATTATGTTCAGTAATAGCAAAAACTACTTGCAATGGAACTATTTTAGCTCCTCAGCCAGCCCCACAAGAATTCCCTCGGGACCTCGGATATAACAGAGCCGATACGAGTTCTCATATTGAACCACTTCGCCAACTATTTTTGCGCCGTGTTTTTCAAGTCGTTCAAGCGTCTCATCGATGTCGCTTACCGTGAACATTGCACGGAGATAACCCAATGCGTTCACAGGATCATTGCGGTGATCAGCGACTATGGCCGGAGCAATAAATCGCGAGAGTTCAATTCGGCTGTGGCCGTCGGGAGTGATCATCATTGCGATCTCAACTTCTTGGTTCCCGAGTCCTGTAACGCGACCGGCCCATTCTCCCTCGACCATAGCTCGCCCTTCAAGTTTGAGTCCAAGTTCGGTGAAAAAAGAAATAACCTCGTCGAGCGATTCCACGACGATGCCGATGTTGTCCATTCGGAGGAGGGTGGATTTTTTAGAGATCATATTTGTGAACATACAGCCCCTAGAGTGGACCACCTTTGAAACAGAGATTCTGCGCTGGAAAAGCACTGTCTCAGTATACGGGCGTTTATTCAAGGAATCTGAGGAGCTTAATTTAAGCGTTAGTTTTTAATCAAAGTATCTGAGAATTATTACCTTAAGGGTAATAGAACTTACAAAGATAGAACATTTGTAAAAATGTCATCGAGGTCGGCTTTGTGGTCTGTGTGCATTGTAGAAAGGTTGTCATTGCTACAGTAATCTACAACCTCTTGCAGTCCCTTACTAGGAAATTGTAGATAGGTTTCAATTGCTCCGTATGAGAGGACAAAAACCCTTATTGCTCTTAAGTTAATTATTTTTTCTTTGATTTTTAAAATCACTGCAGGATTTAAAGTAAGGACAGAGATTATTTTTGAGAAAGGTATTCGCTTTTTATATAGGAAATACCAAATATCTTTTATTTGATTTATTTCATCCTGGCTTATAGCAGATACATCCTTATCTTTTATTTCCTGCATTGCATTGAATAAATCAGCTGTAATCTTAGTTCCTGATTGTGAGAGGGTGCTTTTGACGCGCGTTATTGTGTCGGCATCTAATCCTGACAATAAAATCTCCTCTTTGGCAGTCTCTATCCCTAAGTCAGAAAATTGCTCAAGAAAGTCAAAATCAGTTATAAATGCTGACTTTATTTTTAACTTATCTAGAAAATCAAACCATTTCTTATATTCATGCTTACCGTTTATGGAAAGAAATTCAAAATCTTCATCTGATTTACCTGCTTTATTTAGAAAATATGAATAAAAATAGTTATCAGTTTCGCCTTCAACCAAAATAACCTTATTTGTGAAGAAAATCTTTGCTGAATTTGTATAATTTAAAAATTTTATCAAATCTTCTTCAGAAGAAGTGACCACATTTCCTTGAACAATGTTTGTTGCAGAATTTTCAACATAAAACCGATAGGTGTTTTTTATTGTTTTCTCATCGATGAAAACAGGGGAATGTGTTATCAGAATTGACTGCAGGCCATAATCATTAGAAAAGCGCTTTAATAGATTGAAATATTTTTTCTGCAATTTTGGATGTAAGTGTATCTCAGGTTCATCTATAACAAGGAGTCCATTTTTTATCTCTAATCCCATTACAAGGAAAATAAGCGAAAATATACTTTTTTGGCCACTGCTAAGTTGATTGAAATCCATAACTCGACCATTTTTAGTTGTGTATATTTCTATAACTATTGCCTTAATACTTGGCGGGGGTATTTCTCTATATCTAACTTTAAGTCCTAGATATTCATCAAGCATGTTGTTTATGTCATGCAATAAAGAGCCTGTGGCTGTAAATTGTTTGGTTATAGAATCAGGTACGCTTAAAGAGCCGTAGCTATCTTTTGCGATTTTATTTCCGACCTTAGTAAAGGGAATGTTAAAAATATGCCCTGAATCAGAACTATTTTTTATATTGACACCTTTTTGCCCATCCTCTAGATTGCCAACTTGATTCTCTTGTCCGGTATTGAAATTAATCTGTGGAGGAAAACTACTTATGAATCTTTGAGCTCCTAAGAATTCAAACGATATTACTAGCTCGTCCCAGTTTTTTGATTCTCGCTCCGTACCGATAATGATAAGTTTCTTGAACAAGTCGAAGTTTTTCAGATAAAAATTGACAATTTTTTGCTCATCTGTACCATCGGGTTCAAGAGAAAAGACTAACCTTGGTTGGCCATTATCAAGTTTAAATTTGAAACTAACATTCGAGATTGTCGAAATATTTGTGGTTTCAATTGGGAACGCAGAAACATTAAGCAGCCCTTGTGCGTATTTCCTTGAGATTTCATTTATTATTGCAAAATTTGCCTTAATAAATTCTAGGTTTTTTCTATCAGATTCATTCAATTCAATTTTTAATTCAAGGTAAGAATTTTTAGTACTTGAAAGGTTGTGCTTATCAAGCCTCAAGCCATTACGAGTATTCTCCTTTTTCTTCAAATACCGAGGATTTTTGGAGCGGTCTGTGTCGTATGCGGGCTCATAATCATATGGCTCAACAAAGTAAATTTGGAAAAGCGTAAATAAGATTTCAACAAAATTGCTTTTCCCCGAACCGTTTGCGCCAACAATAATATTTAAAGCGTCACCGAATATAATATCTGAGGGAGAGGTATTAAAATCAGCTTTTTCTGCAAAACTTAATATATTTGAAATTTTGACCTCTTTGATTTTCATATTATTATCTATTCTACAATGTTCTTACTTTATTTAATAGGCATTTAAAATACCCCTATTCGGAAATAGTGAGTGGAATACCAAAACAGACCTTAGTGTTTAAGCTTAATAAGGAGAATATAGATGAAAAATCTCTGTCTGTGACCTTACGGGGAATCGAACCCCGCTTCCAGGAATGAGAATCCTGTGTCCTAGCCGATAGACGATAAGGCCGGCTGTCTTCTTGGCAAAGACTTGCCAAGCGGGAAATAGTATACCTATTTTGGGATTTTTTTCAAGTAAAAAAGCCGTCAATCATTTGACGGCTCTGTTCTAATAGAGAAGTTATTTCGGCTCAAGGCTTTTAAAAAAGTAGTCGCGGATCTCTTTTGGAAAACCTCTTAGTTTTCTCCGAGTAGGCATGGGTCCTGATTCAGCATATCTGTCATACAGATATCTGAGACGCGCGATAGCTTTCTCTCTTTGATCTAGCCGGTAACCCTTTGGAGAGTCGACGATCTTCTTGATCTTTTCAAAGACGACTTCGTCAAGGTTTTTTATGGCTTGGCTTCTTGCCTTCGCGAGTCTTTTTAATCTCGAGTCGAAGCTTTTTGCAGGATCTAAAGAGCGGGTCATGATAGACAAGACGCAGGAGAGGTTACTTTCTAGTGAATTAAATTTTTCTGATGAAAGATTTTTCTCCAAGATTTTGTTGAGGATCATCTCCTCGAGATCGACAATAGCGGTTACGAATTCAGACCTAAAATTGTCTCTTTTGCCGCGAGGAAAATTAAAATTCAAATTATCGGTATTGAAGGCATACATTTCTTTGAGGAGTTCTGTATTTTTCTCGACCGAATTTTTCTGATGATCGTGAAGCGTTACTTTTTGAAGGAGTAGCACCAACTTGATGAGGTGTGGGTAGGTAGGACCGGTGTTTTTCATGATATTTTGTTTTTTAAATAGTACCATGAATATTAAAATAAGGCAAATTATCAAACTTCTCTAAGTTATTCCTTGCGATAAAAGTCGTTACCTTGGTATAATAGTTTCCATGATTCGTTTTGAACACGTAACCAAACACTACACAGATGACGACCGATCGGTTGAGGATATCAACCTTTCCGTGCACGCAGGGGAATTCGTCTCCATCGTGGGACATTCCGGCGCAGGGAAGACGACGCTGATTCGATTATTATTAGGAGAGATCAAGCCGACGGCCGGAAACATCTGGTTTGATGACTTTGACGTTGATGCCTTGAAACGATCGCAGCTGCCTATGTATCGAAGGCGTATCGGAGTTGTCTTTCAGGATTTTAGATTATTGAATAATCGAACGGCATTTGAAAACGTCGCATTCGCGATGGAGGCGGCAGGACGAAGTGATGACGAGATCGTAGCGGACGTTCCGCATGCGCTCGAACTCGTGGGGCTGACACACAAGGCGCGAAGCTTCCCGCAGGAAATGTCGGGAGGAGAGCGGCAGAGACTTGCCATTGCGCGCGCGATCATCAATCAGCCGGAGGTCATCTTGGCGGACGAACCTACTGGAAACCTTGATCCTGATTCCACGAGGGAAGTCATTGAAATTTTGAAAAAGATCAACGATCTCGGTACGACAGTCATCTTGACGACGCATAACAAGTCTGTCGTCGACGGACTCGGCAAGCGCGTTGTCACCTTGTCCAAGGGAAGGCTGGTCAAGGACGCGGCCGTCGGACGCTATCATCACCACGAAACCGAAGAATAACCTATGTCAATCCAAACAGATTCAAAACGAATATTGCGATGGGGGCTCATCAACTTTTACCGAAATACGGTTGTTTCGATCGCGTCGGTCCTCATGATGACGGTAACGTTAACCGTTATCGGTATTGTTATCTTTTTAAATGCAGTATTAGGATTCTCGCTCGCGCAGATCGGAAGCAAGGTGGACGTGAACGTGTATTTTTATCCGAGCGTTTCGGAAGCCCAAGTGTTGCAAGTGCAGCAGAATTTGCAGCAGCTGCCCGAGGTGGCAAGCGTCGAATACATTTCCGAAGATCAGGCATTGTCCGACTTCCGAACGCGACACGCATCCGATTATCTGACGCTTCAGGCGCTCGACGAGCTAGGCGCGAATCCGCTTGGAGCGACGCTCAACATTCGCGCCAAGGAATCCGGCCAGTACGAGTCTATCGCCAATACGCTCGACCAGAACACAAGCCTTTCAAACGGCTCAACGCCGATCATTGAGAAGGTGAACTACGCGCAGAACAAGGCGATTATCGAACGCTTGACCTCCATCATGCGATCGGTCCAGACGCTCGGCCTTGCGATCACGGCATTCTTCATCGTCATCTCGATCCTGATCACGTTCAACACGATTCGCCTTGCGATCTACATGTCACGCGAGGAAATCGCGACGATGCGCATGGTCGGCGCCGAGAATAAGTACATTCAAGGGCCGTTTATGACCGAGGGAATCGTCTACGGAATCGTGTCTGCGATCCTGACGCTCGTCCTGTTCGTTCCGATCACGTACTGGCTCACGGGGCACACGCAGGCGTTCTTCGGAGGGCTCAGCTTGTTTAGATACTATGGAGACAACTTCTTCCAGTTCCTGGCCATCCTCCTTGTCGCGGGAATCCTCCTCGGCATGATCTCGGCATGGTTCGCGATTCGGAAGTACTTAAGGAAATAGATAAAACAAAAAATCCCGTGGGGGATTTTTTGTTTTATCTCGGATGAAACGTTTCTGTTCCAATTTCGATTTCTTTCTTGAAAACGCTCGCATTTGCCTTGTTATACCTTCTCATGATTTCCCACGGATTCGGAGCATTGTTAAACCTTCTTGCCGATGTTTTTATTTCAAACGAGCCTGAGTAACGAATTGTTCCCTCATTGAGAAGTCTGCTCGTCGTGTCATGTTCTTCGCCGTAGAATTCCGAACCGTTTCGGTAGCCTCCTATTTTTTCAAGGGCGCTGGCGCGCATGAAAATATTCGCTCCCCAGCAGATGTTTCTTTTCTTGAATCTGTTCAAGAAATAATTGAACGTACCGAGAAACATTCCGGAAATTTTCGTTCCGACGCGCAATCTCCATTCGCCGTCATAGTAATCGATCGTTCCGGCTACCGCTGCGATGGTTGGGGAATCGAAAAGCGCCGTTGCGTTCCTCATCCAGTTTTTAGGAACGATGCAGTCGGCGTCGAGCTGCGCGATGATTTGGCCTTTGGATGCGCGCCGTCCGGCTTCGCGGGCAAATGAAACGCCTTTGTTCGGTTCGGAGACGGTTTTTATTTTTCCAGGATACTCGGATTCAAGGCTTGAAATGATCTCGGAAGTCTTGTCAGTGGAAGCATTATTTACCAAGATAACTTCAAAATCCTGATAATCCTGTTTCAAAACGCTCTCGACGGTTTCCTTGATCCATTTTTCCTCGTTGTAGCAGGGGATGACGACAGATACGTACATATCAGTTAACTATCTCATATTTTTAATATTATCGCAAAAATATCCGCATGACCTGCGGATATTTTTTGCCTAAGCGCCGGCTTTTTTCGACCGGTGTTTTTTTATTTTCTTGATCAGATACTGGGTCAGGATGATCGCGAAAAACGAAAGGATGATGAGCAAAAAGATATGCTCGACTCCTCCGACTTTCTTGGCCACCTTGTTCCAGTAGGGCCCCGAAACATATCCCAAGATGACAAATCCGAAATTCCAAACGATGTCCGAGACGATGACGGCGGTTGCGAATTTCCAAGGCTTCACCTTCATGAGTCCGGCAGCGACGCAGATGTATCCCCGGCCGAACGGCACGACGCGCCCGATCATGACGGCGACGATTGATCTCTTGGAGATCTTCTCGGAAAGGTTTTTTACGAGAGAGCGAGGGAAGGGGATCCTAGGATGGTGCATGACCCATTCTCCGATGAAGTAGAATGCTCCGTACAGTATCCATGCGCCGATCATGCTTGCGACCGTCGCAGCTGCAGCGGCGAGCACCAGATTGAATGTCGAGAGATATGCCAGATATCCGAAGAACATCAGGAGAAGTTCGTTCGGCGCGGGAACGGGAATTCCCAATTCCTGCACGACAATGAGGCCGATGATGGCCACGTAACCGTACTGGGTGAGAAAATGAATGATCGAAGGTGACATGGTGTGCCAGGTGTTGTTGCCAGACTAGGACTCGAACCTAGATAGTCGGTACCAGAAACCGAAGTCCTACCATTAGACGATCTGGCAATGTTTTGAAATAGTAGCAAATTTTCCCGCAGGAATCAACCGGAGCATAAAAAAATCCCGCCGTGAAGCGGGATTGATAAGGGGTTTGTATTTTACAAAAATGACTTGATCACTTCCACATACTCGCTGTTCAATCCGCCGAGCCTGAAAAGGGTGACGGTCTTGAATCCTGCGTTGGTCGCGTATTGCAGATCCTGGCTGAGCATCTGTGGCGTCAGGATCTGCTCGTTGCCGAAGACTCCCGTAGCGATAACGCCGAGCGAAAGCTCGAGGTTCCGGTTTTGCGACCGCTGTTTGGTCAGATGCTTGTGCATCATTGGCTTGAGAAAGTCCGCAATCATGCTCGAGTAGTACATCGGCGATGATCGGTGTCCGAGTACTGGATCATAGGAATTGCCCAGGAATCTGTACACACTTTCCGCTAGTCCGAATGGTGCAGGATATTGTGCGGTTACGGGTGTGATGCCATGACGAGATGCCTTCCTCAAGAAATTTCTGATCATCTTCTTGTTGTTTGAAAATGAGAAGAGATTCTTGAAAAACAGATGACGCCTGCCTGCAAGAATGGGCAGCTCCAAATCGACGAGTACGGTGAGCGGTTCGCCTGCCGAGAGCACGTCGTTGATCATTCCCTCGAGATCTAGAGAATAAGAGAATGCCGACACCCAGTAGCTCCGGTTAATGATGGGCCAATATGCCGCTTCCAATTTTGGATTGATAGCAAGCAGCTTCTCGCGAAATTTCTTGAATTCCGAAACGGAGTGCGCGGCGATGTAAATCATGGACGGGAAGTCGATAAGGCGTGCCTTTTCAAGATTCTCCGGGTTGTCGGGATACTCTTCGTAAAAGTTAATTCTTTCTATTTTTTCCATTGTAATGTATTTGTGTGCATATTAGCATATTTATTAAATCGTGTCAAATAAAAAGCGGCCTTCATTCTTATACATGAAAGCCCTTGATTTTTTTGAATATTCGTGCTATTTTAATTTATATGTCAAAAGACTTCTATATTTACGGGAAGAAGCCAATCGAAGAAGTCCTCGCTCGCAATCCGGGTTCAATTCGACGTGTCTACATCAAGGACGGCGTCAAGCAGGGATCGTTCGAAAAAATCCGAAGCCTCGCCAACGCCGGGCATGTTCCAATCAACGGCATTGATGATCGCCAGATTACGCGCGCGCTCGAAGATGAAGTGAATCACCAGGGCGTAATCGCGCTTTCGAAGCCGTTCGAATATGCGACGCTCGACGCGTGGATCCACTCGCTCAGCATGGACAAGAAGCCGACTGTTTTGATCCTTGATCACATTCAGGATGTTTCGAACCTCGGGGCGATCATCCGTTCTGCAACAGCAGCCGGAGTTGCGGGAATCATCGTTGCTGAACTCAATCAGGCGCCGGTTACATCTGCCGTTTACAAAACGTCAGCAGGAACGGTTGGAAAAATTCCCTTGATCCAAGTCGGAAACATCAACCAGACTCTTGAGAAATTGAAGAAGGCAGGATTCTGGATCGCCGGACTCGGAATTGTCGATGACAAGAATAAGTCGACGGATCTCTGGAAATATGATTTCACCGAACCAACAGCGGTTGTTATCGGAAACGAGGGAGACGGCTTGCGCGAGAAGACCGCCGAGCACTGCGATACGATCGTCTCGATCGTCATGCAGAACGAGGTTGAGTCGTTGAACGCTTCAGTCTCGGCAGCATTGGTCTGTTATGAGATTCTGCGACAGCGAAAGGCTTAAATGAATTTAGCAAAAAGGCGGACACCGCAGGTGTCCGCCTTTTTGCTGCCCAATGGATATTTCGCAAAATTCTGCTATAGTATCCGCATGTTATCGTTTACCGTCTTTTCTCGAATCAGCATCTCGTGGCGAAGGTCATAATTTTTTTATTATGATTCTTAACGTTATCTAAATTATATGGCAAAAAAAATATTACTCTCCGGAATACAGCCGACAGGCGCTCCGCATGTCGGAAACTATTTCGGCATGATGAAGCAGGTGATCGACTTGCAGAATGAATATGAAACATATGGAATGATCGTGAACTATCACGCACTTACGACTATTTCAAATAAAACTGAATTAGAGGAAAATACGAAAAACGTTGTTCTTGATTTTCTTGCAATCGGAGCCGATCCAGAAAAAATGATTTTGTTCAAACAGTCAGATGTTCCCGAGCATGTGGAACTCACCTGGATCTTCAACTGTCTTGTAACGATGCCGTGGCTATCGCGCGCGCATGCGTTCAAAGACAAAACTGACAAAGGGATCGAAGCATCCGTCGGATTGTTCGACTACCCAGTTTTGATGGCAGCCGATATCTTGTTATACGATACGGAAGTCGTTCCTGTCGGCGAAGATCAGCGCCAACATGTCGAGATGGCTCGCGAGATCGCGCGTAAGTTCAACGCGAATTACGGCGATACGTTTGCCGAACCGAAGGAAATGATCAAAGCTGAAGTCGCGATTGTTCCCGGAACTGACGGGCAGAAAATGTCCAAGTCATATGGCAATACGATTCCGCTCTTTGGAACGGATGAGGAGATTCAGAAAGCCGTGATGTCGATCGTTACCGATTCAGGAACTGACATTCCTGCTAACGTTTATGCGATTCATAAACTGTTCAAGACGGAAGCCGACCTTGCTCCGATTTATGAGGAAAACAAAGGCAAGTACAAGGCTCTCAAAGATGCGCTCTTGGCTGACATTTTGGCATTCGTAACTCCAATGCGAGAACGTCGAGAATATTATGTAAATAATCCTGACCTCGTCGCAGAGATTTTGCGAAAGGGAAGTGAAAAGGCAAACGCGAAAGCTTCGGCGAAAATGCAAGACGTGAGAAAGAAAGTGGGACTCGACTAATCGAGAAACAAAAGCATTCCAACGGGAATGCTTTTGTTGTATAATCATAAAATTATGGCAAAGCTTCCGAACATCATTGAGAAGGATAGATCGCTCTGGAAGGTACTTGTGTTTGCAATTAGAGAGTCCATAAAGGGATCGCCCGGATATTCTGTCGCACGTTATATTTTCGCTACGATAAATGCTACGTTGATCTTCGTACAGTTCGGAGGCTTGGCAATTATCGTAAACGAGTTCACGCGTGCGGGAATTCAAAATGCTCATCTGAATGTGATCGTGGGAGCCTTTGCGTTAATTGTTACGGGAACCTTAGTTCCTTCGATTGTCGCATCGCTGAGCAATTTTGTTTTTAGCGTGCAATTCAACGACATGCAAAAACATATTCAGAAAATTATCTTTTCCAAGATGGACAGCATTGATATTGCCACGGTCGAACATAGTGAATTTCAGAACATGTTTGACGTTGCAAGCAACCGCGGCTGGGGAGCTATGACTAATAGCGTCAACACTGTTTCAAATTCCCTCGGAAACATAACTGCGCTTGTCATTGCGACTGTTTCGCTTATTGTCATTTCTCCAATCGTACTTGTTGTATTGATTGCCAGTGCCGTGCCGACATACTTTCTCGAAAAGAAAAATGCCGAGCGAACGGCAGAGCTTTGGAAGGCCAGTTCCGAACAAAGAAGAACGTGGAATTCCAAATCGGAACCTATCAACAAGAAAGACAAACTGATCGAGCTCAAGAATTTCAACTTGGTAAAGATCTTTTCAAGGAAATGGCAAGAAGCCATTGGCGCCTATTATGACAAGGAGAAAAAATTGGATAAGAAAACACTCGGCAATGAGATTCTCGGCGACGTTTTGCTGATTCTTGGCTATTCCATTTCGTTCTTTCTTATCATTCTTAAAATTTACGAAGGGGGGCTTCTTCTTGGATCGCTACTGTTTACGTTTACCGTGATCTCGCGTTTCCAATCCGCAATCCAGGCACTGTTTGAAAACTTCGGCCGTTTAAACGAGCAAAAGAAATATCTGAATACGTTCATGGATTTTACCGAGATAAAGCCGCTCATTGTTTCAGGAGATAAGCTGCTCGATCCTCATGCGCCAATTACAATCGAATTCAAAAACGTTTCCTTCTCGTATCCCGGAACGACCAAGAAAATTCTCAAGGATATTTCGCTCGTTTTTTCGCCAGGCGAGAATATTGCAATTGTCGGATTGAACGGCGCCGGCAAAACGACATTGATCAAGCTGCTTACTCGGGTATATGACCCGACGAAAGGAAAAATCCTTGTTAACGGAATTTCACTGAAAGAATATGACTTGAAATCATGGAAGGAGTGTTTGGGAATTCTTCTCCAAGAATATGCGATTTATTCCGAGGAGACCGTCGAGGAAAATATCATGCTCGGCGATACGTCCAAGCATGATTCAAAATTTGTTATCGCAAGCGCCCAAGAGACGACGATTGCCGATGTTATTGTCTCTCTTCCTGAAAAATATAATCAAAAAGTAGGTACCGAATTCAAGGGAGGCGTAGAATTCTCGAAAGGCCAGAAGCAAAAACTCGCGCTGGCAAGAACCCTTTATCGCAATGCGCCGATCATGATTCTTGACGAGCCGACCGCATCGATCGATGCCGTTTCGGAGGATACGATTTTTAAACATCTCAAGGCAAACCATACGGATCAGACCCGCATTGTCATTTCTCACAAATTCAGCAATGTGCGCGATTCGGATCAGATTATTTTGATTCAGAACGGCTCGATTCTGGAGCAGGGAAGCCATGAGGAGCTGATAGGGCTTAACGGAACATACAAGGAACTCTTTGAGCTTCAGGCGGAAGGGTATCGGTAATAAAAATACCTGCATTGCGCAGGTATTTTTTAAGAAAACTTTCCAATAAAAAAAGCAGGAACCGGAGTTCCTGCTGTGCAAACCGAATGGATTGCATGTCTTCGAGTATTTGTTAGCCGTTTGTCTTAACTTCAATTGCTTCGCCGATGGTTATACCAGAGGTGGTGGAGGCAGTTGAGGTTTTTTGATTGCGAACCTCATAGCATCTTTCAAGATGCATATTAGCGAGTGGGCATCTTGCGCCTGCACATCTTCCTTTGACACATCCTTTTTCAAAGGCAGGTTCGAAGTAATCGATATCAGTAGCTATTTGCACCGCTGCGATTACATCTTCTACTGTCAGTATACTGCCGATGAGTCCTGGGGCGTCCGGGTCTGTCTTGGAACCGTTTGAAACGATGCACATCTGTTCGTCGTAGTAGAGTTCACTCACTGTGTCGATCGCCCCATCCTTCATGATTTCCTCTTGAGAAAGCATGTAGCGCTTGTCCTTTCTTGAGACCATATCGCGGAGCACTTGCGTGACTTCGCGCATGCGGCTTCTGACGAAAAGACCCATTTCTGAACTGTCGCTTTTAGGCATGAGTGCGAACTGTCCATTCGTTTTGCGTATGAACAGGACAGCGATTTTTTCCTTTTTAGAAACCGGCCATTTTGAGAATACTACCTTGTTCATCAGCGGGTGATCACTGTTGATCTCGAGCAGCACTCCGTTTTCATGGCCTTTGAGCACAAGAGGGATGATGTTCCTCTTTTCGGCGAAGTACTCTGTTTCTCCTTGGAGAAACATTTTTCTCTGCTCGATCTCGTTTCTGTAAAACTGGAATGCTCCTTGGTACACTTCCGATATCTTCTTTTTGTCAGTGCCCGCGTTCTCGAATCCTTTCTTGAGATTCTGCGCGAATGATCCCAGCTGAAGCTTTATAAGAGCATCAGAGGTATCTTGCGTCAATTCGAGTCCGGGAGACGTTCTGTTGAGACAGCCGAGGAGATTGTCTCCGTTGTTGTCCTCATAATTTACGTACCTGAGAAAAGGACCGTAGAGCTTTCTGTTGTCAGAAGTTGCAAAAAGATTCAAATGTGCGAAGACGAGTTCAGTGCACGAGAGTTTTGATTTGCGATCACTATGCTCATCCAGAGGTCCTCCTCCTACTCCGAGCAGCAGGATTCCTTGATGCATGGCTTTGAAGAAGCCGTCTTCTCCGAGGAATCCTCCTTCACGGAGTTGCGTAGTACTGATTGTTCCGCATGCCGCATTTTCTATGCCAGGAAAGAGATGTCTTCCTTCGGGAGTATTTCTGATTACATAGTCAGGAAATACTTCGTCGTTGTGCGGAGAGCAGTGCGGAGCAGTGGCGTCGAGTCCGGAAATGGGACGCCTTTCGTAAAAGGCATCGCGCAATTCTGCTGGAGTCGCCTTTTTGCAATCGAGGGGTGGTCTGTTTTGTTTTGCTGATGACATTGGTTTGTTTTTAAATTTTAAAGAATTCTGTCGCTTAAGCCTGACAGGATAGGCATTTCGAATAAAGTATATCATATATATAGAGTAAAGTCAAGTTTTCGAAAAAGGCTTAAATTGCTATAGTAACCAGGCATTTAACGACCCGGCCGACACCCGGAGAGAATGCAAAGACTAATGAAGTGAAAAGTAGGGTGGCACCGCGGTTCTCGAACAATCGCCCCTGCAAATGTATTAATTGCAATACGTTTGAAGAGGCGATTTTTCGTTTCTTCGACACTTATCTTTATGAAAGACAGAATTTTGATCGCTGATCTCAATCAGCATATCGACCAAGAAGTCGCGATTTGCGCGTGGACCGACACGCGGCGCGACCAGGGCAAGATGGTATTTTTTGAGTTCCGCGACCGCACTGGCAAAGTCCAGGGCGTAACGCTCCCGAATTCGCCTGCGATGGAAATTGCGAAAACGCTCCGCAGCGAGTGGGTGGTGAAAGTAACCGGAAAAGTAAACAAGCGACCAGAGCGAAACATCCAGGCTGACAAAATCAACGGAGATATCGAGCTCGAAGTTTTGGGAGTAGAAGTTTTGTCTGAAGCTCATGAATTGCCGTTCAACTCAACTGCAGACTTGAATCTCGATACGCTTCTCGACAATCGGCCGCTGACATTGCGCCGCCCTCGCGAGCAGGCGATCTTCAAGGTGCAGTCTGAAATCCTGGGATCATTCCGAGAATTCTTGACGAAAGAAAATTTCACCGAGTTCCGCGCACCCGCGATTGTGGGAGGAGATGCGGAAGGGGGAACAGAAGTATTCAAGTTCGATTATTTTTACGGCAAGACTGCATACCTTGGAACGAGCCCTCAGCTCTACAAGCAAATGATGGTCGGCGTCTTCGAGCGCGTCTTTACGGTTGCAAACGTCTTTCGTGCCGAGAAGCATGCGACTGCGCGCCACTTGAACGAGTACACGTCGCTCGACATCGAGATGGGATTCATTGACGGACCGGAGGATGTCATGAAAATGGAATCGCGATTGCTCAAATATGTTACCGAACATTTGAAGAAAGTTTGTTCAAAAGAATTTGAACTTCTCGGTGCGGAATTTCCCTTGATTCCCGAAGGCGATATGTTCCCGGCTATGAAACTTACTGACGCACAAAAGCTCATCTCGGATGCCACAGGAGTTGATTGCACGCAGGAGCCTGATCTTGATCCCGAGCATGAACGATGGCTGTGTGAGTATTCGAAAAAGGAATTCGGATCCGACTTCATTTTTATAACGAACTATCCGCGCACGAAGCGTCCGTTCTACGCAATGGACGACGAGAATGTTCCGGGACGCACGAAGTGCTACGACTTGCTCTTCCGCGGACTCGAGCTTATCTCTGGAAACCAGCGCGAGCACCGATATGAAAAACTTGTCGAGAAAATGAAATGGAAGGGGCTTGATCCCGAGAAATTCAGCTTCTATTTGCAGGCCTTCAAGTACGGGCTTCCGCCGCACGGAGGATTGGGTATGGGGCTCGAACGATTGACTGCTCGATTCTTGAACATTCCGAACATCAAAGAGGCGACTCTGTTCCCGCGAGACATCAACCGCATCGACCAGTTGCTTTCGAAGGATAACGACACGCAGAAATAAACGCATTAAAAAGCCGCAAGAATTTCTTGCGGCTTTTGCGTTAGGTAAGTGCGTCGAGTCGGCGCTCTGAAGATTTTGAATAATCAGCAGGGCGTTCCGGTAAAAGCTTATGACGCTTCTTGTTACGGATATCTTCATTGGCAAGAGATTTCGGCGTTGGTGTCCTCGTTTGGTCGAGTGAATCTATGTTCGTTCCCATATGCATTTGTTTGTTGAATTTTAAACTATAGATCCTAAATAAAAAATAAAGGGAAAATGAAAATGTCCCCTGCGAGAGGGGACAAAAAGTGGAGTAATTTGTCTTT
This sequence comes from Patescibacteria group bacterium, assembly GCA_028286885.1. GTDB lineage: Bacteria > Patescibacteriota > Minisyncoccia > Phycocordibacterales > UBA1006 > CAIXMG01. Next base: position 113,442 of record JAQBQS010000003.1, read on the forward strand.
TACTTCATATATTATGTTTTAGGCCTCGATTGTACCAAAAGACGAAAAAAGTTACAATAGCCTCATAATTATGTCTGATTACGTCGTAAAGACAACCGAATTTGAGGGTCCGATTCATCTCTTGTTGAAACTGATTGAAGATCGCAAGATGCACGTTTCTGAAGTTTCGCTTGCAAGCGTGACGGAAGATTTCTTGAAGTTCATGGAGACGCATCAGCTGTCGTATGGGCAGATCTCGTCGTTTGTCGTCGTTGCGGGCGCATTGCTTCTTGTCAAAGCCAGGTCGCTCTTGCCGGCGATGGAACTGTCCGAAGAAGAGGAAGAGAGCATTACTGATCTGACGGAGCGTATCCGCCAGTATCAGATCGTGAAAAATTTCGCCGAGAAGCTTGTTCCGATTTGGCAGAAACAAATTTCATTCGAACGGACTTATCAAGACAAGACGCCTGTGTTTGCGCCGGACGTACAAATCACGACGAGTATTCTTGATTCGTTGATTCAGAATTTATTCCAGGCATTTCCAATCATTGAAAAGATTCCTGAGAAAGCTATCAAGACAGTCGTAAAGCTGGAAGAGGTAATCGAAAATCTCGCCAAAAGGATCCAGTCCGGCATTACGTTCCATTCGCGCGACATGATGGACAAGTATCGGAACGCAGTTGATCCTGTTGAACGCCGTCAAGCTAAAGTATTTGCCGTCGTCTCGTTTCTTGCAATTCTCGAGCTCGTGAAGAAGGGAATTGCGGGCGTGATGCAGAATGAAAATTTCGATGATATTGAATTAGTAAATCCACCAACCGTATGAACCTAACCCAAAAAATTGAAAGTTATTTGTTTTACACCGGCGAAGCCGTTTCTATCAAGAAGCTCGCGAAAGTGTTTAGTGTGGCAGAAGGTGAAATTTCTGATGCTCTCAAAATGCTCGAGGAAAATCTGACAGGACATGGAATTATTTTGATGCGGAACGCCGACGAGGCCATGCTCGCGACGCATCCTGAAATGGGCGAGATGATCCAAGATATCAAGAAGCAGGAACTTTCGGATCCCCTGTCCAAGGGGGCGCTTGAAACGCTTGCAATCATCTTGTATAAGGATGGCGCAACCAAGCCTGACATTGATTTCATTCGAGGTGTAAATTCCGGATTCATGCTTCGCAATTTGCAGATCCGCGGACTGATCGAAAAAGTTCCGAACGAAGATGACAAGCGCATTACCAAGTACAAGGGAACGTTCGACGCACTTCGCTTCCTCGGCATAACGCAGGTTTCCGAGCTCCCGAATTTCTCAGCCTTCGCAACCGAATTCGCAAAGAGGGAAGCGATCGGCGAAAAAGTCGAGGAAAATATTTTTACAAGCTAAAAGCCGCAAGGCTTTTTGTTTTGGCTGATTTCTTGATACACTAGGGACTATATATGATCCCCTCATCAATTCTCAAGGTTTTCTTGCCATCAGTCGTTTCATTCGTCGTCGGAATTCTCATTACGCCGCTTTTTACGAAGTATTTTTATAAATACAAATTATGGAAAGGGTCATCTCGGCTCGACAACGACGTCGCAATGTCGGATGCCTTCAAGAATATCCATGACGAGAAAACCGAGACGGGAACTCCTCGCGTAGGAGGAATCATTATTTGGTTCTCGGTTGTCATCGTCATTTTGGCGATATTCGTATTTTCCAAAATAATCGGCGGCACGACATTCGACAAGCTCGATTTTCTCTCGCGAGGCCAGACGCTCTTGCCGCTTGCGGCGCTCGTCTTCGGAGGGCTGTTTGGATTGTTTGAAGATTTCCTCGAAATTTTTACCGATCGGTTTACGATGTTCCGCCAAGGACTTTCGAGCAAGTATCTTGTCCTCTTGGTCGTTTTGATCGGACTCATTGCATCGTTTTGGTTTTATTTCAAGCTCGGCATGCATACGGTGCACATTCCGTTTATCGGAGACATCGGCATCGGGTGGGGATTCATCCCGTTCTTCGTTCTGGTCGTTCTCGGAACATTTTCATCTCGCGTGATCGACGGCATTGACGGACTCGCGGGCGGCGTCATGGCAGTCGCGTTTACGGCCTACGGCTTCATTGCCTATACCAAGGATTTGATCGATATTGCTGCGCTCTGTATGGTAATTGCGGGTGGAATCCTGGCGTTCCTATGGTTCAATATTCCGCCGGCGCGGTTTTACATGGGAGAAACGGGAATGCTCGGCCTTACGCTGACGCTCGCGTTCGTGGCATTCTTGACCAATTCGGTTATTTTGCTTCTTGTCATCGGCGTTCTGCTTGTCGCAACGTCGTTTTCGAGCGCAGTCCAGATTGCAAGCAAGAAATACTTCGGCCGCAAGATTTTCAGAATCGCGCCGCTTCATCACCACTTCCAGGCGCTCGGCTGGTCGCGCGAAAAGATTACGATGCGCTACTGGATCATCGCCATTATGGCAGCCGTCGTGGGCGTGATCATCTCGATGGTGGGGTAGTGATGCGTCCTCCCGGGCAAGCCTCTGGCCTCAGAGGCGCGACCCGGGACCCAGGCTCTGGGAAATTTGAATTTTCACTAATCAGTCCTGGATCCCGGCTCGCATCCGAGGCCAGGATGCGTCCGGGAAGACGAACCTTATGAAAAAATACTTCCAATTCGACAAACTCTTTTTCTGGCTTTCGGTTGCGCTCGTCGTGATCGGAATTTTCGTGTTTCTCTCGGCATCATTTTCGGCATTCGGCGATGCTGCAAAATTCAAAGGAATTCTTTTCAACCAGTTTGTTCTGGGTCTCGGCGGGGGAATCATTCTCTTTTTCATCATGCTGCGCTTTCCGATAGAGTTTTTGCGAAAATATGCGCTTGCAATTTACGGTCTCGGACTCGTGCTTCTTATTCTCGTATTTGTGCCGCATATCGGATTTGCTCACGGCGGCGCACGGCGCTGGCTGAATTTAGGTCCGCTGTCGTTCCAATCTGTTGAGTTCGCGAAATTCGCCGTCATCATCTACTTGGCTGCGTGGCTTTCCGTTGTGAAGGCGAAAATCGTAAACATTTCACAAGGGCTCGTTCCATTTGGAATTATTATGGGAATTGTCGGCGCGCTCCTCTTGGCGCAGCCGGATACCGATAGTTTTCTCATTATTCTCGTAACCGGCGTCGTTATGTACATTCTTGCCGGCGCCAAGTGGCGTGATATCGGCATTATGCTCGCAATTGGCATTATCGCAGGAGGTAGCCTCCTTGTCATGCGTCCATACCTTATGGCTCGTATCAAGGACTTCATCGATCCGTCGCGCGATGCTCTCGGCTCGTCATACCAGGTTCAGCAGCAGCTGATCGCGATCGGTTCAGGAAAGCTCACGGGCCGCGGATTCGGGCAGGGAATCCAGAAGTTCCAGTATTTGCCGGAACCTCTGGGTGACTCGATTTTCTCGGTTGCGGGCGAGGAGTTCGGTTTCCTCGGTCTTCTTGTCATCATTCTCGTCTATGTCATGTTTTTCTTCCGCGGCATTTGGATTGCCAACCGCATCAAGGATCCGTTTGGAAAGCTTTTGGTTATTGGAATCGTAGGACTCATCGTCTTCCAATCATTCTTGAACATTGCCTCGGCTACGGCGGTATTTCCGCTTGGCGGATTGCCCTTGATTTTCATCTCGCACGGAGGAACAGCGCTCGCATTTGCGATCGGTGCGATCGGAATCGTCTTGAACATTTCAAGAACCCAGCAGAAAGAATCCACTATTTTCAAGAAATAATATCCATACCACCCCGTCATGCTCGAGGCCATCGCATGCCACCCCTCCTTAGAAAGGAGGGGATTTCGCACCAGCTTATTTTTTGTTACAATGTCTCCATGATCAAAATTCTCTTTACCGGCGGTGGAACGGGCGGGCATTTCTATCCGCTGATCGCGGTTGCGCAGGAAATAAACAAAATCGTCGACGAGGAAAAAATAGCGAACGTCCGCATGTACTATTTTTCCGATGCGCCATACGACGAGCAGGCGCTGTTTGAAAACGGCATCCAATACAAAAAAGTTTCCGCGGGGAAGATGCGCGTTTCGTTTTCGCTTCAGATTCCTCTGGATATAATCAAGATGGCAATCGGCGTTGTCCAGGGATTTTTTGCAGTCTTCTCGCTGTATCCCGATGTGGTGTTTGCCAAGGGAGCCTACGCCTCTTTTCCTACGCTGTTTGCCGCGCGACTTTTGGGCATTCCTGTTGTCATCCATGAATCAGACTATGCGCCCGGCCGCGTGACCGCATGGGCGGGAAAGTTTGCAAAATTTATTGCCGTTTCTTATAAAGAATCCTTCGCATTTTTCCCGGCAGGCAAGACGGCCCATGTCGGCCAGCCGGTTCGTCCGGAACTCGAGCATATTGCTCACGGAGGGATTGAATATTTTGGCCTGGAAGCGGGAGTTCCCGTAATCTTTATTCTCGGGGGATCAAGCGGTGCCCAGCTTATCAACGAGAAAATTCTGGAAGCGCTGGCTGACCTTCTGCCTAAATATCAGATTATCCATCAGACCGGAAAAAATCTCTTCGACGAGGTCAAGAAACGATCGGAACACATTTTGCGCGACAGTCAGTTCCGCAATCGCTATAAACCGATACCGTTTCTGAATATTCTTGAGATGCGCATGTCGGCAGGCATTGCGTTTGTTGTCATCTCGCGCGCCGGATCGACGATTTTTGAGATTGCATCATGGGGCGTTCCCTCGATTATCGTTCCGTTTACCGTTTCCAATAACGATCATGCCCGCAAGAATGCGTATGCCTATGCGCGCGCCGGAGCGTGCCAGGTCGTCGAGGAAAAGAACCTCACGCCACATGTCCTGATCGAGGAGATCAACCGCATCAACGACGACCTCATCCTGCACGACAAGATGGCCGCCGCGGCGCATGCGTTCTTCCAGCCGGACGCTGCCAAGAAGATCGCGGAGAAAGTTTTGGAAATCGGGCTTTCGCACATAGAAAAAAAATAATATAAAAAAAGCCGCAACATTGTTGCGGCTTTTGAGATATCAAAGATATCTTTCCTTGAAGCCTCTTATTTCGATAAGTAGCTTATCGAGCCCATCATTTGCCGAAATTAGCATCCTTTCGTCAAGGTTGGAAATTTTTGTCTCAAATTTCTGATAGATTTCCTCAAACGCCATGTCCGCAGATTCGATGCCTGTCTTTTCCAGTAGCATACTCTTAAGGTTTTGTGTTGTTTCAGAGGGCTCTCCGAACACGTTTGCTACAATAATATGGCACTGACTTCTTGTCATATTTACCATCCTGGGCGCGTAATCTCTTGAAATTTCGCTGAGATGTGGAATCGTTTGCTCGAATTCGTACAGTAGTTGGAGTGCTGTTTGATGTTTCGTTCTTATTTCTTCTAAAGTCGGCTTGTTCATAAATTTTTTATTTTAATGAAGTTAATATACATTGAAAATACACTAACATGTAATTTATTATAAGTCAAGGTAATCAAAACCCCTTATTTTTGCTATAATCCCTGGATATATGGACCAAAAAGTCGTCACGAGATTCGCCCCAAGCCCGACAGGGAACTTGCATTCAGGTAGTTATCGGACTGCTATTTTTGCATATTTATTTGCAAGACAGAACAGGGGAACGTTCGTGCTTCGAATCGAAGACACTGACAAGGCGCGCTCTACTGTTGAATACGAGAATAATATTTTGGACAGCTTGAAGTGGCTCGGACTTGAGCATGATATTTTTGTGCGGCAATCTGAAAATAATTTGCGCCACAAAGAAGTGTTGGAAAAAATGATTGCTGACGGGCATGCGTACATTTCAAAAGAAGAAGCCAAAGACGGCTCGGGAGTAATCAAAGAAATTGTGCGATTCAAAAATCCGAATATTGATGTCACGTTCCATGACGAAATCAAAGGCGATGTTACGATGCACACGAAAGATCTCGGTGATTTTGTGATCGCAAAAAATATCAATGAGCCATTGTTTCATCTCGCCGTTGTAGTGGACGATTTCGACGAAGGCATCACGCATGTCATTCGCGGAGAGGATCACGTATCAAATACGCCGCGCCAAATTCTGATTCAGCGTGCAATTGGGGCGCCGACGCCGGTTTATGCGCACCTGCCGCTCGTTCTCGGTCTCGACAAGCAGAAGCTTTCAAAACGCAAAGGCGCGCTTGCAATGACGGAATATCGAGATCTCGGCTACTTGCCGGAAGCGCTCCTCAACATGGTCGCGATGGTCGGATGGAATCCAGGTACCGAGCAGGAATTATTTTCAAAAGACGAACTCGTTGCAGCTTTCAAATTGAATCAAGTGCAGAAATCTCCAGCAGTATTTAATCCGGAAAAGCTGAATTGGTTTAATCGCGAATATATCAAAAAGTTATCAAGTGATGAGCAGAAAAATTTGATCAAAAAATTCATGCCTGAAAAACTATCGGGGATTTCTGATGAAATGCTTTCCAAGCTCGTGCCTGTTATTACGGAACGCCTGAACTATTTCGGCGAACTTTTCAAGATGGCTGATGAGGGAGAATTTGATTACTGCATTTCAACCCCGCAAATCGACTTGGCAAAACTGCCAGGAAAAGGAAACGAACTTGCGAACGCCAAGCTGCATCTTGAAAAAGTTTTAGGAATTTTAAAAAATATTGATGAGAAAAATTGGAATGCCGTGACGGTAAAGGAATCGCTTTGGTCCTATGCGGAGGAAGCGGGGAAGGGGAATGTGCTATGGCCCATGCGGTTTGCGTTGTCCGGACGCGACAAGTCGCCTGATCCGTTTACCCTTGCCGATATTTTAGGAAGGGAAGAGACGATAGTCAGAATCGAGAAAGCTGTTTCTTTGATATCATAATTACTTACAATAATAATGAGGAAAACCATTAACAATTCTTTAGTGATTTTGTCAATTGCTGCAATCTTCGGCAATCCTTTTTCGGTGCTTGCCGCGACGACATCGGCAACGGATCTGCAAAGAAGCATTGACGCCAAGAATGCCGAGATTCAGGCTCTGAGCGCCCAGGTTAACGCGTACCAGGCCCAGGTCGACTCGATCGACGGTCAGGCGCAGACGCTTCAATCGACATTGAACGGAATTGCCAAAAATCAGCAGAAGCTCAAGACGAACTTGAACCTGACCGGCAAGAAGATCGATAGGACGGCGCTTACGATACAAGAGAACCAAAATCAGATCGGCGACTTGGGTCAAGGAATAGAAAGGAATGCTTCAGCGCTCTCCGAGACAGTACGATCGGTTTACGAAAATGACCAGAAGACGCTGCTCGGTCTCATGCTTACAAACAGCTCAGTCTCTGATTTTTTGCGGGACTTTGACGACTTGTCGCAAGTGCAATCAAAATTGAAAAACCAGGTTGTCAGCATGCAAGATGCGAAATCCTCGCTTGAGCAATCTCAGGTTGCGCTCGCGCAGAAAAAATCCGAACTTCAAAATTTAAAAGGGGACTTGGTTGACCAGAAACAGGTCATTGACGCGCAGGCGACCGAGAAAGCGACTCTCTTGGCGCAGACAAAGGATCAGGAATCCCAATATCAGAAGCTGTTGTCGGATACCAAGGCGCGCGTAGCGGAGCTTAACAAGGAGCTCTTTGACTACGAATCTCAGCTGAAGTTCACGATCAATCCCAATTCGCTGCCGGCAGCCGGGTCATCGCCCTTGTCATGGCCGCTTGCAAATCCGGTTGTTACGCAGCGCTTCGGCAAGACGGTCGATGCAAAGCGTTTGTACGTTTCCGGATCGCATAGCGGCGTCGATTTTCGAGCGTCGGTCGGGACGGCTGTCTATGCCGCCGCTGACGGAACAGTCGAGGGAACCGGCAATACCGATCTGACATGCTACAAGGCATCGTTTGGCAAGTGGGTCTTCATCAGGCACACAAACGGCCTGGCGACCGCCTATGGCCATCTGTCAGTCATCAAGGCGGCAACGGGTCAAATCGTCAAAGCCGGTGATCTGATCGGCTACAGCGGCCAGACAGGACATGCCACAGGACCTCATTTGCATCTAACCGTATATGCGGCAAACGGTGTGAATGGTGAAAAAGGAGCGCGCGTTGATACTGTTGCATCAAACGGTTGCAAGGGCAAAAATTACACGATGCCGATTGCACCGACGAATGCATATCTGGATCCATTATTATACTTGCCACATGCGACGAATAGCATGTTCAAGGATGGAGGAGGAGATTCAGGCGAATAAGATCTATGATCAAGACTGCCAAAGGGCGGTCTTTTGATTGGATTAGAAGTCATAACAATATACTATGTCGTAAAAGGTATATTGTGCGACATTCATATATTTTGCAACCTCCTATTCCCTCCATACAAAAACGCCCGTGGTTCGGACGCCTTAGTTCTTCCCTTGTACGCACTTGTCGTAGTCGGTAACTTGTTTATTATATTCGGTTACAATTCCTCCAAGTTTGTTCGCGAGAATATTATAAGAATCCACGAGCTGGTTATACTCGTCGATGATCTCGTTTTGCGATGGATCGGCTTGGCTTGTTTGTGCCACTTCCCCTTCTTTTGTCTGGATTTGGTCGCGTGCAGAGGATACCGATGATTTGAGCGATGCAATGGCGCGCGACATGCTGTCATCGACGGTCGGACAGTCGCTTCGCGGCTTGCCGAAGTGCTGAACGAACAAGTACGTTTTTGTTCCGTTCATGGAGCCGGTTTGGACCGATACGCCGATATTGGTATAGACGGGATCAAGAATATTCTTCCGATGATCGGGACTCTTCATCCAAGCGTCGACGACCTCCTTGCTTGTCTTGAAGTCTCCCATGGCGAGATTCTCGCCGATCTTGATGAAGTCGTAATTCTCGGCATCGATGAATGCGTCGAATGTGCGCGTGCTTCCCGGCCGCGTGTGGTCGAAGTATTGGTACTTGAGCATCTCGCTTAACTTGTCGGAGCTCGATCGGTTTAATTTTGATGCCGTCGAAAGCGTTTTCAGTCCGTTTTGCTTTCGGTAGTAGTTAGTGAACCAGATGACATTCCCGGGAGTCAGCTCCAAGTGGCTCGCCATTGCGGACGTCGAGTAGTCGGTTGAAACGGCCGATGTTGTTTTCTCAGCTCCTTTCACAACGGGCGCAGGAGATTCGGTTGCGGCCTGTTTCTCCACGACCGCCTTGCCTTCCCTTCGGAACGCGACGAAGCAGCCTGCGAGTGCCAGGACCGTAATGACGGCGGTAATTATTTTTCGGGTCGGTGACATGTAAATTTAATGGCAGGATTTTGAGAGCGTTAAATTTTTAGCTTTGGCCTCGGTTTCGTTTGAAAAATAAATGCGGTTCTCTGACTTTACACGCCCGAGGGCCTTGCAGTCAATTGGATAATATACTTTACCACTTTTTGAGGCTGCAAACTTTTTTGATGAGGAGGGTTGAAGGGTTGCTTTAGGTGCAGACTCAGCAGGTGTATTTTCAGGAGCAAGAGAAACTGGTTCGGATTTTGCAGGAATGTCGAGCACAATCGGCGGTTCGGGGGTTGTGGCTGGCGCAGGAGCTGCCGGCAGGCTTTTGGCTTTTACAGACTGAGAATAGACAAGAAAACCGGCGGAAAGGACAAGTGCCAGCACAAGGCATTCAAGCGCAATTCGCCCCTTCTTCCCCGCCCCCTTGATTTTTAAAAGGGTTTCTTGTATACTCATACCACCTAAATTTATCAGGCATTCCTAAAGGAAATATAAAGGCGGACGAGTTCTCGAACCCCTTTATTATACAACTACTATGGCACATAGAAAAGCCGGGGGTACCGCGCGTAACCTCCGAGATTCAAATCCTAAATACCTGGGAACCAAGCTCTACGACGGCCAGGCCGCGCAGAAGGGTTCCATCATCATCCGCCAGCGCGGTACTAAAATGTTGGCAGGATCAAACGTCATGGTTGGCAAGGATCACACGCTCTTTGCAAGCCAGGACGGCGTCGTGAAGTTCTCAAGCAAGCGACAGACGAAATTTGACGGAACGGTCATTCGCAAGAAAGTCGTGAACGTCATCTAATTCTAAATTTGAATCAAGATAAAAAACCCGCATCCGAAACGATGCGGGTTTTTGTGAAGCAAAGAACTATTTTACCGCCACAAGGGGTTAAGTAACTTTTTGTGTTGGTATTTTCCATACGGGCGCGGACGAAAAATAAGCACGGAAAATAAACTACCCTTGTAATATAAAGCTCCTCTTCGCGGTGAGGAATAA